>NZ_JBWKEI010000005.1:144006-374083 GCF_056435525.1 Streptomyces sp. NPDC043908 | reverse complement strand
CTTGTATCGTGCGTTGTTCCTCCCCACCTCCTCTTGGTTTTCTTGTCTTCTTTTGTTTCTTTCTCCTCCCCACCCTCCCGTTTTTTTTTTTTTTTTTCCCCCCCCCCCCCCCCCCCCCCCCCCCCCCACACGGCCCGCAGCCAAAGGGACACCCGCGAAGCGGGGATACAGGGGGCGCAGCCCCCTCAGGGGTGCAGCCCCCTCAGGGGTGCAGGGGACGGAGTCCCCGCCCAGGGGCGCAAGGGACGCAGCCCCCGCCCAGAGGTGCAGGGGGCGCAGCCCCCTCAGGGGTGCAGGGAACGGAGTCCCCGCCCAGGGGCGCAGGGGACGCAGCCCCCGCCCAGGGGTCCAGGGGACGCAGCCCCCGCCCAGGGGTGCAGGGGACGGAGTCCCCGGGGAAACCGCCTGCCCCGCCCCTCCCCCGCCCCCGGAGGGTTTGGGGAAGGGGCGGGAGGGGCGAAACCCCCCTGGCTCACCCCGCCAGGGCCTGCTCCGCTCGGGGCTGTACCGGGAACGGGCGGTGCGACGGGTCCCGTACCTCGCCCACCAGCATCTCCAGGACGTCCTCCAGCGCCACCAGCCCCAGCACCCGCCCCGACGCGTCCGCCACCTGCGCGAGGTGCGCCGCAGCCCGCCGCATCACGGTGAGCGCGTCGTCGAGCGGCAGCTCGGCCCGGAGCGTGACCAGCGGGCGCCACACCTGCTGCGGCACCGCCCGCTCCCGCTCCTCCAGGTCCAGGACGTCCTTGACGTGGAGGAACCCCATGAAGGCGCCCCCCTCGGCGCAGACGGGGAAGCGCGAGTACCCGGTACGGACCGTCAGCTCCTCCAGCTGCCGGGGCGTCACCGAGGAGCCGACCGTCACCAGGGACGACCGGTCGAGCAGGACGTCCGTCACCGGCCGGCTGCCCAGCTCCAGGGCGTCCTCCAGTCGCTCCATCTCCCGCGGGTCCAGGAGCCCGGCCTGTCCGGAGTCCTCCACCAGGCGGTTCAGCTGCTCGCTGGTGAAGACCGCCTCCACCTCGTCCTTGGGCTCCACCCGGAACGCCCGCAGCACCAGCCGCGCGCACGTGCCCAGCGCGACCGTGACCGGGCGGCAGACCCGGGCGAAGGCGACGAGGCCGGGGCTGAACCAGAGCGCGGTCTTCTCGGGCGCCGCCATCGCCAGGTTCTTCGGGACCATCTCGCCGATGACGAGGTGGAGGAAGACGACCAGGGCGAGCGCGATCGCGTAACCGAGGGGGTGGATCAGTCCCGCCGGGACCCGGGCGGCCTCGAACACCGGCTCGAGGAGGTGGGCCACGGTGGGCTCGGCCACCGCGCCCAGCGTCAGCGAGCAGACGGTGATGCCGAACTGCGCGGCCGCCATCATCTGCGGCAGGTTCTCCAGACCGTGCAGCACCTGCCGGGCCCGCGCCGACTGGGACGCGAGGGGTTCGATCTGGCTGCGGCGCACGGAGACCAAAGCGAACTCGGCCCCGACGAAGAAGCCGTTCGCCAGCACGAGCAGCAGGGCGAAGAAGAGTTGCAGCAGGCTCATCGCACGGCCTCCGCCACGCTCTTGACGTCGGCGGTACGGACGAAGCGCACGCGCTCGGCACGGTAGCGCTCGACCCGGCGGACCTGGATCCGCCAGCCCGGCAGCTCGGCGCGGTCACCGGGGACGGGGATGCGTCCGAGCAGGTCGGCGACGAGTCCGGCGACCGTCTCGTACGGCCCGTCCGGCGCGTCCAGTCCTATCCGGCGCAGGCTCAGCACCCGGCAGCTGCCGTCGGCCTCCCACGCGGGGCGGCCGTCGTCGCTCGCCACGGCGGCGAGCTCGGGCCCGGTGTCGCCCTCGGTGTCGTGCTCGTCGCGCACCTCGCCGACGAGCTCCTCGACGATGTCCTCCAGGGTGACGACCCCGGCCGTGCCGCCGTACTCGTCGACGACCACGGCTATCGGCTGCTCGCTGCGCAGCCGTTCGAGCAGCTGCTGCACGGGCAGGGTCTCGGGCACCAGCAGCGGCGGCACGGCGATCCGCGCGGCCGGCGTGCGGTGGCGCTCCTGCGGCGGCACCGCGAGCGCGTCCTTGAGGTGGACCATGCCGACGACCTCGTCGATCCGCTCCCGGTAGACGGGGAAGCGGGAGAGCCCGGTGGCCCGGGTGAGGTTGAGGACGTCGGCGGCGGTCGCGGAGGTCTGGAGCGCGCTCACCTTCACGCGCGGCGTCATCACGTTCGCCGCGGTGAGCCGGCCGAGCGCCAGGGTGCGGACGAACAGGTCGGCGGTGTCCTGCTCGATGGCTCCGGCGCGCGCCGAGTGGCGGGCCAGGGAGACCAGTTCGCCCGGGGTGCGGGCGGAGGCGAGTTCGTCGGCCGGCTCCACGCCGAGCGCCCGGACCAGCCGGTTGGCGACGGTGTTCAGGAGGGCGATGACGGGCCGGAAGAGCCGGGAGAAGCGGCTCTGCGGGCCGGCGACGAACCGCGCGACCTGGAGGGGCCGCGAGACCGCCCAGTTCTTGGGGACGAGTTCGCCGATCACCATCTGGACGGCGGAGGCGAGCAGCATGCCGACGACGACGCTCACCCCGGGCGCCACCCGGGCCGGCAGGCCGGCCGCGGTGAGCGGCCCGTCGAGCAGTCCGGCGAGCGCGGGCTCGGCGAGCATGCCGACGACGAGCGAGGTGATGGTGATGCCGAGCTGGGTGCCGGAGAGCTGGAAGGACAGCTCGCGCAGGGCCGCCACGACGGTGCCGGCGCGGCGGTCGCCGTCGGCGGCGGCCTGCTCGGCGTCCGGACGCTCCACGGTGACCAGGCCGAACTCGGCGGCCACGAAGAACCCGTTGGCGAGGATGAGAAGGAATGCCGCGGCGAGCAGCAGAAGGGGGGTGGTCATGCCGCCGCCTCCTGCGAAGGGGCGGCGCGGGTACTACCGGACGATCCGTCCATTGCTGGAGGGAGTCACTCCTCGGGTCGCTGGTGCCCCGCAGGCGCGTGGTGCCGCCTTCTGCGCGGGGCCGGCGCGTTGCGCGCCACGTCCACCAGGGTAGCTATTGAGATCGTCGCCGCAATGCCTGCCCCGGTGCTGAAAGGGGGAGGGTCAGCCGTCCTGGCGGGTGCCGTGCGTCTCGGCCAGCGCGCGCAGCGCGCGGGCGTCGCGGATGGCCCGCTCCTTGGCGATGCCGGGCTGGATGCCGAGCGCGGGCAGGCTGGTGCCGTCGCTGAGGTCCAGGAAGACCCAGGGGTCGCCGGGGCGCAGGTTCACGCGCAGGATCTCGGCCCAGGCGAGCCGCCGGGTCCGGGTGAGGTTGACGACGGTGACGCCCGTGTCGTCGGCGACGACCTTGGGCCGGCTCAGCAGCGCGAGGACGGCGAAGAAGAGCGTGGCGGTGAAGACGAAGCTGGCCCGCTCGCCCCCGCTCATGTTCTCCAGGAGCAGTGCGACGCCGGTGATCACGGCGAACATCACGGCGCCCACGCTCAGCAGCACGGCCCGGGTGCGGGTCGGCCGGAACGTGACCGGGAGAGCGGGGAGCTGGGGCGCGGGGGCGGACACGGGGAACGTCACTTCCGTACGGGGATCGGGGGGCCGGGCGGACCGGTCAGAGGCGGCAGGCGTGGATGGCCGTGGTGAGGATGGCGCGGGCGCCCAGCTCGTACAGGTCGTCCATGATCCGCTGGGCCTCCTTGGCCGGGACCATGGCGCGCACCGCGACCCAGCCCTCGTTGTGGAGCGGCGAGATCGTCGGCGACTCCAGGCCGGGGGTGAGGGCGACGGCCCGCTCCAGGTGCTCGGCGCGGCAGTCGTAGTCCATCATCACGTAGCTGCGGGCGACCAGGACGCCCTGGAGGCGGCGCAGGAACTGCTGGACCTTGGGGTTCTCGGCGTCGGCGCCGGTGCGGCGGATGACGGCCGCCTCCGACTTCATGATCGGGTCGCCGAAGACCTCGAGACCCGCGTTGCGCAGCGAGGTGCCGGTCTCCACGACGTCCGCGATGACCTGGGCGACGCCCAGCTCGATGGCGGTCTCCACAGCGCCGTCGAGGTGCACCACGGAGGCGGCGATACCGGCCTCGGCCAGGTGCTTGGCGACGATGCCCTCGTAGGAGGTGGCGATCGTCTTGCCCGCCAGGTCCTCGATGCCCGAGACGGTGCCGGGCTTGGCGGCGAAGCGGAAGGTGGAGCGGGCGAAGCCGAGCGGCAGGATCACCTCGGCGTCGGCACCCGAGTCGATCAGCAGGTCCTCGCCGGTGATGCCGATGTCGAGCTTGCCCGCCGACACGTAGATCGCGATGTCCTTGGGGCGGAGGTAGAAGAACTCGACCTCGTTGACCGGGTCGACCAGGACGAGTTCCTTGGACTCCTTGCGCATCTGGTAGCCGGCCTCATGGAGCATCGCCGACGCAGGTCCGGACAGTGAACCCTTGTTGGGGACGGCGATGCGCAGCATGAGGTCGGCTTCCTTCGGGTGAGGGGGTGGGATGTGCGGGTGTGCTCAGAGGTGCGCGTAGACGTCGTCGAGGGAGATCCCGCGCGCGACCATCATCACCTGGACGTGGTACAGCAGCTGCGAGATCTCCTCGGCGGCGGCGTCCTTGCTCTCGTACTCGGCGGCCATCCAGACCTCGGCGGCCTCCTCGACGACCTTCTTGCCGATGGCATGCACACCCTTGTCCACCAGTTCGGCGGTGCGGGAGGTGGACGGGTCGCCGTTGGCGGCCTTGAGCTGGAGCTCGGTGAAGAGCTCTTCGAAACTCTTGGAGGGTTTGTTCGCCATGATGCTTCTCAGGGTAAGGGGTGCGTCCCTGCCACTCAGCGCCAGGGTTCGCTGACGGTGCGCAGCGTGGCGGCCGTGGCGACGGCGGCGGTGACCGCTTCGTGGCCCTTGTCCTCGTTCGACCCTTCGAGGCCGGCCCGGTCCAGGGCCTGCTCCTCGGTGTCGCAGGTCAGCACGCCGAATCCGACGGGTACGCCGGTGTCGATGCTGACCTGGGTGAGACCGTTGGTGACACCCTGGCACACATAGTCGAAGTGCGGTGTACCGCCCCTGATGACGACGCCCAGGGCGACGACCGCGTCGTACCCGCGGCCCGCGCAGACCTTGGCGACGACCGGCAGCTCGAAGCTGCCGGGGACGCGCAGCAGCGTCGGCTCGTCGATGCCGAGCTCGTGCAGGGCGCGCAGGGCGCCGTCGACGAGTCCGTCCATGACCTTCTCGTGCCACTGCGCCGCGATCACGGCGACCCGGAGGTCTGCGCAGTTGCGTACGGACAGTTCGGGTGCGCCCTTGCCACTCACGTGCTACTCCTCGGTGATCTGTTGCTGTTGCGGGTGCCGCTGTCGGTGTCGTTACTGGTTGCCGCAGGTCGACGCTGCCGCGTCCAGCCACGGCAGGTCGTGTCCCATCCGGTCGCGCTTGGTGCGCAGGTACCGCAGATTGTGCTCGCCCGCCTTGACCGGCATCGGCTCGCGGCCGGTGACCTCCAGGCCGTGGCGGACCAGGGCGTCGGTCTTCTCGGGGTTGTTGGTCATCAGGCGCAGGCTGCGCACGCCCAGGTTCTCCAGGATCTGCGCACCGGCCGCGTAGTCGCGGGCGTCGGCGGGCAGGCCCAGCTCCAGGTTGGCGTCGAGCGTGTCGCGGCCGCGCTCCTGGAGCTCGTAGGCGCGCAGCTTGGAGAGCAGTCCGATGCCGCGCCCCTCGTGGCCGCGCAGATAGACCACGACGCCGCGGCCCGCCTCGGTGATGCGCTCCATGGAGGCCTGGAGCTGGGGGCCGCAGTCGCAGCGCTGCGAGTGGAAGATGTCGCCGGTCAGGCACTCGGAGTGGACGCGCACCAGCACGTCCTCGCCGTCGCCGAGCTCGCCGTGGACGAGGGCGACGTGCTCGACGCCGTCGACGGTGGAGCGGTAGCCGTAGGCGGTGAACTCCCCGAAGGAGGTGGGGAGGTGGACCTCGGCCTCGCGGCGCACGGTGGGCTCGCTGGAGCGGCGGTAGGCGATCAGGTCCTCGATGGAGATGATCGTCAGACCGTGCTTGCGGGCGAACGGGATGAGCTCGGGCAGCCGCAGCATGACGCCGTCCTCACCGGCGATCTCCACGATCGCGCCGGCCGGGGCGAGCCCCGCGAGCCGGGCGAGGTCGACCGCGGCCTCGGTGTGGCCGTTGCGGACGAGGACGCCGCCGGGCTTGGCGCGCAGCGGGAAGATGTGCCCGGGGCGGACGAAGTCACCGGCCTCGGCCTGCCCGTGGGCGAGCAGGCGCAGGGTGGTGGCGCGGTCGGCGGCGGAGATGCCGGTGGAGACGCCGTGCGCGGCGGACGCGTCGACCGAGACGGTGAAGGCGGTCTTCATCGACTCGGTGTTGTGGTCGACCATCTGCGGCAGCCGGAGCCGGTCGAGCGCGTCGCCCTCCATGGGCGCGCAGATCAGCCCGCGGCACTCGCTCATCATGAACGCGACGATCTCGGGGGTCGCCTTCTCGGCGGCGATGACGAGGTCGCCCTCGTTCTCGCGGTCCTCGTCGTCCACGACCACGACCGGCCGGCCCGCCGCGATGTCGCGGATCGCCTGCTCGACGGGGTCGAGGGAGAGGTCCTCGCGGTTGTCGGTGGAGTACCAGGTGGGTGTGGTGGCGCTCATGCCGCCGCTCCTTCCAGGACGGGCTGCGCGCTCGTACGGGAGCGCAGCCACCAGTCGCGCAGGCCCCACAGGACGATTGCGCCGTAGATGACGTAGACGAAGCCGGAGAAGGCGAAGCCGTTGGCGAAGTTGAGCGGCACGCCCACGGCGTCGACGAGCAGCCAGGCGAACCAGAACTCGACCATGCCGCGCGCCTGGGCGTACATGGCGACGATCGTGCCGACGAAGATGTACGCGTCCGGCCACGGGTCCCACGACAGCGTCGGGTAGGCGGTGAACAGCGCGCCGACCGCGAGGGTGCCGAGCGCCGCGCCCGCGACGAGCGCGCCGCGCTCGCGCCAGGTGGCGAAGCGCACCGCGATGGAGCCGTCCTGGCCCTGGCGCCGTCCGCCGCGCCACTGGTACCAGCCCCACAGCGCCACCACGATGACCACCAGCTGCTTGCCGGCGCTGCCGGAGAGGTGGGCGGTGCTGAACGCGGCCAGCAGGATGACGCCGGACAGGAGCTGGGCGGGCCAGGTCCATATGGAGCGCCGCCAGCCGAGCGCGAGGGCGATCAGACCGACCGTGTTGCCGATCATGTCGGACCACATGATGTGCTGGTCGAAGGCGGTGAACGCCTCGGAGTTGAGCCAGTTCACTTCGGGTCCTCCTGGCCGCGGGCGCCGAGCAGGCGCTCGACGTACTTGGCGATCACGTCGACCTCCAGGTTGACCGGGTCGCCGGGCTGCTTGCGGCCGAGCGTGGTCAGCGCGAGGGTGGTGGGGATGAGGCTGATGGTGAAGTAGTCGGGGCCGGCCTCGACGACCGTGAGGCTGACGCCGTCGACGGTGATCGAGCCCTTCTCGACGACGTAGCGGGAGAGCTCCGCGGGCAGCGAGACCTTGACGATCTCCCAGTTCTCCGAGGGCGTGCGCGCCAGGATGGCGCCGGTGCCGTCGACGTGGCCCTGGACGATGTGCCCGCCGAGGCGCCCGCCCACGGCCATGGGCCGCTCCAGGTTGACGCGGGAGCCGACGTCGAGGGCGCCGAGGCTGGAGCGCTTCAGCGTCTCCTCCATGACGTCGGCGGTGAACTCGCCGTCGCCGCTCTCCACGACGGTCAGACAGACTCCGTTGACGGCGATCGAGTCGCCGTGCCGGGCTCCCTCGGTGACGACGGGGCCGCGCAGACGGAAGCGGGAGGAGTCGCCGAGCTTCTCGACGGCGGTGACCTCACCCAGCTCTTCGACGATTCCGGTGAACACGCTCAACGCTCCTTGGGAATGGCACTGATACGGAGATCGGGGCCGATGCGGACGGTCTCGGTCAGTTCGAGCCGCAACGCCTCGGCGATCGTGGTGATTCCGCCGCCGGCCAGGGCCGCGGGGCCCGCGCCGAGCAGGACGGGTGCGAGGTAGCCGACGACCTTGTCGACCGCGCCCGCGGCGACGAAGGCCCCGGCGAGGGCCGGGCCGCCTTCGAGGAGCACGGACCGCACGCCCCGGCCGTGCAGGGCGGCCAGCAGCGCCGGGATGTCCAGACCGGTGGCGGCGCGCGGCAGCCGCACCACCTCGGTGCCCGCCAGATGGGCGGTGTCGGCGTCCTCGGCGACCGCGATCAGGGTCGGCGCGGCGGCGTCGAGGACCCGGGCGCCGGGCAGCACGGCCGCGGCCTCGGTGTCGACGACGACCCGCAGCGGCTGGACGGCGCCGTCGATCCCGCGCACCGCGAGGTGGGGGTCGTCGGCGCGGGCGGTCCCGGAGCCCACGACCACGGCGTCCGCCTCGGCGCGCAGCCGGTGGACATCGGCGCGGGAGGCGTCCGAGGTGATCCAGCGGCTGCTGCCGTCCTCGGCCGCGATCCGGCCGTCCAGGGTGGCGGCGTACTTCCACAGGACGTACGGGCGGCCGAGCCGTACGGAGGTGAGCCAGGCGGCGTTGCCGGCCTCGGCCTCGTCCGCGAGCAGGCCCTGCTCCACCTCGACGCCGGCCGCCGCGAGCGTGTCGGCGCCCCCGGTGGCCTGCGGGTTCGGGTCGCCGACCGCGTACACGACGCGGGTGACGCCGGCCGCGATGAGCGCCTGGGCGCAGGGGCCGGTGCGACCGGTGTGGTTGCAGGGTTCGAGGGTGACGTAGGCGGTGCCGCCCCGGGCCCGGTCGCCCGCGGCGGACAGGGCGTGGACCTCGGCGTGCGGGCCGCCGGCCTTCTGGTGGAAGCCCTCGCCGACGACGGCGCCCGAGGCGTCGGTGATGACGCACCCGACGACCGGGTTGGGGCTGGTGGAGCCGAGTCCGCGCGCGGCGAGCTCGACGGCTCGGCGCATGGCGTCTGCGTCGGCTGCGGTGGCCACCGGGTCCTCCTGCCTCTTCGGGCACGGACTCCGGGGCTGTCGATGAACGACAGAGAGCGGGAACAGGGCCGTACAGACAGCTCACGCAGGGCCGAAGGACACCGATCGCCCATGACGGCGATCAGCGGAACGGCCGGCATGAGCCCTGAGGGCCCGCCCGCCGCGCACTGCCTCCCATCCGGACTTTCACCGTCGGTCCAGGAATTCCACCTGGTCAACCGGCCACTGGATGCGGCCGGGTCGCGGACTATTACCGCCGGTTCGGAATTACACCGACCCCGGAGTGCGCTGCTGCTGGTACAGGGTCAGTGTGCCACGACTGATCGTCGGCCATACGGGCGAACATCTATGGCCTGGGTCACAGTCCGGTAGCGGCCGGTAACGGAGGTTCGCCGTCCGCCCACCCCGCCCACCCCCTCGGGACCCCTGCATTGGTCCATACCTATTGACGCTCTGGTCTAGTCCTCTTAATCTCCGTGTCACCTCCGAGGTGAGGGCCGCCGGTGTGCGCACGCCGGGGCCGCCGCACGACCGCCCGCCGTCCGCCGTGTCCCACCGACCTCCCCTGGAGGAACAGATCGTGCTGTCCCCCACTCGTACGAGAGCCACGCTGCTCGCGACCGGTGCCGCGGTCGCGGGACTGCTGCTCTCCACGCTCTCCACGGGCGTCTCGCACGCCGCCGACAACGAAGTGTGCCGCCCCGACGGGCTCTACCGGACTCCGGGCGTCGACGTCCCGTACTGCTCCGTGTACGACACCGAGGGCCGCGAGAAGATGGGCGCGGACCACCAGCGCCGGGTCATCGGCTACTTCACCGGCTGGCGCACCGGCCAGGACGGGACCCCGGCCTACCTCGCCTCCGACATCCCGTGGGACAAGGTCACCCACGTCAACTACGCCTTCGCGCACATCGGTTCCGACAACAGGATCTCCGTCGGCGGCGACGGCGAGAAGAACGCGGCGACCGGGATGACCTGGCCGGGCGTGGCCGGGGCCGAGATGGACCCCGCGCTCCCCTACAAGGGCCACTTCAACCTCCTGAACAAGTTCAAGAAGCAGCACCCGAATGTGAAGACGCTGATCTCGGTGGGCGGCTGGGCCGAGACGGGCGGCTACTTCGGCGACGACGGCAAGCGCGTGGCCTCGGGCGGCTTCTACTCGGTGGCCACCAACGCGGACGGCTCGGTGAACCAGCCGGGCATCGACACCTTCGCGGACTCGGCCGTCGCCTTCGTCAAGAAGTACGGCTTCAACGGCGTCGACATCGACTACGAGTACCCCACGACGATGAAGGACGCGGGCAACCCGCTGGACTGGACGCTGTCCAACGCGCGCCGGGCGGGCCTGGTCAAGGGCTACGCGGTGCTGATGAAGTCGCTGCGCGAGAAGCTGGACCGCGCGGGGGCGGCCGACGGGAAGCACTACCTGCTGTCCGTCGCCGCCCCCTCCTCCGGCTATCTGCTGCGCGGCATGGAGACCTTCCAGGTCCAGAAGTACCTGGACTACGTCAACATCATGTCGTACGACCTGCACGGCGCCTGGAACGAGTACGTGGGCCCCAACGCCTCGCTCTTCGACGACGGCAAGGACGCGGAACTCGCCGCGGCGGGCGTCTACTCGACCTCCCAGTACGGCGGGACCGGGTACCTCAACGCCGACTGGGCCTACCACTACTTCCGCGGTTCGATGCCGGCCGGGCGCATCAACATGGGCCTGCCGTACTACACCCGGGGCTTCAAGAACGTGACCGGCGGGACGGACGGGCTGTGGGGCAGGGCCGCGTCCACCAGCTGTCCGGCCGGGTCGGGGCTGACCAAGTGCGGTGACGGCGCGACCGGCATCGACAACCTCTGGCACGACCTCGACGACAACGGCAAGGAGGCCCCGGCGGGCTCCAACCCGATGTGGCACGCCAAGAACCTGGAGAAGGGCGTCGTCGGCGACTACGTGACCCGGTACGGCTTCCCGGCCGACACCAGGCTGACCGGCGCCTACACGCGCAAGTACAGCGCGGCGCTGGTCGCGCCGTGGCTGTGGAACGACCAGAAGAAGGTCTTCCTGTCCACCGAGGACGAGCAGTCGGTGAACGCCAAGGCCGACTACGTGGTCGACCGGGGCATCGGCGGCACGATGGTCTGGGAGCTCGCGGGCGACTACCGGTACAACGCGGCCAAGGGCCAGTACGAGCCGGGCTCCACGCTGACGTCCGCGATGTACGACAAGTTCAAGGCGGCAGCCCCCTACGGCGCCAAGCGCTCCTCGGTGGCCCTGCCGACACAGGCGCTCGACATCGGCGTGGACTTCGGGCAGTTCCCGCTCGGCGACTCCAACTACCCGATCAGCCCGAAGGTGACGCTCACCAACCGCACCAGGGCGACGCTGCCGGGCGGGACGGAGTTCCAGTTCGACTACGGCACCTCGGCCCCGGCGAACGCCAAGGACCAGTCGGGCTTCGGTACGACGATCGTGCGCAGCGACCACACCGGCAGCAACGTGGGCGGTCTGAAGGGTGACTACAACCGGGTCTCGCTGAAGCTGCCGGCCTGGCAGTCGCTGGCCCCGGGCGCCTCGGTGACGCTGGACTTCGTCTACTACCTGCCGGTGTCCACGCCCTCCAACTGGACGGTCACCTTCGGCGGCCGCACCTACGCGGTGGCCGGGGACCTCACCCGCGGCGCGACGCCCACCGAGCCGGACACCGGCACGACGGGCGGGACGACCGGGGGCACCACGGGTGGGACGACCGGCGGGACCACGGGCGGGACGACCGGGGGCACCACGGGTGGGACGACCGGCGGGTCCACCGGGGGCACCACGGGCGGGACGACCGGGGGGACCACGGGTGGGACGACCGGCGGGTCCACCGGGGGCACCACCGGCGGGGGCTCCTGTGCCGCGCCCGTCTGGTCGGCCACGGCCGAGTACGGCAGCGGCACGACCGTCTCGCACAAGTCCCACACCTGGAAGTCGAAGTGGTGGACGAAGGGCGAGGAGCCCGGGACCACCGGCGAGTGGGGCGTCTGGCAGGACCTCGGGACCTGCTGAGGCCCCGCCCCCGAACGCCCGGCGGCGCGCCTCGGGGCCCTTGCCGCCCCGCCGGGCACCCACGGTGAAGCGCCCGCACCCCGGCCGGAACTCCCGGCCGGGGTGCGGTGCGTCAGGGCCCGAACAGCTCGTCCTGAGCGGCGTCCCGGGCCGCGAGCAGGGCCCCGCGCAGCACCGCCCGGTCCCCGAGTCCGCTGGGCCTGACCTCCGCGCCGAGCGGGGTGAGGGCGGCGAGCCGGGCCCGTACGCGGGCGGAGAGCCTGGCGCCGCCCGCGTGGCCGAGTTCGCCGCCCAGGACGATCAGACCCGGGTCCAGTACGGAGACCACGGCCGCCGCGCCGATGGCGATCCGCTCGGCGAGCGCGTCGAGGAACGGGCCCTCCGCCTCCCGTACCAGCGTCTCGGCGCCGCCGCTCAGCCCGTGCCCGGCGGCGAGCCGCAGTACCGCGTCGGCGCCCGCGAGCGCGTGGAACCCGCCGTCGCAGCCGGTCGCGGACGGCAGCCCCCCGGTGCCCGGGACGGGCAGGAAGCCGATCTCGCCCGCCCCTCCGGACGCGCCCCGGCGCAGCTTCCCGTCCAGGAAGACCGCGGCCCCCACGCCCTGGCCCAGCCAGAACAGTACGAAGTCGGTCTGACCGCGCGCGGCGCCGAGGCGGTGCTCGGCCATCGCCGCCAGGTTCACCTCGTTCTCGACGAGGACCGCGGCCGACAGCCGCCCCTGGAGGGCGGGGACCAGCGCCCGGTGCCAGGCGGGCAGCCCGGTGCTGTCGCGCAGCTCTCCGGTCGCCGGGTCGATCAGGCCGGGCGCCCCGATCCCGATGCTGTGCAGCCGCGCAGCGCCCGCCTCCTTCGCGGTGCGCTCCAGGAGCGCCACCGCCTGTTCCACGGCCGGCCCCGTCCCGGCCTCGGCGTCGATCGGTAGGGCGGCCCGGGCGAGGGTCGCGCCGAGCAGGTCCGCCACGACCACGGTGACGCTGTCGGTGCGTACGTCGAGGGCGGCGAGGTGCGCCCGGTCGGCGGCGATCCCGTACAGCTTGGCGTTGGGTCCGCGCCGCTCCGCGCCGGACTCCCCCACGACCCGGACAAGGCCCGATCCCTGGAGCCGTTCGACGAGATCGGCGACGGTGGGCCGGGACAGACCGGTGAGCTCCTTGAGCTGAGCCGCCGTCAGCGGCCCCTCGTCCTGGAGCAGACGCAGGGCGAGGCGGTCGTTGATGACCCGGGCGGTGCTCGGTGATGCGGGCATGCCGGGGATCCTTCCAGACGACCGAAACCCGTCGGACGGCGGAGTATTTATCAGGCAGGGTTCCTGATAGTTTATCGCGGGCACCGGACCACAGTGACCATTTCCAGGGGAGGACCGGCCGGATGAGGACCGAAGCGGACGTCGGCGCACGGCAGTTGAGGCGGGCCAGGATCGCGATCGCCGCGGTGTTCTGCGTCCACGGCACGGTCACCGGGAACTTCGCCACCCGGGTCCCCTGGATCCAGGAGCACACCGGCATCTCCACCGGCCAGCTCGGACTCGCGCTCGCCTTTCCCGCCATCGGCTCGTCGCTGCTGATGCCGCTCTCCGGCGCGGTCACACACCGCCTCGGGGCGCGCCGGGCGCTGCGCGGGCTGCTCGCCCTGTGGACCCTGGCCCTCGCCCTCCCGGCGCTGGCGCCGAACCTCTACACGCTCTGTGCGGCGCTCTTCGTGTTCGGGGCGACGGCGGGCCTGTCGGACGTGGCCATGAACGCGCTGGGCGTGGAGACCGAGGACCGGCTCGGGCGGTCCATCATGTCGGGGCTGCACGGCATGTGGAGCGCGGGCGCCCTGATCGGCTCGACCGCCGGCACGCTCGCCGCGCACCTCGGCGTCGACGCGCGCGTGCACCATCTCGTCGCGGCGGCCGTCCTCACCGCGCTGGGCGCGCTCGTCTGCGGCGCCGTGCTGGATCTGCGCAGCGCGCCCGACGAGGTTCCGCCGCCGCGCTTCACCCTGCCGCCGAGGACGGCGGTGGTGATCGGCCTCGTCGCGTTCTGCGCGGTCTTCGCCGAGGGGGCGAGCCTGGACTGGTCGGCGGTCTACCTGCGGGACACCCTGGACGCGTCGGCCGGGCTCGCCGCCGCCTCCACCACGGCGTTCACCCTGACCATGACGGTGGCGCGGATCGCGGGCGACCGGGTCGTGGACCGGTTCGGCGCGGTACGGACGGTCCGCTGCGGCGGCGCGCTGGCCACGGCGGGCGGGCTCGCGGTGGTCCTGGCGCCCGCGCCGGCCGTGGCGATGGCCGGGTTCGCCCTGGTGGGGCTGGGGGTGGCGGTGGTGGTGCCGCTGGCGTTCGCGGCGGCCGGGCGCAGCGGCCCCAACCCGAGCCAGGCCATCGCGGGCGTCGCCACCATCACGTACACCTCGGGCCTCGTGGCCCCCTCGACGATCGGCGGCATCGCCGATCTGACGTCCCTGGTGGTGTCGTTCGGCCTGGTGACGGTGTTGGCGCTGGGGCTGGTCGCGGGGGCGACCGTGCTGCGTACGGGAGGGCGCGCCCGTGCGACGGGTGGCGGGGCCGCCGTGGAGGCGGCACCGGCGCGTTCCACCGGCGCCGCCCCCTAGGGCGTGTCGCGAACGTCCCGCCTGCCCCTCGGGCGGACGGCTCCACTTTCGCGACACGCCCCAGCGCGGCCCGCGGCTGAACCGTATGGGGGGCGGTTCAGCCCGGACGCTCCTTCCGCACCGGGCGGCCCCTGGGCCCGGGTGCCGGCCGCGACTCAGCCGGCGATCGAGTCCAGTTGTTCGGCAGCGGGCCGCAGCGCCCACAGGTCGCCGCCGGGCGGGGCCTGGAGCCTCGGGACGGCCGCGCGGGCCTTGCGGTCGCCCGCGTCGGCCGCCGCGTGCACCACGTCGCTCGCCGCGTACCGGGAAAACTCCAGCTCCGGGTGGGGCCAGGCGGCCGCCCCGGTCGCCGCGGGCAGCAGATAGTCGACGGCCCTGAACAGGCTCTGTCCCTGCGGCCCCCGGTGGCCCCAGAGGTCGACGCCGACGTGCCGGCCGATCGCGGCCAGCCTGCTGTACGCCACCAGGTCGAAGACCGAGTAGTGCCAGCTGCGGGTGCGGGCGAGCTCCTGGGGCTGGCTGCCGTCGGCGGCGATCTGCGGGTCGACCCGCAGCTTCGCGGCGGCCCGGACGGTCCTCGCCGCCAGCGCCCGGTCGCCGGTGGCGAGGGCGAGCGCGGCGATCTGCATGTCCTGGAAGGTGCCGTGGTTGTTCCTGGCGGCCGACTCCTCCTTGCCGAACGGCGAGGTCAGCAGCCAGTTCAGGAACCTCTTGTTCCAGTCGCGCATCCGCGTGCGGTCCTCGGCCCGCCAGCCGGGCGCGCCCAGGTCGAGGACGGCGACGGCGTCCAGGACGCCGGTGTACTGCTGGGAGAAGTCGATGATGCCGATCGCCCGGCCGTCGTACGCGCAGGGGATGAACTGGCCGTGGTCGAGGTGGGGGTTCATCGCGGTCGCCGGGTCCAGGAACCAGGTGCGCAGGGCGGTTGAGGCCTGCTCGGCGTACCGGGCCCGGCCGGTGTAGTACCAGGCGAGGCTGAGCGTGGTCACCGAGCTCACCATCCGGCCGAGGTCGAGGCGGTCGGTGCCGGTGTCGACCTCGGGGTTGCGCTGCCCGTCCCTCTGCACGTACGGGCAGCCCCAGGGGTTGTCGGCGGTCCTCGGCCGGGAGGGCCACCAGTACGGCGCCTGGCTCAGGTAGTCGTGGGGGTCGCCGCCCGGCGCGGGCCTCGGCTTGTCCACGACCGTCCAGGGGCCCTGCCCGAGCCGGGCGTCGGCCGCCGCGGTCAGCTTCCCGACGGCGGCGCGCAGCGCGGGGTCGCCCGCGTCGAGCCGCAGCCGCGCGTCCCTCATGCGCGCCCCGTCGACGACCACGGTGTGCGGGGCCCCGAGAGGGGCGGGCCGGGGAGCGGCGGCGTGCGAGGCCGTCGGGACGAGCGCCGAGGCGACGGCCGCCACCGCGGCCAGTAGGGCCACCAGTCGGCCGCGTCTTCCACCGGCGGCCATGCCGGATATGCCACCCATAGAGGCACCTTCCCCACCTAGGAACTTCACATATCTGAACTCTATTCACCAGTAAGGCCGTTGGAGCGTAGAGCCAGCAGTTCCGGGTGACAATGCCCCGCGCGGAATTCACGGATGGGACCCGATCTCCCGGGCCCCACTACCATGGCGCTGATTCTTCTCAGCACGGAACGAACTGGAGCAAACTCATGGGCCTCGGCGTGCGCTGGACCCTGCACGGTGACGGGCGGACCCCCGCCCCCGGCGCCGTCGTCCGTCCGGACGAGCGGCTCTCCTGGCCCCGGACGATCGGCCTCGGCGCCCAGCACGTGGTCGCCATGTTCGGCGCGTCCTTCGTGGCGCCCGTCCTCATGGGCCTGGATCCCAACCTCGCGATCATGATGTCCGGCGTCGCCACGGTCATCTTCCTGCTCGCCACCAAGGGCCGGGTCCCCAGCTACCTGGGCTGCTCCCTCTCCTTCGTCGGCGTCGCCGCCACGATCCGGGCGAGCGGCGGGACCAGCGCCACCGTCACCGGCGCGGTCCTCGTCGTCGGCGCCGTCCTGTTCGCGGCGGGCCTCGCGGTGCAGCGGTTCGGCGCGCGGGTCATCCACGCCGCGATGCCGCCCATCGTGACCGGCGCGGTCGTCATGCTGATCGGCTTCAATTTGGCGCCGGTGACCGCCGCCACGTACTGGCCGCAGGACCAGTGGACCGCGTTGCTGGTGATGCTCTTCACCGGACTCGCCGTGGTCTGCCTGCGCGGCTTCTGGTCCCGGGTCGCGATCTTCCTCGGGCTGCTCTTCGGCTACGCGATCTCCTGGCTCTTCGACCGTGTCTTCGGCAGGATCCACTCCGTTCCGGGCGCGGGCGAGGCCACCGACCACTGGCGTCTGGACCTCTCCGGAGTGGGCAGGGCCGACTGGATCGGTCTGCCCTCCTTCCACGCCCCGCACTTCGAGTGGTCCGCCATCCTGGTCGCTCTGCCCGTGGTGATCGCGCTGATCGCGGAGAACGCCGGACACGTCAAGGCCGTCGGTGAGATGACCGGCGACGACCTCGACGACAAGCTGGGCACCGCGATCGCCGCCGACGGTGTGGCCTCGGTGCTCTCCACCGCCGTCGGCGGCCCGCCCAACACCACCTACTCCGAGAACATCGGCGTCATGGCCGCCACCCGCGTCTACTCGACCGCCGCCTACTGGGCCGCCGCCGGCTTCGCGCTGCTCTTCGGTGTCTGCCCCAAGTTCGGCGCGATCGTCGCGGCCATCCCCGGCGGCGTCCTCGGCGGCATCACCGTCATCCTCTACGGCATGATCGGCCTGCTGGGCGCCCAGATCTGGATCAACGCCGAGGTGGACCTGCGCAATCCGCTGAACCTGGTCCCGGCGGCGGCCGGCATCATCATCGGCATCGGCGGCGTCAGCCTGAAGTTCACCGACGACTTCCGCCTCGGCGGGATCGCCCTGGGCACCATCGTGGTCATCACCGGCTACCACGTGCTGCGCGCCCTGGCCCCGGCCCATATGAAGGAGCAGGAACCGCTGCTCGACGAGGGCACGTCGTCCTACGGCGAGCGCGATGACGAGCGTAGCGACGGGCAGGGGACGCCCGAGGGGCCTCAGCGCGCCAAGTCGTAGGCGTAGTCGGGCGCGAAGCTGCCCGCCGTGCCCCGGCAGCCGTCGGACTCGCCGGGCAGCTTCACCCACAGATAGGCGTCGATACGCGCCTCGCCCGTCCGCGTGGTGGGCGCGCGTCCCAGGCCCCGCCCGGCCGGGTCGCACCACTGCCCGTCCGGCGGCGCGCCCCTGCCGTTGCGGCTGGTGTCGATCACCGCGCCCAGCCGCGCGGGACCGCCCAGCGCGGTGAGCACCCGGCGCGCGTACGCCACCTCGTCCGCCGTGGCGTGGAAGTTGGAGACGTTGGTGAAGACGCCGTCGCCACTGGTGGCGGCGCCCGCCGCACGCAGCAGCCCGGCCATCTCCCCCGCGTCGCGCCAGCCGGAGTGGCCCGCGTCGAAGTACACCCTGGCCCTGGGGTCGGCAGTGTGGAGCGCGCGCCCCGCCCTGGCCAGCGAGGCGAACCGGGCCGTGCGCTCGCCGCCGGTGAGGCAGTCCGACTGGGCGATCGCGTCCGGCTCCAGGACCACGATGACCGGTGAACGCCCGAGCCCCGCCGCGAAGTTCCCCATCCATCTGTCGTACGCGGCGAGGTCCGGCGCGCCGCCCTGCGAGGCGCCGCCGCAGTCCCGGCCGGGTATCGCGTACGGGACGAGCACCGCCACTCTGCCCTGCGCGGCCGCCGCCGAGGTCACCGCCCGTACCTCGCGCGTGATCGAGCCCGGGTCGTACGCGGTGAACCACACGGCCGTGGGACGGTCCGCGATCCGGCGCTCGATCAGCGGGCGGCGGGGGTCACCGGGGTGGGCCCGGACCCAGTCGAGGACCTGCGAGTCGGGCGAGCGGTAGAGCGGGGCGGAGATCGCGCCCGGCGCGGGCGAGGGGGCGGCCGGGGGCCGGGGAGACGTGGACGGACGGGCGGCGCGCGGGGTCGCGCGCGGGGGCGACGGGGGCACGGACGCCGGGGCGGGCACGGCGGGCAGGGTCGCGACGGCGGGCGACGGGGAGGGCGCGGGCCGTGCCGTGCCGCCGCCCTCGCCCCCGAGGGCCGCCACGGCGCCGGAGACCGCGCCGACGCCCACGACCGCGCAGGCCAGCGCCACCATGGCGGTGCGCCGGGCGGCCGAACGGCGCGCGGCTCTGTCCTCGCCGCGCCGGTGCGCGCGTGACGGCGGTGTTCCCGACAACCGCTGACTCCTCTTCCTCCGGGCCCGACGGCCCGTGTTCACCCGTTCCGGGGAAGCCCCGGGCACGGCGACGTCCCGGGCGGCGCCGGGCTGGGACGCTGCCCCCATGGTGCGGATCGGACAGCGGGCAGGTGCCACGGGGCTCGCCGGGGCGTCGGTGGACACCGTAGCGGGGCGGATGCGGGCGCTGCGCGCGAGCCTGCCGCCCAAGGACGGCCTGGCCGTCTTCAACCGGGTCTATCTCGCGGTCACCGAGGAGATCGGCCGCTCCCTGACCCGGGGCGCGTTCGAGGACCCGGGGGCGGCGGCGACGCTGGACGTGCTGTTCGCCCGGCGGTATCTGCGGGCGGTCGACGCGGTGGCGGCGGGGCTGCGCCCGCCCGCCTGCTGGCGGCCGCTCTTCCAGTACCGGCGCCACCCGGGCGTACGCCCCCTGCAGTTCGCGCTCTGCGGCATCAACGCCCACATCGGGCACGACCTGGCGCTCGCCGTCGTCGACAGCTGCCGCGCCCTGGAGTGCGGACCGGAGGGTCTGGAGCGGGACTTCGAGCGGGTCGGCGACATGCTGGTGGCGCTGGAGGAGCGCGTGCGCGAGGAGCTGATGCCCGGGCCCGACCTGCTGGAGGTCGCGGACCCGCTCACGCATCTGCTGGCGTCGTGGAGCCTGGAGCGGGCGCGCGACGCGGCCTGGTCCTCGGCGCGGCTGCTGTGGCGGCTGCGGGAACTTCCCGAGCTGTCCGGGGAGTTCAGGGAGCGGATGGACGCGGGGGTCGGCCTGGTGGGCCGGTGCCTGTTGACGCCGTACGCGGGCCCCTCTCCCGCACGCGCAGTCCCCGCCTGCCGCTCCGGCCCGGGCCCGGCCTTCTCCGGCTGAGGCGAGTACGGCGCGAGCGGCGCGGGTGCGCCTGCCGGCGCGGGGCTGTGAACGGATGACGGGACGGAGGAGGGGCCCGGGGGCCGCAGCCCCCGGGCCCCTCGATCCCGGTCCCCGCCCTCGTAGGTCCGCCGTCAGTCCTCCGGCAGCTCGACCGGCGCGATCTCGTCGTACAGGTCGCCCGGGCCGGGGTTGGTGCCGTCGGTGGCGCCGCCGAGGTGGTGCATGACGCCCCACACCGCGTTCAGCGCGGTCTGCACCGCGCCCTCGGCCCAGCCGGCCGTCCAGGAGATGTCGTCGCCCGCGAGGAAGATGCCCCGCTTGTCCTCGGGCAGCGAGTCCTGCATGAAGTGCGTGAACAGACGGCGCTGGTAGCGGTAGTGGCCCGGCAGGTTCGCCTTGAACGCGCCCATGAAGTACGGCTCGTTCTCCCACGACACGGTCACCGGGTTGCCGATGATGTGCTTGCGGATGTCGACCTTCGGGTAGATCTCGCCGAGCGACTTGAGCATGACCTCCATGCGCTCGTTCGCCGACAGCGGCAGCCACTTCAGGCTGTCGTCGCACCAGGTGTAGGAGAGGCAGATGACGGCGGGCTTGTCCGGGCCGTCGTCCAGCAGGTAGGTGCCACGGGTCATCCGGTCGGTGAGCGTCATCGACATGACGTCCCGGCCCGTCTCCTCATCCTTGTCCAGCCAGAACGGGCGGTCCACAGGCACGAAGAGCTTGCTCGACTCCATGTAGTGGGTGCGCTCGATCGCCGTCCAGTGGTCGATCGGGAAGAGCGAGTCATCGCACTCGATCTTGGAGAGCAGCATCCAGGACTGCGCGGTGAAGATCGCCGCGCGGTAGGTGCGGATGTCGCCCGACGCGTCGGTGACGGTGATCCGGTTGCCCGCGGTGCGGGTCAGGCGGGTGACCGCCGGGCGCGGCGCGCCCTCGTGCAGCGAGGAGAGCGAGGTGCCCTGCGCCCAGTGCACGATCTTCTCCGGCTCGCGCTCCCACAGCCGCAGCGGCAGCTGCTGGGAGCCGCCGACGATGCCGCGGTGGTGGTCGTCCGCCTCGGTGTAGACGACGCGCAGGATCTCCAGGATGGAGTTGGGGAAGTCGGTGTCCCAGCCGCCGGTGCCGAAGCCGACCTGGCCGAAGATCTCGCGGTGGCGGAAGGACTTGAACGCCTGCGAGTCGCAGAGGAAGCCGTAGAAGGTCTGGTTGTCGAGCTTCTCGACGAGCTTGGCCCAGATCTCCCGGATCCGCGGGACGTCGCGCTCGCGCATCGCGGTGTTCATGTCCGAGAAGTCGGCGCCCTCCTCCAGGCAGGCGTTCCACGCGGCGGCCACGTCGCGGTAGACCTGCGGCAGGTCGGCGATGGTCTCGGCGTAGTGCGACTCGCCCTTGAGGTCGACGACGGTCGAGGGGGTGGCCTCGGCGAGCGGGTTCGGGAACGGCTCGGTGACCAGGCCGACCAGGTCGATGTAGTGCTGGAGCGCCGTCGAGGAGGGCGGGAAGCGCATGGCGCCCATCTCGGCGGTCAGACCGTCCGTGCCGGGGCCGTCGAAGCCGACGGTGCGCAGCCGTCCGCCGATCTGGTCGGCCTCGTACACGACGGGCTTGAGGCCCATCTTCATCAGCTCGTACGCCGAGATGATGCCGGACAGACCGCCGCCGATGACGGCGACCTCGGTGCCGTGCTCGGTCGCGGGTATCTGGCCGAGCCCGGCCGGGTGGGCCAGGAAGTCGTCGTACGCGTAGGGGAAGTCCGGACCGAACATGGTGATCGGCGGCTGGCCCTCGGGCTGCGGGACGGCGGTGGGCACCGTGGACGTCATGGGGTACGGACTCCTTGCACAATACGAGGGGGGTAGGGGGCGGCCGGAAGGGTCCGGGTCAGACGAGGGAGGTGTAGAGGCCGGGGCGGCGGTCGCGCAGATACGGGTTGTTCGCGCGCGAGGCGGCCAGGAACTCGGGGTCGGCGTCGCCGACGACCAGCTCGGCCTCGCGGCCCGCGCGGGCCCGGGCGGTGCCGTCGGGTCCGGCCAGGCAGCTCAGCCCGACGAACTCGAACTCGCCCTCGGGGCCGGTCCGGTTGACGTACGCGATGTACATCTGGTTCTCGAAGGCGCGCACCGGCACCACGGACTCGGCGACGAACTGGAAGGGGTGCATCTGCGCGGTGGGCACCAGGAGAAGGTCGGTGCCGGCCAGCGCGTGCGCCCGGACGTTCTCGGGGAACTCCACGTCGTAGCAGATCATCATGCCCAGCCGCAGACCGTTCAGCTCGGCCTGGACGACCTGCTGGTCGCCGGGGGTGAACCACTTCTGCTCGAAGCAGCCGAAGAGGTGGGTCTTGCGGTAGTTCGCCAGGCGCTGCCCGTCGGCGGCGATCAGCTGCGCCGAGTTGTAGACGGTCTCGCCGTCCCGCTCGGGGTAGCCGTAGAGGACCGCGAGGCCGTGCCGGCGGGCGATCTCGGCGATGGCCCGCGCTCCGGGGCCGTCGGCGGCCTCGGCGAGCCGGGGCACGTCGTCCCCGATGGCGTAGCCGGTGAGGAACATCTCGGCGGTGACCAGCAGGCCCGCCCCGGTCGCCGCGGCCCGCCCGGCCGCCTCGTCCAGCACCTTCAGGTTCGCGGCGACGTCACCCGGACGGCCGGAGCTCTGGAGCAGGGCGGTGCGCAGCGGGGGCATGGCGGTCCTCGGGGCGAAAGTGGTTGAAGGGGTCACCTAGACGGTACGTTCCGCCGCTCGACCCCGACAAGGCACGACTGTTGCGTGCCGGAGGAGGATTCGTTGCGCGTGAGAGGCCCTGTGCGGCGATTCGTTGCGTGGCCGCCGCGCGGCCCGTAACGCCCCCGGGCCCCGGGCCCGGACGATCAGGCGGGCGAGCCGGAGGAGAAGCGCCTGAGCAGGGGCGAGAGCACCAGGACCGACTTGGTGCGCTCCACGTACGGCTCCCCGGCGATCCGTTCCAGGACCCGCTCGAAGTGGCGCATGTCCGAGGCGAAGACCTGGACGATCGCGTCCGCCTCACCGGTGACGGTGGAGGCGGACGCGACCTCGGGGTACCGCTCCAGCCCGCGCTTGATGGCGTCGGGCGAGGTGTTGCGGCGGCAGTACAGCTCGATGAAGCCCTCGGTCTCCCAGCCCAGCGCCGCGGGGTCCACCCGGACGGTGAAGCCGGTGATGGCGCCCTCGGCGCGCAGCCGGTCCACGCGCCGCTTCACGGCGGGCGCGGAGAGGCCGATCAGCGAACCGATGTCGGCGTAGGAGCGGCGGGCGTCTTCGGCGAGGGCGTGGACGATGCGCTCGTCGAGGTCATTGAGTCGCACTGCGGGTGGGTCACTTCTCTGCGGATACGGTGTCCGTGGCCGTGGCCAGTCGGGAGCGGCGGATGCCGTACCCGAAGTAGATCACGAGACCGACGGCCATCCAGACTCCGAACACGGTCCAGGTGGACGTGCCGAGGCCCTTCATCATGTAGATGCAGAAGAAGAAGCCGAGGATCGGGCAGACCCAGCCGAGCGGGGCCCGGAAGGTGCGCGGCATGTCCGGGCGGGTCCGGCGCAGCACGATGACCGCGATGTTGACCAGCGCGAAGGCGAAGAGCGTGCCGATGCTGGTGGCGTCGACGAGGTCGCCGAGCGGGACGGCGGCGGCGAGGACACCGCAGAAGAGCGACACGATGACCGTGTTGGCGCGGGGGGTGCCGGTCTTGGGGTTGACCTTGCCGAAGACCTTGGGGACCAGGCCGTCGCGGGACATCGAGAACAGGATGCGGGTCTGGCCGTAGAGCACGGTCAGCACCACGCTGGCGATGGAGATGACGGCGCCGGCCGCGAGCAGCGTGCCCCAGAAGGTCTGGCCGCTGACGTCGTTCATGATCGCGGCGAGGGTCGCCTCGCTGCCCTCGAAGGTCTTCCACTGGCGGGCGCCCACGGCGACCGCGGCGACCAGGACGTACAGCGCGGTGACGATGATCAGCGAGAGCATGATCGCGCGCGGCAGGTCGCGCTGCGGGTTCTTGGCCTCCTCACCGGCGGTGGAGGCGGCGTCGAAGCCGATGTAGGAGAAGAAGAGCGAGGAGCCCGCGGCGCTGACACCGGCCATGCCGAGCGGCATGAAGTCGGAGTAGTTGCCGGACTTGAAGCCCATGATGCCGATGGAGCAGAAGAGCACCAGGGTGACGATCTTCACCGCCACCATGATGGTGTTGGCGCGGGCTGACTCCCGGGCGCCGCCGAGCAGGAACACCATCGCGAGCAGCACGACGATCAGCGCGGGCAGGTTGAATATCCCGCCGTCGCCGGGCGGCGCCGAGAGCGCGTCCGGGATGGTGACGCCGATGGTCCCGTCGAGCAGCTCGTTGAGGTACTGCCCCCAGCCGACGGCCACGGCCGCGACCGAGACGCCGTACTCCAGGATCAGGCACCAGCCGCAGACCCAGGCGACGAGTTCGCCCAGCGTTGCGTACGCGTACGAGTACGAGGAGCCCGCCACCGGGATGGAGCCCGCCAGCTCGGCGTAGGAGAGCGCGGAGAACAGCGCGGTGAGTCCGGCGAGGACGAACGACAGGGTGACCGCCGGTCCGGCCTTGGGGACGGCTTCGCCCAGGACGACGAAGATGCCGGTGCCGAGCGTGGCGCCGATGCTGATCATGGTCAGCTGCCACATGCCGAGGGTGCGGCGCAGAGTGCCGCCCTCGCCCTTGCCACCCTCGGCGACCAGCAGTTCTACCGGCTTGCGCCGCAGCAGCGGGTTGCCGGGGCGCGGGGCCCCGGTGGCCGGTGCTGCTGCGGTGGGGGGCGCTGTGCCGTGGTCCAACACTTCAGTGGGCTCCTTGTCGCTGCCTTCGGACGTCGGCGACCACGACGGTCCGGCCCTTCCCGTACGAAGGGGCAATCCGGGCATGACTGAGCACACCGTGGCCGGTACCGCCGAGCAGGCGGTCGCCGCCACTCCACGTATCGCGAGAAGAGTAAAGGGTTCCGCTTCCCGCTCGTAATGCAGCAACCTTGCGCATCAGTGAATGATCATTGCGCACAAGCGCGACGGATGGGTGTTTGTTGCGCATCAGCGTTCGATCCGTGCGTCAACGGTGTGATCGGGCCGTGCCCGGCGGGGTAGGAGTGAGGTCCCCGACACCCCTGCCGACGAGTGTCCGGGTACCCCGATCGGAGGCGTCGATGACCTGGCTGGACCCGGATCCGTTCCTGCGCGGGGTGGCCTGGCGGGACGCGAAGGGCGCGCCGGTGCGGGCGGACCCCGACGACCTGGCACGACTGCCCTGGGACACCGCGGAGCGGGCCGGACTGCCCATAGGGGTGCGGCTGGAGTTCACCGCCGCCGGGGCGTCGGCGGTGGAGATCCACTACCGCGCCGAGGTGCCCGCGCCGGGCGAGGAGATGCGCTCCCTCGCCCACACCTTCGCGCTCTGGGCGGACGGCCGCCTCGTTCACGAGACGGCCGTGACCCCGGCCGAGGAGGCGGTCGCGGTCCTCGAACTCCCGCCCGGCGGCGGCCCGTTCACCCTCCATCCGCCGCAGGACCGCGCACCGCGCGTCCTCGCCCTGCGCGGGGTCGGCGGCACGCTCACGCCCGCCCCGCGCGGGCCCCGCTGGCTGGTCCACGGCGACTCGATCACCGAGGGCTGGTGGTCGACCCGTCCCGCCCGCGCCTGGCCGGCGGTGGCCGGGCGGGCACTCGGCCTGGACACCGTCAACCTCGGCTACGCGGGAGCCGCCCGCGGCGAACTCGCCGTCGCCGAACAGCTCGCGACCCTGCCGGCGGACGTCCTGACCCTGGCCTTCGGCACCAACTGCTGGTCGGCCGTGCCGAGTTCGGCGACGCTGCTGTACGAGACGACCCGGGCGTTCCTGGCTCTGGTGCGCCGGGGCCACCCGCGCACCCCGCTGCTGCTGCTCTCGCCGCTGCTGCGTCCGGCCGCGGAGCGCACCCCGAACGCGCTGGGCGCCACGCTGGGCGCCCTGCGCTCCGCGATGGAGGCGGCGGCCCGGGACCGTGTCGCGGACGGCGACAGCCGCCTCCACGTGCTTTCCGGACGCGACCTGGTGACCGAGGACGACCTGGCGGACGGTCTGCACCCGAACGACGGCGGCCACGCGAAGGTCGCGGCGGCGGTGGCGGAGGCGCTGGGACCCCACGTATAGAGCTGGGACCGCGCATAGGGAGACGGCCCCCCGCGCACAGCGCGGGGGGCCGTCTCCACAGGGGCAGGCGGGGCCGTCTCTTCAGGGGCGCGGAGAACCGCGTGATCCGCCACGGCGTACCCGCCGACGAAGGACGGGGCCCCCGCGGAGCTCCTAGCTCCAGCTGGCGTGCAGCGGCTTGCCCTCCGCGTAACCGGCGGCGGACTGGATGCCGACGACCGCCTTCTCCTCGAACTCCGCGAGCGAGCTCGCGCCCGCGTAGGTGCAGGAGGAGCGGACGCCCGCGATGATCGAGTCGATCAGGTCCTCGACGCCCGGCCGGGTCGGGTCGAGGAACATCCGCGAGGTGGAGATGCCCTCCTCGAAGAGCGCCTTGCGGGCCCGGTCGTACGCGGACTCCTCGCTCGTGCGGTTGCGCACCGCGCGGGCCGAGGCCATGCCGAACGACTCCTTGTAGAGCCGTCCGTCGGCGGACTGCTGGAGGTCGCCCGGGGACTCGTACGTACCGGCGAACCAGGAGCCGATCATGACGTTGGAGGCACCGGCCGCGAGCGCCATGGCGACGTCACGCGGGTGGCGCACACCGCCGTCGGCCCACACGTGCTTGCCGTACTTCTTCGCCTCGGCCGCGCACTCCAGGACGGCGGAGAACTGCGGGCGGCCCACACCGGTCATCATCCGGGTGGTGCACATCGCGCCGGGGCCCACACCGACCTTGATGATGTCGGCGCCCGCGTCGATGAGGTCGCGCACGCCCTCGGCGGCCACGATGTTGCCCGCGACGATCGGGACCTGCGGGTCCAGGCCGCGGACGGCCTTGATCGCGGCGATCATCGACTCCTGGTGGCCGTGCGCGGTGTCCACGACGATCGTGTCGGCGCCGGCGTCCAGGAGCTGCTTGGCCTTGCCCGCCACGTCGCCGTTGATGCCGACGGCGGCGGCGATCCGCAGCTTGCCGGCGGCGTCGGTGGCCGGGGTGTACAGGGTCGCGCGCAGGGCGCCCTTGCGGGTGAGGATGCCGGCGAGGCGGCCGTCCTTGTCCACGGCCGGGGCGTAGCGGCGGTTGGCGTGGTCGAGCTTGTTGAACGCCTCGCGCGGGTCGATGTCCGCGTCGAGCAGCAGCAGGTCCTTGGACATGACCTCGGAGAGCTGCGTGAAGCGGTCGACGCCGGTCAGGTCGGCGTCGGTGACGACACCGACGGGGCGCTGCTCGGAGTCGACGACGACACCGGCGTTGTGGGCGCGCTTGGGCAGCAGCGCCAGCGCGTCCGCGACGGTCTGGGTCGGCGCGAGGACGATCGGGGTGTCGAGCACGTGGTGACGCGTCTTGACCCAGGTGATGACGTCGGTGACGACCTCGATCGGGATGTCCTGCGGGATGACGACGATGCCGCCGCGGCGCGCCACGGTCTCGGCCATCCGCCGTCCCGCGATGGCCGTCATGTTGGCGACGACGAGCGGGATCGTGGTGCCCGAGCCGTCGGGCGAGGCCAGGTCGACGCCCTGGCGGGAGCCCACCGCGGAGCGGCTGGGGACCATGAACACATCGTCGTACGTCAGGTCGTACGGCGGCTTGATGTCATTGAGGAAACGCACGTGCAGAACATCCCAGTCGATCGGAGTGACCCCAGGCATTTCAGCCGGGGCTAAACGCACGTACTTCATTGTCCCATGTTCGGGTGTTCGCGCCGCCCGGGCCGATCCTCCAGAGGCCGGGAAGGGCCCTGGTGCGATCAGACGAACGCGCCGAGGGCGAGCACCACCGCCAGGGTGCCGCTGTCGCCGTCGGCCACCGCCTCGTCCAGCACGTCCCGGGCCGTCTCCCACTCCTGCGGACGCGCCCGCGCGTATCCCTGCCAGCCCCGCACCACCAGCAGCCGGCCGGGGTCGGCCGGGCCCCAGTCGGGGTCGCCCAGGCAGTCGGCGAGGGCGTCCCAGTTGCGGCCGAACCACTCCGGCAGACGCAGCGCGCGGGCGCAGCGGTCCATGAAGCCGGCCTTGTCGGTGACCCCGGTGAGGTCGAGCACGTCGACCTGCCAGCCGGTGGCCCGTACGGCGTCGAAAGGGTCGGCCGTCATCGCAGCACCGCCAGAAACGTCTTGTAGTGGTCGCCGGTGTAGTAGATCTCGCCGCCCTGCCCGGTGACCAGCCGCCGGGCGCCGCGGTCGCGCGACTTCGGGGTGGTCACCGTGTACTCGTGGTAGTAGCCCCGCTTGTGCTGCGGCAGGGCCTTCTCGAAGTTCGAGAAGACCGTGCCGTCCTTGGCGTACGGGAAGGGGCCGCCCCGGTCGATCAGCTTCAGGGTCTGCTGGGCCTCGGTCGGCAGTGCGCCGGCGCGGACGGTCGCCATGTCCCGGGCCCAGCCGGGCGTGGCGGCGCCCGCGGCGGTGGCGGCGCGGGACGGCCCGGCGTCCCCCTCCCCGCCGCCCCCGCATCCCGCGAGCAGCAGCGCCAGGCACGCCAGCAGGGCGGCGACGGTCGTTCGGGCGGACCTGGTGGGCATGCGCCGATGCTGCCACCTCGGACCTGCGGACGCGAACGGACCGGGTGAGGATGGGGACATGCTGCTCGCCGACGTGGCCACGACCTCCCGCGAGATCGCGGCGACCTCCTCCCGTACGAGGAAGGCCGCCCTGCTCGCCGCGCTGTTCCGCGAGACCGCCCCGGCCGAGGCCCCGCTGGTGGTCACCTATCTGGCGGGACGGCTGCCGCAGCGCCGTACGGGCCTGGGCTGGAGCACCCTGAAGGACCGCCCGCCGCCCGCCGGGAGCCCCGCCCTCACCGTCCAGGAGGTCGACGCGGCCCTCGACCGGATCGGCGCGCTGTCGGGCAAGGGCGCCCAGGGCGAGCGCGGACGGCTGGCGCGCGAGCTGATGGCCGCCGCCACCGAGGAGGAGCAGCGGTTCCTCATCGGTCTGATCACCGGTGAGGTCCGCCAGGGCGCGCTCGACGCGGCGGCCGTGGAGGGCCTGGCCGAGGCGACCGGCGCCCCGGCGGCGGACGTGCGGCGCGCGGTGATGCTCGGCGGCTCGCTGGGGGCCGTGGCCCAGGCACTCCTCGGCGGTGGCGGCGACGCGCTGGCGGCCTTCCGGATGGACGTGGGCCGGCCGGTGCTGCCGATGCTGGCGCACACCGCCAAGGACGTGGACGAGGCGCTGGACCGGCTGGGCCCGTGCGCCGTGGAGGAGAAGCTCGACGGCATCCGGGTGCAGGTCCACCGGGACAGCGACGAGGTGCGCGTCTTCACCCGTACGCTCGACGAGATCACCGCCCGGCTGCCCGAAGTGGTGGCCGCCGCCCGCGAGTTGAAAGCCGATCGGGCGATCCTCGACGGCGAGGTGATCGCGCTCGACCAGGAAGGGCGGCCCCGGCAGTTCCAGGACATCGCGGGGCGGGTGGGTTCCCGGCTGGATGTGGCCGGTGCCCAGGACCGGTTGCCACTGTTTCCGGTCTTTTTCGATCTGCTCTCGGTGGACGGCCGCGACCTCCTCGATCTGCCGGTGCGCGAGCGCTGCGCCGAGCTGGTCCGGGTGGCACCGGAGCCGCGCCGGGTGCGGCGGGTGGTGGTGGAGGACCCGGCCGATCCCGAACAGCGGTCGGCGGCAGGGGAGTTCGCGGCGCTGACGCTGGAGCGCGGCCATGAGGGCGTGGTGGTGAAGGCGCTGGACTCGGCGTACAGCGCGGGCCGCAGGGGCGCGTCCTGGCTGAAGGTCAAGCCGGTGCACACCCTCGACCTGGTGGTGCTGGGGGCGGAGTGGGGGCACGGCCGGCGCACCGGCAGGCTCTCCAATCTGCACCTGGGCGCCCGCCGCCCGGACGGCTCGTTCGCCATGCTGGGCAAGACCTTCAAGGGTCTCACCGACGTGCTGCTCGCCTGGCAGACCGAGCGGCTGCGGGAGCTGGCGGTGGCCGAGGAGCCGTGGGGGGTGCGGGTGCGGCCGGAACTCGTCGTAGAGATCGCCTTCGACGGGGTGCAGAGATCGTCCCGCTACCCGGAGGGGGTGACACTGAGGTTCGCACGGGTAGTGCGCTACCGCGAGGACAAGAGCGCCTCGGAGGCGGACACGGTCGCCACGGTGAAGCAGCTGGGCGGCGGGAGGGACTGAGGCAGTGGGGTCGGAGCAGGTGCGGGAGCGGGTACGGCGGGCACGGCAGGAGGCGGCGCGGCTGGCCTCCGAGGGGGTCCGCGCGGTGGCGCTGACCTCGGTGGACAACGCGGGCATCGCGCGCGTGAAGGCGGTGCCCGCGGCCCGGCTGCCCTCGGTCGTGGAGCGCGGGGTCGGGATGTCGCCGTGCTTCGACGCCTTCCTGGTGGACGACTCGGCCACCTCCAGCCGCTTCAGCGGCGGACCGGACGGCGATCTGCGGCTCTTCCCCGACCTGGACCGGCTGACCGTGCTCGCCGGGCAGCCGGGCTGGGCCTGGGCCCCGGTCGACCGCTACGACCAGCGGGGCGGTGAACACCCGGGCTGCCAGCGGCTGTTCGCCCGTCGGATGACGCTCCGGGCCGCCGAGCGGGGCCTCTCGCTGCGCATGGGCTTCGAGACGGAGTGGACGGTCGCGCCCGCGCTCGAAGGCCCGGCGTACGGGATGGCGCGGGTCGTGGAGCGGTCCGCGTACCTCGGTGATGTGCTCGGCGCACTGCTGGACCAGGGGGTGGATGTGCTGCAGATCCACCCCGAGTACACCGAGGGCCAGTTCGAGGTGTCGGTGGCCCCCACCGATCCGGTGGGAGCCGCGGATCTGTCGGTGCTGGTGCGCGAGACGATCCGCGCGGTCTCGGTACGGCACGGCCTCACCCCCCTCTTCGGCCCCGTGGTCACCCCGGGCGGTGTCGCCAACGGGGCCCATCTCCACCTCAGCCTCTGGCGGGACGGCCGGAACCTGTGCGGCGGCGGTGACGGCCGTCTCGCCATGACCGCCGACGGCGAGGCGTTCCTCGCGGGCGTCCTGGCGGCCCTGCCCGCCCTGGTCGCCGTCGGCGCCCCCTCCCCCGCCAGCTACCTCCGCCTGGAACCCTCCCGCTGGGCCGGCGCGTTCCAGTGCTGGGGGCACGAGAACCGGGAGGCCGCCCTCCGCTTCATCACCGGCGCGCCCGACGACCCGGACGCCGCCAACGCCGAGGTCAAGTGCTTCGACCCGGCCGCCAATCCGTATCTCGCGGTGGGCGCGGTGATCGCGGCGGGCCTTGCGGGCCTGGACACCAAGGCGATGCTGCCCGAGCCGGTCTCGGGCGACCCCGCGGTGGTCGGCGGCCGGCCGCGCCTGCCCGCCTCGCTGCCCGAGGCGCTGCGCCACTTCACCGCGTCCGACGTCCTGCGCGAAGCGATGGGCGACCCCCTCTTCGAGGCGTTCGCGGCGGTCCGCCAGGCGGAGTCGGCCCTGTTCGAGGGCAAGTCCCCGCAGGAGATCGCGGACGCGACGCGGGGGCGGTACTGAGATGGGCGGCCAGGAGGGGGCGCCGGCGCGGCCCCCGGGGGCGGCCGACGACCGGCCCCGCCGTACACCGGTCGAGGTCCCCGCGGGCACGCTCCTCGACCACCACTGCCACGGCGTGCTGCGCACGGACCCCGGTCCCGCCGCCTTCGAGGCGTTCCTGACCGAGGCCGACGGGCCCGCCGCGCCCGGGACGAGCTTCTTCGACACCCAGCTCGGCTTCGCGGTGCGCCGCTGGTGCCCGCCACTGCTGGGTCTGGAGCCGCACTGCACCCCGGAGCGCTATCTGGCCCGGCGCGCCGAACTCGGCGCCCGCGAGGCGACCCGGCTGCTCCTGCGCGGCAGCGGGATCGGCGCGTACGTCATGGACACCGGTCTTCCCGGCGACATCACCGGCCCCGACGAGCTCGCCGAGCTGAGCGGCGCCCCGGTCCACGAGATCGTGCGCCTGGAGCGGCTGGCCGAGTTCGCGGCCGACACGACCCGGGACGCGGACGCGTTCCTGGCGGAGCTGGCGGCGCGGATCCGCTCGGCGGCGACCACGGCCGTGGGCTTCAAGTCGGTGGCCGCCTACCGGTACGGGCTGGACCTCGCCCCCGAGCCGCCCGCGCTCCACGAGGTACGGGACGCGGCGGCGAATTGGCTGAAAAAACGGCCGAAGGGCGACCGTCTCAAGGATCCGGTGCTGCTGCGCCATCTGCTGTGGTCGGCGGTCGCGACCCGGCTCCCGCTCCAGCTGCACACCGGCTTCGGCGACCCGGACCTACGGCTGCACCGATGCGACCCGCTGCTCCTGACGGACTTCATCCGCGCCACGCGCCGCTCCGGCACCCCGCTGATCCTGCTGCACGGCTACCCGTTCCACCGCAACGCCGCCTACCTCGCCCATGTGTACCCGCATGTCTACGCGGACATGGGCCTCACCCTCAGCCACACGGGGGCGCGGGCCGGCGCGGTCCTGGCCGAGATGCTGGAGCTCACCCCGTTCGGCAAGCTGCTCTTCTCCACGGACGCCTACGGCCTGCCGGAGCTGTACGTGGTCGGGGCGCGCCTGTTCCGGGAGGGCCTGGACGAACTCCTGGAGACGTGGACGACATCGGGAGCGTGGTCGCACGCGGACGCGCACCGGGTCACCGGCCTCCTGTCGAGCGAGAACGCGCAACGCGTGTACGCCTGACCGGGGACTGGTGGGGCGCCGACCCTACACGGTGCGGCACCCCGCCCTCCCCAGGGGCGCGGGGAACTGCGCGACCAGCCCCCACCGGGCCCGCAGACAAAAAGGCAGGGCCGAAACCCCGTCCCAGGGGCGCGGGGAACTGCGCGACCAGCCCCCACCGGCCCGCAGACGAAGAGACGGGGCCGACCCCTCCAAGGGGCGCGGGGAACTGCGCGACCAAGCCCCACCGGCCCGCAGACAGAACACCACGAACCGGGGCGAAGCCCACAAGGGAGCCGGGCCCACCCGGGAAGGGAAGGGAAGGGGGCTCAGTCCCCGTCCGGGTCCGCCCGGTTCAGCGCGGGCCGAGGCTGCGCACCCGTCTCGTGCAGCAGGAAGTCCGCCGCGGCGGTGTCGGTCACGAGACTGGTGACCAGCCCGGACCGCAGCACCGCGTCGATCGCCGACGCCTTCCGCGCACCCCCGGCGATCGCCACGACCTCCGGAATCCGCCGCAGCCGGTCCGCCTCGACCGTGATGCACCGCTCCCCGAGGTCCCGCCCGACCCGACGCCCCTCGGCATCGAACAGATGGGCGGACATCTCGGCCGCGACGCCGAGGGAGGCGTAGTGCGCCCGCTCCTCGTCGGTCAGCATGTCGTGCACCGTGGAGATGCCCGGCTCCCAGGAACCGATGGACACGGCCGCCACGGTCACCTTGTCGAAGTACTCGAAGGCGCGGGCGATCCCGGTCTGGTTGCGCAGGGCGGCCGCGGTGGCCGCGTCCGGCAGCAGCATCGGCGCGTAGATGGGGTGGGCGTCGCCGCCGGAGACCTGGGCGGCGCGCCGTACGGCCTCGACCGAGCCGCGCTCGGCGGTGCCCGCGTCGTACACCCCGGTGAGCTGCACGACCGTGCAGGGCGGCAGCCGGTCGAGGGCCGCGGCCATGTGGATGGTGGACCGGCCCCAGGCCAGGCCCAGCACATCGCCCTCGCTGACCAGCTCGCCGAGGAGATCGGCGGCGACCTCGCCCAGGTTCTCGGGGTCGGGCGACGACTCGTCCTCGCCCGCCTCGGGGGACTCGACGACGACCGCGTGCCGCAGCCCGTACCGGGCGCGCAGCGCGTCCGAGCGTTCCGCGTCCAGCTCCGCCGGGACGCGGATCTCGATTCTCACGAGGTCGCGCTCCAGCGCGGTCTCCAGGACCCGGGCCACCTTGAAGCGGCTGACGCCGAACTCCTCCGCGATCTGGATCTTGGACTTGCCCTCCAGATAGAAGCGGCGGGCCATCGCCGCCGCCTGCACCAGCTCCGCGGGTCCCATCCGCAGGGCTGACCGACCCGCCGACATTGCAGACACCGCGATCTCCTCACTGCTGTTCACACTCTGGACTCGCTGTTCATCCTGTCAGATCCAACGGTCCTTGATCAGCCCCGGAGGGCCGCGTTCACCGAGCCGTGGCTCAGTGGCCGCATGCCCAGGGGGCGTCGGCCGTGCTCCGTTCCGCCATGGAGCGCAGGGTACGCACCGCGTCGGCGGGGTCCTTCGCTCCGTAGACGGCCGACCCGGCGACGAAGACGTCCGCGCCCGCCTCCGCGCACCGCTCGATGGTCGCCGCGGAGACCCCGCCGTCCACCTGGAGCCACAGTTCGAGGCCGTGCTTGGAGATCAGCTCCCGGGTGCGGCGGATCTTCGGCAGCATCACGTCGAGGAACGGCTGGCCGCCGAAGCCCGGCTCCACGGTCATGATGAGCAGCATGTCCAGCTCGGGCAGCAGGTCCTCGTACGGCTCGATGGGTGTCGCGGGTTTGAGCGCCATCGACGCCCGCGCCCCCTTCGCCCGGATCTCCCGCGCGAGCCGCACGGGCGCGGCGGCGGCCTCGGCGTGGAAGGTGACCGACCCGGCGCCGGCCTCGACGTACTGCGGGGCCCACCGGTCGGGGTCCTCGATCATCAGATGGCAGTCCAGCGGGGTGCCCGTCGCCCGGCGCAGGGATTCCACGACCGGCACACCCAGCGTGAGGTTGGGCACGAAGTGGTTGTCCATGACGTCCACGTGCAGCCAGTCGGCGCCTTCGACGGCCTTGGCCTCTTCGGCGAGACGCGCGAAGTCGGCGGAGAGGATGCTGGGGTTGATCTGAGCCATGCCCCAAGCCTGCCATGCCTCGCACCACTTGCCTGCCACGGTACGGACTCGGTGCCCGCGGGAGGCGAGACCTACGTCTCTCCTACGCCTCTCCCACGACTCGCCGGACCGGGACGCTCCGTGTAATCCTGGTGTTTCAGGCCATTTCGGAAGCGGCAACCCGCGCCGACCGCGGGCCCTGGGGGACGTGATGTCCGACGCGCGCACGCACCGGAACCCGCGACAGGATCATCCCGCGCCGGACGGGCAGGGGCCCGGACGGCGCTCGGCCGCGTGGCTGGTGTGCGGCCGGCGGAGCAAGTGGCTGGTGCTCGTCCTCTGGCTGATCGTGGTCGCCGTCGCCTTCCCGCTCGCCTCCAAACTCACCGACGCCCAGGACAACGACGCCACCTCCTGGCTGCCGGGCAGCGCCGAGTCGACCCAAGTCTTCGACTCCGCCAAGGCGTTCAGGCCCGAGGAGGTCCCGGCGATCGTCGTCTACGCGCGCGACGGCGGTCTCACCGCCGCGGACCGGCAGAAGATCACCGCCGACGCCGCGGCGATGCGCGCCCTGAGCGCGGACGGCATCCAGGGCGCCCGCGTCCGGGGACCGCTGTTCGACCCCGCGAACACCGCCGCCCAGATCCTCGTGCCGATCAAGATGGACAAGAACGGCTGGAACCACATCGCGGACGCGGTCGACCGGCTGCGCGACCGGTCCGGCACCTCGCGGAGCGGCCTCCAGACGCACATCACCGGCCCCGGCGGCACCTCGGCCGACTTCGCCAAGGCCTTCTCCGGCATCGACTCCACCCTGCTCCTGTCCGCGCTCGCGGTGGTCGTGGTGATGCTGCTCATCACATACCGCAGTCCCACGCTGCTCCTGGTGCCGGTGATCTCGGTGGTCTGGGCGCTCTCCGCCGCGCAGGCGGTGATCTATCTGCTGGCCCGGCACGCGGGCCTGACCGTCAACGGGCAGAGCGCGGGCATCCTCACCGTGCTGGTCTTCGGCGCGGGCACCGACTACGCGCTGCTGCTCGTCTCCCGCTACCGCGAGGAGCTGCGCCGCCACGAGGACCGCCACGAGGCGATGGCGCTGGCCCTGCACCGGGCCGGACCCGCGGTCCTGGCCAGTGGCGCCACCGTCATCCTCGGCATGCTGGTCCTGCTGGTGGCCGAGATGAACTCCACCAAGGGCCTCGGCCCGGTCGCGGCCATCGGCGTCGCGGTCGCGCTGCTCGCCATGCTCACGCTCTTCCCGGCGCTGCTCGTGGTCTTCGGCCGCTGGATCTTCTGGCCGGCCAGACCCGTCCTCGGCTCCCCCGACCCGACGGCGCGCGGGGTGTGGGCGCACACCGGCCGCCGGATCGCCACCCGCCCCCGTACGGTCTGGGTGACGACCGCCGCGGTGCTGGCCGCGCTCTCGTTCGGCCTGCTCCAGCTGAAGGCGGACGGTCTGGGCAACGCGGACTCCTTCACCGGCAGACCGGACTCGATCGTGGGCGCCGAGGTGCAGGCGAAGCACTTCCCGGCGGGCAGCGGCGACCCCTTGGTGATCATCACGGCGGCGGACCGGGCCGCGGAGGTGCGCCGGACGGTGGCGGCCACCGAGGGCGTGGTGCCCGCGTCGGTCGGCGTGCCCCCGGGCACCGCGGCCGGGCACGACGGCGAGGTGCTGCTCGAAGCCACCATGACCGCCCGCCCGGACAGCGCCGCCGCGCACGCGACCGTCGAGCGGGTGCGGGACGCGGTCCACGCGGTGCCCGGCGCCGACGCGCGCGTGGGTGGCGGCACCGCGGCCGTCCTGGACATGGAGAACGCCACCACGCACGACAACAAACTGGTCATCCCGCTGGTGCTGCTGGTGGTGCTGTGCGTCCTGGGCATCCTGCTGCGGGCGCTGGTGGCGCCGCTGCTGCTGATCGGCACGGTCGTGCTGTCGTTCGCGGCGGCGCTCGGCATCAGCGCGCTCACCTTCCGCCACCTCTTCGACTACGCGGGCGAGTCCACCGACTTCCCGCTGTTCGTCTTCGTCTTCCTGGTGGCCCTGGGCATCGACTACAACATCTTCCTGTCCACCCGCATCCGCGAGGAGGCGGCCCGCCAGGGCACCCGCCGGGGCGTCGTGACCGGTCTGGCCGCCACCGGCGCGGTGATCACCTCCGCGGGCCTGGTCCTGGCCGGCACCTTCGCGGTGCTCGGCACCCTCCCGATGACGGCGTTCGCCGAGATCGGCTTCGCGGTGGCCCTCGGCGTCCTGCTGGACACCTTCGTGGTCCGCTCGATCCTGGTGACCTCGCTGTTCCTGGACGTGGGCCGCAAGGTGTGGTGGCCGCACCGGCTGTCACGGGAACCCGAGGAGGGACGCGCCCCGGCCGGCGCCCGTGCTCCCGTCCCCTAGCCCCCAACAGGACCGAAGGGGCCCGGAGTTCGTGACTCCGGGCCCACCCTCACGCCGTGCGGCGCAGCAGCGCCAGATACATCGCGTCCGTGCCGTGCAGATGCGGCCACAGCTGGACGTCGGGTCCCTCGCCCAGCCCCGCGACGCCCGGCATCAGCGGGCGTACGTCGATCCACTCGGCCTCGACGGGAGCCCCGCCCCGGCCCTTGAGCACGTCCTCCACCACGATCCGCGTCTCGGCGAGGTGCGGCGAGCAGGTCGCGTATCCGACGACACCGCCCACCCGGACCGCCGACAGCGCCTCGCGCAGCAGCCCGCGCTGGAGCGGGGCGAAGCCCTCCAGGTCCTCGGGGCGCCGGCGCCAGCGGGCCTCGGGGCGGCGGCGCAGCGCGCCCAGACCGGAGCACGGCACGTCCATCAGGACGCGGTCGAAGGAGCCCTCGCGCCACGGCGGCCGGGTGCCGTCCGCGGTGATCACCTGGTACGGGCCGGGGTTGCCGGCGAGCGCGCGCTCCACCAGCCGGGCCCGGTGGGGCTGCTTCTCGGAGGCGAGCAGGGACGCCCCGCGTCCGGCGGCCAGTGCGGCGAGCAGCGCCGCCTTGCCGCCGGGACCGGCGCAGCCGTCCAGCCAGCGCTCGTCGCGCCCCTCGATCGGTGCGTTCGCGAGTGCGACGGCCACCAGTTGGCTGCCCTCGTCCTGCACACCGGCCCGGCCGTCCTTCACAGCCTCCAGCGCACCCGGCTCGCCGCCCTCGGCCATCCGGACGGCGTACGGGGACCAGCGGCCGGGCAGCGCGCTGTCCTCGCCGAGCGCGTCCATGAGTTCATCGGTGGTGGAGCGGCCCGGGCGGGCGACGAGGGTGACCTCGGGCCGCTCGTTGTCGGCCTCCAGCAGGTCCTCGATGCCCGCGCGGCCACCGCCCAGCGCGTCCCAGAGGGCCGAGACGACCCATCGCGGGTGCGAATGCACCAGGGCGAGGTGGTCCTCGGCGTCCTCGTCGTACGGGGGCGCGATCTTCTCCAGCCAGCCGTCCAGGTCGTCGGCCGCGATCTTGCGCAGTACGGCGTTGACGAAGCGGGCCCGGCCGTCGCCGAGCACCACACGGGCGAGCTCCACGCTGGCGGAGACCGCGGCGTGGCTGGGGATGCGGGTCCCGAGCAGCTGGTGGGCGCCGAGCGCGAGCACGTCGAGGACCGGCGGGTCCACCTCGCGCAGCGGCCGGTCGACGCAGGCCGCGATGATCGCGTCGTAGGTGCCCTGGCGGCGCAGGGTGCCGTAGACGAGTTCGGTGGCGAGCGCCGCGTCGCGACCGTCGAAGTTCCCGCCCTCGCGGGCCTTGCGCAGCAGCGGCGGCAGTACGAGGTTGGCGTACGCGTCCCGCTCGTCGACGGCGCGCAGCGCCTCGAAGGCGAGGATGCGGACGGGGTCCTTCTTGGGGCGGCGGTACGGCTTGCCGCCGCCCTTGCCGTCGCTGCTGCGGGGACGGCCGTGCGGCTGATCGTTCACGTGGAAGGTGCTCCGCTGGTCAGATGGTGCGAACCCGACCAGCCTACGACTGTTCGCCGCGCGCCCCCACCCGGGTCCGCGCGCCCCGTTCAGCCGACGTGCTCGCCCGGCGCGATGCGCACGCCGCGCGCCCAGTCCGCGCCCTTCATCGGCTTCTTGCCCTGGGGCTGGACCCACATCAGCTCGACGGCGTGGGAGCCGGTGCCCACGTACACGTTGTTCTTGCCCGCGGACAGCTCGCCCGGCGCCAGGTCCGTACGGTCCGGGGCCGGCACCGCCTGGACGAGCTTGAGCCGCTCGCCCCGGAAGAGCGTCCAGGCGCCCGGGGCCGGGGTGCAGCCGCGCACCACGCGGTCGACCCGGAGCGCCGGGGCGGTCCAGTCGATCTGCGCGTCCTCGACGGTGATCTTCGGGGCGAGGCTGATCCCGTCGGCGGGCTGCGGAACGGCCTTGAGCGTGCCGTCCTCGATGCCGTCCATGGTCGCGGCGAGCAGCCCGGAGCCGGCGAAGGCGAGCCGGGTCAGCAGGTCGCCGCTGGTGTCGGTGGGGCGGACGGCCTCGGTGACCGTCCCGTACAGCGGACCGGAGTCCAGGCCCTTCTCGATCTGGAAGGTCGAGGCTCCGGTGATCTCGTCGCCCGCCATCAGCGCGTGCTGGACGGGGGCGGCGCCGCGCCAGGCGGGGAGCAGCGAGAAGTGCAGGTTCACCCAGCCGTGCACCGGGATGTCCAGCGCCACCTGCGGGAGCAGCGCCCCGTAGGCGACGACCGGGCAGCAGTCGGGGGCGATCTCGCGCAGCCGCGCCAGGAAGTCCTCGTCGCGCGGCTTCACCGGCTTCAGCACCTCGATGCCGGCCTCCTCGGCGCGCTGGGCGACGGGGCTGGCCACCAGATGGCGACCACGTCCGGCGGGCGCGTCCGGCCGGGTCACCACGGCGGCGACCTCGTGCCGGCCGGAGGCGATCAGGGCGTCAAGGGCGGGAACGGCGACCTCGGGGGTGCCTGCGAAGACGAGCTTCACTGGGGAGTACCTCGCTTTGTAGAGAGCGACGCCCAGTCTATTGCGTGCCCGGGCCGGTCCGTTGGGTGTCCCGGCCGTGCCGTCGCCCCTCACGTTCGAATGCGCTGTTCGGGTTTCCTTTCGCGGTATCGGGACAGGGGCGTACGCCACTTCGCGCGCCCTGCGCACATACCCATACGCCCCCGCACCGTGACCACAAGAGCGGGTGGCGCGTTGGTCAAGAGAGATTGACCGAAACGGGCCGCGCGTGCGGCCCGATCCCTTTTCAACAACGCCGGTCCGAGAGGCTTGTTCATGGCCGACCACGCAACCCACGACGCCCAGGCACGGGCCAGTCTTCACCTGTTGGTGCGGGACATCGAGCGGGTCCGCCGGCAGGTGGACGCGCTGCGCACCCTCACCGCCCAGCTCGGCAACGTCTACCGTCCGCGCCGCTCCGGCCCCTCCACGGGCTTCGTCGTCTACGGCCGGGCGCCCGCCCCCACCGTCCGGCTCGCCCAGGAGCTGCGGGACAGCGTGGAGACCCTGGTCACCGCGGCGGTCGACTTCGACCGCTCCCTGGGCTTCTCGTGGGACGCGGTGGGCTCGGCGCTCGGGGTCACCAAGCAGGCGGTGCACCGGCGTTACGGGGCGCGGCGGGCCGCCGCGCAGAGCGCCGAGGCCGAGCGCCCGGCCGAGGCCGCCGTGACGCGTACGCTGCCGGTGCCCGCAGTGATCCCCGCCGTGCCGGCCGCGCGTTCGATGCCGCCCCAGCCGACGGCGACCACGCAGTCGCTGCGCGAGGAGGCCCGCACGACGGCGCTCCCGGGCCCCCGCAACGGCTGACCCCACAACTGCCCCCCGCCCTTCCACGCCCTCGTCGCACCCGAGCGTGCGCCGGGGGCACCTGCCTTGGCGGCTGCGTGGGGGTACGGGGACGGGGTGCCCGGGCCGCACGGACGGGATCCCGAGGCGGTCGAGGGCGGGATGCCTGGGGCGTACAGGGGCGAGATGCCCAGGGCGCACGGAGCGGGATTCCCGGGGCGGCCGAGGGCGGGATCCCCGGGGCGCCCAGGGCGGGATGCCCGAGGCGTACGGAGCGCGGGCCCTGGGAGGCCCGGCCCGGATCCCGGCGCACGGGGCCGGATCCCCGAGGCATACGGAGTGCGGGCGCCGCGCGGCCCGGCCCCGCGCCCGCTCGCGCGTCCCCGCTCCCCCGCCTGCCCTCAGCCGATGTCCGGCGGGTCCACCCTGATCCGCACCGGATCGCCGCCGCCGCGCGCCAGCCGTCCCGCCTGGGCGGTCTTCAGGGCCGTGGCCAGGGCCGCGCCGCTGCCCGGCGGTACGCGCAGCAGCGCCCGCTCCCAGGTCTCCCCCACCGGAGGGTCACCGGGGCGCCGGGCCCGGCCCGGCTCGCTCGGGCGCATCAGGACCGGGCCCAGGATCTGCGCGTCGGGCGGCAGCCGAACGCTCGTCAGGAACGTCTCCACCGCCTCCGCGCGCCCGGTGACCTCGGCCATCCGGGAGACCGGCGGGAAGCCCAGCTCGGCCCGCTCGGCCAGCTCGCGCAGGGCGTGGCCGACCGGGTCCCAGCGGACCAGGGCCTGGACCGGCCGCAGGGTCGGCTCGGCGACGACCACGACGGTGCCGCCCTCGTCCTGACCGCGCACCAGTGAGGCCGCGTTGATCCAGCGGCGCAGCGCCTCCTCCCCGGCGCGCAGGTCCGGCCGTCCGAGCATGGCCCAGCCGTCCAGGAGCAGCGCCGCCGCGTACCCGCCCTCGGCGACCGGTTCGGCGCCGGGGGTGGAGACGACGAGCGCGGGCCGGCCGGGCACGCTGTCCAGCACATGGTCGCGGCCCGAGGTCCGCACCGGCACGGCGGGGAACGCCCGGCCGAGCTCCTCGGCGGTCCGGCGCGCGCCCACGACCCGCGCCCGGAGCCGGACGCCGCCGCACTCCGCGCACCGCCACTCCGGCTCGCCCCGCCCGCACCACCCGCACCGCAGGTCCCGCTCGTCCGGCGCCTCCAGGGGCCCGGCGCAGTGCCGGCAGCGGGCCGGGGTGCGGCAGCGTTCGCAGGAGAGCCGGGGCACATAGCCCCGCCGGGGCACCTGGACCAGGACCGGGCCGCTCTTCAGCCCGTCCCGCACCGCCTGCCAGGCGAGGCTGGGGAGCCGGGCGGCCCGGGCCGCCTCGTCGCGGGCCAGCTCGCCGTCCCCGACCGTACGCACCAGGGGCGCCGCCGACCGTACGGTCGCGCGGTCCGCCACCAGCGGCGCCGCCCAGCCGCTCTCGACGAGCTGGGCGGCCTCGACCGTACAGCTCGTACTGCCGAGCAGGAACGCGCACTTGTCGTGGGTGGCGCGCAGTTCCAGCACCTCGCGGACGTGCGGGAAGGGCGCGTGGTCGTCGCTGTGGCTGGAGTCGCCGTCCTCCCAGACGACCACCAGGCCGAGCTTCTCGACGGGGGCGAACATCGCGGCGCGGGTGCCGACCACGGCCCGCACCGAGCCGCGCCGCACGGCGAGCCACTGGCGGTAGCGCTTCTCCGGGCCGGACTCGGCGGTCAGCAGCGCGTGCCGCCCCTCGCCCAGCAGCGCGGTGAGCGCCGCGTCGACCCGCCCGGCGCTGCGCCCGTCGGGCACCACGACCAGCGCGCCGCGCCCGCCCGCCAGGGTCGCGGCGACGGCGCGGGCGATCTCCTCGGCCCAGGACGGGCCCGGCAGCGCGGTCCACACCGCGCGCGGCGCCCCGCCCGAGGTCAGGGCGCGCAGGAACGCGTCACCGCTGCCGTACCGCACCCACGTCCCCGCGTCCGGCGGCGGTGGTGGTCCCGGTGGCTCGGGCGAGGGCTTGGACTCGGCCCGCGCGTTCCTGGGCGGCACCGCGAGCTGGAGCACGTCCGCGAGGCTGCCCGCGTACCGGTCGGCGACCGCGCGGGCGAGGGCGAGCAGCTCGGGGCTGAGCACCCGCTCGGGCGAGACGACACTGGCGAGCGCGGCCAGCGGCCCCGAGTAGTCGGACTCGGCGAGGCGCTCGACCACGAACCCGTCGATCAGCCCGCCGCCCTCCCGGCGCCCGTCGCGCACCTGGCGCGCCCCGGCCCCGAACCGCACCCGCACCCGCACCCCGGGCTGGGCGTCGGCGTCCAGCTCCTCGGGGACCGCGTAGTCGAAGGAGCGGTCGAGGTGGACCCCGCCCTTGTCCACCACGACCCGCGCCACGGGCAGGGCCTTGGCAAGCGCGGCGCCGCGCCAGGTCCGCGGCTTGGCTTTGGGCACCTTGGCCTTGCGCACGGTCTCCCGAATCAGCGCGAGCTGCTCCGCCCCGCCCCCCTCGGCGCCCCCGCCCGGCTTCTCGTTCTCGCTGCTCACAGCCAAATTCCTACCAGACACCACTGACACCGGCCCGGGCCCGGACGCACGGCGGCCCCGGACCGCACCGGTCCGGGGCCGCCGTGGAGCCGGGCGGGTTACAGACCCGCGGCCGCCCGCAGCGCGTCCACCCGGTCCGTGCGCTCCCAGGTGAAGTCGGGGAGTTCGCGGCCGAAGTGCCCGTACGCGGCGGTCTGGGCGTAGATCGGGCGGAGCAGGTCGAGGTCGCGGATGATGGCCGCCGGGCGGAGGTCGAAGACCTCGGCGATGGCGGTCTCGATCCGGTCCGTGTCGACCGTGGCGGTGCCGAAGGTCTCGACGAAGAGACCGACCGGCTCGGCCTTGCCGATCGCGTACGCGACCTGGACCTCGCAGCGGGCCGCGAGGCCGGCGGCGACGACGTTCTTGGCCACCCAGCGCATCGCGTACGCGGCGGAACGGTCGACCTTGGACGGGTCCTTGCCGGAGAAGGCGCCGCCGCCGTGGCGGGCCATGCCACCGTACGTGTCGATGATGATCTTGCGGCCGGTGAGTCCGGCGTCGCCCATCGGGCCGCCGATCTCGAAGCGGCCGGTCGGGTTGACCAGCAGGCGGTAGCCGTCGGTGTCGAGCTTGATGCCGTCCTCGACGAGCTGCCCCAGCACGTGCTCGACGACGAACTCGCGGATGTCGGGGGCGAGCAGCGAGTCCAGGTCGATGTCGCTCGCGTGCTGCGAGGAGACGACGACGGTGTCGAGGCGGACGGCCTTGTCGCCGTCGTACTCGATGGTGACCTGGGTCTTGCCGTCGGGGCGCAGGTAGGGGATGGTCCCGTTCTTGCGCACCTCGGAGAGGCGGCGCGAGAGGCGGTGCGCCAGGTGGATCGGGAGGGGCATCAGCTCGGGCGTCTCGTCGCAGGCGTAGCCGAACATCAGGCCCTGGTCGCCGGCGCCCTGCTTGTCGAGCTCGTCCTCGTCACCCTCGACGCGCTTCTCGTACGCGGTGTCGACGCCCTGCGCGATGTCCGGGGACTGCGCGCCGATGGAGACCGACACGCCGCAGGACGCGCCGTCGAAGCCCTTCTTCGAGGAGTCGTACCCGATCTCCAGGATCTTGTCCCGGACCAGCTGGGCGATCGGCGCGTACGCCTTGGTCGTGACCTCGCCCGCGACGTGGACCAGACCCGTGGTGATCAGGGTCTCCACGGCGACACGGGACGTCGGGTCCTCGCGCAGGAGCGCGTCGAGGATCGTGTCGCTGATCTGGTCAGCGATCTTGTCGGGGTGACCCTCGGTCACGGACTCCGAAGTGAACAGACGACGGGACACAATGCTCCCTGGGGTTGCAGCGGCTGCTGGCTGATCATGGGTGGAACGGGCCGGAGGCTGCGCCCGGCGTCGTTCCACCGCCAGTTTATCGGTCGGTACCGCTCACCGGGCCACTTGTCTCGCACATTGAAAGCTCTGTGACCTGCGACACCGCGGCGGGCGGTACGAAGATCGGCCTCCATCGGCGGGTCGTGGAACGGCTTTTGGCGGGTTTGGGACTGCTGTTCGGGCGTACGTGAATTTATGCGAAACGCGGGGCGACGAGATCCCACACCACGTCCGCGAGCGCCTCTTTCGGCCCGTAGGGCACCGGTGTCTCGGTGCCGTCGGAGGCCAGCACGACCGCCTCGTTCTCCTCCGAGCCGAAGGTCTTGCGCTCCCCCACCTCATTGACGACCAGCAGGTCACAGCCCTTGCGCCGCAGCTTCTCGCGCCCGTTGGCGAGGACGTCGTCGGTCTCGGCGGCGAAGCCGACGACCACCTGGTCCGGGCGCGCCCGGTCGGCGGAGAGCTCGGCGAGGACGTCGGGGTTGCGGACCAGGGTGAGCGGCGCGGGCTCCTGGCCGTCCTTCTTCTTGATCTTCCCGGCGACGTAGGACTCCGGCCGGAAATCGGCGACGGCCGCCGCCATGACCACCGCGTCCGCGTCCGCGGCGGCCTTCAGCACGGCCTCCCGCAGTTGAACGGCGGTGCCCACCCGGACCACGTCGGCCCCGGCCGGGTCGGGCAGCCCGGTGTTGGCCTCGATCAGCGTGACGCGGGCGCCGCGGGCCACGGCGGTGCGGGCCAGGGCGTACCCCTGCTTCCCGGAGGAACGGTTCCCCAGATAGCGGACCGGGTCCAGCGGCTCGCGCGTGCCGCCCGCGCTGACCACCACGTGGCGGCCCTCCAGGTCGCGCTCCGCGCTCCCGCGGGCCAGCACCCGGCGGCAGACCTCGAAGATCTCGCCGGGGTCGGGCAGCCGGCCCTTGCCGGTGTCGACGCCGGTGAGGCGGCCGACGGCGGGCTCGATGACGACGGCGCCCCGGCGGCGCAGCGTGGCCACGTTCTCCTGGGTGGCGGGGTGCTCCCACATCTCGGTGTGCATCGCGGGGGCGAAGACGACCGGACAGCGGGCGGTGAGGAGGGTGTTGGTGAGCAGGTCGTCGGCGAGGCCGTGGGCCGCCTTGGCCAGCATGTCGGCGGTGGCGGGGGCGACGACGACGAGGTCGGCGTCCTGGCCGATCCGTACGTGCGGCACCTCGTGGACGTCGTTCCACACCTCGGTGGAGACCGGGTGCCCGGAGAGCGCCGACCAGGTCGCCGCGCCCACGAAGTGCAGCGCCGCGGCGGTCGGCACCACGCGCGTGTCGTGCCCGGACTCGGTCAGCCTGCGCAGCAGCTCGCACGCCTTGTAGGCGGCGATCCCGCCGCTGACTCCCAGAACGACCTTCGCCTTGTCCACCGCGTCTCCCCGCATTCGGATACGTACTCCCCTATGACACACCACAGGCCCGGCAGTCACACTGCCGGGCCTGTGGGCACACGTACGGAGGCTTACTGGGCCGGGCCCTCGATGGCCTCGGAGGTCAGCAGACCCGCGTTGATCTCGCGCAGCGCGATGGAGAGCGGCTTCTCGTGGACGTGGGTGTCCACCAGGGGGCCGACGTACTCCAGCAGGCCCTCACCGAGCTGCGAGTAGTACGCGTTGATCTGACGGGCGCGCTTGGCCGCGTAGATCACGAGGCTGTACTTCGAGTCGGTTGCTTCGAGCAGCTCATCAATCGGCGGGTTGATGATGCCCTCGGGCGTGGTGATGGAAGAGGACACGTCTGCCTTCCGAAGGGGTGAAAAATCAAAGAACTCTCATCAAGGCTAGCAGCTCGCGCGCTACGTCCTCGACGGAGGTGTTGACCAGGGTCGTGTCGAACTCGGCCTCCGCGGCCAGTTCCACCGTGGCGGCGGCGAGCCTGCGCTCGATGACCTCGGGGGCCTCGGTCCCGCGGCCGGTGAGCCGGCGGACCAGCTCGTCCCAGCTCGGCGGGGCCAGGAAGACGAGCTGGGCCTCCGGCATCGACTCGCGCACCAGCCGGGCGCCCTGGAGGTCGATCTCCAGGAGGACCGGCTCACCGGCCTCCAGGCGGTCCAGGACGGCGCGGCGGGGCGTGCCATAGCGGTTGCCCGCGAATTCGGCCCATTCGAGCAGTTCGCCGTTGGCGACCAGCTTGTCGAACTCCTCGTCGTCCACGAAGAAGTAGTGGACGCCGTGGCGTTCGCCGGGGCGCGGCTTGCGGGTCGTCGCCGACACCGAGAGCCAGACCTCGGGGTGGACCTTGCGCATATGAGCGACGACCGTGCTCTTGCCGACCCCGGAGGGGCCGGAGAGCACGGTCAGCCGCGGACGTGCGTCCGGGGGTACGGGGGATGACCCCCGGGGTGAAGCTGCCATGCACCGATTATTCCAGCTTCCCGGGGGTGCCCGGGACGTCAGGCCCCGGAGCCGCCGAACTCACGCTCCAGGGATGCGATCTGGTTGGAGCCGAGACCCCGCACGCGGCGGCTCTCGGAGATCCCCAGCCGCTCCATGATCTGCTTGGCCCGGACCTTGCCCACACCGGGCAGGGACTCAAGGAGGGCGGAGACCTTCATCTTCCCGATGACGTCGTTCTCCTGGCCCTGCTTGATGACCTCGTGGAGGGAGGCGCCGGAGTGCTTGAGTCGATTCTTGACCTCGGCCCGCTCCCGGCGAGCCGCGGCGGCCTTTTCGAGCGCGGCTGCGCGCTGTTCAGGGGTAAGGGGCGGAAGAGCCACGCCTACGTCACCTCGGATGTCGAACTGTCGGATACGGACCGGTGCGGAAGCTGGTCGCCCCACACCAGGCGAGCAACGAGCGACGCGCAATGCCCGTTCGCTCGTCTCTGCTCTCGTCGGAGACTAGCGGCCTGGACCGCTCCAGTCAGCGAGAACAGACGAAAAGTCCTGGTCAGCCTCTGCCGACCAGGACATTCGCGACATAACACCCCGGTTTTGGGTAAGGAATGCGTCAACCTTTGGCGCGCGGACTCGCCCGAGGGCCGCGCGGACCTCTAGGCCGAGGCCACCGCCGTGCGGATCTCGTCCGCGAAACGCGCCGCCGCGTCCTGCAGCCCGACGAGGTCGGGACCGTGACGCAGAACACCCCGGCTGACGTTCGGGACCACGTTGCGCACGGCCGCGCCGAAGACCGCGGGCAGGTCCGCGGCGGTCGCGCCCTGCGCGCCGATGCCCGGGGCGAGCAGCGGCCCGTTGATGTCGAGGTCGAAGGCGGACAGATCGCCCAGCGTCGCCCCGACCACGGCGCCGAACGAGCCCATCGGGGCCGCGTCGGCGTTCTCGTCCGCCAGGTGCGCCAGCATCGTCGCGCCGATCGTGCGGCCGTCCTCGCGCACCGCGCGCTGCACCTCCGCGCCCTCCGGGTTGGAGGTCAGGGCGAGCACGAAGAGTCCGGCGCCGCTCTCGCGGGCCAGCTCCACGGCGGGCTTCAGCGAGCCGTAGCCGAGGTAGGGCGAGACGGTGAGCGCGTCGGAGAACAGCGGCGCGTCCGGGTGCAGGAAGGTCTCGGCGTACGCGGCCATGGTGGAGCCGATGTCGCCGCGCTTGGCGTCCATCAGGACCAGCGTGCCGGCCGCGCGGGCGTCCGCCACGGTCCGCTCCAGGACCGCGATGCCGCGCGAGCCGAAGCGCTCGAAGAAGGCCGCCTGCGGCTTGAAGACGGCGACCCGCTCGGCGAGGGCCTCCACGACCGAGCGCGAGAACCGCTCCACACCCGCCACGTCGTCGCTCAGGTCCCACTCGGCGAGCAGGGAGGCGTGCGGGTCGATGCCGACGCAGAGCGGACCGCGCTCGTCCATGGCGTGGCGCAGCCGCGCGCCGAAGGGAAGCGTCACTGGGTGGCCTTTCGGGTCTCGGCGCCGACGGCCTCGGCGAGGGTGGCGTACGGGGAGGCGGCGAGCCGGGCCGCGAGGCCCTTGTGGATCGCCCGGCCCCAGAAGGGGCCCTCGTAGACGAAGGCGCTGTAGCCCTGGACCAGGGTGGCCCCGGCCAGGATCCGCTGCCAGGCGTCCTCGGCCGTCTCGATGCCGCCGACACCGACCAGGGTGATCCTGTCGCCCACGCGCGCGTAGAGGCGGCTGAGGACCTTCAGGGAGCGCTCCTTGAGCGGGGCGCCGGAGAGGCCGCCGGTCTCCTTGACGAGCGCGGGGTCGGACGTCAGGCCGAGGCCCTCGCGCGCGATGGTGGTGTTGGTGGCGATGATGCCGTCGAGGCCGAGCTCGACCGCCAGGTCGGCGACGGCGTCGACGTCCTCGTCGGCGAGGTCCGGGGCGATCTTGACGAGCAGCGGGACCCGCCGGCCGGTCACCGTGCGGTCGGCGGCTTCGCGCACCGCGGTGAGCAGCGGGCGCAGCGACTCGGTGGCCTGGAGGTTGCGCAGCCCGGGGGTGTTGGGCGAGGAGACGTTGACGACCAGGTAGTCGGCGTGCGCGGCGAGGCGCTCGGTCGACTTCACGTAGTCGGCGGCGGCGTCCGCCTCGGGGACGGTCTTGGTCTTGCCGATGTTGACGCCGACCGTCGTACGGAAGACGGCCCTGCGGGCGGCCAGGCGCGCGGCGACGGCCGCCGAGCCCTCGTTGTTGAAGCCCATGCGGTTGATCAGCGCACGGTCCTGAACCAGGCGGAACAGCCGCTTCCTGGGGTTGCCGGGCTGGGCCTCGCCGGTGACCGTGCCGATCTCGACGTGGTCGAAGCCGAGCATCGACATGCCGTCGATGGCCACGGCGTTCTTGTCGAAGCCGGCGGCGAGACCGAACGGGCCGTGCATGCGAAGGCCGAACGCCTCGGTGCGCAGCTCCTCGTGGCGGGGCGCGAGGACGGCCGCGACGAAGGTGCGCAGGACGGGGATCCGGGCGGCGAGACGGATCCAGCGGAAGGCCAGGTGGTGGGCCTGCTCCGGGTCCATCCGCTTGAAGACCAGGCGGAAGAAGAGCTTGTACATGTCTCAGTCCTCATGCGGAGGGGGACACCGGATTCCGGTGTCCCCCTCGGCTGGTTGCTAGTCGCGGGCCGCGGTCAGGTGTTCCGCGTGTTCCTGGAGCGAGCGCACTCCCACGTCGCCGTGGTTGAGGGCGTCGATGCCCTGGACGGCGGCGGCGAGGGCCTGGACGGTGGTCAGGCACGGGACGCTGCGGGCCACGGCCGCGGTGCGGATCTCGTAGCCGTCGAGGCGGCCGCCGGTGCCGTACGGCGTGTTGACGATGAGGTCGACCTGGCCGTCGTGGATGAGCTGGACGATGGTCTTCTCGCCCGCCGGGCCCTCGCCCTCGGACTGCTTGCGCACGACGGTGGCGTTGATGCCGTTGCGCTTGAGGACCTCGGCGGTGCCGGAGGTGGCGAGCAGCTCGAAGCCGTGGGCGACGAGCTCGCGCGCCGGGAAGATCATCGAGCGCTTGTCGCGGTTGGCGACCGAGATGAACGCGCGTCCCTTGGTCGGCAGCGGTCCGTAGGCCCCGGCCTGCGACTTGGCGTAGGCGGTGCCGAAGACCGAGTCGATGCCCATGACCTCGCCGGTGGAGCGCATCTCCGGGCCGAGGACGGTGTCGACGCCGCGCCCGTGGATGTCGCGGAAGCGGCTCCAGGGCATCACGGCCTCCTTCACCGAGATCGGCGCGTCCAGCGGCAGGGTGCCGCCGTCGCCGTTCCTCGGCAGCAGGCCCTCCTCGCGCAGCTCGGCGACGGTGGCGCCCAGCGAGATGCGGGCGGCGGCCTTCGCCAGCGGCACCGCGGTCGCCTTGGAGGTGAAGGGCACCGTGCGCGAGGCGCGCGGGTTGGCCTCCAGGACGTAGAGGATGTCCCCGGCCATCGCGAACTGGATGTTGATCAGGCCGCGCACCCCGACGCCCTTGGCGATCGCCTCGGTGGAGGCGCGCAGGCGCTTGATGTCGAAGCCGCCCAGCGTGATCGGGGGCAGCGCGCACGCCGAGTCGCCGGAGTGGATGCCGGCCTCCTCGATGTGCTCCATGACGCCGCCGAGGTAGAGCTCGGTGCCGTCGTAGAGCGCGTCCACGTCGATCTCGATGGCGTCGTCGAGGAAGCGGTCGACCAGGACCGGACGGGTCGGGGAGATCTCGGTGGACTCCGCGATGTAGGACTCCAGCCGCGCCTCGTCGTAGACGATCTCCATCCCGCGTCCGCCGAGGACGTAGGAGGGGCGGACCAGGACCGGGTAGCCGATCTCGTCCGCGATCGCCTTCGCACCCGCGAAGGTGGTGGCGGTGCCGTGCTTGGGCGCGGGCAGCCCCGCCTCGGCCAGGACCCGGCCGAAGGCGCCGCGGTCCTCGGCGGCGTGGATGGCCTCCGGCGGGGTGCCGACGACCGGCACGCCGTTGTCCTTGAGCGCCTGGGCCAGACCCAGCGGGGTCTGGCCGCCGAGCTGGACCACCACGCCCGCCACCGGACCGGCCAGCGTCTCGGCGTGGACGATCTCCAGCACGTCCTCCAGGGTCAGCGGCTCGAAGTAGAGCCGGTCGGAGGTGTCGTAGTCGGTGGAGACGGTCTCCGGGTTGCAGTTGACCATCACGGTCTCGTAGCCCGCGTCGCTCAGCGCGAAGGAGGCGTGGACGCAGGAGTAGTCGAACTCGATGCCCTGGCCGATACGGTTCGGCCCCGAGCCCAGGATGATCACCGCGGGCTTCTCGCGGGGGGCGACCTCGGACTCCTCGTCGTAGGAGGAGTAGAAGTACGGGGTCTTCGCGGCGAACTCGGCCGCGCAGGTGTCGACCGTCTTGTAGACCGGGCGCACGCCCAGCGCGTGGCGCACCTCGCGCACCACGTCCTCGCGCAGGCCGCGGATCCCGGCGATCTGGGCGTCCGAGAAGCCGTGCCGCTTGGCCTCGGCCAGCAGCTGCGGCTCCAGCTTGTCGGCGGCGGCGAGCTCGTCCGCGATCTCCTTGATGAGGAAGAGCTGGTCGACGAACCAGGGGTCGATCCGGGTGGCGTCGAAGACCTCCTCGGGCGTGGCGCCGGCGCGGATGGCCTGCATGACGGTGTTGATCCGCCCGTCGGTGGGGCGCACCGCCTCGCGCAGCAGCTCGTCCTTGTCGCCCGGCTCGCCGGTGAAGGTGAACTGGCTGCCCTTCTTCTCCAGCGAGCGCAGCGCCTTCTGGAGCGCCTCGGTGAAGTTGCGGCCGATCGCCATCGCCTCGCCCACCGACTTCATGGTGGTCGTCAGCGTCGAGTCCGCCGAGGGGAACTTCTCGAAGGCGAACCGCGGGGCCTTGACCACCACGTAGTCCAGCGTCGGCTCGAAGGAAGCCGGGGTCTTCTCGGTGATGTCGTTGGGGATCTCGTCCAGCGTGTAGCCCACGGCCAGCTTCGCCGCGATCTTCGCGATCGGGAAGCCGGTGGCCTTCGACGCGAGCGCCGAGGAGCGCGAGACCCGCGGGTTCATCTCGATGACGATGACACGGCCGTCGGCCGGGTCGATCGCGAACTGGATGTTGCAGCCGCCGGTGTCGACGCCGACCTCGCGGATGATCGCGATGCCGATGTCCCGCAGCCGCTGGTACTCGCGGTCGGTGAGCGTCATCGCCGGGGCCACCGTGATCGAGTCACCGGTGTGGACGCCCATCGGGTCGAAGTTCTCGATGGAGCAGACGACCACGACGTTGTCGTTCTTGTCGCGCATCAGCTCCAGTTCGTACTCCTTCCAGCCCAGGATGGACTCCTCCAGGAGCACCTCGGTGGTCGGCGAGAGCGTCAGGCCCTGACCGGCGATACGGCGCAGCTCCTCCTCGTCGTGCGCGAAGCCGGAACCGGCGCCGCCCATGGTGAAGGAGGGACGGACCACGACCGGGTAGCCGCCGAGGGTGTCGACGCCCTTCAGGACGTCGTCCATGGAGTGGCAGATCACCGAGCGGGCCGACTCGCCGTAGCCGATCTTGGCTTTGACGGCCTCGACGACGCCCTTGAACAGGTCGCGGTCCTCGCCCTTGTTGATCGCCTCGACGTTGGCGCCGATCAGCTCGACGCCGTACTTCTCCAGCACCCCCTGCTCGTGCATGGAGATCGCGGTGTTCAGCGCGGTCTGGCCGCCCAGGGTGGGCAGCAGCGCGTCGGGGCGCTCCTTGGCGATGATCTTCTCGACGAACTCGGGGGTGATCGGCTCGACGTAGGTGGCGTCGGCGATCTCCGGGTCGGTCATGATCGTCGCCGGGTTCGAGTTGACCAGGATGACCCGCAGGCCCTCGGCCTTCAGGACGCGGCAGGCCTGGGTGCCGGAGTAGTCGAACTCCGCGGCCTGGCCGATGACGATCGGGCCGGAGCCGATGACCAGGACGGACTGGATATCGGTGCGCTTAGGCACGCTGGCCCTCCATGAGCTGGACGAAGCGGTCGAAGAGGTAGGCGGCGTCGTGCGGACCCGCGGCCGCTTCGGGGTGGTACTGGACGCTGAAGGCCGGCTGGTCGAGCAGCTGGAGGCCCTCCACCACGTTGTCGTTCAGACAGACGTGGGAGACCTCGGCGCGGCCGAAGGGGGTCTGGGAGACCTGGTCGAGCGGGGCGTCGACGGCGAACCCGTGGTTGTGCGCGGTGACCTCGACCTTGCCGGTCGTACGGTCCTGCACGGGCTGGTTGATGCCGCGGTGGCCGTACTTCAGCTTGTACGTGCCGAAGCCGAGCGCGCGGCCCAGGATCTGGTTGCCGAAGCAGATGCCGAAGAGCGGGGTCTTCCGCTCCAGGACGGCGCGCATCACGGCCACCGGGCCGTCGGCAGTGGACGGGTCGCCGGGGCCGTTGGAGAAGAACACGCCGTCCGGGTCGACGGCGTAGACGTCCTCGGCCGTGGCGGTCGCGGGCAGCACGTGCACCTCGATGCCGCGCTCGGCCATCCGGTGCGGGGTCATGCCCTTGATGCCGAGGTCGACGGCGGCCACGGTGAACTTCTTCTCGCCGATCGCCCGGACGACGTACGCCTCCTTGGTGGCGACCTCGGCGGCGAGGTCCGCGCCGGACATCTCGGGGGCCTGGCGGACCTCGGCGAGCATGGTGCCCTCGTCGGGCAGCGCGTTGCCGGAGAAGATGCCGACGCGCATCGCGCCGCGCTCGCGCAGATGGCGGGTGAGCGCGCGGGTGTCGATGCCCGAGATGCCGACGACGCCCTGCTCGCGCAGCTCCTCGTCGAGGGAGCGCCGGGCGCGCCAGTTGGAGGAGACGCGGGCGGGGTCGCGCACGACGTAGCCGGCGACCCAGATGCGCCGGGACTCGGGGTCCTCGTCGTTGACGCCGGTGTTGCCGATGTGCGGCGCGGTCATCACGACGACCTGGCGGTGGTACGACGGGTCGGTGAGGGTCTCCTGGTAGCCGGTCATGCCGGTGGAGAACACGGCCTCGCCGAAGGTCACCCCCACGGCCCCGTAGGCGCGGCCGTGGAAGGTACGGCCGTCCTCCAGGACGAGTACTGCGGGAGCCTGGGCTCCTCTGGTGGAGGTCGTCATCGTGCGGCGCCTTCCGTCGTGGTGGTGGGGTGGTTCATGGAGTTGATGGCCTCGATCCAGGCGGCGTGCTCGGACGCCCGGTCGGAGCGGAAGCCGGAGTCGATCAGCTTGTCGCCGTGGGCCCAGGTGACGACCAGCAGGCCGCCCTCCGGGAGCACCTTTCCGGCGATGGCCTTCTCGGACCGGGCCTCGCGCAGTGCGGCGGCCGGGATGAAGAAGTCGTTCGCCCCGGGGCGTACGACGTTCACTCCCTCGGCCGTCAGGGTGAGCTCGGCCTTGCTGCGCACGCCCAGACCGTGCGCGACGATCCGGTCGAGCCACTGGCCGGCCGTGGTGGAGCCGTGGTAGCGGCCGGTCATGCTCAGTGTGGCCGGGCCGGTCGCCTTGGGCACGGCGGGGAGCTCGGGCAGGTCCGACTGGAGGGTGCCGCGCCACTTCCAGCCCTGGCGCATCAGCCAGTAGACGAAGCCGATGAAGATCAGCACGCCGACGACCCAGGCGATCCGGGCCCCCCAGTGCGTCACCTCGGCCGACTTCTGCTCCGCGGCCAGTGCCGCCCCGCCGAGATTGAAGAGTGCAGGTGTCATGCCAGCTTCCCGTCCGCGACCGTCGCCCTGCCCCGCAGGAAGGTGTGGGTGACGCGACCCGGCAGCTCACGGCCCTCGTAGGGGGTGTTGCGGCTGCGGGAGGCGAAGCCCGCGGGGTTCACCTGGCCACGGTATGCCGGATCCACCAGCGTGAGGTTGGCGGGCTCGCCTGCCGAGACGGGGCGGCCGTGGTCCTCGGCGCCGCCGATCCGGGCGGGCTTGAACGACATGCGCTCGGCGACGTCCGCCCAGTTCATCAGGCCGGAGTCGACCATGGTGTGCTGGACGACCGAGAGCGCGGTCTCCAGGCCCACCATGCCCATGGCGGCCGCGGCCCACTCGCAGTCCTTGTCCTCGTGCGGGTGCGGGGCGTGGTCGGTGGCGACGATGTCGATCGTGCCGTCCGCGAGCGCCTCGCGCAGCGCCAGGACGTCGGCCTCGGTGCGCAGCGGCGGGTTCACCTTGTAGACCGGGTTGTACGAGCGGACCAGCTCGTCGGTGAGGAGCAGGTGGTGCGGGGTGACCTCGGCGGTGACGTCGATGCCGCGCGACTTGGCCCAGCGGACGATCTCGACCGAGCCGGCCGTGGAGAGGTGGCAGATGTGCACCCGGGAGCCGACGTGCTCGGCGAGCAGCACATCGCGCGCGATGATCGACTCCTCGGCGACCGCCGGCCAGCCGCCCAGGCCCAGCTCGGCGGAGACGACGCCCTCGTTCATCTGGGCGCCCTCGGTCAGGCGCGGCTCCTGGGCGTGCTGGGCGACGACGCCGCCGAAGGCCTTCACGTACTCCAGGGCGCGGCGCATGATCACGGCGTCGTCGACGCACTTGCCGTCGTCGGAGAAGACGGTGACCCCGGCGGCCGAGTCGTGCATGGCGCCGAGCTCGGCGAGCTGCTTGCCCTCCAGGCCGACGGTGACGGCGCCGATGGGCTGGACGTCGCAGTAGCCGTGCTCGCGGCCGAGCCGCCAGACCTGCTCGACGACGCCCGCGGTGTCGGCGACGGGGAAGGTGTTGGCCATGGCGAAGACCGCGGTGTAGCCGCCGCGGGCGGCGGCCCGGGTGCCGGTGAGGACCGTCTCGGAGTCCTCGCGGCCGGGCTCGCGCAGATGGGTGTGGAGGTCGACGAGACCGGGGAGCAGGATCTGGCCCTCGGCGTCGACGACGGTGGCGCCCTCGGCGTCGAGGCCGGTGCCGACGGCGGCGATGGTCTCGCCGTCGATCAGGACGTCCTGGACCTCGCCGCCCAGCACCTGCGCACCACGGATGAGGATCTTGCTCATGATTACTTGGTCTCCGAATCGACGGGGCGGGCGTGGCTGACGGCGGGCTCGTTGCCGCCCAGGAGCAGATAGAGGACGGCCATCCGGGTGTGGACGCCGTTGGCGACCTGCTCGACGACGGTGCAGCGGTCGGAGTCGGCGACCTCGGCGGTGATCTCCATGCCGCGGACCATCGGGCCGGGATGCATCACGATGCCGTGCTCGGGCATCCTCGCCATCCGCTCGCCGTCCAGGCCGTACCGGCGCGAGTACTCGCGCTCGGTGGGGAAGAAGGCGGCGTTCATCCGCTCTCGCTGCACACGCAGCATCATCACCGCGTCGGACTTCGGCAGCACGCTGTCGAGGTCGTAGGAGACGTCGCAGGTCCAGTGGTCCACGCCCACCGGCAGCAGGGTGGGCGGGGCCACCAGGGTGACCTCGGCGCCCAGGGTGTGCAGCAGGTCGACGTTGGAGCGGGCCACCCGGCTGTGCAGCACGTCGCCGACGAGGGTGATGCGCTTGCCGGCCAGGTCCTGGCCCAGGCCCGCGTCCCGGCCGACCAGGCGGCGGCGCATGGTGAAGGCGTCGAGGAGGGCCTGGGTGGGGTGCTGGTGGGTGCCGTCGCCGGCGTTGATGACGGTGGCGTCGATCCAGTCGGAGGTGGCGAGCCGGTAGGGGGCGCCGGAGGCACCGTGCCGGATGACGACGGCGTCGACGCCCATCGCCTCCAGGGTCTGCGCGGTGTCCTTCAGGGACTCGCCCTTGGAGACCGAGGAGCCCTTGGCGGTGAAGTTGATGACGTCCGCGGACAGGCGCTTCTCGGCGGCCTCGAAGGAGATCCGGGTGCGCGTGGAGTCCTCGAAGAAGAGGTTGACGACGGTACGGCCGCGCAGGGTGGGCAGCTTCTTGATCGGCCGGTCGGCGACCCGGGCCATCTCTTCGGCGGTGTCGAGGATGAGCACGGCGTCGTCGCGGGTGAGGTCGGCGGCCGAGATGAGGTGACGCTTCATCTGGTTCTTCTCCAGGAGGGTGGAGGTTCGGGCGTGCGGGCGCGCGGAAGTACCGCACGGGCCGGTGCGGCCCGGGCTCCGTGCGGAGGTGGACTACTGCTCGCCGGCCGGGGCGGTCCGCTTCGCACCGAGCAGCACGGCGTCGCGGCCGTCCTCCTCGGCGAGCAGGACCTTGACCGTCTCCCGCAGCGACGTCGGGAGGTTCTTGCCGACGTAGTCGGCGCGGATCGGGAGTTCGCGGTGGCCGCGGTCGACGAGGACCGCGAGCTGCACGGCGCGCGGGCGGCCGATGTCGTTCAGCGCGTCGAGGGCGGCGCGGATGGTGCGGCCGGAGAAGAGCACGTCGTCGACGAGGACGACCAGCTTGCCGTCGAGGCCGTCCCCGGGGATCTCGGTGCGGGCCAGCGCGCGCGGCGGGTGCATCCGCAGGTCGTCGCGGTACATGGTGATGTCGAGGGAGCCGACCGGGATCTTCCCGGCGGTGATCTCTTCGAGCTTGTCGGCGAGCCTGCGGGCGAGGAAGACGCCACGGGTGGGGATGCCGAGGAGGACCACGTCGTCGGCGCCCTTGGCGCGTTCGACGATCTCGTGGGCGATACGGGTCAGTACCCGCGCGATGTCGGGGCCCTCGAGAACCGGGCGGGCCGCATCGGAGTCATGCGTGTCCATACGAAACGGACCTCCTTCTCCGCCTCACGGGACGGACCTTAAAGGACGTCGGAATTACTCCGTCCACGGTACCAGGGCCACAGGCCGCCCACACACAGGGCTGTCACCCGTCTGGGGTGGGGGTATGGACCATTCGGCTTGACGCAGCCAAGTAACGCTGCGTAACCTCACAGTGAGTTACCAGCCACGCGGCGGAGCCGCACGTTGTCACAGCGTCCGGGGAGCTATATGTCCAGCGAATACGCAAAACAGCTCGGGGCCAAGCTCCGCGCCATCCGCACCCAGCAGGGTCTGTCCCTCCATGGTGTGGAGGAGAAGTCCCAGGGCCGCTGGAAGGCCGTCGTGGTCGGGTCGTACGAGCGCGGCGACCGCGCCGTGACCGTGCAGCGCCTCGCCGAGCTCGCGGACTTCTACGGGGTCCCGGTGCAGGAGCTGCTGCCCGGCACCACGCCCGGCGGGGCCGCCGAGCCGCCGCCGAAGCTCGTGCTCGACCTGGAGCGCCTCGCGCACGTCCCGCCGGAGAAGGCGGGCCCCCTGCAGAGGTACGCGGCGACGATCCAGTCGCAGCGCGGCGACTACAACGGCAAGGTGCTGTCGATCCGTCAGGACGACCTGCGCACCCTCGCCGTGATCTACGACCAGTCGCCCTCGGTCCTCACCGAGCAGCTGATCAGCTGGGGCGTGCTGGACGCGGACGCGCGCCGCGCGGTCGCCCACGAGGACAACTGACGCCCGCGACGCCTCAGCAGAAACGTGCCGCCGCCGGGCCGGCCGGGACCTTGGGAGGTCCTGGCCGGCCCGGCGGCGTCTGTCCGCGCGGAGGGGTTCCGGATCCGTCCGGGCAGGACGAAGGGGCCCGCTGTACTCACGTACGGCGGGCCCCTTCGTGTGCCGGGCGGTACCGGGGACTAGGCGTCCCGGCGAAGGCTCGGTTTGAGGTCCTTGAAGCGGGCCAGCAGCCCGTTGACGAAGGCCGGGGAGTCGTCCGTGGAGAACTCCTTCGCCAGCTGCACCGCCTCGTCGATGGCGACGGCGTCCGGCGTCTCGTCCTCCCAGACCAGCTCGTACGTCCCGAGCCGGATGATGTTCCGGTCGACGACCGGCATCCGGTCGAGCGTCCAGTCGACGGAGTACGTGGAGATGAGGTCGTCGATGCGCGCGACGTACTGCGCGTACCCCTCGACGAGCTGCATCGTGTACTCGTTGACCGGCGGCTGACGGTCGTCCGACCGCGAGTGGCGCACCCAGTCCGCGAGGACCGTCTGCACGGACTCACCGCGCTGGTCGGCCTCGAAGAGGATCTGGAAGGCGCGCTTGCGCGCCTTGTTCCGGGCAGCCACGGTTAGCTGTTCACCCGGCCGAGGTAGTCGCTGGTGCGGGTGTCGACCTTGACCTTCTCACCGGTGGTGATGAAGAGCGGGACCTGGATCTGGTAACCGGTCTCCAGGGTGGCGGGCTTGGTGCCACCGGTGGAGCGGTCGCCCTGGACACCCGGCTCGGTCTCCTGGATGACGAGCTCGACGGCGGCCGGCAGCTCCACGTAGAGCACCTCGCCCTCGTGCTGCGCCACGGAGGCGGTGAAGCCCTCGATCAGGAAGTTGGCGGCGTCGCCGACGGACTTGCGGTCGACCATCAGCTGGTCGTAGGTGTCCATGTCCATGAAGACGAAGTACTCGCCGTCCATGTACGAGAACTGCATGTCACGGCGGTCGATGGTGGCGGTCTCGACCTTCGTGCCGGCGTTGAAGGTCTTGTCGACGACCTTGCCGGAGAGCACGTGCTTGAGCTTGGTGCGCACGAAGGCCGGGCCCTTGCCGGGCTTGACGTGCTGGAACTCGACGACGGACCAGAGCTGGCCCCCGTCGAGCTTGAGCACCATGCCGTTCTTGAGGTCGTTCGTGGAAGCCACGGTTGCGGAATCTCCTGGACTGAAGCTGGTGGGACCGAGGGTGCGCGGCACAGCGGAGCTAGAGCGCGAGCAGTTCCTTGGTCGTGATGGTGAGTAGCTCTGGCCCGCCGTCCGCCTCGGGGCGGACGACGAGCGTGTCATCGATTCGGACACCACCCCGGCCCGGGAGGTGGACCCCCGGTTCGACGGTGACCGGCACGCAAGCGTCCAGTTTACCCATGGCTCCAGGTGCGAGCTGCGGGTCCTCACTGATTTCGAGGCCGACACCGTGTCCGGTGCACCCTCCCAGACCCTCCGCGTGGCCCGCCGCGTCCAGCACCTGCCGCGCCGCGCGGTCCACCGCGCGGTACTCGGCGCCGGGGGCCAGCGCCTCCCTCCCGGCCCGCTGAGCGGCGAAGACGACGTCGTAGAGCTCGATCTGCCAGTCCGCCGGAGTCGTCCCGATGACGAACGTGCGCCCGATCTCGCAGCGGTAGCCGCGGTAGGTGGCGCCCAGGCAGACGGAGAGGAAATCGCCTTCCTCGACCCGTCGGTCCGAGGGCCGGTGGCCGCCTCGGCCGGAGTTGGGGCCGGTCCCCACCGAGGTGGTGAAGGCGGGCCCGTCGGCGCCGTGGTCGACCAGGCGGCGCTCCAGCTCCAGGGCGAGGTGGCGCTCGGTGCGGCCGACCAGGATCGACTCCAGGAGCTCACCGAGCGCCTGGTCGGCGATCTCGGCCGCGATGCGCAGGCACGCGATCTCCTCCTCGTCCTTGACGAGCCGCTTCTGCTCGACCGCTCCTCCGAGGTCGCCGAGGAGCAGCCGGGGCGCGACCGAGCCGATCGCCCGGTGCCGGGCCACGGTGAGGTCGTGCTCCTCGACGCTGAGGGAGTCGGCTCCGCTGGCCTGGGCGAGGTCGGCGGCGGCCACCGCCGGGTCGCCCGAGGGCGTGGGCAGCACGGTGACCCGCAACAGCTCGTCGAGCCGCCCCTCCACGAGGTCGCCGGTGGGCGTGCGGGGGCAGAGCAGGACGTCCTCGGCGGGGCCGAGCAGCAGGACGGCGCCGGGCGGGGCGCCGCCCGCGAGATAGCGGACGTTCGCGGGGCGCGAGACCAGTGCGGCCGCGCTGCCGGCGGCGGCGCAGCGGTCGCGCAGCCAGCCTCGGCGGAGCCCATACACCTCTGACATGCGTCGAGCGTATGAGGGGGCCTGCGGCCGTGCCGGATGTGCGCGTCCGACCGGGGGGCTCGCCGTCCGCGGGCCGGTGGGGCGGGCCGCGGCGGCCCCGGCGGCCGCGGCCTCACCAGCTCGGCGGGCTCGCGATCGCCCGGGCCAGGACGTCGTCCAGGAGGCGGGCCGTGGTGGGGACGTCGTACTGGGAGTTGTCGATGATGGGCAGGCCCGAGCCGTACCAGCCCGCCATGCGGCCGTGGATGCCCGCCACCTCCTCGTCCGAGAGGCGGCGGTTGCCGGAGCGCTCGGCGTTGCGCTCCAGGACGATGTCCAGGCCGGGGAGCAGGACCACCGGCAGCAGACCGGGGCCGACGTGGCGCTTCCAGCCGCCGAGGCCGACGACCGGGCGGTCGGGGAAGACCGCGTCGTCGAGGATGCAGGAGATGCCGTTGGCCAGGAAGTTCCGCGCGGCGAAGCCGCAGGTGCGGCGGGCCAGGCGGTACTGCGCCTCGGAGTGGTCGTTCCAGCCGGCCTGCGGGTCGGCGAAGCCCGCGCAGACCCATTCGCGCACGTCGTCGAGGCTGATGTGGGCGGTGGGGACGCGGCGGTGCTGGGCCCAGTAGCGGGCGACCGTGGTCTTGCCCGCGCCCGCCGGGCCTATCAGCAGCACCGCGAGCGTGGTGACGCCGGTGCCCTCGGGGGCCTGCGGCAACGGGACGGGGCCGCCCGGCGGCAGCGCCACGTGCCCGGTGGTGTCCCGGGACGGGGCCGGAACCTGCTGGGGCGCCGGGGACGGCGGGGGCGCCGGGGCGTGCCAGCCCGGGGCCGGTGGGGGCGGCGGGCCGGGGACGGGCGGCGGCGGGCCGCCGGGGGCGAGGGGCTGGTGGGCACCCGGGGCCGCGGGACCGCCCTGGGAGGCCGCGGACTGATGGGCGGCGAAGGCCCAGCTCGCCCCGGGGCCGTGCCCCGGGGCGTGGGGCGGCGGAAGCGGCGCTCCCGCTTCGTGCTGCATCCGGTGCCACTCCGTCTCGTACAAGGCAACTGGCGCTGGTTCGACGCCCGTCGGGCGTCCGGTCCAGAACCGTACCTTCCCCGGCCGTCGCAGTGTGAACGGCCGGGGCGCGGCGAAGGTGCCCGGTCAGCCGCCGAGTTCGCCGGAGAGTTCGTCGGCGAGCGCGCGCAGCGCCAGACGGTAGGAGCCGATGCCGAAGCCCGCGACGGTGCCGCTGGCCACGGCCGCCACCACGGAGGTGTGGCGGAACTCCTCACGGGTGTACGGGTTCGAGATGTGCACCTCGATGAGCGGGGCGGTGCGCTGGGCGGCCGCGTCCCGCATTCCGTACGAATAGTGGGTGAACGCGCCCGGGTTGAGAACGACCGGAATCTTTCCGTCGGCCGCCTCGTGCAGCCAGCGGATCATGTCACCCTCGTCGTTGGTCTCGCGGACCTCCACGTCGAGTCCGAGCTCCTGGCCGAGGCTCTCGCAGACCTCGACGAGACCCGCGTACGTCGTCGCCCCGTACACGTCCGGCTCGCGCGAGCCGAGGCGGCCCAGGTTGGGGCCGTTCAGCACCAGGACGCGGCGGCTCACGAGGACACCTCGCCGTAGGCGGCGAGCAGCACCGCCGGGTCGGGGCCCTCCAGGACGGTCGGCTTGGCGAGGCCGTCCAGGACGATGAAGCGCAGCAGGTTGCCCCGGGACTTCTTGTCCAGCCTCATGTTCTCGACCAGCTTGGGCCACTGGTCGGCGCGGTAGGTGAGCGGCAGGCCCACCGACTCGAGGATGGAGCGGTGCCGGTCGGCGGTGGCGTCGTCGAGGCGCCCGGCGAGCCGGCCCAGCTCGGCCGCGAAGACCATGCCGACGGAGACGGCGGCGCCGTGGCGCCACTTGTAGCGCTCGTTCTTCTCGATGGCGTGCGCGAGGGTGTGCCCGTAGTTCAGGATCTCGCGCAGCCCCGACTCCTTGAGGTCGCTGGAGACCACGGCGGCCTTCACCCGGATCGCGCGCTCGATCAGCTCGGCCGTGTGGGGGCCCTCGGGGGTGCGGGCGCCCGCCGGGTCGGCCTCGATCAGGTCGAGGATGACCGGGTCGGAGATGAAGCCGGCCTTGATGACCTCGGCCATGCCGGAGACGAAGTCGTGGACCGGCAGCGAGTCGAGCGCGGCGAGGTCGCACAGGACGCCCACGGGCGGGTGGAACGCGCCCACCAGGTTCTTGCCCTCGGCGGTGTTGATGCCGGTCTTGCCGCCCACGGCGGCGTCGACCATGCCGAGCACGGTGGTCGGGACCGAGATCCAGCGCACCCCGCGCAGCCAGGTCGCCGCGACGAAGCCGGCGAGGTCGGTGGTGGCGCCGCCGCCGACGCCGACGACGGCGTCGGTCCGGGTGAAGCCGGACTGGCCGAGCGCCTTCCAGCAGTAGGCGGCGACCTCGTAGGTCTTGGCCTCCTCGGCGTTGGGCACCTGGATGGCGATGGCCTCGTAGCCCTGCGCGGCCAGGTCCTCGCGGATGGCGTCGCCGGTGCCGGCCAGCGCCTCCGGGTGGATGACGGCGACCTTGCGGGCCGCGGGGCCGATCAGCGCGCCCAGTTCGGCGAGGAGGTTGCGGCCGACGAGCACGTCGTACGGGTCCGTCCCGGCGGTGGCGCCGACGTGGATCCGGGTGGGTGCCTGCTCGCTCATGCGGATTTCAGCTCCAGTGCGTCGAGGACCGCCTGGGCGACCTCTTCGGGGGTACGGGCGTCGGTCTCGACGACGACCCGGGCGACTTCGGTGTACAGATGGCGGCGGGCCTCCATCAGCTCGCGCCACTGGCGGCGCGGGTTGACGGCGAGGAGCGGGCGGGCGGTGTTGAGGCCGACCCGCTTCACCGCCTCCTCGACGTCCATCGACAGATAGACGACCGGCAGACCGGTCAGCAGCGCGCGCGTGGACGCGTCCAGGACGGCGCCGCCGCCGAGGGCGAGCACACCGGTGTGCTCGGCGAGGGCGGCGCGCACCGCCTCCCGCTCCAGCTCGCGGAAGTGCGGCTCGCCCTCGTCGACGAAGATGTCGGCGATCGGGCGGCCCTGGGCGGCCACGATGTCGGCGTCGGTGTCCCGGTAGGGCGCGCCGAGCCGCCCGGCGAGCAGCGTGCCCACGGTGGACTTGCCGGAGCCCATCGGTCCGACCAGGACGACCAGCGGACCGGTGCTCACCGGATCTGGAGGTGGTCGAGGTAGGACCGGACGTTGCGGCGGGTCTCGGGGACCGAGTCGCCGCCGAACTTCTCCGCCACCGCGTCCGCGAGGACGAGCGCGACCATGGCCTCGGCCACGATCCCGGCGGCGGGCACGGCGCACACGTCCGAGCGCTGGTGGTGCGCCTTGGCGGCCTCGCCGGTCGCCACGTCGATGGTGGCCAGGGCGCGGGGCACGGTCGCGATCGGCTTCATGGCGGCGCGGACGCGCAGCAGCTCGCCGGTGGTCAGACCGCCCTCGGTGCCGCCCGCGCGGCCGGAGGTGCGCCTGACGCCGTCGGCGGTGCGCACGATCTCGTCGTGCGCCTGGGAGCCGGGGACGCGGGCCAGGTCGAAGCCGTCGCCGACCTCGACGCCCTTGATCGCCTGGATGCCCATCAGGGCGGCGGCGAGGCGGGCGTCCAGACGCCGGTCCCAGTGCACGTGCGAGCCGAGGCCCACCGGCACGCCGTACGCCAGGACCTCGACCACGCCGCCGAGGGTGTCGCCGTCCTTGTGGGCCTGGTCGATCTCCGCGACCATCGCCTTCGACGCGTCCGAGTCCAGGCAGCGCACCGGGTCGGCGTCCAGCTTCTCGACGTCGGCCGGGGTGGGGTAGACGCCGTACGGAGCCTTCGCGGACGCAAGTTCGACCACGTGCGAGACGACCTCGATACCGGCGGTCTCCTTGAGGTAGGAGCGGGCCACCGCGCCCAGGGCGACGCGGGCGGCGGTCTCCCGGGCGCTGGCGCGCTCCAGGATCGGACGCGCCTCGTCGAAGCCGTACTTCTGCATGCCCGCCAGGTCCGCGTGGCCCGGCCGGGGGCGCGTCAGCGGCGCGTTGCGGGCGAGGTCGGCGAGGATCTGCGGGTCCACGGGATCGGCCGACATGACCTGCTCCCACTTGGGCCACTCGGTGTTGCCCACCATGATCGCGACGGGCGAGCCCATCGACAGGCCGTGGCGGACGCCGCCGAGGAAGGTGACCTCGTCGCGCTCGAACTTCATCCGCGCGCCGCGTCCATAGCCGAGGCGGCGCCGGGCCAGGTGGTCCGCCACCATCTCCGTGGTGATCGGGACGCCGGCCGGAAGGCCCTCCAGCGTCGCCACCAGTGCGGGGCCGTGCGACTCCCCCGCGGTCAGCCAGCGCAACCTGCTCAACGGTGCTCCTCGTTGCTCGCGCGTCCTGGTCCTACGAGCGCGGCCGGGTGCGCGGCCCTGGCCCGCCACCCCTGATCCTCCCACGTCCGCGAGGGTGGGCCGGGACCGGTCCAGCCAGCGGACGGCCTCCTGGCCGGGGTATGGACCGTCCAGGACCGGCCCGGCGGATCCCCGCGCCCCCGAGGGGGGACGGCTCAGCGGGCCGCCAGGGCCCGCTCGCCCGCCTCGCGCATGACCGCCAGCGGGGCCTTCACCACACCGGTCATCTGCTCCACCTGGAGCACCGCCTGGTGCACCAGGAGGTCGAGGCCGCCCACGACCGCTCCCCCGCGCCCGGCCCAGGCGGCCGCCAGCGGGGTGGGCCAGGGGTCGTAGAGGACGTCGAAGAGGGTGCCGGGCCGCTCGGGCACGGCCGTCGCGAGCGCGTCGGTGGTGCCCGCCGGGGTGGTGGCGACGACCAGCGGCGCCTCGAAGGCCCCGGCCGCGTCCGCCCAGTCGGCGGTGCGCACGGCCACCCCGAGCCGCTCGCCCCAGCCCCGCATCTCCTCGGCCCGGGCGGCGCTGCGCACGTACGCGGTGACCTCTCCCGTACAGATGCGGGCGAGGGCGGCGAGCGCGGAGGACGCGGTGGCGCCCGCGCCGAGCACGGCGGCCGAGCCGACCCGTTCGACCCCGCGCTCGCGCAGGGCGGCGAGCATGCCGGGGATGTCGGTGTTGTCGCCGTAGCGGCGCCCGTCGGCGGTGAGGACGACGGTGTTGACCGCCTCCACCGAGGAGGCGGTGGCGCTGATGCCGTCGAGCAGCGGGATGACGGCCCGCTTCAGCGGCATGGTGAGCGAGAACCCGGCCCAGGACCGGTCGAGTCCGTCGAGGAAGCCGGGCAGGGTGGCCTCGTCCACCTCGAAGCGGTCGTAGGACCAGTGGGTGAGGCCGAGTTCCCGGTAGGCGGCGCGGTGCAGCACCGGGGAGAGCGAGTGCGCGATGGGCGATCCCAGTACGGCCGCCCGTCGCGCACCGCTCTCCTGGCTCGTGGAGCTCACTGGCCGGATTTCTCCTCTTCGTACTTCCTGCGGTTCTGCTCGTGCTCTTCGTTGGTGACCGCGAACAGCGTGTTGTTCTCGGTGACGGAGACGAAGTAGTACCACGGGCCGGGCGTCGGGTTGAGCGCCGAGTGCAGCGCGGACTCACCGGGGTTGCCGATGGGGCCGGGCGGCAGGCCGTGGATGTAGTACGTGTTGTACGGGTGCTTGAAGTCCCGCAGGTGCTTGACCGCGCCGATGTCCAGCGTCGACTGGCTCTTGGCGTAGTTGACCGTGGAGTCGAAGTCGAGCAGGCCGTAGGTCTCGGTGTTGTTGGGCTTGAGGCGGTTGTAGACGACCCGCGCGACCTTGTCGAAGTCGTGCTTGTACTTGCCTTCCGCCTGGACGAGGCTGGCGACCGTGATGAGCTGGAGCGGCGACTTCAGGCCGAGCTTGGACGCCATGCCCTTCAGGTCGACCTTGCCGTACTCGGTGTTGGCGCGCGCGACCATCTTGCGCAGCACGTCCTCGGGCTTGGTGCCCTTGGCGACCGGGTAGCTGGCCGGGTAGAGGAAGCCCTCCAGCGGGTCCTGGATGTCCTTGTTGTCGTTCGCCCAGTCGGGCAGGCCGAGCTTCTTCGCCTGGCTCTTGGCGACGTCCTTGGTCGTGCCCGCCTTGAGTTCGAGGCGCTTGTCGATCTGCTCGTAGACCCAGGCGTTGCGTTTGCCCTCGGGAATGATGAGGTTGTTGCGGCTGGCCGGGTTGAGCATGGCCGCGACCGCGTTGGCCGCCGACATCCCCTTGTTCAGGGTGTAGACGCCGGCCTGGAGGGTCTTGCCCTTGGGGTTCTCGTTCTGCGCGGAGACGAAGGCGCCCTGGCTCTTGACCACGCCGGCCTTGGCCAGGATGCTGCCGATCTCGTAGCCGCCGGCGCCCGGCGGGATCTCCACCTGGACGGGGGTGGAGCCGGTTCCCACGTAGTCGGGGGCCGCGCCGAACTTCTTCTGCCAGAACTGGTAGCCGAAGTAGCCCGCGCCGCCCACGCCGAGCGAGAAGACGACCACGAGCACCAGGCAGGCGCGCCCGCTCTTGCCCTTCTTCTTCTTGCTCTTGCCCCGGCGGTCCCGGCCCGCGCCGCCGCGCCGGGAGCGCGGCTCGTCGTCGTCCTCGTCGGAGCCGGACCCGCCCCGGTCGCCGTCGCCGTCACTGAAGAAGGGGTGGTTCTCCTCCTCCGGCTCCTGCTCCTCGGGGTTCCACTCGGGCGCCTGCTCGGGCACCGTCCGCCGCCGGCCCGGGGGCTGCGGCGGCGGGTACGCCTCGGGCGTGCCGTAGTAGTCCTGGGTCTCGGTGCCGTAGGCGGGGTAGCCCTCGGGCTGCTGGCCCGCGTAGGGCATGGCGGCCTGCTGGCCGGTGTCCCATCCCGCGTGGTACTGCGCCTGCTGGGCGTACTGCTGCTCCTGCGGGTAGCCCTGCTGGGGCTGCTCGCCGTACTGCGGCTGCTGCCCGTAGGACTCCTGCGGCTGCTGCGCGTACTGCTGCTGAGGGTGCTGCTGGTGCTGTTGCTGCTCCGGATGCTGCTGCTCGTGCTGCTGCTGGGCGTACTGCTGCCCACCCTGCTGGTCGCCGTACGGAGTCTGACCGGGCGCGGTCTGCTGCGCGCCCCACCCCTGGTCCCCGTAGAGGGGATCCTCGGGATGCCACGGTTCGGAGCCTGCGCCCCGGCCATACTCAGTCATCGGTCCCCTAGAGCCGCGAGGCATCCGGACGGTCCGCCTCTTTTGCTGTGCGGCTGCTGTTCGAATGTCGCCGCATCGCGCGGAACGTTACCGTATCGCGATCAGATAACCACTTCGACGCCCTCGCCCGGCGGGCGTCCTGACACCCGTTCGGCCTCAAGCGCGGTCTGGAGAATGATCACCGCGGCGGCCTGGTCGATGACCGACCTGCCCTTTTTGGCCTTCACCCCGGAGGCGCGCAGCCCCTGGGTGGCGGTGACCGTCGTCATACGCTCGTCGACCAGCCGGACCGGCACCGGAGCGATGCCCTTCGCCAGTTCGTGGGCGAACTTGCGCACCTTGACCGCCGCCGGGCCCTCGCCCCCGCTGAGGGAGCGGGGCAGCCCCATGACGACCTCGATGGGCTCGTACTCCTCGACGAGTTGACGCAACCGCCGGTGGGCGGCCGGGACATCACGTCCCGGCACGGTCTCCACCGGCGTGGCGAGGACCCCGTCGGGGTCGCACGAGGCGACCCCGATCCGGGCGTCCCCGACGTCGATCGCGAGACGTCGTCCGCGTCGCATCAGACGGTCTCGCCGACCTGGCGCTCGACGGCGTCGATGGCGTCGCCGACCGCGTCCGGGTTCTGGCCGCCGCCCTGGGCGACGTCCGGCTTGCCGCCACCGCCGCCACCGAGGGTCTTGGCGGCGGTACGCACCAGCTCACCGGCCTTGAGACCGCGCTCGCGGGCGGCCTCGTTGGTGGCGATGACCGTCACGGGACGGCCGTTGGCCGTGGTGAACAGGGCCACGACCGCCGGGCGGTCGCCCGGGATGCGGCCGCGCACGTCGAGGACGAGCTTGCGCAGGTCGTCGGCGGAGGTGCCGTCCGGCACCCGGCCGGTGACCAGCGCGACGCCCCGGACGTCCTTGGCGCTCTCGGCGAGCCCGGCGGCGGCCTGGAGCACCTTCTCGGCGCGGAACTTCTCGATCTCCTTCTCGGCGTCCTTCAGCTTGCCGAGCATGGCGGAGATCTTCTCGGGAAGCTCCTCGGGACGGCCCTTGACCAGCTCCTGGAGCTGGGCGACGACCGTGTGCTCGCGGGCGAGGAAGTGGTAGGCGTCCACGCCGACCAGAGCCTCGATACGGCGCACGCCGGAGCCGATGGACGACTCGCCGAGCAGCTTCACCAGGCCCAGCTGGGCGGTGTTGTGGACGTGCGTGCCGCCGCAGAGCTCCTTGGAGAAGTCCCCGATGGTGACGACGCGGACGCGCTCGCCGTACTTCTCGCCGAACTCGGCGATGGCGCCCTGCTTCTTGGCCTCGTCGATCGACATGACCTCGGCCTGGACGTCCAGCTCGCGGGCGAGCACCTCGTTGATCTTCTGCTCGACGTCGGTCATGACCGTGCCGGGGACGGCGTTGGGCGAGCCGAAGTCGAAGCGGAAGCGGCCCGGGGAGTTCTCCGAGCCGGCCTGGGCGGCCGTCGGGCCGAGCGCGTCGCGCAGGGCCTGGTGGGTGAGGTGCGTGGCGGAGTGGGCGCGGGCGATGGCGCGCCGGCGCCGGGTGTCGATGACGGCGTAGGCCGAGGCGCCGACGGTGACCTCGCCGACCTGGACGACGCCCTTGTGGACGTGGACGCCGGGGACCGGCTTCTGCACGTCGCGGACCTCGATGACCGCGCCGCTGTCGAGCCTGATGCGGCCCTGGTCGGCCTGCTGGCCGCCGCCCTCGGCGTAGAAGGGGGTGCGGTCGAGGACGACCTCGACCTCGTCGCCCTCGGAGGCGGCGGGCGAGGGCACGCCGTCGACGAGCAGGCCGACGATCCTCGACTCGTTCTCGGTGAGCGTGTAGCCGGTGAAGTCGGTCTCGCCGGAGCCGTCGGCCACCTCGCGGTAGGCGGACAGGTCGGCGTGGCCGGTCTTCTTGGCCCTGGCGTCGGCCTTGGCCCGCTCGCGCTGCTCCTTCATCAGACGGCGGAAGCCGTCCTCGTCCACCGAGAGGCCCTGCTCGGCGGCCATCTCCAGGGTGAGGTCGATCGGGAAGCCCCAGGTGTCGTGGAGCAGGAAGGCCTTCTCACCGGCGAGGACCGTGCCGCCGCCGGCCTTGGTCTCGGTGACGGCGGTGTCCAGGATGTTGGTGCCGCCCTTGAGGGCCTTGAGGAAGGCGGCCTCCTCGGCGAGCGCGACCGTCTCGATGCGCTTGCGGTCGGTGATCAGCTCCGGGTACTGCTGCCCCATCGTGTCGATCACGACGTCGATGAGCTCCTGGACGACCGGGCCGGTGGCGCCCATCAGGCGCATGTTGCGGATGGCGCGGCGCATGATGCGGCGCAGCACATAGCCGCGGCCCTCGTTGCCGGGGGTGACCCCGTCGCCGATGAGCATCACGGACGTACGGATGTGGTCGGCCACCACCCGCATGGAGACGTCGGTGGTGTGCTGGTCGCCGTAGCGCACACCGGTCAGCTCGGTGGCCTTGTCCATGACCACGCGCAGGGTGTCGGTCTCGTACATGTTCTGTACGCCCTGGAGGATCATGGCGAGGCGTTCGAGGCCGAGACCCGTGTCGATGTTCTTCGACGGCAGGTCGCCGAGGATCGGGAAGTCCTCCTTGCCCTCGCCGGCGCCCCGCTCGTACTGCATGAAGACCAGGTTCCAGATCTCCACGTACCGCTCGTCGTTGACGGCCGGGCCGCCCTCGACGCCGAACTCGGGGCCGCGGTCGTAGTTGATCTCGGAGCAGGGACCGCAGGGGCCGGGGACGCCCATGGACCAGAAGTTGTCCTTCTTGCCCAGGCGCTGGATGCGCTCGGCCGGGACGCCGATCTTCTCGCGCCAGATCTGCTCGGCCTCGTCGTCGTCGAGGTAGACCGTGATCCAGAGCTTCTCCGGTTCCAGGCCGAAGCCGCCGTCCGCCACGGGGCTGGTGAGCAGCTCCCAGGCGTACTGGATGGCGCCTTCCTTGAAGTAGTCGCCGAAGGAGAAGTTGCCGCACATCTGGAAGAACGTGCCGTGCCGGGTGGTCTTGCCGACCTCTTCGATGTCCGGCGTGCGCACGCACTTCTGCACGCTGGTGGCGCGCGGGGCGGGCGGCTTGGTCTCACCCAGGAAGTACGGCTTGAACGGCACCATGCCCGCGTTGACCAGGAGCAGAGTCGGGTCGTCCGCGATGAGCGACGCCGAAGGGACGACGGTGTGACCGCGCTCCTCGAAGAAGCTCAGCCAGCGGCGGCGGATTTCAGCCGACTCCATCAGTGGTCCTCATTCCGGTTGTACGAGATCTTCTTGTAGGAGATCTTCGGGTTCTGCTGGTTGGATTGGTCGATGGCCGCGAGGCGGCGCTGCGCCGGGAGTTCGCGCACGTTGGAGGCGTTCAGGCCCAGCGCGTCGTTGAGTTCGGACTCGCGCTGCGCCATGCCCGCCTTCACGTCGAGCGCGAAGTCCTTGAGCCGGTGGCCCGCCTCGATCGCCTTGTCGGCGGTGCGCGCGGCCAGCGACTCGGGGGTCAGCTGCTTCAGCTTCCGGTTGACCTTGGTGGTGGCCCACACACCGGCCGCGGCGCCCGCGGTGAACCAGAACGTACGGCGGAACATCGCAGCCTCAGCCCTTTCGCTTCCTCCGCCGCGCGGACGGCAGAGTCCGCCCGACGATCACCGTACGAGGCGGCTCGGCGGGCCCGGTTTTCCGTCCGATGGCCCGGCGCACCCCGTAGCCGAAGGCCGCGACCTTCACCAGCGGGCCGCCGAACGTCGAGGCGACCGTGGTGGAGAGCGCCGAGGCGTTGGAGGTGACCTCCTGGACGTCCGAGGCGATCGCGTCGACCCGGTCCAACTGGGTCTGCGCCGAGCGCACGGCCGTCGAGGCGTCCGCGAGCAGCGGGACGGCCTGCTCGGTCACCTCGGCCACCAGCTTGGTCGTCGCCTTCAGCGTCTGGGCCAGCCGTACGAGGACTACGGCGAGGAAGGACACCAGGATCGCCCAGAAGACGGCCACCAGGATCCCGGCCACCTCTCCACCGGACACTTCGCACCGCTCCCTGCGCATCGACCGTCGGACAAGAAAAGTTGTCTCCCGACCCTATCGCGCCGAGGGTCTTGCCCCCTACCGCATTCGGGGCGCGCGCGAGCGGAGTCCCGTCACCCGCTTGTACGCAGCGCTCACCCTTGAGTACTCTGCGTGTCCCATGCGCTCCCCTGTGCCCTCAGAGCTGAACCGCTTCGTCGGGCGAGAACGTGAACTGGCCACGCTGCACGGGCTGCTGGCCGAGGCGCGGCTGGTCACCGTGGTCGGGGTCGGCGGCGTCGGCAAGACCCGGCTGGCGCTGCGCGCCGCGTCCACGGCGGCCGCGCAGGAACGCTACTGCGACGGGGTCCGGCCCGCGGACCTGTCCACGCTCACCGACCCGGACCTGCTCGACCACGCGGTGGTGGAGGCGCTCGGCCTCACCGACCACACCAGCCGGCCGCCGCGCCGCATCCTCCTCGACCACCTCGCCGAGCGCACCCTGCTCCTGGTCCTGGACGGTTTCGAGCAGGTCGTGGACGCCTGCGCGGAGCTGGTCGGCGCGCTGCTGCGGCACTGCCCCGGGCTACGGGTGCTCGCCGCCGGGCGGCTGCCGCTGCGGCTGGCCGGAGAACGGCTGCTGGCGCTGGCGCCGCTGGACGACGAGGACGCGGTGGAGCTCCTCGCCGACCGGGCCGCCGCGGTCCGCGGCGGCCTCGCCCTCACCGACGAGTCGGCCGCGACCGCCCTGGAGCTGTGCCGCAGGCTCGACGGCATCCCGCTGGCGCTGGAGCTGGCGGCCGGACGGCTGGGCGCGCTCTCGGTGGAGCAGGTGCTGCGCCGCCTGGACGACCGGTTCCGGCTGCTGACCGGCGGCGGGCGCGGAGTGCCCGCGCGCCACCAGACCCTGCGCACCACGATCGGCTGGAGCCACGAACTGTGCACCCCGGCGCAGCGGCTGCTGTGGGCGCGGCTCTCGGTGTTCGCGGGGCCGTTCGACCTGGAGGCCGTCGAGTACATCTGCGTCGGCCCGGACCTGCCGCCCGCCTCCGTGCTCGACGTGCTCCAGGACCTCCTGGAGCACTCGCTGGTGGTGCGCGAGGACGGCCCGTCGGGGGTGCGCTACCGGATGCTCGACACCGTACGGGAGTACGGCGCCGACTGGCTGGCGGCGGCCGGGGACGCCGAGCGGCTGCGCCGGCGCCACCGCGACTGGTACCTGGGGCTCGCCACCTGGTGCGAGCTGGACTGGTTCAGCCCCCGCCAGGCGGAGGTCGCGGTGCGGGTGGAGGCGGAGCTGCCCAATCTGCGGGCCGCGATGGACCACTCGCTCGACTGCGGGCGGGACACCCGGCTGGCCCAGTACCTGGCGGCCACGCTCTGGTTCTGCTGGGTGGGCTGCGGGCGGCTGGCGGAGGGCGCGCACTGGCTGGCACTGGTCCTGGAGGCCGGGGGCGGCGACCACGACGGCGCGCGGCTCAAGGCCCTGTGGGTGTTCGGCTACGTCTCGGTGCTGCGCGGCGACACGGCGGCGGCGATCGCGGCCCTGCACGAGTGCCGCGAGGAGGCCGAGCGCACCGGCGACCTGGTGGCGCACGCGTACGCGGTGCACCGCACGGGCTGTCTGGCGCTGGTCTCGGACGACATGCCGAGGGCGGAGGAGCTGCTGCGGGCGGCGCTCGCGCAGTACGAGGAGATCGGCGAGCTCAACAGCAACGTCCTGATGGCGCGGGTCGAGCTGGCGATGGCGGTGGCCTTCCGGGGGCGGCTGCGCGAGGCCGTGGTGATGTGCGAGCGGGTGGTGGAGGTCTGCGAGGACCACGGGGAGCGCTGGGCCAGGGCGTACGCGCTGTACGTCCTCGGGTACGCGGCCTGGCACGGCGAGGACCTGGAGCGGGCGCGGACGCTGCTGGGCGAGTGCCTGGAGATCGACCACGCCTTCCACGACCTGCTGGGGACGGTGCTGGCGCTGGAGATGTTGGCGCTGGTCGCGGTGGACGGCGGCGATCCGGCGGAGGCGGCCGTGCTCCAGGGGGCGGCCGAGGGGATCTGGCCGTCGGTGGGGCTGCCGCTGTTCGGCTCGGAGTGCTTCAACGCGGCCCATGTGCTGTGCGAGCGGCGGGCCCGGGAGCGGCTGGGCGGGGCGGCGTACGAGACGTTCCGGCGCCGGGGCCGCGGGCTCGGTCTGGACGCGGCGGTGGCCCGGGCGCTGGCGGGCGCGGACGGGAGCGCCTCCGAGGTGCCCGCGGCCCGCGAGCCGGCGGCCCCGAGAACGCGAGAGCCCGCCGCCCCTCGCTCCGTACGGAGCGGGGAGACGGCGGGCCGCAGCGCGGAGCGCTGACTACCGCACCCGGATCAGCGGGCGTAGTACTCGACGACGAGCTGCTCGTCGCAGATGACCGGGATTTCCTTGCGGTTCGGGTCACGGTCCAGGCGGAAGGCCAGGGCCTTCAGGTTCACCTGGAGGTAGCGCGGGGTCTCGCCCTCGCCGGCGTAGCCACCCTCGCGGGCCACCTGGAAGGGGTGCTTCTCACGGCTGCGCTCGCGCACGGTGATGACGTCGTCCGGACGGACACGGAACGACGGCTTGTCGACCTTGCCACCGTTGACCTCGATGTGGCCGTGGACGACCATCTGGCGGGCCTGGTAGATGGTGCGGGCGATGCCCGAACGCAGGACCAGGGCGTCGAGGCGGCGCTCGAGCTCGACGACCAGCGCCTCGCCCGTCTTGCCCTCGGCCTTCTTGGCGCGGTCGTAGGCACGCGCCATCTGACGCTCAGAGATGTCGTACTGGGCGCGCAGACGCTGCTTCTCGAGCAGACGGACCTTGTAGTCCGAGTTCTGCTTGCGGCCACGGCCGTGCTCGCCCGGCGGGTACGGACGGGCCTCGAAGTACTTGACGGCCTTCGGCGTCAGCGCGATACCGAGCGCACGGGACTTCTTGACCTTGGGACGCGACTGGTTAGGCACGTTCTCCAAACCTCCATGGTTGGGTTAGGTTAGGCTCACCTTACTCAAGGAGATCGTATGTCTCGTCCGGGGAACACCAGTCACGTCACGGACAGCACGAAGAAGGCCGCACCCGCAGAAGGGGCCGGCTCCACCGGCCCGCAGAACGGGACCGGTACCGGTGCGCAGCATGCCACCGGTCACGTGACGGAGGTCCGATCAGATCGTGGTCAGCCGCGTCCCAGCGGACATGAAATCGCGCGGATGCCGTCAGCAGCCGAGCGCACACGAACTCTCGTACATAGTACCTGCTCGTCCGTGCTGCTTCCGACCGGCCTCGAGGGAGCCCGCCCGGAGCAGCTGGTGCCCCGGCTGCGCAACGTCGGCCCCGAGGGCGATCTGTTCCTGCTCTTCCCCGCCGACTCCCCCGCCGTACGGGCCGCCACGCACGCCCAGGACGACGAGCTGTCCGCCGTGCTGGAGATCACCGATGTGGCGCCGGTCTCCGTCCCCCACCGTATCCGGGGCCGCGCCTGGATCACCGGCTGGCTCACCCGCGTCCCCGGCCTCGCGCCGCCCGGCAGCATGACGCTGCGGCTGGAGGTGAACGAGGCGTACGTGGACGATCTGTGGGGCGCGAGCGCGGTGGAGCCCGAGGCGTTCGCCGCCGCCGAGCCCGATCCGCTGGTCCGGGACGAGAGCGAGCTGCTCCAGCACCTCCACGCCCACCACGGGGAGCAGGTGCGCTCACTGTGCGGTCTGGTGGCCCGGCTCGGGCCCGGCGGGGACCGGGGCACGGCCTCGGTCACGCCGCTGGCGCTGGACCGGTTCGGGCTGCGGGTGCGGTTCCGGGACACCGACGGGCGCTGCTTCGACGCGCGGTTCGAGTTCCCGGAGCCGGTGACCGGCCTCGGCCAGCTGCGCCGGGCCATGCGACGGCTCTTCGAGGCGGCGGCGGACTGAGGGGCCCACGGCCTCGGACCGGACGGCCGAGGGGCGCCGGGGGCGGGGTGGTGCCCCGGGCGGGGTGCGCGGGGCGGGGTTGCCCGGGGCGGGGTGCCCGGGACGGGGTTGCCCTGGGCGGGAGCGTCCGAGGCGGGGTGCCCGGGGCCGGAGCGCCCGAGGCTGGGTCCTACTCGCCCCGGCCCAGCCGCTCGCGGACCTTCTCCACCACGTCCGCGTACCGCGCCTCCGCGCCGTAGCGCGTGGGCTCGTAGTAGCGCTTGTCGGCGACCGCGTCCGGTGCGTACTGCTGGGCGGCGATCGCGCCCGGCACGTCGTGCGGGTACACGTACCCCTGGGCGTGGCCGAGCTTGGCCGCGCCCTTGTAGTGGCCGTCGCGCAGATGCGGCGGGACCGGACCGGCCAGGCCCTTGCGGACGTCCTCCATCGCGGCGGCGATCGCGGTCGTCGCCGCGTTCGACTTGGGGGCCAGGGCCAGGGCGATGGTGGCGTGGCTGAGGGTGAGGGCCGCCTCGGGGAAGCCGATCATGGCGACCGCCTGGGCGGCGGCGACGGCCGTCGGCAGCGCCGTCGGGTCCGCGAGGCCGATGTCCTCGCTCGCGGAGATCATCAGCCGTCGGGCGATGAACCGCGGGTCCTCGCCGGCCTCGATCATCCGCGCCAGGTAGTGCAGCGCCGCGTCCACGTCCGAGCCGCGGATCGACTTGATCAGGGCGCTCGCCACGTCGTAGTGCTGGTCGCCGTCCTTGTCGTACTTCACGGCCGCCCGGTCGACCGTCTCCTCGACCGTCCGGAGCGTGACCTCCCGCTCCTCCTGGGCCAGGGCCGAACCCGCCGCCGCCTCCAGGGCGGTCAGCGCGCGCCGGGCGTCGCCGCCCGCGATCCGCAGCAGATGCGCCTCCGCGTCCTCGGCCAGCGTCACCGCGCCGCCGAGGCCGCGCTCCTCCGCGACCGCCCGGCGCAGCAGGGCGCGCAGGTCGTCGTCGGTGAGCGGCTCCAGGGTGAGCAGCAGGGAGCGGGAGAGCAGCGGGGAGATCACCGAGAAATACGGGTTCTCGGTGGTGGCCGCGATCAGCGTGACCCAGCGGTTCTCCACCGCCGGGAGCAGCGAGTCCTGCTGGGCCTTGGAGAAGCGGTGGATCTCGTCGAGGAAGAGGACGGTCTCCTTGCCGAAGCCGCCGATGGCCCGGCGGGCCCCGTCGATCACGGCCCGCACTTCCTTGACGCCCGCGGTGATCGCGGAGAGCTCGACGAACCGCTTGTTGGTCGCCTTCGACACCACGTACGCCAGGGTCGTCTTGCCGGTGCCGGGCGGGCCCCAGAGGATCACGGAGGAGGGCCCGGCGGGACCGCCGCTCCCCTCCCCCACCAGGCGGCGCAGCGGTGAGCCGGGCTTCAGCAGATGCTGCTGGCCCACGACTTCGTCGAGGACGCGCGGGCGCATCCGGACGGCCAGAGGGCTGCCCGCCGGGTCTTTCTCCTGGCGGTCCTCTGCGGCTGCGGTGAACAGGTCGGGCTCCACGTCAAGAACCCTATGCCACCCCACTGACAATGCCGTCAGGACGGCGAAAACCCCTGCTCAGGCCCTGTAGGGCCGTGCACAGGGGCCACCCCCGTCCGTCGCGTCAGCTGGTCCAGAAGTCCCACCAGCGGGTCAGGATGAGCATGCCGATGATCCCGACGTGCAGCACCGGCAGCACCCAGGTGAACTCCGACAGGAACGACTTCAGCCAGCCCGGCGCCGGCAGCAGGCCGCGGCGGATGTTGTGCGAGGTCACGTACCAGAACATGAGGATCGTGGCGACCCAGGCCAGGCAGCACCACAGGCACAGCGCGTTGATCCGGTACAGCGACTGGAACTGCAGCCAGGCGCAGAATCCGACGCCGAAGAGCGTGCCGGCGTTGAGGGTCAGCCAGTACCAGCGCCGGAAGCGGGCGCCCGCCAGCAGGCTCATGCCGACCGCGATGACGATCCCGTACGCCACCAGGCCCAGCATCGGGTTCGGGAAGCCGAACGCCGACGCCTGGTCGCTCTTCATGATGTTGCCGCAGGAGACCACCGGGTTGAGGCTGCATCCCGGGGTGAAGTTCGGGTCCTCCAGCAGCTTGAACTTGTCGAGCGTGATGACCCAGGCCGCGAGCAGTCCGGCGGCGCCCGTGATCACCAGGAGCCACGCGAACGCGCGGCCGGCCCCGACGGTGCCCTCGGTGCTCACCTGCTCCTGGCCGGAGGAGACGTCGTCAACTGTTGTGGTCATATCGCCGTTCCGTCATTCCGTGGCTGCTGGGCAGGGTCATTGTGCCGCAATCCATGGCCCGGCCACCGTTCGATGCGGATAAGGACGACGGCGGCGGCGGTGCCGAGTCCGGCCCGCGGGGACCGGACTTGGCACTTCGCCACCGCTGTCATCCATCAGGACGACGCCGTACGTACCGAGTTGACGCGACTGTCAGACCAGGCGCGCGCGCACGGCCTCGACGGCGTCCGCGAGCGGGACCGCCACCTGGTCGCCGGACTCCATGTCCTTGAGCTGGACCACGCCCTCGGCCAGGTCCCGCTCGCCCGCGACCAGGGTGAGGCGGGCGCCGGAGCGGTTGGCGTTCTTCATGGCGCCCTTGAGGCCCTTGCCGCCGAAGCTGAAGTCGGCCGCCACCCCGGACCTGCGCAGCTCGGTGACCACCCGGAACAGCACCCGCCGTGCCTCCTCGCCCAGCGGCACCGCGAAGACGCTGGTCGCGGAGGGGATGTCGAGGGCGACGCCCTCGGCCTCCAGGGCCAGGACCGTGCGGTCCACGCCCAGCGCCCAGCCCACCGACGGCAGCGCGGGGCCGCCGATCATCTCGGAGAGGCCGTCGTAGCGGCCGCCGCCGCCGACCGCGGACTGCGAGCCCAGACCGTCGTGGACGAACTCGAAGGTGGTGCGGGTGTAGTAGTCGAGGCCGCGCACCAGCCGGGCGTCGTCCTCGTACGCCACGCCCTCGGCGGTCAGGAGCTCGCGCACCTCCTCGTGGTACGCCTTGCACGCGTCGCACAGGTAGTCGCGCAGCAGCGGCGCGCCCGCCAGCTGCTTCTGGACCGCGTCCCGCTTGTCGTCGAGGACGCGCAGCGGGTTGATCTCGGCCCGGCGCAGGGTGTCCTCGTCGAGGTCGAGGCCGCGCAGGAAGTCCTGGAGGGCGGCCCGGTAGACGGGACGGCACTCCTGGTCGCCCAGCGAGTTCAGCAGGATGCGAAAGTGGCGCAGGCCGAGCGAGCGGTAGGCGTCGTTCGCCAGGATGATCAGCTCGGCGTCGAGCGCCGGGTCCTCCGCGCCGATCGCCTCGGCGCCGACCTGCGAGAAGTGGCGGTAGCGGCCCTTCTGGGGGCGTTCGTAGCGGTAGTACGAGCCCGAGTACCAGAGCTTGACGGGCAGGTTTCCGGCCTTGTGCAGATTGGCCTCCAGGGCCGCGCGCAGCACGGAGGCGGTGCCCTCGGGGCGCAGGGCGAGGCGGTCGCCGCCCTTGGTCTCGAAGGCGTACATCTCCTTGGTCACGATGTCGGTGGACTCACCGACGCCGCGCGCGAACAGCTCGACGTTCTCGAAGCCGGGGGTCTCGATGTAGCCGTAGCCCGACCGCTTCAGGGGCGCCGCGATGGCCTCGCGCACCGCGAGGAAGCGGGCCGAGTCGGGCGGGAGCAGGTCGTAGGTGCCCTTGGGAGCCTGGAAGGTACTCATGGGGAAGCTTCTCGTCACATTCCTCGTCGGGGAGAGGCGATGCCCTCTCCCGGGCCGGCGGCCACCTGCCGCAGATACGGGTTGGTGGCGCGCTCCTGGCCGATGGTGGTCTGGGAGCCGTGGCCGGACAGCACCACGGTCGAGTCGTCGAGCGGCAGGCACACGCGGCCCAGCGACTCGAGGAGCTCGGCGTGGCTGCCGCCGGGCAGGTCGGTGCGTCCGACGGAGCCGGCGAAGAGCAGGTCGCCCGAGAACAGGATCGGAGGGATGTCCTCCGCCTCGGGCAGCCCGAACGTCACCGACCCCTTGGTATGGCCGGGCGCGTGCGACACGGTGAGCTCCATGCCGGCGAGCTCCAGCGTCGCGCCGTCCGTCAGCTCCTTGACGTCGTCCGGTTCGCCGATGGTCAGCTCGCCCATGATCTGCGCGCCGAAGGAGCGGCCGAGGGCCTTCTCCGGGTCGCTCATCATGTACCGGTCCGAGGGGTGGATCCAGGCGGGAACGTCATGGGCGCCGCAGACCGGGACGACCGAGGCGCAGTGGTCGATGTGGCCGTGGGTGAGGACGACGGCGACGGGCCTGAGCCGATGCTTCCTCAGTGCGTCCTCGACTCCCTGGGCGGCCTGGTGGCCCGGGTCGATGATCACGCACTCCTCGCCGGCGGCGGGGGCGACCAGGTAGCAGTTGGTCCCCCAGGCCCCGGCGGGGAACCCGGCAATGAGCACGATCGTCCTCAGTTTCTCGTACGGCGGGTGATTGCGGCTGTTCAGAGCCTACCGGCGCTGCTCCTGTCACAGCGAACCCATATACGGTACGGGCACAGTCCGCGCGTACACGCGTCCGTACGCCACTACACCGCACAAGGAGACCACCGGTGGTCAGCAGCGATCAGCGCCGGCGCCAGCTCGCCCGGGAGAAGTTCGAGCGTCAGCAGCGCCGCCGTGAGGAGGCCCGGCGCAAGGCCAAGCGCCGCAACACCGTCATCGCGGCCACCCTCGCGGTGGTCGTCGCGGCGGGCGGGGCGGCCTTCGCCACGGGAGCCTTCGACGGCGACGACGACAAGAAGTCGGACGCCGCCTCCCCCTCCGCGACGCCGACGCCCCCGGCGAGCAAGGACTCGGCCCCGGAGCCGAAGATGGCGATCGACCAGAAGGCCTCGTACACGATGTCGCTGAAGACCAGCGCGGGCGACATCGCGTTCACGATGGCGGCGGCGAAGACGCCGCACACGGTCAACTCGTTCAAGTCGCTCGCCGACAAGGGTTACTTCGACAACACGAAGTGTCACCGGCTGACCACGCAGGGGATCTTCGTCCTCCAGTGCGGCGACCCCAAGGGCGACGGCACCGGCGGCCCCGGCTACACGATTCCGGACGAGAACCTGACGGCCCTGGGCAAGGCGGGCGCGGAGGGGACGGTCACCTACCCGGCGGGCACCGTCGCGATGGCCAACACCGGCCAGCCGCACACCGGCGGCAGCCAGTTCTTCCTGGTCTACAAGGAGACCAAACTGCCGCCCACCTACACGCCGTTCGGCACGATGGACGCCGCCGGGCTCAAGGCCGTCCAGGAGGTCGCGAAGGCGGGTGTGGCGGGAGGTGCCGGGGACGGTGCGCCCAAGACGGCCGTCACCATCACGAAGGCCGCCGTCAACAAGGACTGACCCGCGGAATTCGGCCGCGCTGAGTGCGGACAGCCGGGCGGCCGGTCGCCTAGATTGGCGTTGTGCAGCGCGGTGACGAACGCGCTGTGGAGGACGGGCGAGGCCCGTCCCGGAAACTGTGGACGATGCCGTGAGGGCCGGACCCCTCGTGTGGGCATCATGTGGAGGAGGCGCTGTGAGCAGCGACCCGTGGGGCCGCGTCGATGAGACGGGCACCGTGTATGTGCGTACAGCCGAGGGCGAAGTCGTCGTCGGATCGTGGCAGGCGGGGACTCCCGAGGAGGCCCTGGCCTACTTCGAGCGCAAATACGAGGGCCTGGTTGTCGAGATCGGCCTCCTCGAGCGGCGGGTGAGGACCACCGACCTGTCGGCGAAGGACGCCCAGGCGGCGATCGACCACCTGCGCTCGCAGGTGGACGAGCACCACGCGGTGGGTGACCTCGACGCGCTGCGCAAGCGGCTCGACAAGCTGGTCGAGACCGTCGAGTCGCGGCGCGAGGAGCGCAAGGCCCAGAAGGCCAAGCAGACCGACGAGGCCAAGCACGCCAAGGAGGCGCTGGTCGCCGAGGCCGAGGAGCTGGCGCAGAGCGAGCAGTGGCGCTCGGCCGGTGAGCGGCTGCGGGCCCTCGTGGACACCTGGAAGGGCCTGCCCCGGCTCGACCGGAAGTCCGACGACGAGCTGTGGCACCGCTTCTCGCACGCGCGCTCGGCGTTCTCCAAGCGCCGCAAGGCGCACTTCGCCTCGCTGGACGCCCAGCGCGAGGAGGCCCGCAAGGCCAAGGAGAAGCTGGTCGTCGAGGCCGAGTCTCTCTCCTCGTCCACGGACTGGGCCACCACGGCGGCCCGCTACCGCGAGCTGATGGCCGACTGGAAGGCGGCGGGCCGCGCCCAGCGCGAGGCCGAGGACGAGCTGTGGAACCGCTTCCGCGGCGCCCAGGACGTCTTCTTCGCCGCGCGCGGCGAGGTCTTCGCGGAGCGCGACGCCGAGCAGACCGAGAACCTCAAGCTCAAGGAGGAGCTGGCCGTCGAGGCCGAGAAGCTCGTCCCGGTGACCGATCTGAAGGCGGCCCGCGCGGCCTTCCGCGGCATCAACGAGCGCTGGGAGGCCATCGGCCACGTGCCGCGCGACGCGCGTCCCAAGGTCGAGGGCCGGATGCACGCGGTGGAGCGGGCCCTCAAGGAGGCCGAGGAGTCCGAGTGGCGCCGCACCAACCCGGAGGCACGCGCGCGTGCCGCGGGTCTGACGGGCCAGCTCCAGGCCGCCGTCGACAAGCTGCGCGGCCAGATCGACGCGGCGCGCGCGGCGGGCAACAACGCCAGGGCCGACAAGCTCGCCAAGGAGCTGGAGGGCCGCCAGGCCCTGCTCGACCAGGCCCTGAAGGGGCTGGAGGAGTTCGGCGGCTGACGCACGCAGCGCAGCCTGCGGCATCACACGAACGAGGGCCCGCCCGTGGTGACACGGGCGGGCCCTCGTTCGTGTGTGCCCCGGGAGGGTTACGGCCGGCGGGCCGACGTCACCCGGTACACGTCGTACACGCCCTCCACCCCTCGCACGGCCTTCAGGACGTGGCCGAGGTGCTTGGGGTCGCCCATCTCGAAGGTGAAGCGCGAGGTGGCCACCCGGTCGCGGGAGGTCTGGACAGCCGCCGAAAGGATGTTGACGTGCTGGTCGGACAGGACGCGGGTGACGTCCGACAGGAGCCGGGAGCGGTCCAGCGCCTCGACCTGGATGGCGACCAGGAAGACCGACGACTGGGTGGGCGCCCACTCGACTTCGAGGATCCGCTCCGGCTGCTGCGAGAGCGAGTCGACGTTGACGCAGTCCGCCCGGTGCACCGAGACACCGCTGCCGCGGGTGACGAAGCCGATGATCGGGTCGCCGGGGACGGGCGTACAGCAGCGGGCCAGCTTGACCCACACGTCGTCGACGCCCTTGACCACCACGCCCGGGTCGGCGTTGGCCCGGCGCTTGCTGCGTCCGCGCGAGGGCGGCGCCGACTCGGCGATGTCCTCGTTGGCCGCCTCCTCGCCGCCGAGCGCCTGCACCAGTTTCTGGACGACGCCCTGGGCCGCCACATGGCCCTCGCCGATCGCCGCGTACAGCGAGGAGATGTCGGGGTAGCGCATCTCGTGGGCGAGGGTGACCAGTGAGTCGCCGGTGAGGATCCGCTGGATCGGCAGGTTCTGCTTGCGCATGGCGCGCGCGATGGCGTCCTTGCCCTGCTCGATCGCCTCGTCGCGGCGCTCCTTGGAGAACCAGCCGCGGATCTTGTTGCGGGCGCGCGGCGACTTGACGAAGCCCAGCCAGTCGCGCGAGGGCCCGGCGCCGGCCGCCTTGGAGGTGAAGACCTCCACCAGGTCGCCGTTGTCCAGCGTCGATTCCAGCGGTACGAGCCGGCCGTTGACGCGTGCGCCTATGGTCCGGTGGCCGACCTCCGTGTGGACCGCGTACGCGAAGTCGACGGGCGTGGCACCCGCCGGGAGCGCTATGACGTCGCCCTTGGGGGTGAAGACGAAGACCTCGTTGCGCGACAGGTCGAAGCGCAGGGACTCCAGGAACTCGCTGGGGTCCTCGGTCTCCTTCTGCCAGTCGAGCAGCTGGCGCAGCCACGCCATGTCGTTGATGTGGTCGTCCTTGCCGGCCTTCTTCGGCACGTCGGTGCGCACCTTGGAGGCGCCGGCGACGGCCTCCTGCTTGTACTTCCAGTGCGCGGCGATGCCGTACTCGGCGCGGCGGTGCATGTCGAACGTACGGATCTGGAGCTCGACGGGCTTGCCGTTGGGGCCGATGACCGTGGTGTGCAGCGACTGGTACATGTTGAACTTGGGCATCGCGATGTAGTCCTTGAACCGCCCCGGAACCGGGTTCCAGCGGGCGTGGACCGTGCCCAGCGCCGCGTAGCAGTCGCGGACGGTGTCCACCAGGACGCGGATGCCCACCAGGTCGTAGATCTCCGCAAAGTCACGGCCGCGGACGATCATCTTCTGGTAGACGCTGTAGTAGTGCTTGGGGCGGCCGGTGACGGTCGCCTTGATGCGGGCGGCGCGCAGGTCGGACTGGACCTCGTCGGTCACTATGGCGAGGTACTCGTCGCGCTTGGGCGCCCGCTCGGCCACCAGCCGGACGATCTCGTCGTACATCTTGGGGTAGAGGATCGCGAAGGCGAGGTCCTCCAGCTCCCACTTGATGGTGTTCATGCCCAGGCGGTGGGCGAGCGGAGCGTAGATCTCCAGGGTCTCGCGGGCTTTCTTCTCCTGCTTCTCCCGCTTGAGGTAGCGCATGGTGCGCATGTTGTGCAGGCGGTCGGCGAGCTTGATGACCAGGACGCGCGGGTCCTTGGCCATGGCGACGACCATCTTGCGCACGGTCTCGGCCTGCGCCGCGTCGCCGAACTGGACCCGGTCGAGCTTGGTGACGCCGTCGACGAGCAGGGCCACCTGGTCGCCGAAGTCGCGGCGCAGGGTGTCCAGGCCGTACTCGGTGTCCTCGACGGTGTCGTGGAGCAGCCCGGCCATCAAGGTCGCCGGGTCCATGCCCAGCTCGGCCAGGATGGTGGTGACGGCGAGCGGGTGCGTGATGTACGGGTCGCCGCTCTTGCGCTTCTGGCCGCGGTGCCAGCGCTCGGCGACCTGGTAGGCCTTCTCGACCTGGCGCAGTGTGGCGCTCTCGATCTTCGGGTCGTTGCCGCGCACTATCCGCAGCAGCGGTTCGAGGACCGGGTTGTACGCGGAGGTGCGCTGCACACCGAGGCGGGCGAGCCGGGCGCGGACGCGGTTGGAGGAGCCGCCGCCGGAGCGGGCCGGGGGGCTCGCGGGGGGCGTGGCCTTGGGCGCCGGGGCCGCCGCGCGGGGCCGCTGGGGCGTCTGCGGGGTGACCGGCTCGGGCTCCGCCGCGGGCTGCTGGGGCGCGGCGGGGGCCGCCGTGGGCTGCTCGGCCTGCTGGTCGGGCCGCTCGGCGGAGAGTGGCTGGGCCTCGTCTGGCAAGAGCGCTCCTCTGGGGTCCCCCCGGACGGGGTCTGGGGGAGGATCCGGGTCCCCCGGTCAGGCCCGGAACCCCATGGTATCGATCCTGGGCGGCCGGTTCGTGTCGGGCGGGTGTGACCGGCTGTAGCCGGGCCGCCGCGTCCTTGGGAAGGACCTCCGCTCCCGGGGCGGGGCGGGCGGCCGGTTCGGCTTGCCCGACCGGCCCTCACCAGGCACATCGGCGTCAACGCGGAAGGCGGGCCCCGGATTCCCCCGGCGCCCGCCTCCTGATGTCCGTAGCCCTTGCTCAGAGCGTGATGAGGGCCTCCAGCGGGGCCCCGCGCAAGGCGGGTTCCAGCCGCTCGCGCCCGGCCAGGAAGCCGAGCTCCATCAGGACGGCCACTCCGGCCACCTCGGCCCCGGCCCGCCGGATGAGCTCCAGCGAGGCCTCGGCCGTGCCCCCGGTCGCCAGGACGTCGTCGATGACCATGACGCGGTCGCCCGCGGCCAGGTCCTCGGCGTGCACCTCGATCTCCGCCGTGCCGTACTCCAGCTCGTAACGCTGGGAGAGCGTGGCTCCGGGGAGCTTGCCCGCCTTGCGTACGGGGATGAAGCCGATGCCGGCGCGGACCGCGACCGGGGCCGCCAGGATGAAGCCGCGCGCCTCCAGGCCGACGATCTTCGTCGCGCCGTGGCGTACGCACAGCTCGGCGAGGGCGTCGGTCAGGGCCGTGAACGCGGCCGGGTCCGCGAGCAGCGGCGTGATGTCCTTGAACAGCACGCCCGGCTTCGGGTAGTCCGGTACGTCACGGATGCGGCTGAGCAGCAGCTCCTGGGTGGAGACCGTCATCGCCGCTTCCCCCGGTTGTTGCGGGAGGGCTGGCGGCGCTGGCCGACGACCGCGCCGGCGGTCGCGGTCGCGTCCTGCGCGTCCTCGCCGTCGTGCGGCTCGCCGTCACGGGACTCGTCGGCGGTCTCGCCCTTGGCCGCGGCGGCGGCCCGCTTGGCGAGCACCCGCTTCTTGAGGGCCTTCATCTGCGGGTCGCGCTCCTTGAGGTCCGCGACCAGCGGGGTGGCGATGAAGATCGACGAGTACGCGCCGGCCGCGAGGCCGACGAAGAGCGACAGCGAGATGTCGTTCAGCATGCCGGCGCCGAGGACGCCGCCACCGATGAACAGCAGGCCCGCCACCGGGAGCAGCGCGACGACCGTGGTGTTGATGGAACGCACCAGGGTGCCGTTGAGGCTCTTGTTGGCCATCTCGCTGTAGGTGAGCCTGGTCTGCTTGGTGATGCCCCGCTGGCCCTCCTTGAGACCGTCGAAGACGACGACGGTGTCGTAGAGCGAGTAACCGAGGATGGTGAGCAGACCGATCACGGTGCCCGGCGTGACCTCGAAGCCGACCAGCGCGTAGATACCGACGGTGATCGTGATGTCGTGGATCAGCGCGACCAGGGCCGCGAGCGCCATGCGCCACTCGAAGGCGATCGCCAGATAGATCACCACGAGGATCATGAACACGATCAGACCGGTCCACGCCTTGTTGGCGATCTGGTCGCCCCAGCTGGGACCGACGAGGTCGGCGTTGATGTCCTCGGCCGGGACCTTGAGTTCCTTGGAGAGCTGGGTCTTGATCGTGTCCGACTTCGCGGTGTCGATACCGCTGATCTGGATGCGCAGGCCCTTGTTGCCGAGCTTCTGCACGATCGCGTCGTGGCCGGAGGCGCGCTCCGCGACCTCCTCCGCCTGGGCGACCGAGGCGGAGGTCTTCGGGGTGGTGAAGACCGCGCCGCCCTCGAACTCGATACCCATCGTCAGACCCCGCACCGCCAGGCCCAGGATGGCCGTGATGGTGATCAGGATCGAGATGCCGTACCAGATCTTCCGCTTGCCGACGAAGTCGTAGCCGACCTCACCGCGGTAGAGCCGGGCGCCGAGATGACCGAGTCGCGACATCTCACGCCTCCTTCGGGTCGGTGGGAGCGGCGGGGGTGCGGCGGGAGCGGCGCAGCGGCGGCCTGGCGCCCAGACGCTGCGGATCCAGACCGGACCACGGGTGGCCGCCGGCGAAGAACTGCTTGCGCGCGAGGAGCGTCATCACCGGCTTGGTGAAGAGGAACACCACGACGATGTCGAGCAGGGTGGTCAGGCCCAGCGTGAACGCGAAGCCCTGGACCTTGCCGACGGTCACGATGAAGAGCACCGCGGCGGCGAGGAACGACACGAAGTCGGAGACCATGATCGTGCGCCGGGCGCGGGGCCAGGCCCGCTCGACGGCCGGGCGCAGGGTCCGGCCCTCGCGGATCTCGTCCCGGATCCGTTCGAAGTACACGATGAACGAGTCCGCCGTGATGCCGATGGCGACGATGGCGCCGCAGACCGCGGGCAGGTTCAGCGCGAAGTTGATGGCCGGACCGAGCAGCGCCATGATCACGTACGTGAGCACCGCGGAGACCACGAGGCTCAGGATCGCGACCAGCGCCAGACCCCGGTAGTAGAGCACCAGGTAGATGATGACCAGCGCCAGGCCGATGGCGCCGGCGATCAGACCGGCGTGCAGCTGGTCGGCGCCGAGCGCGGCGGTGACGGTGGTGACGCTCTGCTCCTCGAAGGAGAGCGGCAGGGCGCCGTAGGAGAGCACGTTCGCCAGGTCGTTGGCGGAGCGCTGGTTGAAGCTGCCGGAGATCTCGGCGCTGCCGCTGAGCGTCTGGCTCACCGACGGGGCGGAGACGACCTGGTTGTCCAGCGCGATGGCGAACTGGTTCTGCGGGGACTGCTGCTTCGACAGCTTGCCGGTGATCGACTGGAACTTCTTCGAGCCCTTGCCCGTGAAGTCCATCTGGACGATCCACATGCCGCGCTGCTGGTCGATGACCGCCTTGGCCTTCTTGACGTCCGTGCCCTCGATCTCGGCCGGACCCAGGATGTACTTGGCCTCACCGGTCTGGTCGCAGGCCGCGATGGGGTCCGAGGCCTTGCTGCCGAAGGCCGCCTTGGCGCGCGACTCCTTGGTGGAGCAGTCGAGTGCCTCGAACTGCTTCTGGAGCTTGGCCACGGCCGCCGCGTCGCCCGTGGGCGGCACGGGCGGGGTCGCACCCGGCGTCGTACCCGGCTTGGGAGGGGTCGACGGGATGCCCGGCGTGGTCTTCGGGGAGGGCTTGCCGTCCGCCTTGAGGGCGTCGGTGAGGGCGCGGCCCTGCGGCGTCGACTTCGCGCTCGGCTTGGCCGACGGCGTCGAGGACGGCTTGTTCTTGTCGCCGTTCTTGCCGGCCTTGTCCGCGCCCTTGCTGGCCGAGGGGCTCGGCGAGCCGCTGGGCTGGGGCTTGGCGGGGGTGCCGGCGGCGACCGTCAGGACGGGCCGGAAGTACAGCTTGGCGGTGGTGCCGACCTGCTGGCGGGCCTGCTCCGAGTTCGTCCCCTTGGGGATGTTGACGATGATGTTGCGATCGCCCTGGGTCTGGACCTCGGCCTCGGAGACACCCAGACCGTTGACACGGCGGTTCATGATCGAGACCGCGGTGTCCATGTTCTTCTTGTTGATCGCCTTTTCCTGGCCGGGCTCGGCCTTCGCCTTGAGCGTGATGCTCGTACCGCCGGCGAGGTCGATGCCCAGGCGGGGCGTGTTGTGCCCGGAGGCGAACATGCCGCCCGCGAGGGCCACCATGGCGATCAGGAACAGGACCAGGGTGCGCCCCGGCCTGCCCTGGGCCCCCGCCGGCCTTCGGCCCTTCTTCGGTGCTGCCACCTTGTCGTTTCTCCCTGTCCAACCGCCCGCGCCGGGTGTGCGCCCGGGCGGCACGAAGTGTTGTGGGGACGTCCCCCGTGGAAGTCGTCACCCTCGGCGGGACCGGCGGGCGCGCGAGGGCGCCCGCCGGTCACCGAGAGCGGCTACTTCGCGTCCGACCCGCCGTCTGCCTTGCCGTCCTTGGGCGCGGCGGCGTCGTCCGCCTCGTCCTTCTTGCCCAGGTCGATCTTGTCCGCCGGGGCGGCCTCGGCCGCGTCGGCCGCGTCGGCCGGGTGCTCAGCGGTCCCGGTCAGCGACGAGGCGTCGTCGGGCACGGCCGGGAGGTCGGAGACCTCTTCCGTCTCACCGTGCACGATGCGGTTGTACTCCTCGTCGGAGAGGACCGCGCCGATCGCGTTCTTCGCGTAGACGGCGTGGACGCCCGGCGCCACCTCCAGATGGACCGTGTCGTCGCCGATCTCCTTCACAGTGGCGTACATGCCACCGATGGTGCGGACGCCGGTGCCGGGCTGGATGTCGTTCCGCATGGCGGCGGCCTGCTGCTGCTTCCTCTTCGCGGAGCGGGTCATGAGGAACATGGCCCCGATGAGGATGATGAAGGGGAGAAGGGTCACGGGATTCACGGGACGAACTTCCTTCGCACGACCGCGCAAGGAGTGCGGCCTGATCTGGGGGTGGGTATGCCGACCGGCAAATACGAGGGCGGCATCGGCGGAGTCTAAGCGAGTCCGCACAGCTGGAACAACGCCCAGCATCCCACCCGGGTTCCTCCCCGTGCACCCACCCGCGCCGTCACGGCCCGAAGAGCCCCTGTTGTCCGCTTCCCGTGCCGCCCCCCTGGCCCTGCTGGGGCGGGACCAGGCCCAGGTGGGCCCAGGCGGCGGGGGTGGCCACGCGCCCGCGCGGGGTGCGCGCCAGCAGCCCTTCCCGTACCAGGAAGGGCTCGGCCACCTCCTCGACGGTCTCGCGCTCCTCTCCCACCGCGACCGCCAGCGTGGACAGGCCGACCGGGCCGCCGCCGAACAGTTTCAGCAGGGCCTGGAGCACCGCCCGGTCGAGGCGGTCAAGGCCCCGGCCGTCCACCTCGTACACCCCCAGGGCCGCCGCGGCGATCTCGCGGGTGATCACGCCGTCGGCCTTGACCTGCGCGTAGTCCCTGACGCGGCGCAGCAGGCGGTTGGCGATACGGGGCGTGCCGCGCGAGCGGCCGGCGATCTCGGCCGCGCCCGCCGGGTCGATCTCCACGTCGAGCAGCCGGGCCGAGCGGTGGATCACGCGCTCCAGCTCGGCCGGCTCGTAGAACTCCATGTGCCCGGTGAAGCCGAAGCGGTCGCGCAGCGGGGGCGGCAGCAGTCCCGCGCGGGTGGTGGCGCCGACCAGGGTGAAGGGGGGCAGCTCCAGCGGGATGGCGGTGGCGCCGGGGCCCTTGCCGACGATCACGTCGACGCGGAAGTCCTCCATCGCCATGTAGAGCATCTCCTCGGCGGGCCGCGACATCCGGTGGATCTCGTCGAGGAAGAGGACCTCGCCCTCCTGGAGGGAGGAGAGGATCGCGGCGAGGTCGCCCGCGTGCTGGATGGCCGGGCCGCTGGTGATGCGGATGGGGGCGCCCATCTCGGCCGCGATGATCATCGAAAGGGTGGTCTTGCCGAGGCCGGGGGCGCCGGAGAGCAGCACGTGGTCGGCGGTGGCGCCGCGCGCGCGGGCGGCCCGCAGCACCAGGTCGAGCTGTTCGCGGACCTTCTCCTGGCCGACGAACTCCTCCAGGTCCTTGGGGCGCAGGGCGGCCTCGACGGCCTGGTCCTCGCCGTCGGCCACCGAGTCGACCAGCCTCGGGTCGGTGGCGTCGGCTTCGGATCCGGTGTCGTCCCAGTTCATCAGTGCGGTTCTCTCGTCGGGTCGGGCGGCGTCGGGCAGTGCGGGGGTCGGACGGGCGGGACCGGGCCGGTCAGCGCGCGCGGTTGAGGGTCTGGAGCGCGGCCTTCAGGAGCGCCCCGATGTTCGGCGGCCCGGCTGCCTCGGCCTGGGGGGCGACGGCGGAGACCGCCTCGTCGGCCTCGCGGGTGGCGTACCCCAACCCGATCAGGGCGGCGTGCAGCTGGTCGCGCCAGCCCGCCGTGACGGGGGCGCCGACGGCCGGGGCGCTGCCGACGGGCGCGCCGAGCCGGTCCTTCAGCTCGATGAGGAGCTTCTGGGCGCCCTTCTTGCCGATGCCGGGCACGGCGGTCAGCGCCTTCTCGTCGCCGGAGGCGAAGGCCCGGCGCAGCGCGTCCGGGGTGTGCACCGACAGGACGGCCTGGGCGAGGCGGGGGCCCACTCCGTTGGCGGTCTGGAGCAGCTCGAAGACCTGCTTCTCGTCGTCGTCCGCGAAGCCGTACAGCGTCAGTGAGTCCTCGCGGACGACCAACGACGTGGCGAGCTTGGCCTGTTGGCCGACGCGCAGGGTGGCCAGGGTGTTAGGCGTGCACTGCAGGGCCATGCCGACGCCGCCGACCTCGACCACCGCGGCGTCGGGGGCGAGGGCGGCGACCGGGCCGCTGACGAAGGCGATCATCGCGGGACCTTCTTTACGGAGAGGTGGGCACGGCGGGCCTGCTCGTGCGCCTGTTGCAGGCGGTTGACGGCGGGGGCGCGCCAGATGTGGCAGATGGCGAGGGCCAGCGCGTCCGCCGCGTCGGCCGGCTTGGGCGGGGCGTCCAGCCTCAGCAGGCGGGTCACCATCGCCCCGACCTGGGCCTTGTCGGCCCGGCCGCTGCCGGTGACGGCGGCCTTGACCTCGCTGGGGGTGTGCAGGGCGACGGGGATGCCGCGCCGGGAGGCGCAGAGCATGGCGACGGCGCTGGCCTGGGCGGTGCCCATCACCGTCCGGACATTGTGCTGGCTGAACACCCGCTCCACGGCGACGAATTCGGGCCGGTGCTCGTCCAGCCACTGCTCGATGCCCTGCTCGATGGCGACCAGGCGGTGGCCGAGCTCCGCGTCGGCGGGCGTGCGGACCACGCCGACGCCGAGCATCGCCAGCGGGCGGCCCGCCACGCCCTCGACGACACCGACGCCGCACCGGGTCAGCCCCGGGTCCACGCCCAGTACCCGCACGCGCCCTCCCCTCGGTGATCTTTGACTTGCTGCCAGGCTATCCGCTGCCACTGACAACGGCGGCGGGCCGGTGGGATGTGTCCCACCGGCCCGCCGGAAAACGCCCGCGCGCTACGGAAATCGCCCGCGTACTACGGCGTCACGCGTCGACCTTCTCCATGACCTCGTCGGAGACGTCGAAGTTGGCGAAGACGTTCTGCACGTCGTCGCTGTCCTCCAGCGCGTCGATCAGCTTGAAGATCTTGCGCGCGCCCTCCTCGTCCAGCTCGACCTGCATGGTCGGGACGAAGTTGGCCTCGGCCGAGTCGTAGTCGATGCCGTTCTCCTGGAGCGCGGTGCGCACCGCGACCAGGTCGGTGGCCTCGGAGATGATCTCGAAGGAGTCGCCGAGGTCGTTGACCTCCTCGGCGCCCGCGTCCAGGACGGCGCCCAGGACGTCGTCCTCGGTGAGCTCGCCCTTGGGCAGGACGACGACGCCCTTGCGGTTGAAGAGGTACGAGACGGAGCCCGGGTCGGCCATCGAGCCGCCGTTGCGGGTCATGGCGACGCGCACGTCGGAGGCGGCACGGTTGCGGTTGTCGGTGAGGCACTCGATGAGCACCGCGACACCGTTGGGACCGTAGCCCTCGTACATGATCGTCTCGTAGTCGGCGCCGCCCGCCTCGAGACCGGCGCCGCGCTTGAGCGCGGAGTCGATGTTCTTGTTGGGCACCGACTGCTTCTTCGCCTTCTGCACGGCGTCGAAGAGGGTCGGGTTGCCGTCGATGTCGGCGCCCCCGGTGCGGGCCGCGACCTCGATGTTCTTGATCAGCTTCGCGAAGAGTTTGCCGCGCTTGGCGTCGATCACGGCCTTCTTGTGCTTCGTCGTAGCCCATTTAGAGTGGCCGGACATCTGCCTGTCTCCTTCGCGTAACCAATTCTGCGTCGTTCGCCAGAGATCCTACCGGGAGCCGGTCACCGGGCGGCGCGCACCATGTCCACGAAGAGGGCGTGCATCCGGTGGTCGCCGGTGAGTTCGGGGTGGAACGACGTGGCGAGGGCGCTGCCCTGGCGGACCGCGACGATGTGGCCGCCGTGCTCGGCGAGGACCTCGGCCCGCGCGCCCACCGACTCCACCCAGGGCGCCCGGATGAAGACGCCCTCGACGGGGCCGACTCCGGTGACCTCGACGGTGGCCTCGAAGGACTCGTTCTGCCGCCCGAAGGCGTTGCGGCGCACGATCATGTCGATGCCGCCGATCGTCTCCTGGCCCGAGCGCGGGTCGAGGATCTTGTCGGCGAGCATGATCAGGCCGGCGCAGGTGCCGTAGACGGGCATGCCGTCGGCCACGCGCGCGCGCAGCGGCTCCATCAGTCCGAACAGGACCGCGAGCTTGGAGATGGTGGTGGACTCGCCGCCGGGGATGACGAGGCCGTCCACCTCGGCGAGCTCCTCGGGGCGCCGGACCGGCCTGGCCACGGCGTCCGCCGAGGCCAGGGCGATCAGGTGCTCCCGTACGTCGCCCTGGAGGGCCAGGACGCCAATGACGGGTGTGTTGCTCATGTCCTTCGGTACCTGTGCCTTACCAGCCGCGGTTGGCGTAGCGCTCGGCCTCGGGGAGGGTGTCGCAGTTGATGCCGACCATGGCCTCGCCCAGGTTGCGGGAGGCGTCCGCGATGATCTTCGGGTCGTCGTAGAAGGTGGTGGCCTTCACGATGGCGGCGGCGCGCTTGGCCGGGTCGCCCGACTTGAAGATGCCGGAGCCGACGAAGACGCCCTCGGCGCCCAGCTGGCGCATCAGCGCGGCGTCGGCCGGGGTGGCGACGCCACCGGCGGAGAACAGCACGACCGGGAGCTTGCCGAGCTCGGCGACCTCCTTGACCAGCTCGTACGGGGCGCGCAGGTCCTTGGCGGCGGCGAACAGCTCGTTGTTGTCGAAGCCGCGCAGGCGGGCGATCTCGTTCTTGATCTGGCGCAGGTGGCGGACGGCCTCGACGACGTTGCCGGTGCCGGCCTCGCCCTTGGAGCGGATCATGGCCGCGCCCTCGGCGATGCGGCGCAGGGCCTCGCCCAGGTTGGTGGCGCCGCAGACGAAGGGGGTGGTGAAGGCCCACTTGTCGGAGTGGTTGACCTCGTCGGCCGGGGTGAGGACCTCGGACTCGTCGATGTAGTCGACGCCGAGGGACTGCAGGACCTGGGCCTCGACGAAGTGGCCGATGCGCGACTTGGCCATGACCGGGATGGAGACCGCCTCGATGATCTCCTCGATCATGTTGGGGTCGGACATCCGGGCGACGCCGCCGTCCTTGCGGATGTCGGCCGGGACCCGCTCCAGGGCCATGACCGCCACGGCGCCCGCGTCCTCGGCGATCTTCGCCTGCTCGGCGTTGACCACGTCCATGATCACACCGCCCTTGAGCTGCTCGGCCATGCCGCGCTTCACGCGCGCGGTGCCGGTCTCGGGGTTCTGGGCGGTGGTGGGGAGGGTGCTGGACACGGGACCTCGCTGGGTGGAGAAGGGGGTTTCCTACTGGGTTTCCTACTGCCCCAGAGGGTCGCCCGCCGGACCAGTCCACTGCAAGGGCCAATGGGGAGGCGGTGGATCGTTTTGGCCTGGTGGGGGGAGGGCCGGTCCCGGTCGGTGCCGGGCCGCGGTCGGTCCGGGCCGCGGTCGCGGTCGCGGTCGCAGTCGCGGTCGCGGCCACGGTGTCCCGGGTACGGCTACGAGCCCGGGCGGTCCGCGAGCGCGGCCGGGGGCTCGTCGTCCATCTCGAACGCCAGCGGGAACGGGGCGTGGCCGGCCAGCCGGAACCAGCGGACCTTGCGGTGCCTGCGCAGGGCGCGGGCGGCGCGTACGGCGTCGTTGTGGAAGCGGCGGGCCATGGGGACGCGGCGTACGGCCTGGGCCAGCTCCTCCGCCGCGTCCACCCCGCCGGGGGCCTCGCGGACCGCGTCGACCTGGGCGGGCTCGCCGAAGACGGCCCGCAGCGCCTGGCTCAGCTCGCTCTCGGCGACCTCCCGCTGCTCCTCCTCGGCCTGGCGGGCCGCGTGGGCGGCCTCGTACAGCACGATGGAGGCCGCCGGGTCCAGGACGCCGGAGGTGGCCAGCTCCTGGGTGACCGAGGCGCGGCGCAGCAGCTGGGCGTCGAGGGCGGCGCGGGCGGCGTCGATACGGGCGTGCAGGCGGTCGAGGCGGCCGGCGGTCCAGCTGAGGTAGAGGCCGGTGGCCACGAGGGCCACGGCGATCCAGATGAGGGTTACGGTCACGGGCGGCAAGGCTACCGGGCCCCTGCCCGGCCCCTTCCCGGAACCAACCGGGGGTGGGGAGCGGCTGGGGAGGGCTTCTCGGGGGCTACGCCCCCGTCCCCCCGAACGGGGCCTGCGGCCCCCGCACCCCGCGTCCTTCGCCTGCGGACCGTGCCGGGCTGGTCGCGCAGTTCCCCGCGCCCCTGGGGGTGCCCGCGCACGCGGGGTTGGCGACACAAAGCCCGCCCGGGCTCCGCCCCGAGCCCCTTGTTCGCCCCTGCGGACCGTGCCGGGCTGGTCGCGCAGTTCCCAGCACCCCTAGGGGTGCCCGCGCACGCGGGTTGGTGACGCAAAGCCCGCCCCTGGGGTGCCCGCGCACGCGGGGTTGGGAGCGCGATGCCCGTACCCCTGGGCGCCCCCAGGTGCGGGGCCGATCACGCACAGCCCGTACCCCAGGTGCCCAGGGGCGCGGGGAACTGCGCGGGTGCCCCAGCACGGTTCGCAGACGGACGAGAAGCCCTGGGGCGGAGCCCAGGGAGGGGCGCGGAGGCCGCAGGCGGCGCCCCCAAGGTGCCAGGGGCGCGGGGAACTGCGCGGGTGCCCCAGCACGGTCCGCAGACGAAGGGCGGGGGCACGGGCAGGGGCCGCAGGCCCCGCTCCGGGGGGCAGGGGTAGCCCCCTGGAGACCCGCCCCAGACCCACCCGCGCCCCCGGAGGGTTGGGGGAAGGGGCGGGGAGGGGCGACCCCTCGGTCAGTCGCGGGCCAAGCCGAAGCGCGCCATGAACCCCGGGCGTTCGTCCGCCGCCACCGACGCCGCCCCGTCCGTCACCGTCTCGTACACCGCCAGGATGTCCGCCCCGACCGTCGACCAGTCGAAGCGCCGCACATGCGCCGAACCCCGGGCGCTCAGTTCGGCCCGGCGGGCCGGGTCGGCCAGGAGGCGCAGGGCCGAGGTCGCCAGGGCGTCCGCGTCCTCGTTGGCGAAGAGCTCACCCGCGCTTCCCTGGTCCAGGACCTGCGCGAACGCGTCCAGGTCGCTCGCCAGCACCGCCGCCCCGGCGGAGAGCGCCTCGACGAGGATGATGCCGAAGCTCTCGCCCCCGGTGTTGGGCGCCACGTACACGTCGACGCTGCTCAGGAAGCGCGCCTTGTCCTCGTCGCTCACCATGCCCAGGAACTCCACGCGCGGCCGGAGCTCCGCCGGCAGGGACGCCACCGCCTCCTGCTCGTCGCCGCGCCCCGCCACCAGCAGCCGGGTGCGCGGGCGTTCCGCGAGGATCCTCGGCAGCGCCCTGATCAGGACCGGCAGGCCCTTCCTGGGTTCGTCGATGCGGCCTATGAAGCCGAGGGTGTCGCCCTGCCACTCGGGCCGGGGCTCGGCCTTGGCGAAGAAGTCGACGTCGACGCCGTTGGGGATGACGACCGCGTCGCCGCCGAGGTGCTCGACCAGGGTGCGCCGCGCGTACTCGCTCACCGCGATCCGCGCGCTGATCTTCTCCAGGGCGGGCTGGAGGATGGGGTACGCCGCGATCATCGCCCGGGAGCGCGGGTTGGAGGTGTGGAAGGTCGCCACGATCGGACCCTGCGCCGCCCAGCAGCTCAGCAGGCCCAGCGAGGGCGAGGCGGGCTCGTGGATGTGGATGACGTCGAACGTGCCCTCGTGCAGCCACCGCCGCACCCGGGCCGCCGACAGGAACCCGAAGTTGAGCCGGGCCACCGAGCCGTTGTACGGGACCGGGACCGCCCGGCCCGCCGAGACCACATACGGCGGCAGCGGCGTCTCGTCGTCGGCGGGGGCGAGGACGGAGACCTCGTGGCCGAGCCGGATCAGATGCTCGGCCAGGTCCCTGATGTGGAACTGGACGCCGCCCGGTACGTCCCAGGAGTACGGGCAGACGATGCCGATCCTCACGCCCGGCGCTCCTCAAGGTCGGCGAGCCACAGCCGCTGCAGCATGTGCCAGTCCTCCGGGTGTTCGGCGATTCCGGTGGCGAAGGCGTCGGCCAGCGCCTGGGTCATCACGGAGGTCTTCTCCGCGCGCGTGCCCGTCTCGGGCACGTCGATCGGCGGATGCACCCTGCCCCGCATGACGGGCGAGCCGTCGTACCAGAGCGTCACGGGCAGCAGCAGCGCGCCCGTCTGCTGGGCCAGCATCGCGGGCCCGGCGGGCATCCGCGCCGCCTCCCCGAAGAACTTCACCTCGACGCCGGAGGCGGAGAGATCGCGGTCCGCGACCAGGCAGACCAGGCCGCCCGCCCGCAGCCGCCTGGCCAGCGTGCCGAAGGCCGCGCCACCCGTGTGCGGCAGGACCTCCATGCCGAGGCTCTCGCGGTAGGCGACGAACCGGTCGTACAGCGTCTCGGGCTTGAGCCGCTCGGCGACCGTGGTGAACGGCGTCTGGAGCTTGGTGGTGACCCAGGCGCCCGCCAGGTCGTAATTGCCCATGTGCGGCAGCGCCAGGACCACGCCCCGCCCGGCGGCCAGGCCGTCGGTGAGGTGGTGCAGGTCGCGGGGCTCGAAACCGGTCTTCATCCGGTCCTTGCTCCAGGCCGGCAGCCGGAAGGACTCCATCCAGTACCGCATGTAGGAGCGCATCCCGGCCCGCGACAGCTCGGCCAGGCGCTGCGGGGAGGCGTCGGGCACCACGCGCGCGAGGTTGGACTCCAGCCGCAGCACGCTCTTGCCGCGCCGCTTCCACACCGTGTCCGCGATCCGCCGGCCCAGGCCCGTGGCCACCGGCTCGGGGAGCTTCTTGACGGTGGCCCAGCCCAGTCCGTAGAGCGTGTCCGTCAGCCGTTCCCGCATCAGGCGGCCTCGCTCGCGGCGGCGGCGTCGGCCTCCGCGGCCTCGCGGCGCACCGTCACCACCCGCTGGATCAGCGTGACCAGACTGCCCACGGCCACGATCCACAGCGCGATCGGCAGCAGCACCTGGATGCCCGGCACCCCGAACTTGTGCAGTCCCGCGAGGCCCGCCGCGACCAGCGAGATGACCAGGCGTTCGGCCCGCTCGATCAGGCCGTTGACGGCGACCGGCAGTCCGATCGACTCGCCGCGCGCCTTGGTGTACGAGACGACCTGGCCGCTGGCCAGGCAGAAGATCGCGACCGCGCACAGCACGTTGTCGTCGCCGCGGCCCGCGTACCAGAGGGCGAAGCCGCCGAAGATCGCCCCGTCCGCGACGCGGTCCAGCGTGGAGTCGAGGAACGCGCCCCAGCGGCTGGAGATCCCCGCCTGGCGGGCCATGTTGCCGTCGACCAGGTCGGAGAAGACGAACAGGGTGATGACGATCGTGCCCCAGAAGAGCTCCCCGCGGGGGAAGAAGACCAGCGCCCCCGCCATCACTCCGGCCGTGCCCAGCAGGGTGACGGCGTCGGGGCTCACCCCCCGGCGGAGCAGAAACGCGGCGAACGGCGTGAGGACACGCGTGAAGAATGCACGCGCGTACTTGTTCAGCATGGCCTTCCCGACGGTCGGTGTGGCCGCGCGGCCCTGCTGGCCACCGGCTGGCCCATCGTAGCCAGGCCCGCGCACCTCCACCGCCGCGCACCCTCACCGCCCGCGTTCCCGTACGACGTATGGACGCACCGTGACGGGAGTGGAACGCTGGAAAGACCGCGGGCACGCGAAGCCGCCCTCGCCGGGGTTCTCCCTGGCCGGGGCCGGGGGAGGAATCCGCGCGGCCGCGCCCTCTCACCACCTCACCGTGCACGACACGAAAAGCCATACGGGAGGAACGGCATGGGCGACAAGGCGAGTGCACATCCCGGAGCCGCCGGCAGGGCAGCTACGGCCGACCACCCCTCATCCGTACGGAACGTGGTGCTGGTCGGCCACAGCGGATCCGGGAAGACGACATTGGTGGAGGCGCTCGCGCTGACGGCCGGGGCCGTCAACCGCGCGGGCCGGGTCGAGGACGGCGGGACCGTCTCCGACTACGACGAGATCGAACACCGGCAGCAGCGCTCGGTCCAGCTCTCGCTGGTCCCGGTGGAATGGGGCGGCTGCAAGATCAATATCCTGGACACCCCGGGATACGCCGACTTCGTCGGAGAACTGAGGGCCGGTCTGCGAGCGGCGGACGCGGCCCTCTTCGTCGTCTCCGCCTCGGACGGCGTGGACGGCGCCACCCGCATGGTGTGGGACGAGTGCGCGGCCGTGGGCATGCCCCGGGCGATCGTGGTCACCCACCTGGAGGCGGCCCGCGCCGACTTCACCGAGATGACCCGGGTGTGCGCCGAGGCCTTCGGCGGCGACGACCCCGACGCCGTACTGCCGCTCTACCTGCCGCTGCACGGACCCGAGGGACCGGACGGCCACGCGCCGGTCACCGGCCTGATCGGGCTCCTCTCGCAGCGGGTGTACGACTACGCCTCCGGCGAGCGCAAGGAGGCCGAGCCCGGTCCCGAGCACCTCCCGCTCATCGAGGAGGCCCGCAACCGGCTGATCGAGGGGATCATCGCCGAGAGCGAGGACGAGACCCTCATGGACCGCTATCTCGGTGGCGCGGAGATCGATGTCACGACGCTGGTCGACGACCTGGAGCGGGCGGTCGCGCGCGGCACCTTCCACCCCGTCCTCGCCGCCGCGCCCGCCGCCGACGGCGCCCGCCAGGGCATCGGCACCGTGGAGCTCCTTGAGCTGATCACCGGCGGCTTCCCGACCCCGCTGGAGCGCACGGCGCCCGAGGTCACCACCCCGCAGGGCGCCGCGCGCCCCACCCCGGTCTGCGCCCCCGACGGCCCGCTGGTCGCCGAGGTGATCAAGACCTCGTCCGACCCGTACGTGGGCCGGGTCAGCCTGGTCCGGGTCTTCTCCGGCACCCTCCACCCCGACGAGACCGTCCATGTCTCCGGGCACGGGATGACCGACCGGGGTCACGAGGACCACGATCTCGACGAGCGGATCGGCGCCCTCTCCTCCCCCTTCGGCAAGCAGCAGCGCACCCTGGCCTCCTGCATCGCCGGGGACATCGCGTGCGTGGCCAAGCTGACCCGCGCCGAGACCGGGGACACCCTCTCGGGCAAGGACGACCCGCTGCTCATGGCGCCCTGGGACATGCCCGACCCGCTGCTCCCCCTCGCCATCCAGGCCCACAGCAAGGCCGACGAGGACAAGCTCTCCCAGGGGCTCGCCCGGCTCGTCGCCGAGGACCCGACCATGCGCCTGGAGCAGAACCCGCACACCCACCAGCTGGTCCTGTGGTGCCTGGGCGAGGCCCACCGGGACGTGGCCCTGGAGCGGCTGCGCAGCCGCTACGGCGTCCAGGTCGACGTCGTCCCGCACAAAGTCTCCCTGCGCGAGACCTTCGGCGACACCGTCACCGGGCGCGGGCGCCACGTCAAGCAGTCCGGCGGCCACGGCCAGTACGCGATCTGCGAGATCGAGGTGGCGCCGCTGCCGCCCGGTTCCGGCATCGAGTTCGTCGACAAGGTGGTGGGCGGGGCCGTGCCGCGCCAGTTCATCCCGTCCGTCGAGAAGGGCGTACGCGCCCAGGCGGCCAGGGGCGTGGCCGCCGGCTACCCGCTCGTCGACGTACGGATCACGCTGCTGGACGGCAAGGCCCACTCGGTGGACTCCTCCGACGCCGCCTTCCAGACCGCCGGGGCGCTCGCCCTGCGCGAGGCGGCCGCCGGCGCCCGCATCCATCTGCTGGAACCCGTCGCCGAGCTCCAGGTCCTGGTGCCCGACGACTACGTCGGCCCGGTCATGAGCGATCTGTCCGGGCGCCGGGGCCGCGTCGTCGGCACCGAGCAGGCGGGCCCCGGGCGCACCCTGGTACGGGCCGAGGTGCCGGAGATCGAGATCGGGCGGTACGCGATCGACCTGCGCTCCGTCTCGCACGGCACCGGCCGGTTCGACCGCGCGTACGCCCGGCACGAGCCGATGCCGTCGCAACTGACGGAGAAGATCCGGGAATCGATGGAAAAGACCGGTTAGACACGGAAACTGACGGCTCGTCGGAAGCGCCGTCCGCCCAACGCCCTTGCGGTGGAGGGCATTCCGACGTCCCGTGTCGCTCGGGCGCGGACCCCGATACGCTGGGTCCCTGCTCAGCAGGTGTGCGGGGAACGGCAGTCGGGAAGAGGCCGCAGAGCGACGATGTGCGGCGATGGGGGCGGCAGTGGCGGACCAACCATTCGACTTCTCACCCGGGGCCCAGGTCCCGCTCCAGGGTGCGGCGGGCCAGACGGCGGCGACCCAGGCACTCGCCTCGGCCGCCTACCGCGACAGCCCGGTCACCGACATCCTCAAGGCCAACAACGAGTGGCACGAGTCGGTCGTCACCAAACCCCGGCTCTCGCTCTTCGAACCCAACCTCGGTGAGGCCTTCTCCCGCGCCGTGCAGTCCCGCATGCTCGGCGCCACCCGCAAGGCGCTCATCCAGTCCTTCGGCACCGAGCCCCAGACCGTCGTCGAGCACTGCCTCGCCGCGATCCGCATCCGCAAGGAGCGCGACACCAGGCTCACCCTGGTCACCGCCGTCTTCGGGGTGCTCTTCCTGCCCGGGCTGCTGCTCTGGCTCGGCCTCTTCCAACTGCGCCGCACCCTCGCCGGCGCCAAGGACCGCCGCGTCGGCGCCCTCGGCAACCTGCTTCTGCTGGCCTTCGGCGTGCTCGCGGTGATCGCCCTGGTCAAGCTGCCCTTCGGCGGCTTCCTCGCGATCTACCTGCGCGCCATGCTGGTCATGCCCGTCCTCGGCTGGTTCTGGGCCAAGCAGATCTGCGAGGCCACCGCCAGGGACCTGCGGGCCCGCTGGAACGGCCTGCTCTCCGGGGGCGGCGTCGGCGCCAAGATCCCCGAGGCCGTACCGAAGAACCCGCACGAGACCGCCGCCGAGAGGCTGCGCCAGAGCCTGGCCAAGCTCACCGCCGAACAGCAGAGCAACGCCGTCTTCTACGCCGGGCCCAAGGGCATACTCGGCATGGGCACTCGCTGGGGCAGCTGGCAGCTGGCCGAGGAGCTCGTCTCCAAGGAGCCCGGCAAGGAGATCCACGGCTTCCGCAGCTGGGACGTCATCAAGTCCATCCAGGACCGCCTCCAGCTCCTCGAACGCGGCCCGCTGCACACCGGCGGCTTCCCCCGGCCCTCGGTCACCAACTGGGTGGTCTCCCCCGTCGGCGAGAACGCCAAGGAGGTCGCCCGGCCCACCGGCCAGGACGTCGACAGCTTCCAGGTCCGCCAGCACGAGGTCCAGCGGATCTGCAACGAGCAGCAGTTCTCCAGCGGCAACCGCCACTACCTGGGCGTGCAGTTCACCCTCTGGGACGGCCAGCTGGTGATCACCATGATGATCACCGTGACCGTGCTCCACGAGACCCTGCGCATCGAGGTCACCGGCCACGCGCTGGGCCCGGTGCACGCCCTGTTCACCACCAAGCCCAGCCCCAAGACCAAGTCGGTCGACAAGACCTTCAAGTTCTGGGAGAAGAAGGAGATACAGCTCCCGCTGGTCGAGCCGCGCGAGGTCGTCCGCCTCGCCGCCCGCGCCCCGCTGACCTGGTACCCGCCGCTCCTGGACCACCTCGGGGGCAAGCTCGTGCTGCCGGAGCCGTTCGGTCTGCGGCACGCCTGGGCCGACAAGCCCTGGCGCCACCGCTTCATGGCCGACGACGCGATGCGGGCGGCCACGCCGGTCCTGCGCGTGGTGCACGCCGCCGCGATGAAGGTGCTGGACGAGAACGGCGTGGACACCGAGCGCTTCACCAACCGCTCGATGGTCCTGAGCGGCATGGTGCAGGACCCGGCGCCGCGCAAGGCCGACCTGTACGACGCCTGAGCGTCAGCTCCTGGGCCACGCCCGCGCGAGCATCTCGCGGGTGTCGCCCAGGAGTTGAGGCAGGATCTTGGTGTGGCCGACGACCGGCATGAAGTTGGTGTCGCCGCCCCAGCGGGGCACGATGTGCTGGTGCAGATGCGCGGCGATACCGGCGCCCGCCACGGAGCCCTGGTTCATGCCGATGTTGAAGCCGTGCGCCCCGGACGCGGTCCGCAGCGCCGTCATGGCCTGCTTGGTGAGCTCGGCGAGCTCCAGGGTCTCGGCGGCGTCCAGACCGGTGTAGTCGGCGACGTGCCGGTAGGGCACGACCATGAGGTGGCCGCCGTTGTACGGGTAGAGGTTCAGCACCGCGTACACGTGCTCCCCGCGGGCTACCACCAGCCCGTCCTCGTCCGACTTGGCCGGGATCGAGCAGAAGGGGCAGCCGTCGCCGGCGTCCGGGCCGGTCGGCTTGTTCTCGCCCTGGATGTACGCCATCCGGTGGGGCGTCCACAGGCGCTGGAAGGCGTCCTGGACCCCCACTCCGATCTGCTGCTCCGGCTCACTCGTCATGCTGTGCAGCATATGACTTCGCGGTCGGCGACGAGGAGCGGCCCCCGGGGAGCGGGGCTTCCCGGGGGCCGCGTCGAGCCGGTGGGGCGCGTCAGACCTGCGCCCGCTCCTCGACGACCTTGAGCAGCTTGGCGATGGCCTCGTCGACCGGGATGCCGTTCTCCTGCGACCCGTCGCGGTAGCGGAACGAGACGGCGCCGGCGGCCATGTCCTCGTCACCCGCGATGACCATGAACGGGACCTTGGCCTTCTGGTGGTTGCGGATCTTCTTCTGCATCCGGTCCGAGGACGCGTCCACCTCGACCCGCAGGCCCTTCTTCTTCGCCGCGGCGGCGAACTCCTGGAGGTACGGGATGTGGGCGTCGCCGATCGGGATGCCGACCGCCTGGACCGGGGCCAGCCACGGCGGCATGACGCCCGCGTAGTGCTCCAGGAGCACCGCGAAGAAGCGCTCGATCGAGCCGAACAGCGCGCGGTGGATCATGACCGGGCGCTGCTTGGCGCCGTCCGGGCCGGTGTACTCCAGGTCGAAGCGCTCCGGCAGGTTGAAGTCGAGCTGCACGGTCGACATCTGCCAGGTGCGGCCGATCGCGTCCTTGCACTGCACGGAGATCTTCGGGCCGTAGAACGCGGCGCCGCCCGGGTCCGGGACCAGCGGGAGGCCCTGCTTCTCGGCCACCTGCCGCAGGGTCTCGGTGGCCTCCTCCCAGACCTCGTCCGAGCCGACGAACTTCTCCGGGTCCTTGGTGGACAGCTCCAGGTAGAAGTCGGTCAGACCGTAGTCGCGCAGCAGGTTTAGGACGAAGGTGAGCGTCTTGTCGAGCTCCTCCGCCATCTGCTCCCTGGTGCAGTAGATGTGCGCGTCGTCCTGGGTGAAGCCGCGGGCCCGGGTCAGACCGTGCACGACGCCCGACTTCTCGTACCGGTACACCGTCCCGAACTCGAACAGGCGCAGCGGCAGCTCACGGTAGGACCGGCCCCGCGCGTCGAAGATCAGGTTGTGCATCGGGCAGTTCATGGGCTTGAGGTAGTAGTCCACGCCCTCGTCGAGCTGCATGGGCGGGTACATGCCGTCGGCGTACCAGTCCAGGTGGCCCGACTGCTCGAAGAGCTTCCCCTTGGTCGCGTGGGGGGTGTAGACGAACTCGTAGCCCTCCTCCTCGTGCCGCTTGCGGCTGTAGTCCTCCATGACCCGGCGGATGATGCCGCCCTTGGGGTGGAAGACGGCGAGGCCGGAGCCGATCTGCTCCGGGATGGAGAACAGGTCGAGCTCGGCGCCGAGCTTGCGGTGGTCGCGCTTCTCGGCCTCGGCGAGGAAGTCGAGGTGCGCCTTCAGCTCGTCCTTGGACGGCCAGGCGGTGCCGTAGATGCGCTGGAGCATCGGGTTCTTCTCGCTGCCGCGCCAGTACGCGGCGGCGTTGCGCATCAGCTTGAACGCCGGGATGTTCCGGGTGGTCGGCAGGTGCGGACCGCGGCAGAGGTCCTTCCAGCACAGCTCGCCGGTCTTGGCGTCCAGGTTGTCGTAGATGGTCAGCTCGCCGCCGCCCACCTCGACGTCCGCGCCGTCGTCGGAGGAGGCCGAGCCCTTGATGCCGATGAGTTCCAGCTTGTAGGGCTCGTCCGCGAGCTCCTCGCGGGCGGCCTCGTCGGTGACGACGCGGCGCGAGAAGCGCTGCCCGCGCTTCTGGATCTCCTGCATCTTCTTCTCGATGGCCTTCAGGTCCTCGGGGGTGAAGGGCCGCTCGACGTCGAAGTCGTAGTAGAAGCCGTCCCGGACCGGCGGGCCGATGCCCAGCTTGGCCTCGGGGAAGAGCTCCTGGACGGCCTGGGCCATCACATGGGCGGTGGAGTGGCGCAGGATGTCGAGGCCGTCCTCGGAGGAGATCTCGACGGGCTCGACCTCCTCGCCGTCCTTCACCTCGTAGGCCAGGTCCTTCAGCTCACCGGCCACGCGGGCCGCCACGATGGTGCGCTCACCGGCGAAGAGCTCGGCAGCCGTAGTGCCCGTCGTCACCACGCGCTCTTCCCGCTCGGAATCGCGATGGATGATCACACGGACGTCTGACACCGGTCTCTCCTGACTGAAGGGGTACGCACGCTCGTACCGCGTACGCGAGGGAATCCTACCGAGCCGGTGGCCTCCCCCGCGAAACAGTTCCCGCTGCCCCGCGCCCCCTCACTCCTCCCCCGCGCACGCCTCCTCGAAGAAGGACACGCTCTCCATGGTCCCCTGGATCGACTTCATCAGCCGGTCCCGCTCGGCGTCGTCCACCTGGACCGGGGCCACGCCGGTCGCCCCGGCGAGCCGGCGGAAGCCGCCCCGGCTCTCCAGCCGGCCCGCCACCCGGATGGGCAGCCCGACGAGGTGGGCGTGGCCGGCGATCCGGTAGGCCTCCTCGTCCAGCTCCATCCGTACGTACGGGATCTCCGCGCCCGCCAGCACCCGCAGCCGTACGGTCCCCGGTCCGCGCGGCCCCGAGCGCCGCAGCCGGACCACCGCGCCGGTGACCCGGACCGGCAGCGCGGGCTCGTCCCGGAGGTAGCGCACCCCGGCCTCGCGCAGGGCGGGCAGGTCGCCGGGCGAGAACTCCACGGGTTCGGGGCGCGGCGCGCAGCCGGCCGGGACGCCCGCCGCCGGGGCCCACTCCAGGGCGACGCGGACCCCCTCCGAGCCCGCGACCAGGGCGACGACCGCCTCGGTCAGCTCGCGGCTGGCCCCGGCGGCGACGGCCGTGTCGAAGGCTTCCAGGCCGCCGGTGGTCCGGCGGTAGTCCACGGCCTCGCGGACCGCGTACAGCGCCTCGTAGAGCCGCACCACGACCGGGCGGGCCTGTTCCACGGGGACGAACGCGGTGAGCCGTCCGCCGGGCGCCTGGGCCACCAGGACGCCCTCAAGGGCGGCGAGCGCCTGCCGCCGGTGGCGGGCGCCGTAGTACCCGGCGCGGCCGCGCGCGGCGAGCGCGGCGGCCAGGAGCATGCGGTGGGCGGCGCCGCGCAGCCGCTCCTGCTCGGTCCAGGGGGTGGCGCCGGAGGGGCCGGGCGGGGCGCCGCGCCACCAGCGGACCTCGTCGCTGGGGACGGCGAGGGAGACCAGCACCTCGCGCGCGGAGGGCTCGGCCGAGCGGGCCAGCGCGGTGAGCGCCTCGCCGATGAGGTCCTCGCTGTCGGGGTACGCGCGGCTCTCGGGCACCAGCAGGCTCGTCCCCGGTCCGGCGCCCGCGGGAGGGGTCCAGCGCGCGTACCGCCCCGCCGCGCCGCCGCGCCGCTGCCAGCCGTGGCGGCGCAGCAGCACGCCCAGCACGGCCGGGTCCACCTGTGCCGGGACCGGTTCCACCGCCCCGGGCCCGCCCGGCTCCCCGCTCGACAGACGCATCAGGGCCTCCCTCCCACCCCGACCCGGGTCATGATCTCGCAGAGCGCGCGATCGTCGAAGATCCGCGAGGTCGGTATCCGCACCGTGGTCCTGCGCCGTCCGGTCACCGCGTGACCGGCCAGGTTGGTCCAGTAGCAGCAGTGCCGCAGCGCGAGCCGGTCGTGGCCCGCGCGCAGCCACTCGTCCCGGCTCCTGGGCACGAGCATCACGACCAGGATCTTGTGCACCGAGACGGGGGTGCGGGCCAGCTTCACCAGGTGCTCGTTGTCGAGGGTGAAGGAGAAGGCCCCGCCCGGGGGGTGCGGGGGGATCTGGTACGTGGACTTGAGCTGCACCTTGATCGTGACTTCGTCGTCGACGGTGTGGCCGGGGGCGCTGTGGCTCACGTGCCAGTCGATCCCGTTGTCCGGAAAGGGCTGTGAGAGCGAGCAGCCGGCGGCCGCCGCCACGGCGTGGAGATAGCCCACCTGGAGGGTCTCCATGCAGGCGGTGGTGGCGAGTGAGCCGCGCGGCGGTCCGGTCGGCCCGGACAGGAGCCCGCTCGGCTCGGGCTGCGCGATCGCCATGGCCGTCGTACGCCTTCCGTCAACTCGCGGGCCCGTCACCTGTGTTGTTGCCGATGGGCGTACGCCGCAAACGGCCCGGGTATCACCGGATCGGGCAGGGGACGCACGCCATCTGCCAAGGGCGCAAAGGGAGTTGAACCATGACGTGCTGGTATGAAGGCCCCCTGGCCGCTTTCGACACCGAGACGACGGGGGTGGACGTCGAGCGGGACCGGCTGGTCTCGGCCGCGCTGGTGGTGCAGGACGGCCCGGGTTCGCGTCCGCGGTCGACGCGCTGGCTGGTGAATCCGGGCATACCGGTGCCGGCCGCCGCGACCGCCGTGCACGGGCTCACCGACGAGCACCTCCAGCTGAACGGCCGGTGGCCCGCACCGGTGATGGACGAGGTGGCCAGGGCGCTCGCGGAGGAGTGCGCGGCGGGCCGCCCGCTGGTGGTGATGAACGCGCCGTTCGATCTGACGCTGCTGGACCGGGAGTTGAGGCGGCACCGCGCCTCGTCGCTGGCGCGCTATCTGGACGGGGCGCCGCTGCGGGTGCTCGACCCGCGGGTCCTGGACAAGCATCTGGACCGGTACCGCAAGGGCCGGCGCACGCTGTCCGATCTGTGCGAGCACTACGGGGTGGTGCTGGAGGGCGCCCATGACGCGGCGGCGGACGCGCTGGCCGCGCTGGAGGTCGTCCGGGCGGTGGGCCGGCGGTTCGCGGCCCGGCTCGAACGGCTGACGCCGGCGGAGATCCACACGCTCCAGACGGGCTGGCACGCGGCCCAGGCGCGGGGCCTCCAGGCGTGGTTCACGCGCAACGGGACGCCGGAGGCGGTCGATCCGGCGTGGCCGGTGCGCCCCGAACTTCCGGCCGCGGCCTGAGCGGTCGTCCTGTCGGCAGCCGGGCGGGACAAAGCAGAAGGCCGGTCCGTCGATGACGGACCGGCCTTCTCCCGGTGGGCGATACTGGGTTCGAACCAGTGACCTCTTCGGTGTGAACGAAGCGCTCTCCCACTGAGCTAATCGCCCGGGAACGGACTGAACCATACAGGCCCGGACGGCCCGGGTTCAAACTCCGTTCAGGAGGGCGGTCAGCCCCCGCCGCCCCGAGCGCATCATCAGGGCGTGGTTGGCGACGAAGAGGGGACGCCCGGGAAGCGCGAGGCGCCGCATCAGCGGCTTGCGCACCTCGACCTCCTGCTCGTACAGCGCGCGCGTGCCGCCGCCCAGCGCGCCGAGCGTCCAGCGGGCCCAGCCGTCCAGGTCGCCGCTCATGGCGATCTCCAGGAGACCGGCCGCCTCGTCGCGGCGCGACTCGCGGGCGGTGACGACCAGGTCGTACGGGAGGAGCGAGCGGAACCTGACGGTGCCCGCGCGGCCGTCACCGCCGTCGGCGACGACCTCGCGGACCTGCGGCCACCAGCGGGGGTACTCCTCGGGGCGGGCCAGGACCGCGAAGACGGCGGCGGGCGGGGCGGGCAGGTGCCAGACGCTGCGGAACCGGTAGTGGCTCCATCGCGCGGTCGTCGGCCTCATGGGGGAAGTCTGCGCCGGGGAGCGGAAAGTACACCGGTCCCGGGTGACGGGTTCCCCGGACGCCGAAGGCCCGGAGATCCGTGGTGGATCTCCGGGCCTTCGGTCCGGGTGGGCGATACTGGGTTCGAACCAGTGACCTCTTCGGTGTGAACGAAGCGCTCTCCCACTGAGCTAATCGCCCGGGCGCACCGCAAACATTACCGCATGTCAGCGGGGCGTTTGACCAGGGCGGCGGGTCCCGCCGGTCAGTCGTCGATCTTCCACGGCATGACGAGGCCGAACTTCCAGAGGTAGATCCCGGCGAGCACCGCCATGATCACCAGGGCCACCGTCGTCAGGATGATGTTCCGGCGCCGCACCTTGGGGTCGAGGGCGCGCTGCGCGGCCTCGGTGACCTTCCGCTTGGTCCAGCGCAGCACCAGCTGGGCCCAGACGAACTCGGTCGCCCAGATCGCCATGCCGCCGAAGATCACCAGCCAGCCGGGCCCCGGCAGCGGAAGCATGATGACGCCCGCCACGACCACCGCGAGGCCCACCACGAAGACGCCGACCTGCCAGCTCAGGTGGAGCGTCCTGGACGCCTTGATGAAGGCCGGTGCCCGCGATCCCAGCGCCGCGTCCGGCGCCCCGGCCTGCTCGTCACTCCCCGTATTCATGCGCTCCAACCTACCCGACGCGGACGCTCACCAGAATGGCCGCATAACCCAAAGTAATACTCCGCCGTACGAGCTACCTGAACACCCGCAAAACGGCCAGAGGGGTTTACAACGGCACCGTAGGTGGCATGTCGATTTCGCCGACGTGCGAATCCCCGAGCGCACACTGAGCGAAAGGCCCTGGCGCTTATGAACACCACGGTCAGCTGCGAGCTGCACCTGCGCCTCGTTGTGTCGAGCGAGTCCTCACTGCCTGTACCGGCGGGCCTGCGGTATGACACGGCCGATCCCTACGCCGTGCACGCCACCTTCCACACCGGAGCCGAGGAGACCGTCGAGTGGGTGTTCGCCCGCGACCTCCTCGCCGAGGGCCTGCACCGGCCCACCGGTACCGGAGACGTCAGAGTCTGGCCGTCGCGCAGCCACGGTCAGGGCGTCGTCTGCATCGCCCTCAGCTCCCCGGAAGGAGAAGCCCTGCTCGAAGCCCCGGCGCGGGCGCTGGAGTCGTTCCTGAAGCGGACCGACGCCGCGGTGCCACCGGGCACCGAGCACCGTCACTTCGATCTCGACACGGAGCTCTCGCACATCCTGGCGGAGAACTGAGCCAGCCCGAGAGCCGCACGGCGCCGTCCGACTCGGGGAGACGGCGCACGGACACCCGCATAGGCACGCCCCCTCCTAGGCATCTCACCGGCGCCCGTTCCGCGAGCACCCTCGCGGAACGGGCGCCGGTGCGCCGCGCGCGAAAGCCAGTAGAGTCGGCCAGCATCGGCGGGCACCGGCCCGCAGCAGGCCAGGGAGCGAATCGTGCTGATCCCTCACGACACCCGGATCGCCCTCGACATCGTGGTCGATCTGGTGAACACCGCGCCGGAGGGCGAGGAGCCCGACCGGCTCGCCGACGTCGAGGCGCTGTACGGCTTCGCGCGGGAGCACGACGTCAGCGGCGTGGACAGCCTGACCGCGCGGGACCTCTCCGGTGTACGGACCGTGCGCGACCGGTTCTCGGCCGTCTTCGAGGCGCCGGACGCCCGGGCGGCCGCCGGCCTGGTCAACAAGATCGTGGCCGAGGCGGGCACCACCCCGCAGCTCACCGACCACGACGGCTACGACTGGCATGTGCACTACTTCGCGCCGGGCGCCTCGATCGCCGACCACCTGGCCGCCGACGGCGGGATGGCGCTGGCGTTCATCGTGGTCACGGGCGAGCAGGAGCGGCTGCGCCGGTGCGAGGCGCCGGACTGCGGACGGGCCTTCGTGGACCTCTCGCGCAACCGCTCGCGCCGCTACTGCGACAGCCGCACCTGCGGGAACCGGCTGCACGTCGCCGCCTACCGGGCCCGGCGCAAGGAAGCCGCGGGCTGATCCCGGGCGCCCTTCCGCACGGCCGGTCACAAGAGGTACAGGTCGTGCACGGCCGCCATGAGCAGCAGAAAGCCGATCACCCCGAGGAAGATCATCAGGGGTGGCTGCGAAAGGGCGAAGAGGCAGCCGCGCGGCTCGTCGGCCAAGGTCGCGGGGCGCGGGTCTTCGGGCGGCGCGGGGACGTGCCCCGGGGAAGTGTCCAGCATCTCGGGGTGATGATGGACCAGCGGCGGCACCGCGGTGTGCCAACACGCCCACTCGGAGAGGGAGTTGCTTCGATGTTGACGGGCACGTGTTCCAGCGCCGCCCGGCCGGGTCTGCGCCCGTCCGCGCCCGTCCGCGGCGCGCCCGCACGGGCGGGCAATTGCCGGCCGGGCCCGGCGGGACCCGGAAAAACGCCCTCACATCGTTCATGGGAGCGCTCCCGACGCATGGCCGGAATTCAGTCCAACTGAAATTCCGTATAAGGGAATGAGCGACCATGGGAATTCCGCGACCGGGCCCGCTCACGGCACATTACGGAGCGTCAGATTCCGACGGGGTTTCAGATTCCGCGCGGGGCGGGCGGCCCGCCGGGCTCAGATCCCGTGCTTCTTCAGGATCGCCTCGATGTCGCTGAAGTCGTCCCCGCCCGAGGCGCCCTTCGCCTGGGGGGCGGGCCGGGGCGCGGACCCGCGTCCGGCGCCCAGGGAGGGCGCGGAGGCGGTCGGGGCGACCGCCTCTCCCCGGGCCGCCGCGGCCGCCCTGCGCTCCTTGCGGGTGCCGCCCTCGGAGCGGCGCTCCACGAACCGGGTGGCGGAGAAGAGCAGCCAGGCGACGCCGAGCAGACCGAAGCCCGCCCAGACGGTCGGCTTGAAGACGATGTCGGACACCCACCCCACGACGCCCGTCATGACCAGGGCCACGGGCACCAGCGCGTAGGCGGCGATCCGGGTGGCCGCCAGGAAGCGCTTGCGGTACGCCGTGACGGCGGCGATGCCCAGTCCGGCGGCGGACGCGGCGGAGCAGACGGTCTCGGCAAGCATCCGGTTCCTCCAGACATGGGGGGTGTGGCCCTTCCATCCTGCACCGCCGCGGCCCGTCCGGGCCACGGTGGGCCGGGACATCAGGGAGATCTCGGGGGCGGATCCTCCCCAGGTCCCGGTTGGGGCCCCTCGGGCCGGGCTGGGAGACTGGCCCCATGAGCGAGACCACCCCCGAAACCGGCTCCGCCCCCGTCGTCCTCGACGTGTGGTGCGAGCTCCAGTGCCCCGACTGCCACGCCGCCCTCGACGACGTCCGCGCCCTGCGGGACCAGTACGGCGACCGGCTCGACATCCGGCTGCGGCACTTCCCGCTGGAGAAGCACCAGCACGCCTACGCCGCCGCCCAGGCCGCCGAGGAGGCGTTCGAGCAGGGCCGGGGCTGGCCGTACGTGGAGGCGGTGCTCGCCCGTACCGCGGAACTCGGCGAGCGGGGTGAGCGCGTTCTGCTCGACACCGCCCGGGAACTGGGCCTGGACGCCGAGGAGTTCGACACCGCGCTCATCGACGGCCGGCACCTGCTGATCGTCGACGCCGACCAGGCGGAGGGCAAGGCGATCGGCGTCACCGGCACCCCCACGTACGTCATCGACGGCGAGCGCCTGGACGGCGGCAAGAGCCAGGAGGGTCTGCGCGCCCGCATCCAGGAGATCGCGGACCGGCTGCTGGGCGCGTAGCGCTCCCCCGGGCGCGGGGTTCGTCCGGCCGCGGCCCGTGCCGGGCAGGACACGCGGTTCCCCCTGCCCGCACGGGGTTCAGATCAGCGCCTTCGCCCGGTTGTACTCGACCGGCTCGTACCCCAGCGACTCGTAGAGCCGCAGGGCCGGGACGTTGTCGGTGAAGACGTGCAGGGCCAGCGTGGACATCCCGTCGGCCAGCGCCGCCCGCTCGGCCAGCAGCATCAGGGACCGGCCGTGGCCCCGGCCCCGGTGCTCCTCGGCGACGGCCACGTCGTACACGTACGCGCCCGGCTCCTCGTCCGGCCGCCGCCGGGCCACCCAGACGTGCCCGACCACGGCGCCGTCGCTCACCAGCACCTCCAGATGGGTGCCGGGCGTCGCCAGGCCCTCGGGGAGCAGTTCGCGGTGGTCGGCCTCGGCCTTGGCGCGGGCCTGGTCGGCGGGGACGCCCCGGGCGATCCAGCTCCGGGCGTAGTTCTCCTGCTCGTCGTGGTGCCAGACGGTGAACTCGGCCTCGGTCATCGGCCGCCCCGCGACCGAGGCGGGCAGCGCGGGCGGCTCGGCGGGCAGCCGCTTGGCCATGACGCGGCTGCGTTCGGTGTAGCCGAGCGCGTCGGCCAGCCGCAGGGCCGCCACGGCGTCCGCGGGCACCGCCGCGCGCACCTGGGTGCAGCCCCAGCCCCGCAGCACCTCCTCGGCGGCGAGCAGGGCGACGGTGCCCCGGCCGCGGCCCCGGTCGGGCTCGTCGACACGCAGCCCCCGGATCACTCCCATGGCGGGGCCGAACGCGGGGTCGGTGGCGAGGGTGATCGCGCCGACGCGTCTGCTGTTGACGCAGACGTCGTAACTACGGAAGGCGGCGCCGTCGGCGCCCTGCTGGAGCGGCCCGGTCGGCCGGATGGTGGTGGTCATCAAGGCCGTTGTACCTGCCGGGCCGCCCGTCCGTCACCGGATTTGCCGGGATGCGGGCTCCCGGGGGCCGTTACGGGTCGAGGTCGGAGGCGGCCCGCTCGTCGAAGACGCGCATCGCCTTGGCGGTCACCGGGCCCGGCGCGCCGGTCAGCTCGCGGCCGTCGACGCGGTGCACCGCCTGGACGTCCCGGAGCGTGGAGGTCAGGAAGACCTCCTCGGCGCTCTCCAGCACCGCCAGGGGCAGCTCGGTCTCCTGGGCGCCGGTCCACTCCACGACCAGCTCGCGGGTGATCCCGGCGAGGCAGCCGGACGCCAGCGGCGGGGTGTGCAGCTGCCCGTCGAGGACGACGAAGACGTTGGAGCCGGTCCCCTCGCAGAGCGCGCCGACGGTGTTGCCGAAGAGCGCCTCGCTCGCGCCCCGCTCATGGGCACGGGCCAGCGCGACGACGTTCTCGGCGTACGAGGTGGTCTTCAGGCCGGCAACGGCACCGCGCTCGTTGCGCGTCCAGGGGACGGTGATCACGGCGGTGGTGTCGGGGCGCCGGGTGCTCTCGCCCAGTGCCACCACCAGGGTGGGGCCCGCGTCGCCGCGGTCGGAGCCGAGCGGCGAGAGACCGCCGGTGTAGGTGATCCGCAGCCGGCCGAGCGCGACCGGGTTGGCCTCGAGGACGGCGGCGCAGGCGCGGCGGACCTCGTCCGGGTCGGGGTCGGGCAGCCCGAGGCCCCGGGCCGAGCGGGTCAGCCGGGTGAGATGGCGGGTCAGCGCGAACAGCGTGCCCTCCCGCGCCTTCACCGTCTCGAAGACGCCGTCGCCCACGGTCATCCCGTGGTCCAGGACGGACACCTGTGCGGCGTCGGCGTCCCGCAGTCCGCCGTTCACCCATATCTGCATCTACGCGGTCCTTCCACTCGGCGTACGGGCGCCCGACGCTACCGCGAGGAGCCGCTCCGCCTTCAGCTCGGTCTCCGCCCACTCGCGCTCGGGGTCCGAGCCCCAGGTGATGCCCGCGCCGGTGCCGAAGCGCAGGACGCCGTGCGGACGGTCGATCCAGAAGGTGCGTATGCCCACGGCGAGCTCGCCGCGGCGCCGGTCGGCGTCGACCCAGCCGATGCCGCCGCAGTAGGGCCCGCGCGGGGCGGTCTCCAGCGCCTCGATGATCCGCAGCGCGCTGGACTTGGGCGCGCCGGTGACCGACCCGGGCGGGAAGGCGGCGTCCAGGAGCTCCCGCCAGCCCGCTCCCTCGCGCAGCTCGCCGCGGACGGTCGAGACGAGGTGGACCAGGCCCGGGTGCGGCTCGACCGCGCAGAGCTCGGGGACGGTCACCGAACCGGTGGCGCAGACCCGGCCCAGGTCGTTGCGGACCAGGTCGACGATCATCACGTTCTCGGCGTGGTCCTTCTCCAGGAGGTCCTCGGCCGTGCGGCCGGTCCCCTTGATGGGCCCGGACTCGACGACCCGTTCCGTACGCCGCAGGAAGAGCTCGGGCGAGGCGGTGGCGATCTCCACGCCGTGCGCCGGCAGCCGGATCGTTCCCGCGTAGGGGGCCGGGTTGCCCCGGGCGAGCAGCGCGGTGAGCGCGTCGACGTCGGCGCGGGCCGGGTCGGGCAGCGGCGCGCTCAGGACGCGGCAGAGGTTGGCCTGGTAGACCTCGCCGGCCGCGATGTGCTCGCGGATCCTGCGCACGCCCGCGGTGTACGCGGCGCGGTCGAGCGAGGACGTCCAGTCACCGGCGGCGGGCCCGAGCCAGGCACCCGGGACCGGGGCGGGCACGGGGACGGCCCGGACGTCCGCGAAGCGGGCACAGACGAGCCGGCCCTCGAAGTCGGCCGCGACCGCCCAGAAGCCGGAGGAGTCCAGCGCCTCCGGGTCGGCGGTCACATCGCGGAGATCGGTGGCGAGGAGCCCGCCGAAACGGGCCAGAGGAGCGAGGTCATGCACGGTTGCGAGTCTAGGGGCGCCGCCGCGCGGCCGCCCCGGACCGGGCGCGGACCTGGGACGACACCGGGCGCGGGGCGGGCCGGGCTGCGGGTGCGGGACGGCTCGGGCGGCGGGGCCGGGGCGGGCACACCGCAGCACGCTGCACAAACGCGTTTTTGTACTGGCCCGGGAATCCGCTAGAGTTCAACACGTCGCCGGGACGCGCAAGCGGAACGGAACCGACAAGCGGACGTGGCTCAGTTGGTAGAGCATCACCTTGCCAAGGTGAGGGTCGCGAGTTCGAATCTCGTCGTCCGCTCGATGTGGGGGATCTTCCCGACCCCCTGCTCTCACTCCTGGTGGAGTGGCCGAGAGGCGAGGCAACGGCCTGCAAAGCCGTCTACACGGGTTCAAATCCCGTCTCCACCTCCAAGGACGATTAGCTCAGCGGGAGAGCGCTTCCCTGACACGGAAGAGGTCACTGGTTCAATCCCAGTATCGTCCACTGGATCTTCTCGAAGATCCGTACCCGCGCGATTAGCTCAGCGGGAGAGCGCTTCCCTGACACGGAAGAGGTCACTGGTTCAATCCCAGTATCGCGCACGCAGTACGACCCGGTTCGCAGCCGTCCTGTATGGTTTCGACCGATCCCGCGCGATTAGCTCAGCGGGAGAGCGCTTCCCTGACACGGAAGAGGTCACTGGTTCAATCCCAGTATCGCGCACAGCCCGGAGCCCCCGGCCTTCTCGAAGGCCGGGGGCTCCGTCGTTCCGCCGCGGGCGGGTCAGGACGAGAAGAGCATGTGGCCGAAGCCCTTGTGGCGCTTGTGGCCGTAGTGACCCCCGTGGCCGCCGTGCTGCGGGGCGCCCCAGGCGGGGGCGTGCGGGGCCTGGGCCGGGTAGCCCTGCGGGGCCGGGGGCGCGGGGTAGGCCTGCGGGGCGGGCGGGGCCTGCTGCACCCACTGCGCCTCCAACTGGGTCAGCGACTCCAGCTCCCCGTAGTCGAGGAAGATCCCCCGGCAACCGCTGCACTGCTCGATCTGGACACCGTTGCGGTTGTACGTGTGCATGGGCGCGTGGCACTTGGGACACTGCATGACCGGCTCAACTCCTCGCCGTTACTTCCGATGGGCAAGCAGCACCCTACGTGGACCTCCGTCACGGCAGCCCGGGCGGGAGTGCTGCGATTCGGGTACAGCTCTCGACGACGGCCAGCTCCGCCTCGTCCGGAGCACGGCGCTCACCGGCGCACTTGGCGAGGGCCAGGGCCGCCGTCTGTACGGTCAGGGCGCGGGCGGGCACGTCGAGTTGGGGCCACGGGTCGCCGTCCGGGGGCACGGCGGGGCCGCCCGCCTCCCGGTACGCGGCGAGGAAGCGGGACCAGTCGGCGGGGTCGAGCAGGCCCGCCGCGTACCAGGCGGCGGGGCGGGCCAAGTCCCAGGCCGGTGCGCCCAGTCCCAGGTCGTCCACGTCGATGAGCAGCCAGTCGCCGGTGCCGGCGGGGTGGCGCACGAGCTGGCCGAGGTGGAGGTCGCCGTGGCAGAGCCGGGCGGTGCCCCCGGCCGGGCCGGGACCCGGGAGCTCGGCCCGGGCCCATGCGGGGAGTTGGCCCCAGGCCCGCAGCACGGCCTCCCCCGCCGCGCCCCGGACCCCGGCGGCCCGCATCCGTGCCACGGCCCGGGCCGCCTTGAGGGGCCCCCGCATGGCGGGCAGCGGCCCGGGCAGCGCGTCCGTCGGCACCCGGTGCAGCCCCGCCAGGAGCCGCCCGGCCCCGGCCCAGGGGGCGCTGTCGGGGTCCGTGGGGTCCACGGGGGTGCCGTGGGGCCAGAGGGTGACGGGGCGGCACGGCAGGGCTGCGTTTTCCTCCGCGGGCCGGTGGGGGCCGGACGCGCAGGTGCCCGCGCTCCTCGGGGCGCTGGGGCCGGACGGGACAAAAGCCCCGGCCGGGGCGTGCGTCAGGGGTGCCAGCAGTACGCCGTGCAGGAGGGGGTGGGCGGCGACGGCCAGGCGGACGTCGAGCGCGGCACGGTCCGTGTCAGGGGCATGCGCCTTGGCCACGACGCGGCCGTGCCGCACGACGGTCCCGTCCGGCCGGTCCGCGAGGACTTCGGCACCCAGGGCGCGGAGGCCGTCCCCCGGCTCCCGGTCAACCGCCGCGCACGCACCGCACGGGTGGCGGGGTGGGTGGTGGGCCGCCGTGCGGGCGGCCTCGGCCAGGGTGGCGACGAGTGAGGGAGGCATGGGTTCCCCAGCGTACGGCCCGGCCCGCGCCGGCCGGCAGGGCCCTCCTGGGACCCGGCAGCCGGAAGTCCGGCGCGGCAGCGCGCCCCGGAGGGGGCCCGGGCTGTGACATGTGCGGCCTCGCCGCGTGGGCGCGACCAGCCATGGACGGTCCGCGGCCCCACCACCGGGCCCATGGAAGCCGCCCCGCCACCGGGCATGCAAAAGGCGTTGCCCGGACGGCTCCCCAGCCGTCCGGGCAACGCCTTTTTACTGCCGTCCGCCGCACCCCCGTCCCCACGGGGCTGAAATGGCCGGATGTCCCCGACCCGGTCCGCTCTACCGGGTCCGGGGCGCCGCTCAGCGCCCCAGCATCACGCCCACGGACGACGCTTGTGTGACCACCGCTTCCCAGCCGCCGAAGACGACTGTCAGCAGGGCCGCCAGGGGAAGGGCCATGGCCGTCGCCACCAGGGGGTGGCGCGGACCGGACCGGCGGGCGCCGAACGCCGCGGCGTAAGCCCTGCGTCCTCGCGTGCGGAAAACCGTCCGCGTTGCCGTGTCCGCCATGGTCCCTCTCCTGTTCGTATGGACAGCGGCGGGCGTCTGACCTCGGGGGACGAGTGCTACGCCCGCCGCTTGACCTCAACATTAGGGAAACGGCGGGCGCCGGTCGTCATGCCCTCGTACCGATTGCCGGGCCTCCCAGGGGATGAGTGGGTCCCCACTCCCGTACTCCCCTGGGTGGAGACGGGGGTCTAGGACTTGGGGTCTTCCCGGAGGGGACGGGCCCGGTCCTCCGACGCGTCCTCCCGGGCGGCTGCTCGACCAGGGCCAGGACCCGGTTGGCCATGAAGCGCGCGGTGCGCACCACGGTTCCGCTACGGGTGACTTCGCTCACTTCCACCACCCCCCTGCGGACCGCCGTCTCCACCCGGCGACCCGCCCGGCTTGCCACCACTTCGTACGTCCGAGTCGTGTCACCCGCGTCCACGACTATCTCCACGCGGTCACCCTTCACCGAACCAATCCCCCTTCTGCGACGGACCGTTGAGATCGCGCTCGCGTCAGCGCGCCCGGCACGGGCGGCTGCTGACCACTCTTCAAGTTTCCCACCGGGCACTGACAATCGATCGGGGCGTGAGGGCGCGGCCTATGAGCACACCGGCCCGGGGGTACGTAAGCTGTGCCACGTCAACAGGACCGGGCAGCGGGGATGAACATGGCGATGATGCGGCTCCGGCGCGAGGACCCGCGTGTCGTCGGCTCGTTCCGGCTCCACCGGCGCCTGGGCGCGGGTGGCATGGGTGTCGTCTACCTCGGCTCCGACCGGCGCGGCCAGCGGGTCGCGCTGAAGGTGATCCGTCCCGACCTCGCCGAGGACCAGGAGTTCCGCTCGCGCTTCGCGCGCGAGGTGTCGGCGGCCCGGCGCATCCGCAGCGGCTGCACGGCCCGCCTCGTCGCGGCCGACCTGGAGGCGGAGCGCCCCTGGTTCGCGACGCAGTACGTACCGGGCCCCTCGCTGCACGACAAGGTCGCCGAGGAGGGCCCGCTGGCCGCCGCCGAGACCGCCGCGATCGGCGCCGCGCTCTCCGAGGGCCTGGTGGCGGTGCACGAGGCCGGGGTGGTGCACCGGGACCTGAAGCCCTCCAACATCCTGCTCTCCCCCAAGGGCCCCAGGATCATCGACTTCGGCATCGCCTGGGCGACCGGCGCCTCCACGCTGACGCACGTCGGCACGGCGGTGGGCTCGCCCGGCTTCCTCGCGCCCGAGCAGGTGCGCGGCGCGGCGGTCACGCCCGCCACGGACGTCTTCTCGCTGGGCGCGACGCTGGCGTACGCGGCGATGGGCGACTCGCCCTTCGGGCACGGCAGTTCGGAGGTCATGCTCTACCGGGTGGTGCACGAGGAGCCGCAGCTGCACGGGGTGCCGGACGCGCTGGCGCCGCTGGTGCGGGCCTGTCTGGCCAAGGACCCCGAGGAGCGGCCCAGCACGCTCCAGCTCTCGATGCGGCTCAAGGAGATCGCGGCGCGGGAGGCGCAGGGCGGCTCGCTGGACGCGCGCCCTCCCGCCCAGCGCGACCGCTCCGAGGCGGAGCGCGCCACCGGGCGCCTGAACGAGCGCACCGAGCGGTACGAGCACGACGAGCGCACCCAGCGCTACACGGAGAGCGGCCGGGGTACCGGCGCGGGCCGGCCGGAGCGGGCTCCGCGCGGCTCCGCGCCGCGCACCGGCGGCACGCGCCCGCCCGCGCCCCGGGGCGCGGCCCGCTCCGGCAGCCGGACGAACGGCACGGGCGGCCGTTCCGGCACGCGTCCGGGCACCCGGACCGGCACGGGCCGGCTGCGCCCGGCCAACCCGCGGCTGCTGCGCCAGCGGCTGATCGTGTTCTTCGTGGTCACGCTGATCGTGGCGCTGGGGATCGCGGCGGCGCAGCAGTTGTAGGCGGGCCCTACGCGGGGCGGCCCGTCGCCACCGCGTAGAAGGCGACGGCGGCCGCCGCGCCCACGTTGAGCGAGTCGACGCCGTGGGCCATCGGGATGCGGACCCATTCGTCGGCGGCGACCAGGGCCTGGGTGGAGAGCCCGTCGCCCTCGGCGCCCAGCATCAGGGCCACCTTGTCGAGCCGGTGGGGCGCGGCCTCGTCGATGGCGGAGGCCTTCTCGTCCGGGGTGAGGGCGAGCAGCCGGAAGCCCGCCTCCCGTACCGTCGCCAGGCTCTTGGGCCAGGACTCCAGGCGCGCGTACGGGACGGAGAAGACGGCGCCCATGGAGACCTTCACCGAGCGGCGGTAGAGCGGGTCGGCGCAGTCCGGGGAGAGCAGGACGGCGTCCATGCCGAGGGCGGCGGCGCTGCGGAAGATCGCGCCGATGTTGGTGTGGTCGTTGACGGCTTCCATCACGGCGACCCGGCGGCTGGTGGCGAGGATCTCCTCAGCCGCCGGCAGCGGCTTGCGCTGCATCGAGGCGAGGGCGCCGCGGTGCACGTGGTAGCCGGTGACGCGCTCGGCGAGGTCGGGGCTGACCGCGTAGACGGGCGCGGGAAGCTCGTCGATGACGTCGCGCATGACGTCGACCCACTTGGCGGAGAGCAGCATGGACCGCATCTCGTAACCGGCGTCCTTGGCCCGTCTGATGACCTTCTCGCCCTCGGCGATGAACAGGCCCTCGGCGGGCTCGCGCCTGCGCCGCAGCTCGACGTCGGTCAGGCCCGTGTAGTCGCGCAGGCGCGGGTCGTCGGGGTCGTCGATGGTGATGAGATCAGCCACAGGGTGATACTGCCTTGTCCTGGGTGTGGTGCCAACGGCGCGGACGGAGATCCGTTACCGCCGGTTACATGGTCGGGAGGGCGGGACCGACGGCGACCACGTCACCGATCACGATGACGGCCGGCGGCCGTACGTCCCGCGTGGTCACAGTCTCCCCCACGGTGGCCAGCGTCGCGTCGACGCGGCGCTGGGCGGCGGTGGTGCCCTCCTGGACGAGGGCCACGGGCGTATCGGGGCTCTTGCCGTGGGCGATCAGCGTCCGCGCGATCGCGCCGATCTTGTCGACGCCCATGAGGATCACCAGCGTCCCGGTCAGCCGGGCGAGCGCCTCCCAGTCGACGAGCGAGCGCGGGTCGTCGGGCGCCACGTGACCGCTGACCACCGTGAACTCATGCGCCACGCCCCGGTGGGTGACCGGGATCCCGGCCGCGCCCGGCACCGAGATCGAGCTGGAGATGCCGGGGACGACCGTGCAGGCGATGCCCGCCTCGGCGAGCGCGTGCAGCTCCTCCATGCCGCGGCCGAAGACGTACGGGTCGCCGCCCTTGAGCCGGACGACGGCCTTGCCCGCCTTGGCGTGCTCGATCAGCGCGTTGTTGATGGCCTCCTGGGCCATGAACCGGCCGTACGGGATCTTCGCCGCGTCGATCACCTCGACGTGCGGCGGGAGTTCGTCGAGGAGGTCGCGCGGGCCGAGCCGGTCGGCGATGACCACGTCGGCCTCGGCGAGCAGCCGGCGGCCGCGCACGGTGATCAGGTCCGGGTCGCCGGGGCCGCCGCCGACGAGGGCGACGCCGGGGGTCCGGTCGCGGTGGTGCGGGGCGACCAGGGTGCCGTCGCGCAGCCCTTCCACCACCGCGTCGCGGACGGCGGCGGTGCGGCGCGGGTCGGGGGCGCCGCCGGTGAGCACGGCGACGGTGACGCCCTCGGTGCGGCCGGTGGCCGGGGTCCAGGCGGTGGCCTGGGTGGCGTCGTCGGAGCGCACGCACCAGACGCGGCGCCGCTCGGCCTCGGCGGAGGCGCGCCGGTTGGCCTCGGCGTCGCTGCTCGCGACCAGGGCGTACCAGGCGTCGGCGAGGTCACCGTCCTGGTAGCCGCGGCGGTGCCAGGTGATCTCGCCGCTGTCCGCCATGGCCTCCACGGAGGGGGTGGCGCCCGGGGAGACCAGGACGACGTCGGCACCGGCCGCGATCAGGGCGGGCAGGCGGCGCTGGGCGACCTGACCGCCGCCGACGACGACGACGCGGCGGCCGGTGAGACGCAGGCCTACGGGGTACGCGGGGTGTTCTGCCATGACGGGTGGCTCCTGGTGCGGCGTCGGCGGGCATCGTCGAAGGCCGGGGCGTCGCCCCGGCCCCCATTGTCTGCGGACCGTCGCCCGGTGTGCCCGCCCGTTCCGCACTGCGGGACGGGCGGGCACACCGGGTACGACCGTGGCTACTTCTCGGTGACTCCGGCCGAGTCGAAGGTCGCGACCTCGTGCATCGCCCGCGCCGCGCTCTGGACCAGCGGCAGGGCCAGCAGCGCGCCGGTGCCCTCGCCCAGACGCAGGTCCAGGTCGACCAGCGGACGCAGGCCCAGCTTGTTCAGGGCCGCCACATGGCCGGGCTCGGCGCTGCGGTGGCCCGCGATGCACGCCGCCAGGGACTCCGGCGCGATGGCCCGGGCGACCAGGGCCGCGGCGCCCGCGCTCACGCCGTCCAGGATCACCGGCGTACGCAGCGAGGCGCCGCCGAGGATGAAGCCGACCATGGCCGCGTGCTCCAGGCCGCCGATCCCGGCGAGGACGCCGATCGGGTCGGCTGGGTCGGGGCTGTGCAGCTCCAGGGCGCGGCGGACCACGTCGACCTTGCGGGCGTGCGTCTCGTCGTTGATGCCGGTGCCGCGGCCGGTGACCTCGGCCGGGTCGACGCCCGTGTAGAGGGAGATCAGGGCGGCCGACACGGTGGTGTTGGCGATGCCCATCTCACCCGTCAGCAGCGCCTTGTTGCCCGCCGCCACCAGGTCGCGGGCGGTCTCGATGCCCACCTCGACGGCCGCGACGACCTCCTCGCGGGTCATGGCGGGGCCGGTGGTCATGTCGCCGGTGCCGGGGCGCACCTTGCGGGGCAGCAGCCCCGGGGTGGCGGGGAGTTCACTGGCCACGCCGACGTCGATGACACAGACCTCGGCGCCGACCTGGTTGGCGAACGCGTTGCAGACCGCGCCGCCGCCCAGGAAGTTGGCGACCATCTGGCCGGTGACCTCCTGCGGCCAGGGGGTCACGCCCTGGGCGTGCACCCCGTGGTCGCCCGCGAAGATGGCGACGGCCGCGGGCTCCGGGATCGGCGGCGGGCACTTGCGGGACAGCCCGCTGAGCTGCGCGGAGATGATCTCCAGCATGCCGAGCGCACCGGCCGGCTTGGTCATCCGCTTCTGCCGCTCCCACGCCTCGCCGAGCGCCTTGGCGTCCAGCGGGCGGATCCCGGCGACGGTCTCCTGGAGCAGGTCGTGCGGGTCCTCGCCGGGCAGCGCGCGGCGGCCGTACGTCTCCTCGTGGACCACCCAGGACAGCGGGCGCCGCTTGGACCAGCCCGCCTGCATCAGCTCGGGCTCCTCCGGGAACTCGTCCACGTACCCGACGCACAGGTAGGCGACGACCTCCAGGTGCTCCGGCAGGCCCAGCGCGCGGACCATCTCCCGCTCGTCGAAGAACGAGACCCAGCCGACGCCCAGGCCCTCGGCGCGGGCCGCGAGCCACAGGTTCTCGACGGCGAGCGCCGAGGAGTACGGGGCCATCTGCGGCTGGGTGTAGCGGCCCAGGGTGTGCCGGCCGCCGCGGGTGGGGTCGGCGGTGACCACGATGTTCACCGGGGTGTCGAGGATGGCCTCGATCTTCAGTTCCTTGAACTGCTTGGCCCGGCCCTTGGGCAGCGACTTCGCGTACGCGTCGCGCTGGCGCTGGGCGAGCTCGTGCATGGTGCGGCGGGTCTCGGCGGACCGGATGACCACGAAGTCCCAGGGCTGCGAGTGGCCCACGCTGGGGGCGGTGTGCGCGGCCTCCAGGACGCGCAGCAGCACCTCGTGCGGGATCGGGTCGCCGCGGAAGCCGTTGCGGATGTCGCGGCGCTCGCGCATCACCCGCAGCACGGCCTCGCGCTCGGCGTCCGCGTAACCGGGCGCCGGGGCGCCCGCGTCGGCGTGGACGTCCTCGCCGTGGGCGCCGGGTCCGGCGTCCACGGGCGCGTCGGCCGGGAGTTCACCCTGCCCGGCGCCGGGCGCGGCGTCCGGGACGAGTTCCTCGGCCGCGTCCTCGTCGTCCTCGATGAACACGGGGGCGGGGACCCGCTCCTGCACCGCCGCCTCGGGGGCGGCCGGGACCGTCTCGGGCTGCGCCTCGGGGACGGCCTCGGCGCGGGGCACGGGCACGACGGGCACCGCGGCGGCCACGGTCCCCGGCTCCGCCGCGTTCTGCTCGGGAAGCGGGGACGGGGCCTGGCCCCGGGCCTCGGCGGCGGGCGCGGGTGCCGCCACGGGCGCGGCGGCCTCCGGCGTGACGGCGAGGGGCTGCGGCGCGCTCGCGGCCATCACGGCGACGGGCTCGGCCACCTCCTCCGGGGCCTCTTCCGGCAGCACGGAGACCGGTGCCACGGGCGCCACGGACTCGGCGACCGGCTGGGGCGCCGACTGTGCCGGGACGGCTTCGGGCTCGGGGGACGGCACGGGCTGCGGTGCCTGCGCCGCCGGCTCGGCCGACGCGGCGGCCGCCTCGGCAACGGGCTCGGCAACCGGCTCCGCGACGGGCGCCGGAACGGCCTCCGACACGGCCTCCGGTACGGGTACGGATACGGGCTCGGCGACCGGGGCCGCCACCGGCTCCGCCAGGGGAACGGGCTGGGCCGGGACCGAGCCCTCCACCGGCGGGAACGGACCGTCGGCGGGCGGCTGCACGGCCGCCGCGGGCGGGCCCTGCGGCATCGGCGCCGCCGCCTCGGCGGGCGACGGCTGCTCGGCGGCGACGGCGTGGACGGGGGCGGGCGCGCCGACCGGCGCGAGCTCCTCCGGGACGACCGTTTCTGCGCCGCTGACCAGGCCGTTCTGGGACTCCTGGGACTGCTGCGGCTGCTGCGGCTCCGGCTGCGCGAGGGGCTGCTGGGGCTGCGCGGGCTGCGGCTGGGCGGCCTCGGCCGCCACAGGCTCTGCGGGCTCCGCGGTCGTGGACTCGGCGGCCGTGGGCTCAGCGGCCACCGGCTCTGCCGCCACGGGCTCGGACGCCGTCGGCTCGGCCGCCACCGGCTCGGGCAGCGGGAGCGGCTGCGCGGCGGGCTGGGGCTCCGGAGCGGGCGCGGGCTCCGGGGCGGCCGCCCGGGCGGTCTCCTGCGGCGGCGCGGACTCCCACGGCGTCGCTCCCTGCGGGGGAAGCTCGCTCAGCTGGGGCGCGGGCGCCGGGGCCGCCGTCTCCTCACGGGGCACGTCGAGGTACTCGGGGCCGGTGGTCGGCGGGCCGGGGGTGCGCACCGGCGCCGGGTTCACGGGGGCGTCCGCGGCCGGACCCCGGTCGGCCAGCGACCGTACGACACCGCCGGAGGCGTCCGGTACCGGCGGGCCCATGTGCAGCGGGCGACGGGCGGTCGGGGCCGCGGTGGACGGGGCGGCGGCCGGGGTGCGGACGGCACCGAGCTCCACCGAGCCGGAGTCGCGGCCACCTGCCTCGTGGGCGCCGGGTCCGGCGGTCTGCTCCGGGGCGGCGGGGGCGGCGTGCGCCGGGGACGGCACCGGCACGGCGGCGGCGAGCGGGGCGGGCGCGGACTGCGGGTCGATCCAGGCGCCCTGGGCGCCGGGCATCAGCAGGAGGTCGTCGTCGTCCGCGCCGAGCGCCGAACCGTCGGAGGGGTCGAGGAAGGTGTACGCGCCGGGAGCGGGGACGCCCGGCTGCTCCACCATGCCTGCGTCCTCCGGCAGTCCCTCGCCCGGGACCTGGCCGGTGTCAGTCATGCGTACCCCTCGTCCATCTGTAGTGCTTCTTCGGCCTGCGCCCGGGGACGCCCCCGCACAGCACGCCCCGCCCCCGTCGACAACAACGAGCGGGCCCGCCGCGCGGTGCGAACGGCCCGCGGACACACAGCATTCTCGCGGGAGATCGCCGACCTGGCGCCCCGTCTCGGCCACGGAACGTGTGGGGTGCGCCACGTTGCGCTCCACCGGGATCCGACGTACCGCGACAGGGTCCCAAACGGGTTCCCCATTCCGGACATTGACGAACGTAGCGCCGAACGGCCCGGTGCGGTACAACAGTCGGCCAGCCTACCCCGGACGACACGCCGGAGAGATCACGGGGACCTTTCCCGGCGCCTTCCGGAGAGCAGGAAAGCGACCGAGCGTTCGCGTTCCGACCAGGCGCTCGTGTCCAGTTCCACGGACTGGAGGAGGGCGCACTCCACGTCGTATCCGCCGGCTTCGAGGGCGGCGTCGATCGCCTCCGCGCCGTCGCGGGTGGCGGCGTGCGCGACGATCCGCTCCGGGCGGCGGTCGGCGCAGGCGGCGACGACCTGGGCTCCCCCGCCGCCCACGCGGACGACGTCGGGCTCGGGCAGCGACTCCAGGACGTGCGGGGCGCGGCCCGCCACGACCTGGAGCTGGACGCCGAAGCGGCGGCCCGCGGCCTCGGTACGGGCGCAGGCGTCCGGGTCGGCGTCGACGGCGATGACGGCGGCCCCGAACCGGGCGGCCTCGGCGGACAGCGCCCCGCTGCCGCAGCCGATGTCCCAGACGAGGTCGCCGGTGCGCGGGCCGAGCCGGGCGAGCTGGGCGGCGCGCAGGCCGGCGGACTCGCCGGGACCGAGCCCCTCCCCGTACGCGTGCGCGGGCAGCGCCCAGCCGCGGACCTGCGGCGGGTGGCCGAGGTCGCGTCCGGCGATCCAGCCGGGGCCCGGCGCCGCGCCCTGGGCGCCGCCGATCACTATGACCAGGTTGGGGTCGCGCCAGGCGTGGTCGGCGACCTTGTCGGAGGTGAGGACGGTGACCTGTTCGCGCTCGCTGCCGAGCTCCTCGCAGATGACGAAGGTGCGGTGGACGCCTTCGAGGAGCAGGGCGAGTTCGGCGGGTCCGGCGCCCGGCGAGGTGAGGACGGCGACCTTGGTGTGCGCCCGGCAGACGTTGACGGCGCGGCGCAGGGTGCGGCGGTGGGCGACGACGATCTGGGCGTCGTCCCAGGGCATCCCGGCCCGGGCGAAGGCAGCGGCCACGGCCGAGACGGCGGGCACCACCTCGACCTCCAGGCCGTGTTCGGGGGCGCGCAGGGCGCGGACCACGCCGAAGAACCCGGGGTCCCCGTCGGCCAGGACGACCGCGCTGCCTCGGTGGCCGGCGATCCGGCGGGCGGCGAGGTCGACGCTGCCGAGCCGGATCCGCTCGGCGCGCGGGGGCACCTCGGGCAGCGCCAGGTGGTGGGCGGCGCCGGCCACCAGGGTGGCGGCGGACAGCGCGGACCTGGCCGCCGAGGTGAGCGGCGAGCCGTCCCAGCCGATCACCGTGACGCGGTCGGCCATCGTCGTCAGTCTCCTGGAGTCGTCGCAGGTCGGGGCGGCCCCGGTGGGCCCGGCCAGGGTGAGGGTACCTGGTGCGGGGCGGGTGGGGGCGGGGCGTGCGGGGGCGGTGGCCGGTTCAGTTCCAGTCGGCGAACGAGGCGTATCCGGCGTCCGCGAGCTGATCGGCGACGCCGTCGAGGTCCTCGGGGAGCAGACTCCACACGATCAGGTCGGTGCGGATGTCCGTCCAGCCGCCGTCCTCCGTCTGGGTGCGCGCTATCCAGGCGTTGCGCAGCACGCCCTCGCTGATGCAGCCGATCTTCTGGGCGACCTGCTGGGAGGCGGTGTTGTCGGCGGCGGTGCGCAGCTCGATGCGTTCGAAGCGCTGGTCGCGGAAGAGCCACTGCGCGGCGGCGAGCACGGCCTCGGTGGCATAGCCCTCGCCGCGCGCCCAGGGGGCGATGACGTAGCCGACCTCGGTGGCCAGGGTGCGCCAGTTGGTGTTCTGGAGGTGGATGACGCCGACGAGGCGCTGGGTGAGGAACTCGGTGACGGCGAAGACGATGCCGCGCCCCGAGGTGCGCTCGGCGGGGGCGTGCAGGCGGACGAACTCCAGGGCGTCGCGGGCGGTGTAGGGGTGGGGCACGGAGGTCCAGGCGATGACGTGCTCGTCGTTCATCATCTCGATGTGCGCCGGGATGTCGTCCTCGTCGAAGGCGCGCAGCACCAGCCGGTCGGTGCTGATGGAGATGTCCGGGAACACCGGGGTCGGGGTAGTCATGTGCCGCTCCATGCCGGGGGACGGTCGTCAGGCCGTAAAGGCACAGCATGCAGCATCGGCGCGGGGATGTGCATGGCCGGGGCCGTGCCCGCGGGGCGGGCGGGCGTGCCGGGGCCCCGCGCACCGGGCGGTGTGCGGGGCCCCGGGGTGGTGGCCGGAACTGACCGGCGGGGGTCAGGACTTGACGGCGCCGAAGGCCGGGACGACCGAGCCCTGGTACTTGTCCTGGATGAACTTCTTGACCTCGGGGGAGTTGAGCAGCTCGGCGAGCTTCTTGATCCGCGGGTCGGCCTCGTTGCCCTTCTTGACGGCGAGGAAGTTGGCGTACGGGTTGCCCTCGGCCTTCTCCAGGACGAGCGCGTCCTTGGCCGGGCTGAGCTTGGCCTCGATGGCGTAGTTGCCGTTGATGACCGCGGCGTCCACGTCGTTCAGGGCGCGGGGCAGCGTGGCGGCCTCGATCTCCTTGAACTTCAGGCCCTTGCTGTCCTTGATGTCGGAGAGCTTGGCGGAGGTGCCGACGCCGTCCTTGAGGGTGATCAGGCCGTTGCCCGCCAGCAGCTGGAGCGCGCGGCCCTCGTTGGTGGTGTCGTTGGGCACCGCGATCGTCTGGCCGGAGGCGATCTCCTTCGCGGACTTGACCTTCTTGGAGTAGAGGCCGAGCGGCTCCAGTTCCACGTTCACCACCGGCACGATGGTGGTGTGGTTCTTCTGGTTGAAGTCGTCGAGGTAGGGCTTGTGCTGGAAGAAGTTGGCGTCGACCTGGCCCTGCTGGGTGGCGGTGTTCGGCAGGACGTAGTCCGTGAACTCCTTCACCTCCAGCTTGAGTCCGGCCTTCTGCGCCAGGTTCTTCTTGACGAAGTCCAGGATGTCGGCGTGCGGGGTCGGGGAGGCCGCGACGACGAGCGCCTGGGCCGGGTCGGCCGAAGCGCCCTTGGCGGACGAGGACTTCGGGTCCGAGGAGGTGCCGCAGGCGGTCAGGCCGAGGGCGAGCGCGGCGGTGGCGGCGGCGGCCGCGGTGAGCTTGATGTTCTTACGCACGAAAAGTGCCTCTTTCTGGTGGTGCGGTGGGTCGCCCGGACAAGGAGTGCGGGCTCTGGTGGAGAGAGGGGTCAGGTGGTGCGGCCCCGGCGGGCCAGCAGGCGCACGGCGCCGTCGCCGATCAGCTGGACCACCGTGACGACGGCGATGAGCACACCGACGGTGACGAGCATGAACGGGGTCTCGAAGCGCTGGAAGCCGTAGGTGATGGCCTTGGAGCCGAGGCCCTCGCCGCCGACCGCGCCGGCCATCGCCGAGTAGCCGACGAGGGTGATCACGGTGGTGGTGAGCGCGGCGATCAGCGAGGGCAGGGCCTGCGGGAGCAGCACCTTGCGCACGATGGTCGGGATGGAGCCGCCCATCGACTGGACGGCCTCGACCAGGCCGTGGTCGACCTCGCGGATCGCGGTCTCCACGAGCCGGGCGAAGAAGGGGATGGCGCCGACGGCGAGCGGCACGATCATCGCGGTGGGGCCGATGAAGGTGCCGACCACCCAGGTGGTGAAGGGGATCAGGGCGATCAGCAGGATGATGAACGGCATCGAGCGGCCGATGTTCACGATCACGCCGATGACCTTGTTCACCGGGCGGTTCTGGAGGAGGCCGCCGTTGTCGGTGAGGACGAGCAGCACACCCAGCGGCAGTCCGCCCGCGACGGTGACCAGACTGGACCAGAGCACCATGTAGAGGGTGTCGATGGTTCCCTGGGACAGCAGGGGCTGCATCTCGGACCAGCTCACTTGGCACCTTCCTTGACCAGGGCGGCGGCCTGCGCCTGCACCGGGATGTCCGCTCGGGCCGCTTCGTCGCCCTCGACCGCGTCGGCCTGCTCGACCACGTCGACCTGGAGGCCCTGTTCGCGCAGGAAGCCGACCGGGACGACGTTCTCCTCGTACCGTCCGGGCAGCTCGATGCGCATCCGGCCGATCTGCCGGCCGCCGACGGTGTCCATCGCGGCGCCGAGGATCGAGATGTCGACGTTGTACGTGCGCGACAGCTGCGAGATGACCGGCCGGGTCGCGGCCTCGCCGTGGAAGGTCACGTCGACGACGGTCCGCTCGGGGCCGGTGGCCTCACCGGTGACCGGGAACAGCTCGGCGGCGAGCTCGGAGCCGGGGGTGGCGAGGAGTTCGCCGACGGTGCCGGACTCCACGATCCGGCCCCGCTTCATCAGCGCGGCCGAGTCGCAGACCGTCTTGACGACGTCCATCTCGTGGGTGATGAGCAGGACGGTGAGGCCGAGCTGCTGGTTGAGGTCGCGCAGCAGCTGGAGGATGGAGCGGGTGGTCTCCGGGTCGAGGGCGCTGGTCGCCTCGTCGGAGAGCAGCACCTTGGGGTCGCCGGCCAGCGCCCGGGCGATGCCCACGCGCTGCTTCTGGCCGCCGGAGAGCTGGGCGGGGTAGGCCCTGGCCTTGTCGGCGAGTCCGACCAGGTCGAGGAGTTCCAGGGCCTTGCGCGAGCGCTCCTTGCCGGAGACGCCGAGGATCTCCAGGGGCAGCTCGATGTTGCCCTGCACGGTCCGCGCGGAGAGCAGGTTGAAGTGCTGGAAGACCATGCCGATGCGGCTGCGCGCCCGGCGCAGCTCCTTGCCGGCGCGCCGGCCGCGCCCGGCGAGGGCGGTGAGGTCGACGCCGTCGACGGTCACCGTGCCGGTGGTCGGCCGCTCCAGGAGGTTGACGCAGCGGATGAGGGAGGACTTGCCGGCGCCGCTCTGGCCGATGACGCCGAAGACCTCGCCCTCGCGGACATGGAGGTCTACGCCGTCCAGGGCGGTGACCTCACGGCCGCGCGACTGGTAGACCTTGGTGAGGCCCGTAGTGGTGATCACAGGATTTCCGTCACTGTCGAGTGCGCGGCGCGGTGTCCGCCGGGCACGGGGCAATCGTGTTCGGGACGCGTCACAGCCACATCGGTGGTAACCGGGAGGCATGGCGTGCGCGGGCATGGCTCATGGGTCTCGCTTCGGGGCGCGAGGCTCAGGCGGGGGCCCTCAGAAGGCGCACATTCGACACAGACAACGAGCACCGGGCGCGTTCATCGCCTCGGTCGCAAGGGTGCGGCTGCTCGTCGTGGTCATGCGTGAAGTAAAGCAGAAGGAGCGAACGCCCGATCAAGGCTGTCCGTATAGCGGACAGCAATCGCCCGGCATCCGGACGCCGCCGCGGCGCCCGGGAGGCGGCGCGGACTCCCGGGCCGACGCCGCTCCTCCCCCTCTGGCCTGGGCCGATACCCGGGGCGGCGGCACGGCGGGGACCCCCTCGTCGCACCTCCTCCCCCGGGCCTCCTGTGGTCAAGGCCACGGTGGCGCGTCCGGGCCGACCGGTGGCGCCCGGGGCGGGCGCGAAGGGCGCTTCGGCCCGTAATACGCTCGTTCCCATGCTTGACGCCCTGACGGTCGCGGTCGCCGCCGCCGCGCTCGCCCTCGCCGCCTGGTGCGGCTTCGCCGCCTACCGGGACCAGCCCACCAAGGACTGGCACTTCATCGGCATGGCCGTGGTCTCCGTGCTGGCCCTCGCGCAGCTGGTGGTCGGCCTGGTGCAGCTGGGGCGCGGCGAGCGGCCCGAGCAGGGCATGGCGATCTTCATCGCCTATCTGGTCGGCTCGTTCGCGGCCGTCCCGGCGGCCGGTCTGCTGTCGCTGAGCGAGCGGACCAAGTGGGGCTCGGTGACGGTCTCGGCCGGCGCGGTGGTGCTCGCGGTGCTCGAAGTGCGTCTCTACGACATCTGGGGAGGGTGACCGTGGCCGAGCCGACCACCGGTTCCGCCGAGCGGGACGCGTCCGGCCGCAGGAGGCTGGGCAGCGGACCCGGCCGCGTGCTTGTCTGGTTCTACGGGGTGTTCACCGTCGCCGCCGCCTCCCGCTCGATCGTCCAGATCGTCCAGGACTTCGGCAAGGCACCGCTGGCGTACGTCCTGTCGGCGGTGGCCGCCGTGGTGTACGGGTTCATCACCTTCTCGCTGGTGCGCGGCGGCGAGCGGCTGCGGCGCACGGCACTGGTGTGCTGCGCCGCCGAGCTGGTCTTCGTCCTGACCGTGGGCACCTGGACGCTCGCGGACCCGTCCGCTTTCCCCGATGCCACGGTCTGGTCGGACTACGGTGCCGGCTACGTCTTCATCCCGGTGATCCTGCCGGTGCTCGGCATGCTCTGGCTGCGCCGGAACCGGGAGACGGCCGCCACCGCCTAGGCGCTCGCGACGAACTGCCGGGCGGCCGCTTCCTTCTCCAGGGTGATCACCGACAGCTTGGGGCCGACCGCCTCGGTGGAGACCGGCGCGTAGCCGTGCTTGCGGTAGAGGCGCAGGTTGGACTCGCTGCGGTGGCCGGTGAAGAGCCGGAACCGCTTGGCCGACAGCTGCCCGGCGAAGTGCTCCTCTATGGCGCTCAGGAGCCGGCTGCCCAGACCGTGCCCCTGCATCCTCGGGTGCACGATCAGCTTGCCGATCCGGCCGGTGCCCGAGGCGTCCACGCTGCCTCTGACGGAGGCGACCACCTCGTCCCCGAGCCGCGCCACCAGCGCGTACCCGCCGCCGAGCTCGCTGCGCAGGCCGTCGAGCGTCTGGGTGAGCGGTTCGATGGAGTAGTCGCCGTAGAGCTCCGCCTCGCTCTGGTAGCAGAGGTACTGAAGCTTGAGGATCTGCTCGCAGTCACCCTCACGCGCCGCAGAGATGGTCACGCTCATGCCCATGTGTGCATGCCTTCCGCTCACCCGTCCACCGGTTGTCTAACGCTCCATTCCCCGCGGGCCTGGAGCCGCAACCTCCGCCGCGAGCATTCTGCGCAGGCATCCCAGGCAACGGGAACGCATCGGCCCCAGACTCCCCTGTGAGATATCCAACTCCCCTGCGATTTCTCGGTAGGTGGGGTCGCTGGGCGACAGAAGTGCGGTCAGCAGACGGGGGCAGTTCCCCGGAGTCCTGGCCACGGCCGTACGCAGAGCACGGCTCAGCTCCTCGCTCAAAGCCGTGCGCTCCGGGCCTGATTCCGGGTCGGCGGCCGGTTCCGCGGCGAACGGCAGCTCGCGCCGGGCCCGGCGGCGGGCCCTTCTGACTTCCGCCCGGACGGCCCAGCGCACCCAGGGCACGGGGTCCGCCGGACGGATTTCGAGGAGCCGCACCCAGACGTCCTGTTCGAGGTCGGCGGGGTCGACTCCGGCACCCGGCGCCTCCGCGGCGGCCTCGGCGGCCAGCAGCGGGCTCAGCTCTTTGACGAGGTCCATGCCGGGCGGGACGCGGCCGCCGTCGGGGGCGGTTTCGACGGCGGCCCCATGTCACCCGTACGTGGCTGCTCGTACGCCCGTGCTAGCCGCGGGGCGGGCGGCCACCCCGGAAGTCGGCCGCGGCGAGCAGCGCCGTGTCGGCGTTGTCGGAGAACACCGCGTCGATCCCGGTGGCGAAGTAGGTCGTGAGGGCCCCGAACACGTCGCCGTAGGCGTTGGGGTCGGTGCCGCGCCGGAAGTCGGCGGGCAGGAAGGTGTTCTCGTTGCGCATCGTGTACGGGTGCAGGACGAGGCCCCGCGCGTGGGCGTCCGCGACCAGCGTCGTGGGCTCGGTGAGCCGGCCCGCCTTGTCCTTGGGGATGATCAGGTCCAGGGTCGGGCCGATGCCCTGCGCGAACGATGCGATCCACTTCAGGCCCTCGGGCGTGACGAGGTCGTCGGTGGTGCGCGGGTCGCCGCTCGCCACGAAGTCCCACGGCCGGGTGCCGGTGCCGGACAGCAGGACCACCGAGGGGGTGTCCACCAGCCGGCTCAGCCGCTGGATGCTGCTGGGCTCGAACGACTGGAGGAACTGCGGGGAGTCGGCGCGGTGGCGCCCGTAGCGGCGCAGCAGCCGGGCGACCCGGTCCTCCAGGGGCAGGCCTATGCCGCGGAAGTACGTGGGGTGCTTGGTCTCGGTGTGCAGCCAGATCCGGCGGCCGAGGCGGCGCTCCTCGCGCTCGGCCCACCGCAGGACCTCCTCGAAGGTGGGAACGGACCAGCGGCCGTCGTAGAGCGTGTTGCGCTGCCGCACGGCGGGCAGGCGCTCCTTGGCCCGCAGGGTCCTCAGCTCGGCGAGGGTGAAGTCCTCGGTGAACCAGCCGGTGACGGCGGTGCCGTCGATGGTCTTGGTGGCCTTGCGCCCCGCGAACTCGCGGCGGTCGGCGACATCGGTCGTGGCGGTGATGTCGTTCTCGTGACGGCAGACCAGATGCCCGTCCCTGGTGGGGACCAGGTCCTGTTCGATCACGTGGGCGCCGAGGTCCAGGGCGTGCTGGTAGGAGCCGAGGGTGTGCTCGGGACGGTATCCGGCGGTGCCGCGGTGGCCGATCACGTACGGGACCGGCAGGTCCTTGTACGAGCCGTGGCGGCGCTCCCCGCCGCTCCCCCGGGGCCGCGCGCTCGCGGCCGCGGCGGGCAGCCCGGTGGCCGCCGTGCCCAGAACCGCCGCGCCGAGCACCGTGCGCCGCCCGGGGCTCATCCGCTCACCCTGTGTCATGAACGCTCCTTGTGAAGTGGTGTGTGCCACGCCTGCTGCCTGTCCCGCACCTGTCAACGGGAGGGGACGAGCGTAGGCGTATCCCCCTTAATCGGGGGATACGCCTCGGCCAATCGGGGCGGAACGTGGCGCGAACACGTGTCAACATCGTGTATCCGTTCCGTGACCCGATGTGCGATCAGACGCGGCCCGCGAGTATCGTCCTCACCTGCGCGGACCTCATTCCGCGCGGACCCGTCAGCCCACGGCACCGGAGGAAAGCGTTGTCCCGACTCGCGCTCATCAAGGCAGTGCTCGGACCGATCATGCGCCTGATGTTCCGTCCGCAGGTGGAGGGCGTCGAGAACATCCCGGGGACGGGTCCGGTCATCCTCGCGGGCAACCATCTGACCTTCATCGACTCGATGATCATGCCGGTGTGCCTGGACCGTCCGGTGTACTTCATCGGCAAGGACGAGTACGTCACGGGCAAGGGTCTCAAGGGCCGTCTGATGGCGTGGTTCTTCAGCGGCGTCGGCATGATCCCGGTCAACCGCGACGGCGGCCACGGCGGTGTCGCGGCGCTGATGACGGGCCGCCAGGTGCTGGAGGAGGGCAAGGTCTTCAGCATCTACCCGGAGGGCACCCGCTCCCCCGACGGCCGCCTCTACCGGGGCCGCACCGGCATCGCCCGGCTGACGCTGATGACCGGCGCGCCGGTCGTGCCGTTCGCGATGATCGGCACGGACAAGATCCAGCCGGGCGGGGCGGGGCTGCCGCGGCCCGGCAAGGTGACGGTCCGCTTCGGTGAGCCGATGGAGTTCTCGCGGTACGAGGGCATGGACCGGGACCGCTATGTGCTGCGGGCCGTCACGGACTCGGTGATGGCGGAGGTCATGCGGCTGTCCGGCCAGGAGTACGTCGACATGTACGCCACGAAGGCGAAGGCGGCGTAGCCGCCGGGCATTTGGGGCGCGGTCGCGCCCTTCAGGGGCGCGGGGAACTGCGCGACCGGCCACAGACGGCCCGCAGCCGGGACTCACGAGTCCGTCGGCTGCGGGCCGTCCTGGGCTGAGCGCGCAGTTCCCCGCGCCCCTGGGCAACACGGGACCGAGCCCGCGCCCCCGCGCCCCGGGGGGAAACAGGGCCGAGGCGAACGGACACCGCGCCCGGGACGGGCTACGGGTGCTCCAAGCCCTCCTCCAGGCGCTGTCCCCGCAGCAGGAACCACGCCGCCACCGCCGTGGCGAACAGCACCGCACTCCCCACGGCCGCCGCCGTCTGGAAGCCGTCCGTGAACGCGTCCCGGGCGGCGGCCAGCATGGGGGCCGCCTGCTCGGCGGGGAGCCGGGCCGCCGCGTCGACCGCGCCGCCGAGCGAGTCGTGGGCCGCGTCGGACACCCCCGCGGGCAGGTCCGCCGGAGCGGTAAAACCCCGGTAGATCCCGGTCACCACCGACCCGAGCAGCGCGATGCCGAGCGCCGCGCCCAGCTCGTATGCCGTCTCGGAGACCGCGGAGGCCGCCCCCGCCTGCTCCTTCGGCACGCTGGAGAGGATGACGTCGGCGGTGACGGTGAAGGCGAGCCCCGCGCCGAGGCCGCCCACGAACAGGGCGATGCCGAGCGCCACGACCCCGGTGTCGGCCGAGACCGCCATACAGGCCGCCAGCGCCGCGCCCACCGCCGCCAGTCCCCCGGCCACCGCGCTGCGCACCGAGGCCCGGCGCGCCACGTAACCCGCCGCGAGCCCGGCGCCCACCGCGCCGACGGCCGCGGGCAGTTCGATCAGACCGGCCTGAAGCGGCGAGCGGACCTGCACCAGTTGGAGGAACTGGGAGAGGAAGAAGACCAGCCCGGACAGGCCCAGGATGGTCAGCAGGTCGGCCAGGACCGCGCCGGAGAAACCCCGGTGGTGGAAGAGCCGCATGTCCAGCAGCGGCGACTCCAGGGTGAGCTGGCGGCGTACGAACCAGACCAGGGCCAGCACCCCCACCGCGCCCGCCCCGGCGATCTCCCAGCCCAGGCCGTTGACCGCCGCCTCCTTCACCGCGTACACCACCGCGACCATGCCCACCAGGGACAGCAGCACGCTCCCGAGGTCCCACGGGCCCGGGCTGGGGTCGCGCGACTCGGGCAGCAGCTTGACGCCGACCAGCACCAGCACCGCCATGACGGGCAGGTTGATCAGGAAGACCGAGCCCCACCAGAAGTTCTCCAGCAGGAAGCCGCCGACGACGGGTCCGACGGCGGCGCCCGCCGAGGCCGCCGCGCCCCAGATGCCGACGGCGAGGCTGCGCTCGCGCGGGTCGTGGAAGATGTTCCGGATCAGCGCCAGCGTGGACGGCATCAGCGTCGCGCCCGCCACACCGAGCAGCGCCCGCGCCACGATCATCATCTCGGGGCTGGAGGCGTAGGCGTTGAGGACCGAGACCGCGCCGAAGGCCACCGCGCCGCACAGCAGCAGCCGCTTGCGGCCGATGCGGTCGCCGAGGCTGCCCATGGAGACGAGCAGGCCCGCGATGACGAACGAGTAGACGTCGCCGATCCACAGCAGCTGCGTCCCCGAGGGCTTGAGGTCCTCGCTGAGGAACGGGGTGGCCAGGCCCAGCACCGTCGCGTCGACGGCGACGAGGAGCACCGCCAGGACGAGTACGGCCAGGGCCAGCCAGCGGCCCGGCTGGCGCACCTCGTGCACGGACTCGGCCCGGGAAGTGGTACTGGTCATTTCTCCACGCTCCGTCGCGCTCCGCCGAGCAGCAACTCGACGATCATGTGCTGGAAGTCGTTGCCGGCGACCCGGCCGACCTGGACCGCCCAGGCGCAGGTGCCGATCAGGCCGTAGAGGGCCTCGGTGAGCCACGCCGGGGTCAGGTCGATCCGGAAGTCGCCCTGCTCCTGGCCGCGCCGGAAGAGCGCGCAGACCCGCGCGTCGAGCCGGGCCCAGCCCTCGTTCATCTGGTCGCCCTCGAAGAGCTGGTTCTCGGTGACCAGGAAGGCGAGCAGGCCGGCGGCGGGCTCCACTTCGGCGATCAGACGCCGCAGCGCCTCGGGCGCGGGCCCCTCGTCCAGCCGGGCCGCCTCCAGGGCGTCCTCGAACTGCTCGATGCCGAAGCTCTCCAATGCCCTGACCAGCGCGTCGCGTCCGGCGAAGTGCCGGTGCAGGGTGGCGCGCCCGATGCCGGCGGCGCGGGCCACCTCGTCCATGGTGGCGGTCGCCTTGCGGGAGAGCAGGGCGGCCGCCGTACGCAGCACCTGGTCACGGTCCACAGTCATGAGACAACCATAACCCGAATGAGACATCATCGTCTCATTCGAAATCCTGTCGACCCCCGCCTTCCCGATCACTAACGTGGCGGTCGCCCTGCCCGCGCCCGACCGCCCGTGCCCACGGAAGGACCCCGTCGTGACCGACGACCGCCCCGCGCCGCCTCTCCTCGCCGACGAGCGCGAGACGCTGCGCGGCTTCCTCGACTACCATCGCGCCACGCTCGCCATGAAGTGCGAGGGCCTGACCGACGAGGAGCTGCGCACCACCTCCATGGCGCCGTCGACGCTCTCGCTGCTCGGCCTCGTCCGGCATATGGCCGAGGTGGAGCGGACCTGGTTCCGCAGGGTCGTGGGCGCCGAGGACATCACGCTGGTCTACTCGGACGTGAACGACTACCAGGTGGCCTACGACGCGAGCGGCGCCACCCGCGCGGACGCCTTCGCCCGCTGGCAGGCCGAGGTCGAGCACTCCCGCCGTATCGAGCGGGAGGCGGCGTCGCTGGACGTGGTCGCGCACAACCCCCGCTGGGGCACGGACGTCTCGCTGCGGCTCGTGATGGTGCACGTCCTGCTGGAGTACGCGCGCCACAACGGCCACGCCGACCTCCTGCGCGAGGGGATCGACGGGACCGTCGGCGCCTAGGGCCCGCACGGCGAAGGGCCGGGCCGTCCCGTCGGACGGCCCGGCCCTTCAGCAGGCCACGCGCCTCAACGCCTCGCGCGCCGGCGCCTGCGCAGCAGCACGACCGGGGCCGCGCCCAGCAGGCCCAGCGCGGCGGGCGCCGCCGAGGCGGCCGTGCCGATGCCCGGCTGCTCGAAGGTGCTCGGCACCGGCAGGCTGTCCCAGCGGTTGACGGGCCAGGCGACGACGAGCGCGCGCCCCACGACCTTGTCGACCGGCACCGAGCCGCCGCCCGGCTGGTCCCGGTGGTAGCGGGAGTCCGCCGAGTTCTGCCGGTGGTCGCCCATCACCCAGATCCGGCCCTTGGGGACGGTGAGCTTGAACTGGCTCTCCTGGTCGGCGCTGCACGGGGTGTTCCCGGCGAAGACGTACGGCTCGTCCAGGGCCTTGCCGTTGACCTTGAGGGGGCCGGTGCCCTTGCACTCCACGGTGTCCCCGCCGACCGCGACGACCCGCTTGATCAGGTCCTTCTCCTCCGCCGACGGCATCAGCCCGACGAAGCTCAGCACCTTCTGGACGGCGTTGGGCTGCGGGGTGGGCTCGCCTTCGAGCCAGTTGCCCGGGTCGTGGAAGACGACGACCTCGCCGCGCTCCGGCTCGGAGCCGAACCACGGGGTCAGCTTGTCCACCAGGACGCGGTCACCGCGCTGGAGGGTGTTCTGCATCGAGTCCGAGGGGATCGAGAACGCCTGCACGAGGAACGTTTTGATCAGCAGGGCGAGGATCAGCGCGATGCCGACGAGCAGTGGCAGCTCCTTCCAGAAGGAGCGCTGCCTGGGCCTGGGCCCGGCCGCCTCGCCGCCGGTGCCGACGTCGGCCGTCTCGTCGGGCGCCGCCTCGGGGGTCACCTGGGGGTTCACCTGGGGAGCCGCCTGGCTGGCCACCTGGGGAGCCGTCGTCCCTTCGGGTCCCTGGGGCCGCTCGGCGTCCCCGTGTCCTTCTTGCGCGCCGACCGCCACGTCCCCCACGTCCCACTCCCTCACCGCCGAAGGGACCATGGTCGCACGAAAAGGGCGCCGCTGATCGACATCGGCGGCGCACTCCATCCGTACGGGGCATGCGCGGCGCGCACACCCCGTACCGGTATGTCACTTCCTGGCGTCGGCCCAGGCGTGCTGGACGGCCAGGTCGGCCTTGACCTCGGCGAGTTGGACGGCGACGGCCGAGGGCGCGGTGCCGCCGCGGCCGTCGCGGGAGGCGAGGGCGCCCGCGACGTTGAGGACGGTCCGCACCTCGGGCGTCAGGTGCTCGGAGATCTCGGCGAACTGCGCGTCCGTGAGCTCGTCGAGCTCGATGCCCCGCGCCTCGCAGACCTTGACGCACTCCCCCGCGACCTCGTGCGCCACCCGGAACGGCACGCCCTGCCTGACCAGCCACTCCGCGATGTCGGTGGCGAGCGAGAAGCCCGCGGGCGCCAGCTCCTCCATGCGCTCCCGGTTGACCGTGAGCGTCGCCATCATCCCGGTGAACGCGGGCAGCAGCACCTCCAGTTGGTCGCAGGAGTCGAAGACCGGCTCCTTGTCCTCCTGGAGGTCCCGGTTGTACGCGAGCGGCAGCGCCTTCAGGGTCGCCATCAGTCCGGTCAGATTGCCGATCAGCCGCCCGGACTTGCCGCGCGCCAGCTCAGCGATGTCCGGGTTCTTCTTCTGCGGCATGATCGAGGAGCCGGTGGAGAAGGCGTCGTGCAGGGTGACGAAGGAGAACTCCTTCGTGTTCCAGATGATGACCTCCTCGGCGATCCGGGAGAGGTTGACGCCGATCATCGCGGTGATGAAGGCGAACTCCGCCACGAAGTCGCGGGAGGCCGTGCCGTCGATGGAGTTGGCCGCGCTGCCGCGCTCGAACCCGAGGTCGGCGGCGACCGCCTCCGGGTCGAGGCCGAGGCTGCTGCCCGCGAGCGCGCCCGAGCCGTAGGGCGAGACCGCGGTGCGCTCGTCCCACTGCCGCAGCCGCTCGGCGTCCCGGGACAGGGACTGCACATGGGCCAGGACGTGGTGGGCGAAGAGGACCGGCTGGGCGTGCTGGAGGTGGGTGCGGCCGGGCATCGCCACGTCCGCGTGCGCCTCGGCGAGGCCCACCAGCGCGTCCTGGAGCTCCGCGACCAGACCGCCGATGATCCGGGCGTGGTCGCGCAGGTACATCCGGAAGAGGGTGGCGACCTGGTCGTTGCGGGAGCGGCCGGCCCGCAGCTTGCCGCCGAGGTCGGGGCCGAGCCGCTCCAGCAGGCCCCGCTCCAGGGCGGTGTGCACGTCCTCGTCGGCGATGGTCCCGGTGAAGGAGCCGCTCGCGACGTCCGCCTCCAGCCGGTCCAGGCCCGCGAGCATCCGCTGGAGCTCGTCGGCCGTGAGCAGGCCCGCCTTGTGCAGCACGCGCGCGTGGGCGCGGGAGCCGGCGATGTCGTACGGCGCGAGGCGCCAGTCGAAGTGGACCGACGCGGACAGCTTCGCCAGCGCCTCGGCGGGTCCGTCGGCGAACCGGCCGCCCCAGAGCCGGACGTCACCGTTGTTGCTGCTCACAGCTGCTGCTCCTCACAAGGGGGTGGATATGCCGCCGCCTCCCCGCCGCGGAGACGGGGAGGCGGCATGGACAACGCGTCGTGGTTACGCCAGGTCGCGCTTGGCGGCGATCTTCGAGGAGAGGCCGAAGATCTCGATGAAGCCCTGCGCCTTGGACTGGTCGAAGGTGTCGCCCGAGTCGTAGGTGGCGAGGTTGAAGTCGTAGAGCGACTCCTCGGACCTCCGTCCGGTGACGACCGCGCGACCGCCGTGCAGGGTCATCCGGATGTCGCCGGTGACGTGCTGGTTGGCCTCGTTGATGAAGCCGTCCAGGGCGCGCTTGAGCGGGGAGAACCACAGGCCGTCGTAGACCATCTCGCCCCAGCGCTGCTCGACCTGCCGCTTGTAGCGGGCCAGTTCGCGCTCGACGGTGACGTTCTCCAGCTCCTGGTGGGCGGTGATCAGCGCGATCGCGCCCGGCGCCTCGTAGACCTCACGGGACTTGATGCCCACGAGCCGGTCCTCGACCATGTCGATCCGGCCGATGCCCTGGGCGCCGGCCCGCTCGTTGAGCTGCTGGATCGCCTGGAGGACGGTGACGGGCCTGCCGTCGATGGCTACGGGGACGCCCTCCTTGAAGGAGATGACGACCTCGTCGGCCTCGCGGGGCTCGGCCGGGTTCGAGGTGTACTCGTAGATGTCCTCGATCGGCGCGTTCCAGATGTCCTCCAGGAAGCCGGTCTCGACCGCGCGCCCGAAGACGTTCTGGTCGATCGAGTACGGCGACTTCTTGGTGGTGGCGATGGGGAGGTTCTTGGCCTCGCAGAAGGCGATCGCCTTGTCCCGGGTCATCGCGTAGTCGCGGACCGGGGCGATGCACTTCAGGTCCGGGCCGAGGGCCGCGATCCCGGCCTCGAACCGCACCTGGTCGTTGCCCTTGCCGGTGCAGCCGTGGGCGACCGTGGTGGCGCCGTGCTTCCTGGCCGCGGCCACCAGGTGCTTGACGATGGTGGGCCGGGAGAGCGCCGAGACCAGCGGATAGCGGTCCATGTACAGGGCGTTGGCCTTGATCGCCGGGAGGCAGTACTCGTCGGCGAACTCGTCACGGGCGTCCGCGACCTCGGCCTCGACGGCACCGCAGGCGAGCGCGCGCTTGCGGATGACGTCCAGGTCCTCGCCGCCCTGGCCGACGTCCACGGCAACGGCGATGACCTCGGCGCCCGTCTCCTCGGCGATCCAGCCGATGGCGACGGAGGTGTCCAGACCGCCCGAGTAGGCGAGTACGACGCGCTCGGTCACGGGTTTCTCCTTACGGTGCATTCGGTGATGGGTATAACTATGCAGTGGACCGTATGTTTTGTCAACGAGGGCGGGGAGAGGGACCGGGGGAGGCAGAAGGAGAACGCGCGCCACGCGACCGGGGTAACGGTTCGGCCCCCCGGCAGGACGTCAACGGCCGGGCCGCGTACGGTCACGGGCATGATGCGTACCGCTCTCGCACTCGGCGCGGCCCTGCTCGCGCTCGCGGCCCCGGCCGCGACGGCCGAGTCCCGGCCCTTCCACTCGCCGAACCTGCCCAACCGGATGTCCGACACCGGCGGCGGCACCCAGCTGATCACCGCCGAGGCCCCCTCCCCCGGCTCCACCACGGGCCAGGTGACCTGGTGGGACCGGCGCGGGCCGCTGTGGGTGGCGGTGGGCCGGGCCGATGCCAGGTTCGGCGCCAAGGGCCTGGTCGAGGGGACCACCCGCACCCAGGGCACCAACACCACCCCGACCGGCCTGTACGACCTGCCGTACGCGTTCGGCACCACGGCCGCGCCCCAGGGGACGAGGTTCGCCTACCGGCGCGCCACGACGAAGTCCTGGTGGTGCGAGGACACCGCGTCCCAGGCGTACAACCGCTGGGTGGAGGGCCTGCCGGCCGACTGCCGGGCGAGCGAGTCCGAGCAGATCACCGCCTACCCCACGCAGTACGCCCGCGCCCTGGTGGTCGGGTTCAACTACGACCAGCCGGTGCGCGGGCGGGGTGCGGGGATCTTCCTGCACGTCAACGGGAAGGGGGCGACGGCCGGTTGCGTCTCGGTCCCGGCGGACGCGATGGCCGCCATCCTGGCCTGGGCCGACCCGGCCAAGCACCCCCACATCGCGATCGGCACGGCGTCCGGGCCGACCGCGATCACGCGGTACTGATCGCCCCCGTCGGGGACGGCCTAGCGGTCGTTCTGCGCCAGGCGCAGCAGATGGTCCGCCAGGGCCTGGCCGCCGGCCGGGTCCCGGCTGATCAGCATCAGGGTGTCGTCGCCCGCGATCGTGCCGAGGATGTCGTGCAGTTCGGCCTGGTCGATGGCCGAGGCGAGGAACTGGGCGGCGCCCGGTGGCGTCCGCAGCACCACCAGGTTGGCGGAGGCCTCCGCGGAGATCAGCAGCTCCGCGGAGAGCCGGCGCATCCGCTCCTCCTTGGCCGACTCGCCGAGGGGGGCCTTGGGGGTGCGGAAGCCGCCCTCGCTGGGCACCGCGTAGATCAGCTCGCCGCCGGTGTTGCGGATCTTCACCGCGCCCAGCTCGTCGAGGTCGCGCGAGAGCGTCGCCTGGGTGACGCTCAGTCCGTCGTCCGCGAGCAGCTTGGCGAGCTGGCTCTGGGACCGCACCGGCTGCCGGTTGAGGATGTCCACGATCCGGCGGTGGCGGGCGGTGCGGGTCTGCGGTACGGCGGGGCCGCCGAGCTCTTGGTCCTGCGCCTCGTCGGTCATCGTCGTCTCATTCTCCGGATCGTCCGTCCCCGTTGACACTCGCGTCGAGGACACCGGGCAGCGCCTGGAGGAACGCGTCCACCTCCGCGTCACCGATGATCAGCGGCGGCATGAGCCGTACGACATCGGGGGCGGGCGCGTTGACCAGGAAGCCGGCATCCTGGGCCGCCCGCTGCACCTTGGCGGCGACGGCCTCGGTGAGCACGATACCCAGCAGCAGCCCCGCGCCACGGACGTGGGAGACCAGCGGGTGTGCCGGCGCCTCGATTCCGCCCCGCAGCCGCTCGCCCAGCAGCTTCACGCGGTCGAGGGTCCCCTCGGCGGCGAGCGTGTCCAGAACGGCGAGTCCGGCCGCGCACGCCACCGGGTTCCCGCCGAAGGTGGTGCCGTGCTGACCGGGCGTCAGCAGCTCGGCGGCCGGGCCGAAGGCGACGGTGGCGCCGATGGGCAGACCGCCGCCGAGGCCCTTGGCGAGGGTGACGAGGTCGGGCAGGACCCCCTCGTGCTGCTGGTACTCGAACCAGGTGCCGGTACGGCCGATACCGGTCTGCACCTCGTCCAGGACCAGCAGCGTGCCGGTGGCCGCGGTGATCTCACGGGCCGCCCGCAGATAGCCCCGGGGCGGGACGACCACGCCGTTCTCGCCCTGGATCGGCTCGATGACGACCAGCGCGGTCTCCTCGGTGACCGCGGCCCGCAGCGCCTCGGCGTCCCCGTACGGCACATGGGTGACGTCGCCGGGCAGCGGGCGGAAGGGCGCCTGCTTGCCCGGCTGGCCGGTGAGGGCGAGCGCGCCCATCGTCCGGCCGTGGAAGCCGCCCTCGGTGGCGACCATGTGGCCGCGGCCGGTCAGCCGCCCGATCTTGAAGGCGGCCTCGTTGGCCTCGGCGCCGGAGTTGCAGAAGAAGACCCGGCCCGGCCGTCCGGACAGCTCGATCAGCCGCTCGGCGAGCGCCACCGGCGGCTCGGAGGCGAACAGGTTGGAGACATGGCCGAGGGTGGCGATCTGGCGGGAGACCGCCTCGACGACGGCCGGGTGGCCGTGGCCGAGGGCATTGACCGCGATGCCGCCGACGAAGTCGGTGTACTCGGTGCCGTCCGCGTCCCACACCGTGGCGCCCGCGCCGCGCACCAGCGTCAGCCTCGGGGTGCCGTAGTTGTCCGTCATGACCCGCTGCCAGCGCTGGGCCAGCTCCTGACCGGTCACTGTGCTTCCCCCTGCTGGTCGTCGGGCACGACCATCGTGCCGATGCCCTCGTCGGTGAAGATCTCGAGAAGGATGGAGTGCGGGACGCGTCCGTCGATCACGCGCGCGGTGGTGACGCCGTTGCGCACGGCGAACAGACAGCCCTCCATCTTGGGGACCATGCCGCTGGAGAGGTCGGGCAGCAGCCTCTCCAGCTGGCTCGCGGTGAGCCTGCTGATGACCTCGTCGCTGTGCGGCCAGTCCTCGTAAAGCCCCTCGACGTCGGTCAGGACCATCAGGGTCTCGGCGCCCAGCGCAGCCGCAAGAGCCGCAGCCGCCGTATCAGCATTGACGTTGTAGACATGTCCGTCGTCCTGGGAGCGGGCGATCGAGGAGATGACCGGGATCCGGCCGTCCTCCAGCAGCGCCTCGATGGCGCCGGTGTCGATCGCGGTGATCTCACCGACCCGTCCGATGTCGACGAGCTCGCCGTCGATCTCGGGCCGGTGCTGGGTGGCGGTGATGGTGTGCGCGTCCTCGCCGGTCATCCCGACGGCGAGCGGGCCGTGCTGGTTGAGCAGCCCGACGAGCTCGCGCTGGACCTGTCCGGCGAGCACCATCCGTACGACGTCCATCGCCTCCGGCGTGGTGACGCGCAGGCCCGCCTTGAACTCGCTGACCAGGCCGTGCCGGTCGAGCTGGGCGCTGATCTGGGGGCCGCCGCCGTGCACCACGACGGGCTTGAGCCCGGCGTGCCGCAGGAAGACGACGTCCTGGGCGAAGGCGGCCTTGAGCGCCTCGTCGACCATGGCGTTGCCGCCGAACTTGATCACGACGGTCCTGCCGTGGTGGCGGGTCAGCCACGGCAGCGCCTCGATGAGGATGCGCGCCTTGGGGAGCGCGGTGTGCTTCCGCGTACTCATGAGCTGTACGCGCTGTTCTCGTGGACGTAGTCGGCGGTGAGGTCGTTGGCCCAGATGACGACGGGCTCGGCGGAGCCCGCGGCGAGGTCGGCGGTGATGCGGACCTCCCGGTAGCGCATGTCGACGAGGTCGCGGTCCTCGCCCACCGAGCCGTTCTTGCAGACCCAGACGCCGTTGATGGCGACGTTGAGGCGGTCCGGGTCGAAGGCGGCCCTGGTGGTGCCGATGGCGGAGAGCACCCGGCCCCAGTTGGGGTCCTCGCCGTGGATGGCGCACTTGAGGAGGTTGTTGCGGGCGATGGAGCGGCCGACCTCGACGGCGTCGTCCTCGCTAGCCGCGTTCACGACCTCGATGCGGATGTCCTTGCTGGCGCCCTCGGCGTCCCCGATGAGCTGCCGGGCGAGGTCGTCGCAGACGGTACGGACGGCCTCGGCGAACTCCGCGTACTCCGGGGCGGTTCCCGAGGCGCCGGAGGCCAGCAGCAGCACGGTGTCGTTGGTGGACATGCAGCCGTCGGAGTCGACCCGGTCGAAGGTGGTCCGGGTGGCGTCGCGCAGGGCGCGGTCCAGGACCGGGGTGTCCAGGTCGGCGTCGGTGGTGAGGACGACGAGCATGGTGGCGAGGCCCGGGGCGAGCATGCCGGCACCCTTGGCCATGCCGCCCACCGTCCAGCCGTCCTTCGTCACGACGGACGTCTTGTGGACGGTGTCGGTGGTCTTGATGGCGATGGCGGCCTTCTCGCCGCCGTGCGCGGAGAGCTCGGCCGCGGCCTTCTCGATGCCGGGCAGCAGCTTGTCCATGGGCAGGGTCACCCCGATGAGCCCCGTGGAGGCGACGGCGACCTCCCCCGCGCTGTGCCCGTCGAGGACCTCGGCTACCTTCTCGGCGGTCGCGTGGGTGTCCTGGAAGCCCTTCGGGCCCGTACAGGCGTTGGCGCCACCGGAGTTGAGGACGACGGCGGTGACCGCGCCGCCCTTGAGGACCTGCTCGGACCACAGGACGGGGGCGGCCTTGACGCGGTTGGAGGTGAAGACGCCCGCGGCGGCGCGGCGCGGCCCGTGGTTGACCACGAGGGCCAGGTCCGGGTTGCCGTTCTCCTTGATTCCGGCGGCGATGCCCGCCGCCGTGAACCCCTTGGCTGCCGTCACGCTCACTGCTTCTCCTCGTTCGCTTCTCCGCCCGCGCGGCGCGCCGCTGCGGCTTTCGTCGTCGACTGCGGACCGGTGGCCGCGCGCGCGTCGCTCACGGCGCGACTCCTGTCGTCGTCAGGCCCGTGGTCTCTTCCAGCCCCAGGGCGATGTTCATGCTCTGCACCGCGGCGCCCGCGGTGCCCTTGGTCAGGTTGTCGATGGCGGCGACCACCACGATCCGGTGGGCGCCCTCGTCGTACGCCACCTGGAGCTGCGCGGCGTTGGAGCCGTACACGGACGCGGTGGCGGGCCACTGCCCCGCGGGGAGCAGATGGACGAACGGCTCGTCGGCGAAGGCCTTCTGGTACGCCGCCCGTACCGCGTCCCCGGTGACGCCCGGCTTCGCCCTGGCGGAGCAGGTGGCGAGGATGCCGCGGGGCATGGGGGCGAGGGTCGGCGTGAAGGAGACGGTGACGCGCTCGCCGGCCACCGCACTGAGGTTCTGGACCATCTCGGGGGTGTGCCGGTGCCCGCCGCCCACCCCGTACGGCGACATCGAGCCCATGACCTCGCTGCCGAGCAGGTGCGGCTTGGCCGCCTTGCCCGCGCCGGAGGTGCCGGAGGCCGCGACGATCACGGCCTCGGGCTCGGCGATGCCGCTCTGGTACGCGGGGAAGAGCGCCAGCGACACGGCGGTCGGGTAGCAGCCGGGGACCGCGACGCGCCGGGCCCCCTCCAGCGCGGCCCGCCCGCCCGGCAGTTCGGGCAGGCCGTAGGGCCAGGTCCCGGCGTGCGGCGAGCCGTAGAACGCCTCCCAGTCGGCGGCGTCCCTCAGCCGGAAGTCCGCGCCCATGTCCACGACGAGGACGTCCGCGCCGAGCTGTTCGGCGACGGCGGCCGACTGGCCGTGCGGCAGCGCGAGGAAGACCACGTCGTGGCCGCGCGCCAGCACCTCGACGGTGGTGGGCTCCAGGACGCGCCCGGCCAGCGGGAGCAGCTGCGGCTGGAGCGCGCCGAGCCGCTGCCCGGCGTTGGTGTTGCCGGTCAGGGCACCGATCTCGACGTCCGGGTGCGCGAGGAGCAGCCGCAGCAGTTCCCCGCCCGCGTACCCGCTCGCCCCGGCCACTGCCGCTCGTACCGCCATCGAAGCCTCCTCGTCAACGAGGCATGACTATACGCAGCAATGCAGTTTTATGCAAAGGTCGGTGGCCGGTGCCGGTGCCGGGCGAAGGTGCGGGGCCGGGTTGACCGGGTGCCGTCAGTGGAACCTGAGGACGACGCACGCGGCGTGCCCGACTTCGCCGTACTCGCCTTCGCTTGCGCGCTTGCCGCCGGCGTCGCCACCGGCGCCGCCCCGGCCCGCTCCGCGGCAGGAGGGGGGAACCGGTGAGGCGGAGCTTCCGCCGGTACCGCCTTTGCCTCCGTCGATGTCGTTGCCGGGGCCCTTGGTGCCGCCGACCCCCGCGCCCCCACGGCTGTACCCGCAGGGACCCGTGCTGGGGCTCGGGCCGCCGGCGCCGCCGGTGTTGCCGCCGAAACTGACGTAGCGGAGTCCGCCTCCGCCGCCGGTACCGCCGGGCATGGTCTCGGTGCGTCCGCCCAGGACGACAGAGGTGACGCCGCCGTCCCCGCCCTTCCCGCCGTGGCCCGAGCCGCCTCGTGCCGGGCTGGTGCCACGGGACCCGACCAGCCCGCCCCTGCCCACGGTGAGGCGCACGTCGTCGGGGTGCGTGACGAAGAAGTGGCACTCCATGCGCCCGCCGCCGCCACCCCCGCCGCCACCGCCCCCGGTGCCGTAGCCGCCACCACCGCCGCCGCCACCCGCGCCGATGACGGTCACCGTGACCGTGAGGCCGCCCTTCGGGAGCTCGCAGGAGACCGCTCCCGGGGTGTGGAACGTGGTGCCGCTCACGCAGGTGTTCGCGGCGGCCGCGGCAGTGGCCGGCGTCACGGGCGCCACCACGCCTGCGGCCGTCAGCGCGACCGCCGCGGCCAGGAGCGTGGACACGCGGTGCCGGGGATGGTTCGTCGTCATACCCGAGGACGCTACGACGGCGGGGAGGCCCCAGCGCCCCGGCCCGGCGCCCGGTCACCCGATCGAGGGGCGCGGCCGCGCGCGAAGTTCTGGCGGAGGCGGTGGCGTGCGCGACCGCCGCCCTCGCCTCCCGGTGGAGGCGTGACCCACCTCGCGCAGGGCGAAGGGCCGGGCACGGTGCCCCATGGGTAGGTAGGGGTGATCCTGGTGGACGAGACGAGGAGGGCTCCCGTGGGTGAGAACAAGCGGCGCATGCTGGCCGGTGAGTGGTATCTGCCCGACGACCCCGAACTGGCCGCCGACACCGAGCGCCGGATCGCGCGGTGCGCCGCCTACAACGCGGCGGGCGCCGCCCCGCCCGCCGAACGGCACCGGTTGCTCACCGCGTTGCTGGGCGAGGTGGGCGAGGACGTACGGATACGGCCGCCGTTCCACTGCGACTTCGGCTACAACATCGCCATCGGCGCCGGTACGTTCGTGAACTTCGGCGCGGTCTTCCTGGACACCGGCCGGATCACCGTGGGCCGGGACGTCCAGATCGGGCCGAACGTCCAGCTCCTCACCCCCACGCACGAGCTGGACGCCGAGCGGCGCCGCCAGGGGTGGGAGAAGGCCGAGCCGGTGACCATCGGGGACAACGTGTGGCTCGGCGGCGGGGTGATCGTCTGCCCGGGCGTGAGCATCGGGGCGGACACCGTGGTGGGCGCGGGGTCGGTGGTCACCCGGGACCTGCCCGGCGGGGTCCTCGCCGTGGGCAACCCGGCCCGGGTGGTGCGACGGCTCGGCTGAGCGGGACGGGGGTTCGGGGGCGGGGCAGGGGCTCTGGTGGGGCGGGGGCCGGGGCTCGGGGACTCGGGGCCGGGGCTCGGGGCTCGGGGCTCGGGGCTCGGGGCGGAGCAAGCGCTCGGGTGGAGCAGGGGACGGAGCTCGGGGCATCTCGGCGGCGTGGGGGCTCGGGGCGATGTGGGGGCTCGGGCGGTGTGGGGGCTCGGGCGGAGTCGGTGCTCGGCACGGCGGCGGGTTCGGGCGGAGCAAGCGCTCGGTCGGAGCAGGGGACGGGGCCCCGGGCAGCTCGGCGCCGCGGGGACTCGGGGCGGCGTGGAGGCTCAGGGCGCCATGGGGGCTCGGGACGCCGTGGGGGGCACTCGCAGCCGCACCCTCACCCGCCCCCCTACCCCGCCAGGCTCAGCAGGCTCAGGTGCCAGCGGTGGGCGCCGCCGGTCAGGGTGACCGTGGACAGGGGGCGGACGTCGACGTTCCAGTACGCCGACGGGGGCGCGTTCAGGGTGTACACCAACGCTGCCCGGACGACGGCGGGTTCGGCCACCGCGACCATCGCGCCGTCCTCGGCCGGCCGGGTGTCCAGCCAGGCCCCTATCCGGGCGATGAAGCCGAGCAGCGGCTCGCCGCCGTGCGGGGCCGCGCGCGGGTCCGCGAGCCAGGCGTCGACGGCGTCCGGCTCCCGGGCCGCGACCTCGGCCAGGGTGTAACCGCGCCAGCGGCCCATGTCGCAGTCGCGCAGGGCGGGCTGGACCATCGGCGCGTACCCCAGCGCCTCCCCGGTGGCGCGGCTGCGCGTGGTCGGCGAGCAGTAGCGCAGCTCGGCCGCGCCCAGCGGCACCAGGGAGGGCGCGGCGAGCGCGACCTCGCGCCGGGCCGCCCCGTCGAGCGGGCGGTCGTCGGCGAAGCGTTCGACCGGCAGCGCCGAGCAGCGCGCCGCCGCGACCATCGTCAGCCGGACCGTCATGGCCGTGATCGTGCGACCGGACGCGCGGTCGGTCAAGGGGTCGCGGCGCCCACCTCGTCGTAGGCGGTCCGCAGCCGCCGTACCCCCTCCTCGATCTCGGCGCGGCCCGCCACGCCCGCGAAGCACAGCCGCAGGTGCGCGGCGGGGGGTTCGGCGCTGAAGTAGGGGCGGCCGGGGGCGACCGCGACGCCCGCCCGCAGGGCCGCGGCGGCGAGCGCGGCCTCGGGGGTGCCGTCCGGCAGCCGCAGCCACAGGTGGTAGCCGCCGGAGGGCAGATGGGGCACGGCGGGGCCGGGCAGATGGCGGGCCAGGGCGGTCGCCATGGCCTGGCGGCGCTCCCCCAGCTCCTGGGAGACGGCCCGCAGATGGCGGGGCCAGGCCGGGGAGCCGACCAGTTCGAGGGCCGTCTCCTGGAGCGGGCGGGGGACGAAGAAGCTGTCGACGACCTGGATCGCGCGCAGCCGCTCCAGGACCGGGCCGCGGGCCGCGAGCGCGCCCACGCGCAGGCTCGGCGAGGCCACCTTGGTGAGCGAGCGGACGTGTACGACCACGCCGTCGGGGTCGTCGGCGGCGAGCGGCGCCGGCAGCGGGCCCGCGTCCGCGTGGACGAGCAGCCGCGCGAAGTCGTCCTCGACGACGAAGGCCCCGAACTCCCGCGCCACCCGCAGCACTTCGGCCCGCCGGGCGGGGGCGAGCACCGCGCCCGTGGGGTTCTGGAAGAGCGGCTGGCTCACCAGGACCCGCGCCCCGGTGGCCCGGAAGGCGGCGGCGAGCAGGTCGGGCCGCACCCCGTCGGTGTCGACCGGGACGGGCACCGGCCGCAGCCCCGATGCGCGGGCCACCGCGAGCATGCCGGGATAGGTCGGCGACTCCACGAGCACCGGCGCGCCCGGCGCCGCGAGCGCCCGCAGCGCCGTGGTGAGCGCGGACTGGCCCCCGGCGCAGATCAGCACCTCGGCGGCGGTGACCGTGCCGCCGATCTCGCGGGCGAACCAGTCGCGCAGCTCGGTCAGCCCGTCGGTGGGCGGCCGTCCCCAGGCGCCGGGGCGCCGCCCGGCCCGGGCGAGGGCGGCGGCCATCGCGCGCTCCGGCTGGAGGGCGGGGGCGAGGTAGCCGCCGTTGAACTCGATCACCCCGGGCGGCGGTGCGGCGAGGGTGGCCAGGACCCCGGAGGCGTCGACGGCGCGGGGTACCGCGTCGGTGGCGCCCTCCGCGCTGAGCGAGACCTCCTGCCAGGAGGTGTCGCCGGGGCGGGTCGCGGGCGTGCGGGGCTCGGCGCGGAAGACGCCGGCGCCGGGCCGGGTGACGACCAGGCCCTCGGCGGCGAGCCTGGCCAGCGCCCGCGAGACGGTCACCGGCGAGACCCGGTACTGCTCGACGAGTGCCCTGCTCGACGGCAGCTTTCCTCCTACGGAGTAGCGGTCGAGGTCGTCTTTGAGGATGGTCGCCAGGTCGGCCACACTGCTACGCTCGTGCATGACAGCACAGGATAGCGCTACTGCTCGCACGACGATAGCGGTCGAGAGCCGCCCGGCTAGTACCGCGGCCCCAGCCGCGACCGCCGTACCGACGGCCTCCCCCGACACCCGGCAGGGCGCGCTCCTCGCCGGACTCGGCGTCGTCGCCTTCTCCCTCACCTTCCCCGCCACCGCCTGGGGCCTGGAGAGCTTCGGGCCGTGGTCGCTCGTCGCCGTCCGCAGCCTGCTCGCCGGTCTGCTCGCGGGCGCCTTCCTGCTGGTCGGCCGGGTGCCGCTGCCCGAGCGCCGGCACTGGGCGGGGCTCGCGGTGGTCGCGGCCGGCACCGTCGTCGGCTTCCCGCTGCTGACCACCCTGGCCCTGCGGACGTCCACGACCTCGCACGCGGCGGTCGTCGTCGGCCTGCTCCCCCTGACCACGGCCGCGCTCTCGGCGCTGCGGACCGGCCGCCGGCCCTCCCGCGCCTTCTGGGCGGCGGCGCTGACCGGAGCCGGGGTGGTGCTCGCCTTCACCGTGCAGCAGAGCGGCGGCGCCCTCTCCACCGGCGACCTCTACCTCTTCGCCGCCCTGCTGGTCTGCGCCGCCGGGTACACCGAGGGCGGGCGCCTCGCCCGGGAGATGCCGGGCTGGCAGGTGATCGGCTGGGCGCTGATCCTTACCCTGCCGCTCGCCGTCCTCGGCTCGGCCGCGGCCCTCGCCGCCGAGCCGGTCCACCTGGGCGCGCACGGCGTCCTCGGGATGCTGTGGGTGGCCGCCGGCTCGCAGTTCTTCGGGCTGTACGTCTGGTACCGGGGCATGGCGGCCATCGGGGTGCCCCGGGCCAGCCAGCTCCAGCTGGCGCAGCCGCTGCTGACCCTGGTCTGGGCGGTCCTGCTGCTCGGCGAGCACCTCTCCCCCGCCGCCCCGCTGGCCGCGGCGGGCGTGCTGGTCTGCATCGCCGTGACCCAGCGCGCGTCGGCCTGAAAGCGCCGACACGCCGCCGTCCACGGCCCGTTCACACGGGTACGCCCCGGTCCCGCCGCCCTAGAATGGGCCCATGCGAGCGAGCGTGGGCGACCGGCTGCTGGTCCACGGCAGAACCGTCGGACAGCACGACCGGAGCGTGGAAGTCATCGAGGTCCTGGGCCCCGACGGGTCACCGCCGTACCGGGTGCGCTTCGAGGACGGGCACGAGACCCTGATGTCCCCGGGTCCCGACACCGTCGTCAGGCCCTTCACGGACGACTAGTACGAAGACGGCCGGCCGGCCGGGCGGCGCGGTCATGGCCGCACCCGGCCGGGGTAGTGGTCCGCGACCACCCGCGCCATCGCGCCGATGCGGTCCTCCGCCACGTCCTTCGCCGAGAAGAAGCAGTGGCCCCGCACCGAGGGGTACCGCCGGGCGAGGGTGAGGTGACGGGAGAGCTCGGCCGGGTCCTGCCAGGCGGGCGGCTGCGCCGGGTTGCCCGCCTTGTACAGGGCCTCGCCGATGATCAGCTGGGTGCCGCTGCCCCGGGCGACCGCGTCCCACCAGGGCACCAGCGCTGCGTAGTCGGCGGCCTGGAAGCCGATGTTCCAGTACACCTGCGGACAGATGTAGTCGATCCAGTGCTCGCGCACCCACTTCCGGGTGTCGGCGTGCAGGTCGTCATAGGTCTGCACCCCGGCCGTGGTGGGCGAGCCCAGCGGGTCGGTGGCCGCGTTGCGCCAGACCGCGAAGGGGCTGATCCCGAACTTCACCCGGCCCCGGATGCTCTTGATCCGCTCCGCCGTCTCCCGGACGAGCCGGTCGATGTTGTCGCGGCGCCAGGCGGCCCGGTCGGGGAAGTCCGCGCCGTAGCGCTCGTAGGCGTCGTCGTCCGCGAAGGCCTGCCCGGCGACCGGGTACGGATAGAAGTAGTCGTCCCAGTGCACCGCGTCCACGTCGTAGCGCGCGACCGCGTCCAGCATGGCGTCCTGCACGAAGCGGCGGACCTCCGGCAGGCCCGGGTTGTAGTAGAGCTTCCCCCCGTAGGCGACGACCCAGTCGGGGTGGACGCGCGCGGGGTGGGTCGGCACGAGTCTGGAGGGGTCGGTGTGGTTGGCCACCCGGTACGGGTTGAACCAGGCGTGCAGCTCCAGGCCGCGCCGGTGGGCCTCGCGGACGGCCGTGCCCAGCGGGTCCCAGCCCGGGTCCTGGCCCTGGACACCGCTGAGGTACTGGCTCCACGGCTCGTACGGCGAGGGCCACAGGGCGTCGGCGGTGGGGCGGACCTGGAGCGCCACCACGTTCAGCCGCAGGGCGGCGGCCCGGTCGAGGTGCGCGATGAGCTCGGCCTCCTGCCGCTCCGGGGGCAGACCCGGTTGCGAGGGCCAGTCGAGGTTGGACACCGTCGCCAGCCACACCCCCCGGAACTCCAGGGGGCGCGGCGCGTGCCAGGGGCGGCCGGGACCGGCGGCCGCGAGGGGGCCGGGCACGCCCTGCGCGGCGGCCGCGTCCGTGGTGACCAGGGCGTTCACCGCGCCCGCCGTACCGGCCGCGAGCGTCGCCGCCAGCAGTCCCCGCCGAGTGATCCGTCCCACTTGGTGCCCCCCTCGTCGCCGAGAATGTCCGGTGTTGCGCACAGCATGCCCGCCCCACCCCCTGATCCCACGCAGGCGCGGAGTAACGTCGTGGGGCCGGGTCGGGCGCCGGACTCATACGGGGGACCCGCCGGGACTTTTCTGTCAGAAGCGAAAGGCACGAAGTGACGGACCCTACGGCAGATATTGCACGCGTCGGAGTGGTGGGCTGCGGCCAGATGGGGGCCGGCATCGCCGAGGTCTGCGCCCGTAGCGGCCTGGACGTGAAGGTCGCCGAGACCACCGGCGAAGCCCTGGAGATCGGCCGTACCCGGCTGCACAACTCCCTCTCGAAGGCCGCCGAACGCGGCAAGATCACCGAGGAGGAGCGCGACGCGACGCTCGCCCGGCTGAGCTTCACCACCGACCTGGGCGAGTTCGCCGACCGTGACCTGGTCATCGAGGCCGTGGTGGAGAACGAGCAGGTCAAGACCGAGATCTTCCAGGTCCTCGACCAGGTGGTCACCCGCCCGGACGCGATCTTGGCCTCCAACACCTCCTCCATCCCGCTGGTGAAGCTCGCGGTGGCCACCTCGCGGCCCGACCAGGTCATCGGCATCCACTTCTTCAACCCGGCCCCGGTGCAGAAGCTCGTCGAGCTGATTCCCGCGCTCACCACCTCCGAGGGCACTCTCAGCCGGGCCCAGGCCATGGTGGAGAAGGTCCTCGGCAAGCACGCGATCCGCGCCCAGGACCGCTCGGGCTTCGTGGTCAACGCGCTCCTCATCCCGTATCTGCTCTCCGCGATCCGGATGTTCGAGTCGGGCATCGCCAGCCGTGAGGACATCGACAACGGCATGGAGCTGGGCTGCGCCCACCCGATGGGTCCGCTCAAGCTGTCCGATCTCATCGGTCTGGACACGGTCGCCTCGGTGGCGGACTCGATGTACGACGAGTTCAAGGAGCCGCTGTACGCGGCGCCTCCGCTGTTGCAGCGCATGGTGGACGCGGGACGCCTGGGGCGTAAGACCGGCTCCGGTTTCTACACGTACGCCTGAGCACCGCGAGACGGCTGACGCCGGGCCCGGCTCCTCTGCGTGAGGGCCGGGCCCGCCGCGTTCACACCCGGTGTGCGGCGCGAGCACGCATATGCTCTTCGCACACTCTCCCGCCCCGGGAGCAGGGCGAGTTGACTCCTTGGCGAAAAGTCAATGGCATTCCGCCACAACGACGAAGGAGCCTCGCCGTGCCGAGCGACCCCGGCCTACCGATGGCCGTCGACGAACTGTTCGAGTTACGCCGTTCCCTGGAAGTGGGCCTGGCCCGCATCGACGGGCAGTTGACGCTGCTCACCCACCGCGACGACCAGAGCGAACGCGAACTGGCCGAGCTGGGCGTGCGGCTGTCGTCCCTGGAGCACACGAGGTGGCCGCTGCCCGCGCTCACGGCGGTCACCGCCCTCGGCGCGCTGGCCGTCGCCGTCTGGCAGGCGCTGGGGCGGTGAACACCGGCGGACGGCGGCGGTCAGCCGTCGCCGAGCCGCAGATGGTGCAGGAGCAGGAGACCGGCCGCCATGTTGGCGGCCGGGACCTCGCCGCGGGCGATCATGTCGGGTACCAGTTTGAGCGGGACCCACTCGCGCCGCGACGACTCGAAGTCGTCCTCGGGGTGGCCGATGTACTCGGCCGTCTCCGACCAGTAGAGGTGGTGGCGGGCGTCGATGAGCCCGTTGGCGGGCTCGACGGTGAGGAGATGGCGCAGCGGGCCCGGCCGCCACCCCGTCTCCTCCTCCATCTCCCGGGCGGCCGCGGCCGCGATGTCCTCGCCGTCCTCGACGACCCCCGCGGCCAGCTCCCAGCCCCAGCTGTCGGTGATGAACCGGTGCCGCCACAGCAGCAGCACCTCGTTCGCCTCGTTGACCGCGGTCGCCACGGCGACCGGGCGGAGCCGGATCAGGAAGTGGTCGAGGTGCCGCCCGTCCGGGAGAGCGACATCGGCGAGATTGACGCGGAACCAGCGGTTCTCATAGACAGTTTGCTCACTCAGGTTCGTCCACTGCACGTTTTTGCCACCTTCCGACAAGAGGATGGCAATATCGCAGCAGGCACGCGCTCACAGGGGAACGCGCAGTGCCCCGTCGATCAGCTCGGCGGCTTCCTCGGCGCCGGCGCAACCGCTCTCGACCAGGTGCTCGCGTACGACGCGCAACCGGTCGCGAAGGCGCTGCGACTCCATCCCCCGGGCCCGCTCGGCCATCTCGACCGCCGTCGCGACGGCCCGGTCCGCCTCGCCCTGCCGGAGCTCGATCTGCGCGAGCACCGCCAGGCGGTGCACTCTGCCCCGGTCGTGCGAGGGGGCGTGCGCCGCCAGTCCCGCCTGCTCGCGCGCGGCCGGCAGATCGCCGAGCAGCAGCAGCGCCTCCGCCACCTGGACGTTGACCAGGCCCGGCTGGACGTAGCCGGTCTCGGCGGGTTCCTTCTTCGGCCGGATGCGCTCGGCGGCCCGCTCGGCGCCGCGGATCGCGTCGAGCGCGCTGCGCCCGTCGCCGAGATGGGCGTACGCCTTGGCCTGCATCGCGTGCAGATCCGCGGCCAGCGCCGCGGTGAGCTGGTGGCCCGCCGCCCGCAGCGCCGCCTCCGCGAAGGCGACCGCCTGGCGGTAGTCGCGCATGAACAGCGACTGGTTGACCAGCAGGGCGATCACGTACGCGCCGAGCCCCCGGTCCCCGCTCGCCTTCGCCAGCCTGAGCGCCTGGTGGAAGTAGCGCTGCGCCAGGCCCTGGGCGTTGGAGTCGTACGCGCAGATCCCGGCGATCGCGACCAGTCCGCCGGTCGCCCGGTGCAGCTGGCGGCCGGTCGCGTCGGTGTAGCAGCCGCGCAGCAGCGGCGCGGTCTCGGCGTTGAGGAAGCCCACGATGCGCGAGCGGGTGGCGATGCCCCCGGCCTTGCGGTACATCAGCTCGTAGTGCGCGCGGGCGGCCCGCAGCATCTCGATGTCGCTCTCCCCCACCGCGGTCTGCCCGTGCCGGGACACGTCGGTGTCCTCCGGCGGGTTCTCCCACTCCCACACCGGCATCACGGCCGGGGTGCCGGTGACCGCGGGCGCGCCCAGTATGTGCGGGCGCTGCTGCTCGTCGGAGCGCCACAGGGCGGTGGCCCGCTCCACGAACCCGGCGAGCGGCGAACCCACGGCCGTGGCCGGCTCCCCCGGCACGCCGAGCCCGATGTCGTCGAGGGTGACCGGCCGGTGCAGCCGGGCCGCGAGCACCTCGCAGATCAGGTCGGGCACCTGTCCGCGCGGCCGCTGGCCCTTCAACCACCGGGCCACCGCGGTGTGTTCGTACTTGAGTGCGAGACCCCGGGCGCGGCCGGCCTGGTTCACGTGGGCCGCCAGCCCGGCGTTCGAGATGCCCGCCTCGTCGACCAGCGCGTCGAGCAGGGTATTGGGCTGCATCAGGCCCTCCGTTGGCTCGGTGGACCCAGCGTAGAGGAGGCGCGTTCACACGGGGTGTGATGGGAGTGCTCGCATTTATGCGCCGCGCACTCTGCCGCCGCGGTGGGGCTCCCGATTGACTGAACTGCCTCTCCACAGAGGCGTGCCGGGCCGCCGGCTCCCCCTCGTACAGTGCGGCGGCCCGCTCCCGGCGCCGCCGGCCCTGCCGAACTGCCCGTCACTCCGCGGCAGGGCCGACGGCGCACGCCCGCCCGGCTCAGTGCCGGGCCCGCGCGGGGGGAACGGCAGCGGACTGCGCGGGCACGCGCACCCGGTCGTTGCGCAGCACCATCAGCGCCACGTCGTCGGCGAGCCGTCCGCCGGTGTGCCGCAGCAGCTCCCGCTGGACGCAGTGGACCACCGCGGCGGGTGAGAGCGGGGTGTCCAGGGCCGCCCGGGCGAGTACTTCCTGCAGCCGGAAGAACCGCCCGGCGCGGTCCCGGGCATCCTCGGCGCCGTCCGTGTGCAGGCACAGCGCCTCCCCCGGCAGCAGCCGGGTGCAGCGGTGCAGCGGCAGGTCGGCGGGGAGGGGGAAGGAGCCGAGCGGCGGCAGCGGGTCGCCGGGCAGCAGCGCCTCGGCGCCGCCGCACAGCCGATAGGGCCAGGGGTGACCGCAGTTGAGGCCGACCACCAGGCCGTCGGCGCGGATCTCCAGGAGCAGTACGGTCACGAACTCCTCGGCGAGGGGGCTCTCCGGCTCTCCGGTGCGGGACGCCGGGTGCTCGGTACGGGCCCGTTCGCGCAGGTGCCGTTGCAGGGCCCGCTCCAGGCGCCGCAGCACGCCCGCCAGCTCCGCTTCGTCGTGGGCGGCCTCGCGGAAGCTGCCGAGCACCGCCGCGACCGCGCCGAGCGCGCCCAGACCGTGGCCGCGCACGTCCCCCATGACGACCCGCACCCCGTACGGCGTGGCCATCACCTCGTACAGATCGCCGCCGACCACCGCGCCGCGGCCCGCGCAGAGCTGGCCCGCGGCCACCGTGAGGCCGGCCACGCGGGGCGGCGGCGGGCGCAGCAGCACCCGCTGGGCGGCGTCCGCGACCTCCTGCACCAGCCGCAACTCCCGGGCCGCGCCCAGCCGTACGCCGTGCACCAGGCAGACCACGGCGATCAGGAAGGCGGCGCAGGTGGCGATCCGCAGGCCCAGGGAGTCGTCGGTGACCAGCGGACAGGTCAGCTGCCAGACGACGACCAGGACCAGCCACAGGACGGGCAGCGCCAGCGCGAGGCCACGCCCCGTGCCGAGGGCTCGCGCGCACGCAGCGGTCCGACTCCCGGTACGGATCATGCCGTCGGCCCCCCTGGCCTCTGCGCCGCTCGCCCCTGCCCCGGCCTTCACGGCCGGGTCGATTCTGTCCAGGAGCCGCCCCTGTTTGCGTACATCGCTCCCCGTTCTCACCCGAACGAGTGAGAAGGGAGGGATTCCGGGAGAGCGGCGCGCGGGGGAGGGGCGCAGATGCCGGAAGGGCGCGCCCGGGATCCGGACGCGCCCTTCCTCACTGCTGTGCGGGAGTCACGCCCCGCGGAGCACCGCTCCCGTGCGCTCGGCGGCCAGGGCCACCGCCGCGTCGCGGGCCGCCGTGGCCTCCTCGACGGTCAGCGTGCGGTCGGGGGCGCGGAAGCGCAGCGCGTACGCCAGCGACTTCTTGCCCTCGCCGATCTGCTCACCGGTGTAGACGTCGAACAGCCGGATGGACTCCAGGAGTTCACCGGCGCCGCCGCGCAGGAAGTACTCGACGACCGCCGAGGGGACCTCGGTGTCGACGACCAGCGCCACGTCCTGGGTGGCCACCGGGAAGGTGGAGATCCGCGGCGCCCGCAGGGCGCCCTCCCCCGCCTTCGCCAGCAGGTCCAGGTCGAGCTCCATGGCGCAGGTGCGCTCGGGCAGGCCCAGCGACTTGACCACGCGCGGGTGCAGCTCGCCCGCGTGGCCGATCGCGACGATCTCCCCGTCGATGACGACGGACAGCCCGGCACAGCGGCCCGGGTGCCACGGCCCGTACTGGCCCTGCTGGACGATGAGCTCCGCGCCGGCCTCGCGGGCCAGGGTCCGGGCGGCCTCGACCGCGTCGGCCCAGTCCGCCGGACGGCCCTTGCCCCACCAGCCGGCCTGCTCGCGCGCCCCGGCGAGGACCACGGCCGCGTGCCGGGGCTGCGCGGGCAGCACGGCGTCGAGCGCGGCGATCTCCTCGTCGGTGGGGCGGCGGTCGACGGGCAGCCGAACGGCGACGCCCTGGCGCTCGGCGGGCTGGAACACCAGACCCGTCTCGAAGAGCGCCAGGTCGTGCCCGCCGCGGCCGGCGTTGCGGCGCAGCGCGGTGAGGAGCCCCGGCAGCAGCGTGGTGCGCAGCGCCGGCTCCTCGTCGTTGAGCGGGTTGACCAGCTTCACGACGCGGCGGGCGGGGTCGTCCGCCTCCAGGCCGAGCTGGTCGAAGACCTGCTCGGAGACGAACGGGTAGTTCGGCGCCTCCACGTAGCCGGCGCCGGCGAGCGCGCGGCCCACCCGGCGGTGCAGCCGCTGGCGCTCGGTGAGACCGCGGCCGGCGGGCGGCTTCGGCAGGGTCGAGGGCAGGTTCTCGTACCCCTCCAGCCGGATGACCTCCTCGGCGAGGTCGTTCGGCTCGGTGAGGTCGGGGCGCCACGAGGGCACGGTGACGACGAGCTCGTCCTGCCCGTAGACGTCGCAGCCGATCTCCTGGAGGCGGCGCACGACGGTCTCGCGGCCGTACTCCACACCCGCCACCCGGTCCGGGTGGTCGGCGGGCAGGGAGACGGTGCGCGGCGCGGAGGGCGCGAGGACCTCGGTGACACCGGCCTCGGCGGTGCCGCCCGCGAGCAGCACCAGCAGGTCGACGGTCCGCTGGGCGGCCGCGGAGGCGGCCTGCGGGTCGACGCCGCGCTCGAAGCGCTTGGACGCCTCCGAGGAGAGCTTGTGGCGGCGCGCGGTGCGCGCGATGGCGACCGGGTCGAAGTGCGCGGCCTCGATGACCACCTCGGTGGTGCCCCGGACCTGTCCGGTCTCGGGGTCGGTGACCGAGTCCGCGATCTCCGTGTTGGCGCCGCCCATCACACCGGCGAGGCCGATGGGACCCCGGTTGTCGGTGATGACCAGGTCGGCGGCGTCCAGCTTGCGCTTGGCGCCGTCGAGGGTGGTGAGCACCTCGCCGGGCTCGGCGCGGCGGACGCCGATCGGCCCGTCGACCAGGGTGCGGTCGTAGGCGTGCAGCGGCTGGCCCAGCTCGATCATCACGTAGTTGGTGACGTCGACGGCGAGCGAGATGGGGCGCATCCCGGCCTTCTGGAGCCGGCGCTGGAGCCAGATCGGGGAGCGCGCCTCGGGGTCGAGGCCGACGACGGTGCGCGCGGTGAAGCGGTCGCAGCCGATCGGGTCGGCGATCTTCACCGGGTAGCCGTACGAGTTGGGCGCGGGCACGTCGAGCAGCGCCGGGTCGCGCAGCGGCAGGCCGTAGGCGATGGCGGTCTCGCGGGCGACACCGCGCAGCGACAGGCAGTCGCCGCGGTTGGCGGTGACGGCGATGTCCAGGACCTCGTCGACGAGCTCCAGGAGCTCGATGGCGTCGGTGCCGGCCTCGTGCTCGGGCGGCAGGACGATGATGCCGCCGCTGCCGTCGTCACCCATGCCCAGCTCGTCGCCGGAGCAGATCATGCCGTGCGAGGTCTTGCCGTACGTCTGGCGCGCGGCGATGGCGAAGTCGCCGGGCAGCACGGCGCCGGGCAGCACCACGACGACCTTGTCGCCGACCTGGAAGTTGCGCGCGCCGCAGACGATCTCCTGCGGCTCGCCGGTGCCGTTGGCCGTGCCGACGTCGACCGTGCAGAAGCGGATGGGCTTCTTGAAGCCCTCCAGCTCCTCGATGGTCAGCACCTGGCCGACGACCAGCGGGCCCTTGAGCCCGGCGCCGAGCTGCTCGACGGTCTCGACCTCGAGACCGGCGGACACGAGCTTGGCCTGGACGTCCCGGCCGGTCTCCGTCGCCGGCAGGTCGACGTACTCCCGCAGCCAAGAAAGCGGGACCCGCATCAGATCTCCATCCCGAACGGCCGGGTGAACCGGACGTCACCCTCGACCATGTCTCGCATGTCTTCGACGTTGTGGCGGAACATCAGCAGGCGTTCGATGCCGAAGCCGAAGGCGAATCCGCTGTACTTCCCGGGGTCGACACCGCAGGCGGTGAGCACCTTCGGGTTGACCATGCCGCAGCCGCCGAGCTCGATCCAGCCCTCGCTGGAGCAGGTGCGGCAGGGGCGGTCGGGGTTGCCGACGGACTCGCCGCGGCAGACGTAGCAGACCATGTCCATCTCGGCGGACGGCTCGGTGAACGGGAAGAAGTTCGGCCGCAGCCGGGTCTTCATGTCCTGGCCGAAGAGCGACTGGACCATGTGGTCCAGGGTGCCCTTGAGGTCCGCCATGGTCAGGCCCTCGTCGACGGCGAGGAGCTCGACCTGGTTGAAGACGGGGGTGTGCGTGGCGTCCAGCTCGTCCGTGCGGAAGACCCGGCCGGGGCAGATCACGTAGACCGGCGGCTCGCGGTCGATGAGCGAGCGGATCTGCACCGGGGAGGTGTGCGTGCGCAGCACGACGCCGGAGTCGGCTGAGCCGTCCGGACCCTCGACGAAGAAGGTGTCCTGCTCACCGCGGGCCGGGTGGTCCGGGCCGATGTTGAGCGCGTCGAAGTTGAACCACTCGGCCTCGACCTGCGGGCCCTCGGCGACCTCGTAGCCCATGGCCACGAAGATGTCCTCGATGCGCTCGGAGAGCGTGGTCAGGGGGTGGCGGGCGCCGGCCGGTACACGGTCGTACGGCAGTGAGACGTCCACCGCCTCCTCGACCAGGACGCGCGCGTCGCGCTCGGCCTCCAGCTCGGCCTGGCGGGCGGCCAGGGCCTTGTTCACGGCGCCGCGGGCCATGCCCACGAGCTTGCCGGCCGCGGCCTTGGCCTGCGGCGGCAGGGCGCCGATCTCACGGTTGGCGAGCGACAGGGGCGAGGTGCCACCGGCGTGCGCGGTCTTCGCGTGTGCGAGGGCGTCGAGATCACCGGCCGCGGCGAAGGCGGCGAGCGCCTCGTCCCGCATGCGCTCGATCTCTTCCGGTTTCAGCGCCTCGACCTCAACAGGGTCGTACGACTTATTGGGTGCCGACATCTCTTCCCGTACTTCCGATTGGCTTGGCTGGGGGTCCCGCCACCGCGACCGCGACTGGGCCGCGCGACAGCACGGACACGAACGCGCCAAAGGTCGAGTCTAACGGGGTGGGTGAATGCGGATGCGCCCGTGGGCGGCCCGGCGGTCGCTACTGGAGGTAGGCCGGGGCGCCGACGGGCAGGATAAATCGGAACTCGGCGCCGCCGCCGGAGCCGCGGCCCACCGCGATGGTGCCGCCGTGGGCCTCCACGATGCCCTTGACGATGTAGAGGCCCAGGCCGGTGCCGCCGCGTTTGCTGCCCCGCCAGAAGCGGGTGAAGACACGGCCCATCGACTCCTCGGGGATGCCGGGGCCTTCGTCGCTCACGGTGACGGCCGTTCCCTTCTCGTCGTGCTCGTCGATGCGGACGGGCGCGGGTGCCACCTCGATGGTGACGGTTCCCTCGCCGTGGCGCACCGCGTTTTCCAGCAGGTTGCCCAGGACCTGGTCGATCTTGTCGGGATCGGCCCAGAGATCGGGCAGCGGACGCTGGATGCGCACCAGGAAGCGGTCGGGGACCTGGCCGGAGGCCACATGGGCCTGGATGTGCCGGCCGACGGCGGCCGCTATGTCCACGGGCTGGCGGCGCACCTCCAGCCGGCCGGAGTCGATCCGGGAGATGTCGAGGAGCTCGGCGATCAGCCGGGTGACGCGGTTGGCGTCGGCGTCGACGGTCTCCAGCATCAGCCGCTTCTGGGCGTCGGTGAACCGCTCCCACTTGGCGAGCAGCGTCGCGGTGAACCCCTTGACCGAGGTCAGCGGCGAGCGCAGCTCGTGGGCGACGGTGGCGATCAGCTCGGCGTGCGAGCGCTCGGTGCGTCGGCGCGCCTCGGTCGAGCGCAGGCTCACCACCACCTGGCGCACCGGGCCGGTGGGGTGCTCGCGCACGTACCGCGCGGAGACGAGCACCTCGCGGCCGCCGGGCAGCAGCAGGTTGCGCTCGGGCTGGCCGACGCGGATGGCGAGTCCGCCGTACGGATCGGTCAGCTGCCACCAGCGGCGGCCCTTGAGGTCCTCCAGCGGCAGCGCGCGCTCCAGCTCCAGGCCGAGCGCGTCGCGCGGGGAGACCGCGGTGATCCGGGCGGCGGCCGTGTTGAAGCAGACGACCCGGCCCTTCTCGTCGGCGACGACGAGACCGTCGGGCAGGTCCTCGGGGTCTATCCCCGGGGCTCCTTGGGCAGCAGGGCGTACCAGGGCGTTCTCGCCGATGGTCCTCACGCCGACAGCCATCCCCGTATCCCACCTCTCCGAAGCACACAGTGGGCGCCCGAGCCCGTCACACTACTAGCTGGAGGTGACGGTGCGGACCCCCTCAGCGAGGAGTGCGGGTGCGCTGGGCCCGCGCCGAGGCGTACAGGCACACCGCGGCGGCGGTCGCCAGGTTGAGGCTCTCGGCGCGGCCGTGGATCGGGACGCGCACCACGGCGTCCGCGAGCGCGCGGGTCTCCTCGGGCAGGCCCCAGGCCTCGTTGCCGAAGATCCAGGCGGTGGGGCCGCCCATGGTGCCCGCGTCGAGCTCGTCGTCGAGGTCGTCCTCGCCCGCGCCGTCGGCGGCGAGGATGCGCACACCGGCGTCCCGCAGCCCGCGTACGGCCTGCTCCACGGGTACGCCGACGGCGACCGGCAGATGGAAGAGCGAACCGACCGAGGCGCGGACCGACTTGGGGTTGTACAGGTCCACGGAGGCGTCGGTGAGGACGACCGCGTCGGCGCCGGCGGCGTCCGCGCAGCGCAGTACGGTGCCGGCGTTGCCGGGGTCGCGGACGTGCGCGAGGACGGCGACGAGCTTGGGGCGCGCGGCGAGGATGTCCTCGAAGGGCGAGTCCAGGAAGCGGCAGACGCCGACCAGGCCCTGCGGGGTGACGGTCTGGGAGACCTCGGCGAGCACCTCGTCGTCGGCGTAGTGCACCCGGGCACCGGCGTCGCGGGCGGCGGCCACGATGTCCGCGTACCGCTCGGCGGCCTCGATCGTGGTGAACAGCTCGGTCAGCGTCGCCTCACCGCCGCTGCGGTGCTCCACGGCCTCCCGCACGGCCTGCGGCCCCTCGGCGATGAACCGCCGCTCCTTCCCCCGGAAGTTACGCCGCGCGAGCCGCTTGGCGGCGGCGACACGGGGGGAGCGCGGGGAGATCAGCTCGGGCGTGGGCATGTACTCGCGGTCTCTCTGGGAGGGGGGCGGGGGCCTGGGCCCGGTGTTCGTCTGCGGGTGCGTGGGGGCTGGTCGCGCAGTTCCCCGCGCCCCTGAAAGCGCCCCTTCGGGGCGCCCAGGGGATCGCCGCGCAGCGGCATGCAACGGGCGCGGGGAACTGCGCGACCAGCCGCAGACTGCCTGCGGACGAACAGGGGTCCGGGTCTCAACGCACCGGACCCGCAGGCCGATGGCCTGCGGGTCCGGTCCGGCTCAACAAGCCGTCAGGCGCTTACGCGGCCTTCGGGGCGTTGACGTCGCTCGGAAGCGCCTTCTGGGCGACCTCGACGAGCGCGGCGAACGCGTTGGCGTCGTTGACCGCGAGCTCGGCCAGGATCTTGCGGTCCACCTCGATGTTGGCGGCCTTCAGACCCTGGATGAGGCGGTTGTACGTCATGCCGTTCTGGCGGGCAGCGGCGTTGATGCGCTGGATCCACAGCTGACGGAAGTCGCCCTTGCGCTTCTTGCGGTCGTTGTAGTTGTAGACCAGCGAGTGGGTGACCTGCTCCTTGGCCTTGCGGTACAGGCGCGAACGCTGACCGCGGTAGCCGGAGGCCGCCTCGAGGATCGCCCGGCGCTTCTTGTGGGCGTTGACTGCCCGCTTGACGCGTGCCACTTGTTAACTCCTTGTAGCGGGGCCGTGGTCGGTGATCACACGGCCCGAATTCGAATAGGTCCCGGTCTTGACGTTCCGCCCCCGGTCACCGGGGGCGGAGAAACGTCACTTGCCGAGAAGCTTCTTGATCTTCTTGGCGTCGCCCGGGGCCATCTCGGCGTTGCCGGTGAGGCGACGCGTCAGCTTGGACGACTTGTGCTCGAGCAGGTGGCGCTTGCCGGCACGCTCACGGAGCACCTTGCCGGAGCCGGTGATCTTGAAGCGCTTGCTGGCACCGCTGTGCGACTTGTTCTTCGGCATAGCGCCGTTATCTCCTCGTCAGTGGCGCTCCCAGCCGGTCCGGAGACCGGCGCGCGGGAGCGTCATGTGTATCGGTAGTCCTGGGCGGGCTGCCCGGGATCAGGCCTCGGCGGGTTCCTCGGCCGGCGCCTCGGCGACGGGCTCCTCGGGGGAGTCCTCCGCGTCGGCCGGGTGGCCCTGGCGCTCCGCCTTGCGGGCGGCCTGCGCCTCGCGGGCTTCGGCCATCGCCTCGGTCTTCTTCTTGTGCGGACCGAGCACCATGATCATGTTTCGGCCGTCCTGCTTCGGACTCGACTCGACGAAGCCGAGGTCCTGGACGTCCTCCGCGAGACGCTGCAGCAGTCGGTAGCCGAGCTCCGGCCGGGACTGCTCGCGACCACGGAACATGATCGTGATCTTGACCTTGTCGCCCTGCTTGAGGAACCGGACGACGTGACCCTTCTTGGTGTCATAGTCGTGCGGGTCGATCTTCGGCCGGAGCTTCATCTCCTTGATGACCGTGTGCGCCTGGTTCTTGCGCGCCTCACGGGCCTTCATGGCCGACTCGTACTTGAACTTCCCGTAGTCCATGAGCTTGCACACGGGCGGACGGGCGGTCGCCGCGACCTCGACCAGGTCCAGGTCGTACTCCTGTGCGAGCTCCAGGGCCTTGGCAAGCGGAACAATCCCGACCTGCTCGCCGCTGGGACCGACCAGACGCACTTCGGGAACGCGAATCCGGTCGTTGATGCGGGGCTCGGCGCTGATGGATCCTCCTCGGTAGCACCACACGCCTGCCTGGCAGACAAGCGCGTACTTTCACTCGGGACCAACCATCTCGGCACATGAAAAATGCCCCGGACGGGACACAGGCGGGGCTCCATGAACTACCGGAGCACCGCCGCGGTCAACCGCGGGGCGCACATCGGACGGCTCCATCGTCCGTACGGAACGATGGCTACCGTCTGACCGGATGACCCGCCGCCCCGGAGGGTGGTCGGGTGGGAGATCGGAGCCTCCACTTGTGGGCCGGGCACATGGGAGTGCCTGGCCGGTCGTTACACCAGGTTAGCAGGACACCGGCACAGGGGCCAATCGTGCGCACACCGCCGCAGCGCCTATCGTGTGGGGCATGAGTGAGACCTCCCCCCAGTCCCCCGAGACCACCGACTTCGACACCATGACCCGCGACATCGCCGAGGTCCCGGCCGTCGAGGTGATCGTCACGGTCGCCGTGAACCTGATGAGCGCCGCCGCGGTGAAGCTCGGCCTGACGGAGGAGGGCGACGAGCACAAGGACCTGGACGAGGCCCGCAAGCTCGTGCACGCGCTGGCCGGCCTGCTGGACGCCAGCACCACCGAGATCAGCTCCTTCCACGCCGCCCCGCTGCGCGACGGCCTGAAGTCGCTCCAGCTCGCCTTCCGCGAGGCCTCGCTCGTCCCGGACGAGCCGGGCCAGGGCCCGGGCGAGAAGTACACGGGCCCGGTCTACGGCTAGTCCCCGGCCCCTCACGTCCGTACGGAAGGGAGCGCCCCCGGAGAACCGGGGGCGCTCCTTCTGTGTGCGGGCGACGCTCAGCGCGTGAACAGCGGCTCGTTGGGCTGCGGGGCGGCGGCCGGGAGCAGGGCGAGGTCGAGGCCGCGCACCAGTCGGGCGCGGAGCACCTCGTCGGCGGCGAGCAGCCCGGCGACCCGGCGCGCGGCGTCCGTGGGCGCCGCGTCCTCGGCCAGGACCAGGGCGAGCGTGCCGTCGGCGGTGCCGGGGCCGAGGTGGGCGCGGAGCACGGCGGGCTCGGCGGCGACGGCCGTGCGCACGGCCTCGACGACCGCCGGGTCGTCGAGCGGGTCCGCGCTGGTGCGCCCCTCCGCCAGGGCGAGCAGCGCACCGCCCGTCAGTTCGTACGCGACGGGTCCCGCCAGGTCGAGCACGACCGTGTCGGCGCGCTCGTGGGCGGCGGCCTGGAGCGCCTGGTGCAGGGGGACGGCGACGGGCCTGGCCTCGGGGTCCCACAGCGCCAGCGAGGCGAGCGAGGTGAAGGCGGGCAGCGCCTTGCGGTCACCGGCGGTGAGCGTGGGCACCGCCATGTCGCTGGTCTTCTCGCGGCGCAGGCCGTTCTCGTCCGTCTCCACCTCACCGAGCACGGCGACGACGGGGACGAGCAGCCGGGCCCCCTTGAGCGCGGCCAGCACGCGCGAGCGGGCCGCCGCACTGTCCCTGTCCTGCGCCCAGGCCGCGAGCGCCGCCGCGAGTTCGGGGTCGGCGGTGCCGTCGTCGTCGGAGAAACCGGGGTCCGGGATGTTCTTGAGCGCCACGGCACGAGCCTAACCGGGGCCCGCCGCCGCCTCGGCACCAGGCCGGGGCCGGTTCAGGTCCGGGCGGTCGTGCGGCTGCCGCGCCACAGGGCGAAGGACGCGGCGAGCAGCAGGGCCCCGGCGGCGGCCGCGAGGGCGGCGAGCCAGTCGGCGCGGTGGCCGCTCTCCTTCTCCTTGTCGGGGCCGGTGCCGAAGTAGGCGCGGGCGCGGCCGGGCGCCGTGTTCACGGGCGCCTCCGGCCGGAGGCGCGCCGCCCCGGCGAGGGCCGCGGCCGGGTCGACGCTGCCGTAGCCGCGGGCGTCGTCGCGGCCGCCCCGGGGCGCGTTGCGGGCGGTGTCGGTGAGGAGGGTCTTGATCTGGGCCGGGGTGAGGCCGGGGTGGGCCGAGCGGACCAGGGCGACGGCGCCGGAGACGAAGGCGGAGGCCGCGCTGGTGCCCCAGCCCTCGTAGTACTTGCGGTCCGGGTCCGCTATCACCACGTCCACGCCGGGCGCGGAGACGGTGGCGTACCAGCGGCGGGTGGAGAAGGCGGCGTGCGTGCCGTAGCGGTCGACGGCGGCGACGGCGATGACGCCCGGGTAGGCGGCCGGGTAGGAGACGTGGTCGCCCTGCTCGCCGCCGTTGCCCGCGGAGGCGACGACGACGGAGCCCCGGGAGAGGGCGTACTGGACGGCGGCGTCCTCGGAGGGTTCGGGGTGCGCGGAGGCGCTGTCGTCGCCGAGGGAGAGGTTGATGACGTCGGCGCCGTGGTCGACGGCCCAGCGGATGCCCTCGGCGAGCGCGCCGCCGCGTGACTCGCGCGCCTTCTTGCGCGCCGGGTCGGTGGACTCCAGGATCACCCGGACCGGCAGGATCCTGGCCTCCGGGGCGATGCCGAGGACGCCGTCCCCGCGGCCGGGTCCGTGTCCGTGGCCCGCGATGATCCCGGCCATGGCGGTGCCGTGCCGGGCCCAGTCGCGGCTGCCCCGGCCGGCCCCGAAGCCGACGAGGTCCTTGCCGGGGAGGACCTGTCCCGCGAGGTCGGGGTGGGTGGCGTCGACGCCGGTGTCGAGCACGGCGACGGTGATGCCCTTGCCCTTGGTGGTCCGCCACGCCTGCGGGGTGTGCATGGCGGCCAGCTCCCACTGGCGGTCCCGGATGACGTCCGCGTGGGCGGGGGCGGCGGGCAGCAGGAGCGCGAGGCAGGCGCCGGCGGCGAGGGCGGCGGCGCGGTACCGGCGGGGGGTGGGCCAGGGCGTGGTCATGACGGCTTCTTCGTTCCGGTGGCGGCGGTTCTGCGCAGGGCCCGTTCCACCCGGTCCGCGATGCCCTTGGCGTCGTAGGTGAGCCCCGCCTCGACGGGCGCGTCCGTCGTCCCCTCGTCCAGGGCGCGGTCGGCGGGCTGGGGGTCGGTGACGGTACGGGCGTCCGCGAAGCCGGTGACGGAGTAGACGACGACGGGGGCGTCGGTCAGGACGCGTACGGTCCAGCTCGCCCGCTGCCGGTCCCCGAAGCGGGCGGCGGGGGTGCCCTCGACGGCGTACGGGCGCGGCATCAGGTCGGCGCGGTCGCCCAGGGACTCGTCGCCGAACCGGGCGCGCAGCGCCGCCATCGCGTCGGGGCCGGCCTCGGTGAAGAGGAGCCCGACGGTGGTGACGGCGCTGGAGGTGGCGTCGGTATACGTGGCCCGCAGCAGACGGACGCAGCCGACCGGCTGGAGCGCCTTGAGCAGCAGGGGGTCGAGGGCGCCGGCGCAGCCGGAGTCGGGTGCGACCCCGATACGGGTCCACACGCGGTCGGCGCCGCCGGGGCCCGCGCCGCTCCCGGTCAGCGTCGGCGGGAAGAGGGTGTCCACGGGGGTGGAGTGCCACATCTCGCGGGCGGCGGTGTAGCCGCCCCGGGCGTCCGCTCCCCCGCCTTCCCCGCTCAGCCAGCTCCCGGCGGCGGCGCCACCGAGCAGCCCGACGCCCAGGACCAGGCAGACGGCCGCGGCGACGACCCGCCCCCGGCGCCGCCCGCGCACCGGGGCGTCGGCCGAGGGTATGGACGGCGCGGGGTGCGGAAGGGCCGCGGGGAACGGCGGCAGCGGGACCCGGGGCGCGGGGACGGCGGGTGCGACCGGGTGGGGCGAGGGGGCCGGCCCGGCGGACGGGGGCGGCGTCGGCGGGGCCGGGGGGCGGGTCGGGGCGGGGTGCGGCGGCATGGGCGGGCGCGTGGGCTGCGGGGAGGTGCGCGCCGCAGGGCGCACGGGATCGGGCGCCGGGGACCGCGCGGGTATCCGGGGCCGGGGCGCCAGGCCCGTGTCGAGCAGGTCGATGGCCGACCGCGGCGTCTCACCGGCACGGGGAGCGCTGTCCTGGGCGAGGGCCTCACGGGGCGCGGACGTGGCACCGGACGCGGGGACCCGGCGCTGGGGGTGCGCGGACGTCGCCGATGCGTGCGGACCGGCCGCGCCGGGCTCCTGACCCGGGTCCACTCCCGCCGCGCGGCGCACCGCCGAAGGAGGAACGGCACCGGACACCGAGGTATGGGGCACCGAGGACGTCACCCGTCCCTGCGGACCGGCCGCACGGGACTCCTGGCCGGGGTCCCCTCCCGTCGCGCGGCGCATCGCCGAAGGAAGGACCGCACCGGACGCCGGGGCCTCACCGCGGGGGCGCGCGGACACCGCCCGTCCCTGCGGACCGGGCGCACGGGACTCCTGGCCGGGGTCCCCTCCCGTCGCGCGGCGCACCGCCGAAGGAAAGACAGCGCCTGACTCCGAGCCGTGGGGCACCGAGGACGTCACCCGTCCCTGCGGACCGGCCGCGCCGGGCTCCTGACCCGGGTTCCCCTCCTCGGGGTGGGGCGCCGGTGCCGGGGAGCGTTGTGCGTCCGTGGTCAATGGCCCCCCTCGTACCCGTCGTGCCCGCGCTGCGGATCGGCTTGGCCGGCTGGGCCGTTCGTCGCCGCGTGGGCGCTACTTTACGGGCTGGGGCGCGGGAGCAGGGATGCGGTCCGCGCTCGGGGGATCTGCACCGACTCGTCCCCCTACCCCCGGGTAGGCCGTTCTGGCAGGCTCTGCCCATGACTCCCCGCGCAGCGGACCGGGCCCGGTACGACCGGGCCACCGCCCATCTCGACGCCCCCCTCGCACTCGTGGACCTGGAGGCGTTCGACGCCAACGCCGACGATCTGGTCCGCCGCGCGCAGGGCAAACCGATCCGGGTCGCCAGCAAGTCCGTACGCTGCCGGGCGCTGCTCGAACGGGTGCTGGCCCGGGACGGGTTCGCCGGGATCATGTCGTTCACGCTGGCGGAGTCGATCTGGCTGGCCCGGGCCGGGTTCGAGGACGTGCTGCTCGCGTATCCGTCGGCCGACCGGGACCAGTTCGCGGAGCTGGCCGCCGATCCCAAGCTCGCCGCGGCCGTCACGGTGATGGTCGACGATCCGGCCCAGCTCGACCTCATCGACCGGGCGCGGGACGGGGACGGCGCGCCCGTCCGGGTCTGCCTGGAGCTGGACACCTCGCTCCAGCTGTTCGGGGGGCGCGTGCGCGTCGGCGCCCGCCGCTCCCCGCTGCGCGAGCCCGCCCAACTGGCCGAGCTCGCCCGTGCCGTCGCCCGCCGCCCCGGCTTCCGGCTCGTCGGGCTGATGGCGTACGAGGGCCATGTCGCCGGGGTCGGGGACGCCGTCGCGGGGCGGCCGGTGCGCTCGCGCGCGATCCGGCTGATGCAGGCCACCGCGCGCAGGGAGCTGGCGGCGCGCCGGGCCGAGGTGGTGCGGGCGGTCCGGGCCGTGGCGCCGGACCTGGAGTTCGTCAACGGCGGCGGGACGGGCAGCGTGCAGCACACCGCGGCCGAGGACGCGGTCACCGAGATCACCGCCGGGTCGGGGCTGTACGTGCCCCGGCTCTTCGACAACTACACCTCGTTCACCGGGCGTCCGGCCGCGCTGTTCGCCCAGCCCGTGGTGCGCCGGCCGGGCGTGGGCGTGGTCACCGTGCTCGGCGGCGGCTACCCCGCCTCCGGGGCGGCGGGCGTGGACCGGCTGCCCGTCCCGTACCTGCCCGAGGGGCTGCGCTACGACCCGCAGGAGGGCGCCGGGGAGGTGCAGACGCCGCTGCTCGGCTCGGCCGCCGACGACCTGCTGATCGGGGACAAGGTGTGGTTCCGGCACGCCAAGGCCGGTGAACTGTGCGAGCGGTTCGACGAGTTGGTGCTGGTGGAGGGCGACCGGGTCACCGCGACCGTCCCCACCTACCGGGGTGAGGGGCGCACGTTCCTGTGAGGTCCCGGCGCCACCGGCTCACGGCGCCGGTGGCGCCACGCTGCTGCCCACCCCGCCGTTCTCCCGGCCGCCCAGGACCCGGATCCCGGCCGTGATCCGGTCCAGCACGGCGAGCGGCGGGGCGCCCTTCCCCGCGTCGACGGCGAACCGGACGAGGATCATCGACTCGCTGCCGACGCTCGACGGGAAGGCCAGCGACTCGACGTAGCCGCCGGATCCGGCCCCCGTTCGCACGCTCCAGCGCACCAGGTATCCCGTACGCCCGGCGACCACCACGGAGGCGGAGCGCGCCTCGCGGTGCGAGACGAGGCCGCCGTAGCGCTCCCGGTCGAGACCGTCCTTCCCGAAGGCGTCCTCGGCCGCGTCCGCGATGTCGTGCCGGGCGAGGGCCTCGGCCGTCTTCAGGTCGGTACGGGTGGGCGTGCGGGTGGTGACGGTGGCGTGGTGGCAGAACGCGCCCGGGTCGCCGGGGCAGTCGAAGGTGCCCCGGGTCTGGATCGTGGGCAGGCCGTCGATCTTGGACTGGGCCTTCTCCCAGCCGGGCAGGACCGGCAGGGTGATGCCGTTGAGCTGGTCGACCAGGACGTTCGGGTCGTCGCTGGGCGAGGGCGGCGGCGCGGTGCCCGGCGCCCGGGTGGGAGCCGTCGTGGTGGCACCGCGGGTCGGCGTGGCCGCCGCCGCCGGTTCCCCGTCGTCGCCACCGTTCAGGACGATCACCCCGGCCACCAGCGCCGTGACGAGCACCGCGGCCGCCACGGCGACGACGGCCACCGGGCCCCGGCCGCGCGGCCGGTCCGGGGGTGCCACGGCCCCCAGGGGGACGGTCGGCGCCGGGGGCGGCTCCGCCGGCCGGCCGGCCGCCCGGGTGTGCCCGGTCCAGGCGGTGCCGTCCCACCAGCGCTCCAGCAGCGGGGTGCCCGGGTCCGGATACCAGCCGGGCGGCGTCGTCATGCTCATCGGGCCACCCTAAGACCGCGCTCCGGCCGCCGTACACCGCCTCCCGCCGGCCGCTCCCCGCCGCACGCGTCCGCCTACAGCGGCGTCACGTACGCGCCCGAGATGCCCCCGTCGACCAGGAAGTCGGTCGCGTTGACGAACGAGGAGTCGTCGCTCGCCAGGAACGCCACCGCCGCCGCGATCTCCTCGGCCTCCGCGAACCGGCCGAGCGGGATGTGGACCAGGCGGCGGGCGGCCCGCTCGGGGTCCTTGGCGAACAGCTCCCGCAGGAGCGGGGTGTTGACCGGTCCCGGGCAGAGCGCGTTGACGCGGATACCCTCGCGGGCGAACTGCACGCCCAGCTCGCGGGACATCGCCAGGACGCCGCCCTTGGAGGCGGTGTAGGAGATCTGCGAGGTCGCGGCTCCCATCCGGGCCACGAAGGACGCGGTGTTGATGATCGAGCCCCGGCGCTGCTCGCGCATGTACGGGATGGCCGCCTTGCAGCACAGGTACACCGAGGTGAGGTTGACCTCCTGGACGCGCTTCCAGGCCTCCAGGCCGGTCTCCAGGATGGAGTCGTCGTCGGGGGGCGAGATGCCGGCGTTGTTGAAGGCGATGTCGACGCTGCCGTAGGTGTCGTACGCGGCCTTGAAGAGCGCGTCCACCTGCTCGGCGTCGGTGACGTCGACGCGGACGGCGAGGCCGCCGACCTCGTCGGCGGCCTTCTCGGCGGCCGCCTCGTCGATGTCGCCGCAGACCACGTGGGCGCCCTCGGAGGCGAGCCGGCGCGCGGCCGCGAGACCGATGCCGCTGCCGGCTCCGGTGATGACGGCGGTGCGGCCGACCAGGCGGCGGCAGAAGGTGTCGTCGGTCATGTGCTCAGGCCTCCGTGCTGATGAAGACGTTCTTGGTCTCGGTGAAGGCGGCCAGCGCGTCCGGGCCGAGCTCGCGGCCGAGTCCGGACTGCTTGTAGCCGCCGAAGGGGGTCCAGTAGCGCACGCTGGAGTGCGAGTTGACGGAGAGGTTGCCGGCCGCGACGGCGCCGGACACCCGCAGCGCGCGCCCCACGTCCCGGGTCCAGATCGAGCCGGACAGGCCGTACTCGGTCGCGTTGGCCAGCGTCACGGCGTCGGCCTCGTCGTCGAAGGGCAGGACGACGGCGACCGGCCCGAAGACTTCCTCGACCGCCACGGGGGCGTCCGGCGCCACGCCGGTGAGGACGGTGGGCGCGAACCAGAAGCCGGGGCCCTCGGGGGCGGTGCCCCGGATGCCCGGCAGGTCGTCGGGGACGTAGGCGCGGACCCGCTCCAGCTGGGTCCGCGAGATCAGCGGGCCCATCTGGGTCTTCTCGTCGGCCGGGTCGCCGACCACGACGGACTCGACGCCGGGGGCGAGCAGTTCCAGGAAGCGGTCGTAGACCGGGCGCTGGACGAGGACGCGGGTGCGGGCGCAGCAGTCCTGGCCGCTGTTGTCGAGGAAGGACATGGGGGCGGCGAGCGCGGCGGCCTCGATGTCGGCGTCGGCGAAGACGATGTTGGCGCTCTTGCCGCCGAGTTCGAGCGTGACCCGCTTCACCCGCTGGGCGCACGTGGCCATGATCTGCTTGCCGACGCGGGTGGAGCCGGTGAACACGATCTTGGCCACGCCGGGGTGCTCGACGAGCGCGTTCCCGGTGACGGCGCCCGCGCCCGGCAGCACCTGGAAGAGGTGTTCGGGCAGCCCCGCCACGAGGGCGAGCTCGGCCAGCCGCAGGGCGGTGAGGGGGGTGGTCTCGGCGGGTTTGAGGATGACCGCGTTGCCGGCCGCGAGCGCGGGGGCGGTGCCCCAGGCGGCGATCGGCATCGGGAAGTTCCAGGGCGCGATGACGCCGACGACTCCCAGCGGTTCGAGCAGGGTGAGGTCGATGCCGCCCGCGACCGGGATCTGACGCCCGGTCAGGCGCTCTACTCCCCCGGCCGCGTAGTCGAGCAGGTCGCGGACGTTGCCCGCCTCCCAGCGGGCGTTGCCGACGGTGTGCCCGGCCTCGCGGACCTCCAGCTGGGCGAGTTCCTCCAGGTGCCCGTCGACGGCGGCGGCGAAGCGGCGCAGCAGCCGGGCGCGGTCGGCGGGGGCGAGCGCCGCCCACTTCTCCTGCGCCCGCGCGGCCCGGGCGACCGCCGCGTCCACGTCCCTCGCGGTGGCGGCGGGGACGGTCGCGACGACCTCCTCGGTCGCCGGGTTGAGCACCTGGTGCTCGTACGGGCCGGCCGGGTCCGTCGGGCCGGCCGGGGCGTTCGGGTCGTACGCGTCGGACACTGCGGGCCTCACAGGCGTTCGAAGGAGCGGCGGAGCTCCCAGTCGGTCACCGCGGCGTCGAAGGCGTCCAGCTCGACGCGCGCCATGTTGCGGTAGTGCGCGACCACCTCGTCCCCGAAGGCGGCCTTGGCGATGGGGCTGTTCTCCCACAGCTCGGCGGCCTCGCGCAGGGTGGTCGGGACGTGCTCGTAGTCGCCGGTGTAGGCGTTGCCGGTGCAGGCGTCGGGCAGTTCCAGCTCGTGCTCGACGCCGTACAGGCCCGCCGCGACCAGTCCGGCGACCGCGAGGTGGGGGTTGACGTCGCCGCCGGGCAGCCGGTTCTCGAACCGCAGGGAGGGGCCGTGGCCGACCACCCGCAGCGCGCAGGTGCGGTTGTCGTGGCCCCAGGCGACGGCGGTGGGCGCGAAGGAGCCGGGCTGGAAGCGCTTGTAGGAGTTGATGTTCGGCGCGTACAGCAGGGAGAAGTCGCGCAGGGCGGCGAGCTGGCCCGCCAGGAAGTGGCGCATCAGCTCGGACATGCCCTCGGGCCCGTCGCCCCGCATGACGTTGCGGCCGTCCTCGTCGGTGAGCGAGAGGTGGATGTGGCAGGAGTTGCCCTCGCGCTCGTTGTACTTCGCCATGAAGGTGAGCGAGACGCCCTCCTGGGAGGCGATCTCCTTGGCGCCGGTCTTGTAGACCGCGTGCTGGTCGCAGGTGACCAGGGCCTCGTCGTAGCGGAAGACGATCTCGTGCTGGCCGGGGTTGCACTCGCCCTTGGCGGACTCCACGGTCAGGCCCGCCGCCGCCATCTCGTTGCGGATGCGGCGCAGCAGCGGCTCGATCCGGCCGGTGCCGAGCACCGAGTAGTCGATGTTGTACTGGTTGGCCGGGGTGAGGTGGCGGTAGTCGGCGTCCCACGCCTGCTCGTAGCTGTCGCGGAAGACGATGAACTCCAGCTCGGTGCCGACCTGGGCGCTCAGGCCCAGCGCGGCCAGCCGGTCGAGCTGGCGGCGCAGGATCTGGCGCGGGGCGGCGACGACGGGTGAGCCGTCGTTCCAGGCGAGGTCCGCGATCAGCAGCGCGGTGCCCTCGTTCCAGGGCACCCGGCGCAGGGTCGCGAGGTCGGGGTGCATGGCGAAGTCGCCGTATCCCCGCTCCCAGGACGACATCGCGTAGCCGTCGACGGTGTTCATCTCGGTGTCCACGGCGAGGAGGTAGTTGCAGCCCTCGGTGCCGTGGGCGGCCACCTCGTCGAGGAAGAACCGTGCGGCGAACCGCTTGCCCTGGAGCCGCCCTTGCATATCGGGGAAGGCCAGGACCACAGTGTCGATCTCGCCGCTCTCGACGAGGGCGCGCAGCGCCTCGATGCCGAGCGGGGGTGTGCGGTCTGCCACGGGAAAAGCCTCCTTCGGTCAGCCGGGAGCCATAAGGTATTGCCGAGAACCATTGCTTGGGAAGGGGGTGCGGCCAGATGTCGCGACCGGATTCCGGGGACCGGCTCGACGCGGTGCTGCGGCCGGTACGGGCCGGCAACGGCTTCGAGGAGGCGCTGGAGCAGATCCTCCAGGTCGTCCGCCTCGGCCTGGTGCCCGGCGGGGAGCGGCTGCCGTCGGAGCGGGAGCTGGCCGAGCGGCTCGGCATCAGCCGGGTGACCCTGCGCGAGGTCCTGAAGGTGCTGACCGACCAGGGCCTGGTGGAGGCCCGGCGCGGCCGCTACGGCGGAACGTTCGTGCTGCCCAGGGCCGCGACGCCCGGCGAGGACGAGCTGCGGCGCCGGGTGGCCGGGGTCGACGTGGAGGACGCGCTGCGCTTCCGCGAGGTCCTGGAGGTGGGCGCGGCCGGACTGTGCGCGGCACACGGCCTCACCGACGCGCAGGCGGAGCGGCTGCGCGAGGCGCTGGCCCGCACGCACGACGCGCCGCTCACCGACTACCGGCGCCAGGACACGCTGCTGCACCTGACCCTCGCCGAGCTCTGCGGCTCCCCGAGCCTGACGGCGCAGTACGCGGCGGTCCGCGCGACCGTGAACGACCTGCTGGACTGCATCCCGCTGCTCGTACGGAACCTGGAGCACTCCCAGCGCCAGCACACCGCGCTGGTCGAGGCGGTGCTCGACGGGGACGCGGACGGGGCGCGCGAGATGATGCGGGAGCACTGCGGGGGCACCGCGGCGCTGTTGCGGGGGTTCCTCACGTGATGCCTCCGCCCGCGGGCCGCGGTGGGTCGCTCGCGCCCACGCGGCGGAGCCGCATGGTGTCACCACCCGCGCCCCTGTAGGGCGTCCGGGACCGCGGCGCCCGTCCACAAGGCCACTCAGACGCGCACCCGTTTACTCCGACGTAACGCACGGGGCTTGCTTTCCGGCCGGGTTCCCCGCAAAGGTATGCCCCCAGTCCATTGACCGTCGGGAGCCGCGTCATGACCATGGAGTCCACGGAATCCGCCAAGCCCCCCGCCGCCGCACCGGCGGACGACTACCTGGAGCGCCGCACCCTGCGCCGCGGCAGCGCCGGCTGGCTGCTGCTGACCGGTCTCGGCGTCGCCTACGTCGTCTCCGGCGACTACTCCGGCTGGAACTTCGGCCTCGCGGAGGGCGGCTTCGGCGGCCTCGCGATCGCCATGGCCCTGATGGGCCTGATGTACGTCTGCATGGTCTTCTCGCTCGCCGAACTCTCCTCCGTGCTGCCCACGGCGGGCGGCGGCTACGGCTTCGCGCGCCGTGCGCTCGGCCCCTGGGGCGGCTTCCTGACCGGCACGGCCATCCTCATCGAATACGTCCTGGCACCGGCCGCCATCTCCCTCTTCATCGGCGACTACGTCGAGTCCCTGGGGCTGTTCGGACTCACCTCCGGCTGGCCCGTCTACCTCGCCTGCTTCGTCGTCTTCATCGGCATCCATCTGTGGGGCGTGGGCGAGGCGCTGCGGTTCAGCTTCGTGGTGACGGGCGTGGCGGTGGCGGCCCTGCTCGTCTTCGCGGTCGGCGCCCTCCTCGACTTCGACGCCTCCCGCCTCGACGACATCCCCGTCCACCACGACGCGGTGGGCGCGAACTCCTGGCTGCCGATGGGCGTGATGGGCATCTGGGCGGCGTTCCCGTTCGGCATGTGGTTCTTCCTCGGTGTGGAGGGCGTACCGCTGGCCGCCGAGGAGACCCGCGACCCGGCCCGTACGCTGCCGAAGGCGATCCGCTGGTCCATGGCCGTCCTGGTGGTCCTGGCCCTGCTCACCTTCGTCGCCTCGGCGGGCGCGCGCGGCTCGGCCGCCCTCCAGGACGCGGGCAACCCGCTGGTGGAGGCGCTCCAGCCGGACGGGAAGGCCACGGCGCTGAGCCGGATCGTCAACTACGCGGGTCTGGCGGGCCTGGTGGCGTCGTTCTTCTCCCTCATCTACGCGGGCTCGCGCCAGCTGTTCGCCCTGTCCCGGGCCGGCTATCTGCCCCGCTTCCTCTCCCTGACCAGCCGCCGCAGGGCGCCCTACCTCGGCCTGCTGGTGCCCGGCGCGATCGCCTTCTCGCTGGCGGCGGCGACCGGGGACGGGGCGAGGATGCTGAACGCCGCGGTCTTCGGGGCCACCGTCTCGTACGCGCTGATGTCGCTGTCCCACATCGTGCTGCGCCGCCGCGAACCGGACCTGGAGCGGCCGTACCGTACGCCGGGAGGAGCCCTGACCTCCTCGGTCGCGCTGGTCCTGGCGTGCGCGGCGCTGGTGGCCACGTTCCTGGTGGACGTGGTGGCGGCGCTGATCGCGCTCGGGGTGTACGCGGTCGCCATCGGGTACTTCGGCCTCTACAGCCGCAGGCACCTGGTGGCACGGGCCCCCGAGGAGGAGTTCGCGGCCCTGGCGGCGGCGGAGGCCGAGCTGGAGCGGGGATGAGTGCCGAACGGCGGCAGGAAAGGGAGGACGCGGTGGGACGGCCACTGATCGGGGTCAGCACGTATCTGGAGGAGTCGGTGCGCTGGGGGGTGTGGCACTGGCCGGCCGCCCTGCTGCCCGCCGCCTATCCGCGCCTGGTCAGGGCCGCCGGCGGGCTCACGGCGATGCTGCCGCCGGACGACCCGGAGTCGGCCGCCGAGGTGGTGGCCCGGCTCGACGGGGTGGTCGTGGCGGGCGGCCCGGACGTGGAGCCGCTCCGGTACGGGGCCGCCCGCGAGGCCAGGACCGGGCCGCCCGCACCGGAGCGGGACGCCTGGGAGAGCGCCCTGATCGAGGCCGCCCTGGCGTCCGGGACACCGCTGCTCGGCATCTGCCGGGGCATGCAGCTCCTCAACGTGGCGCTCGGCGGCACCCTCGTGCAGCACCTGGACGGGCACACCGGCGGCCCCGGAGTCGTCGGGCGCCACACCGTGCGCCCGGTGCCGGGCACGCGTTACGCGGCCGTCGAGCCGGACGAGGCGTCCGTGCCGACGTACCACCACCAGGCCGTGGACCGGCTCGCGGACCCGCTGGTGGTGTCGGCGTACGCCGAGGACGGGACCGTCGAGGCGGTCGAACTGCCGGGCGCGGCCTGGGTCCTCGGCGTCCAGTGGCACCCGGAGCTGGGCGAGGACACCAAGGTGATGGAGGCACTGGTGACGGCGGCGCGGACGCGCACGACCGCGATGGCCTACTGAACCGGGTCTACTGAGCCGGGCCTGCTGAACCGGGCCTCCTGAGCCGGGCCTGCTGAACCACGCCTCCTGAGCCGGGTTTACTGAACCGGGCCGGGCCCCGACCGCGTCAGTGACAGCAGGTCGCGGGCCGGGCCCGTGGGGCGGTGGGCGGTGCGCCAGACCGCCCGCAGGTCGCGGCGGAGCCGCAGCCCCTCCAGGGGGATCCGGACCAGACGGCGGGCCGCCAGCTCCTCCCCCAGGGCGAGTTCGCTCAGGACCGAGGGTCCCGCGCCGCTCACCACCGCCGCCTTCACGGCCGTGGTGGAGGCGAGTTCGAGGAGCGGCCGGGCCACCCCGCCCAGGTCCGCGAGGGCCGCGTCCAGGACCTGCCGGGTGCCCGAGCCCTCCTCGCGCAGGATGAGCGGGGTCGCGGCCAGTTCGGCCGCGCCCAGGGGGGCCCGGCGCCGGGCCCAGGGGTGGGCGGGGGCGGTGACCACCACCAGGCGGTCGTGGCCGATCACGGCCCCGTCGAGCCCGGCCGGCACGGCCAGGCCCTCCACGAACCCGAGGTCCGCCTCGTCGGCCAGCAGCCGTTCGGCGACGAACGCCGAGTTCCCGGCGAGCAGCGAGACGGCCGTGCCGGGGCGGCCGCCGCGCAGCGCGATCAGCCAGCCCGGCAGCAGGTACTCGGCGATGGTCATGCTGGCGGCGACCCGCAGCCGCGAGTCGCGCCGCCCGCGCAGCGCCTGGGCGCCCGCGTCGAACGCCTCGGCCGCCTCCACCACCCGCCGGGCCCAGTCCGTCACCAGCGCGCCCTCGGCGGTCAGCCGGGAGCCGCGCGGCGAACGGTCGACGAGGGCGACGCCGAGATGGCGCTCCATCGAGCGGATGCGGCTGCTCGCGGCGGGCTGGGTGATCCCCAGATCGCGGGCGGCACGCCCGAGGCTGCCGTGCCGGGCGACCGCGATCAGCAGCTCCATCGCGCCCAGGTCGGGCACCCGGCGGGAGAGCGGACCGGCGTCCTCCGCGCTGCTCATACTCATAACCCCAGCTTATGTCCCCATAGGGGGGCCGGGTCTGGTGGCCCCCGCGCACCCCCGCGAAGGTGGACACATGGTCACCCTCGCCCAGCCCCGCCCCCCGGCGCTCACCCCGCGCCACGCGCCCCTGCGCCACCTCGGCCCGAACTGGTACGCCGTGGTCATGGGCACCGCGATCGTCGCGGGCGCGGGCGCCGGGCTGCCGTTCCGGGTGCCCGGGCTCCCCTTGGTGTGGGCCCTGTCCCTGGCCCTGCTCGCCGTCCTCGTCGCGGCCCGCGCCGCCCACTGGCGCCACCACCGCGACCAGGCCCGCGCCCATCTCCTGGACCCGGCCGTCGCCCCCTTCCACGGCTGTACGTCGATGGCGTTCCTGGCCGTCGGCATCGGCGCCCTGACCGTCGGCAAGGACCTGATCGGCGAGGGCGCCGCGGTCGCGCTGGCCTGGGCGCTGTACGCGATCGGCACCGCCACCGGCCTCGCCGTCGCCGTGGGCGTCCCGTACCTGATGGTGGTGCGCCACCGGATCGCCCCCGGCACCGCCTCCCCCGTCTGGCTGCTGCCGGTGGTGGCCCCCATGGTCTCCGCGACCCTGGGCGCCCTGCTCGTCCCCCACCTCCCGGCCGGCCAGCCCCGCGAGGCGCTGCTGTACGGCTCGTACGCGCTGTTCGGGATGAGCCTGCTGGCCGTTCTGGTCCTGCTGCCGGTGGTCTTCGCCCGGCTTCTCCACGAGGGCCCGCCGCCCCTGGTCCTGACCCCGGCGCTGTTCCTGGTGCTCGGGCCCCTCGGCCAGTCGACCACGGCCGTCAGCAAGCTCGCCGACGTGGCCCCCGGCGCGGTCGGCGCGCCCTACGCGGGCGCCCTGAACGCCTTCGCCGTCGTCTACGGGGTGCCCGTGACGGGCTTCGCCCTGATGTGGCTCGCCCTGGCGACGGCCATGGTGGTACGCGCGGCCCGCTCGGGGATGACCTTCGCGATGACGTGGTGGGCGTTCACCTTCCCCGTCGGCACCTGCGTCACCGGCGCCCAAGGGCTCGCCCACCGCACTGGCCTGACCGCGTTCACCTGGCTCGCCTGCGGCCTGTACGCGCTGCTGGTCGCCGCGTGGCTGGCGGCGGGCGCCCACACGGTCCGCGGCCTGCTCAACGGCCGGCTGCTCGCAGCGCCCCGCTGAGCGCGGCCGGCGCCGCCCCGAGGGAGGGGCCGTACCAGGTGAGCAGGCGGCCGTCGACCAGGGCGGCCGGGAGGGCGGGGAACGCCTCCGGGCCGTCGTCGGCGGTGAAGCGGTAGGGCTCGTCGGGGAGCACCACCAGGTCCGCCCCGACGGCCCGCAGCTCCTCCACGGGGACGCGCGGATACCGTTCGGCGTGCTCCCCGTACGCGTTGCGCACCCCGAGCCGCGCCAGCAGGTCACCGGCGAAGGTGTCGCGGCCCAGCACCATCCAGGGACGCCGCCACACCGGCACCACGGCGGTCACCGGCTCGGGCGGGAGGACCACCCGCTCCCAGGCCTCGCGCGCCTCGTCGAGCCAGCGCGGCCGGGGCAGCCCGCAGGCGTCCACCAGGACCCGGTGCAGCTCCGCGAACGCCTGGTCCAGGTCGCGGACCTCGGTGACCAGGACCTCCAGGCCCGCCCCGCGCAGGGCGTCCAGGTCGGGCCCCCGGTTCTCCTCCTCGTTGGCGATCACCAGGTCGGGGCGGAGCGCCGCGATCGCGTCCGTGTCGGGGTTCTTGGTGCCGCCGATCCGGGCGGCCGCGAGGCCGGGCGGGTGGCTGCACCAGTCGGTGGCGCCGACCACCAGGCCCGGGGCGGTGGCCTCGACCGCCTCGGTGAGCGAGGGCACCAGCGAGACCACCCGCGGACCGGCGGGCGGCACCATCAGTGCCGGGTCTCCTCGATCGCCTCGATGTGGTCGGCGACGGCCACGAGCAGGATGCGGGTGCCGGGCACGGCCGCGCGCCAGCGGTGGCGGACCCCGCCGGACAGGCACAGGGTGTCGCCGCGCTCCAGCCGGTAGGCCCGCCCCTCCGCCTCGACCTCGACGGCGCCGTCGGCCACGTACATCAGCTCGTCGTTGCGGTGCTGGAACTCGCGCGCGGTGTCGTGCTCGCCGGTGAACTCCATCGCGTGCAGCTGGTGGTGGCCGCGCAGGAGCTGGCGGACCCCGTTGCCGTCCCCGTCGTCGGCGCGGGCGACCTCGACCGTACGCGCGGTGTCGGCGGCGTCGTACAGCTCGGGCACGGTGGTGCCCAGGGCGTCGGCCACGCGCGCCAGCGAGCGGGCGCTGGGGCGGGCGCGCTCGTTCTCGATCTGGCTCAGGAAGGGCACCGAGAGGCCGCTGCGCTGCGCGACCGCGGCGAGCGTCATCCCGAGCTCGCGCCGCAGCCGCCGCACCGCGACTCCCACCCGAAGAGTTTCCTTGTCGTCCATCTCTCCGGCTCCCTCCCCGTCACCTGGTCCACGTCCACTCCGGCCGCCGCACTGTCTGCACCCTACGCAGCTTCGGCGCCCCGGGGCACCATCACACGGAAGAAGAGTGCGGGTACGGCGTGCCGGGCCCGCCCGCGCGCAGTGGGGCCCCGCCGGTGTCCGGCGGGGCCCCACTGTGTGCGCGGACGGCCGAAACCCCTCGCCCGTCCGCCGGTCCGTGCGGCGCCGGCTACGAGCCGACCGGGGTCCACCTGTCCGCGAGGCCGGGGTTGTCGTCCAGCCAGGCGCGGACCGCCTCCTGCTCCTTGCCCTTGCCGGTCGACTGGATCTTCGCCTCGAGACCGGTGAGCTGCTTCTCGGTCATCTTGAAGCCCTTCAGCCAGGCGCCGACCTTCGGGTTGTCGCCCGCGAAGCCCTTGCGGGCCAGGGTGTGCACCCCGTCGCCCTTGCCCCAGCTGCCCTGGGGGTCCTTGAGCTTCTTCAGGTCGTAGGTGCTGTACGCCCAGTGCGGCGACCAGAGTGTCACCGCGATCGGCTCCTTCTTGGCGTACGCGCGCTTGAGCTCGGCCAGCATGGAGGGCGTCGAGCCGTCGACGACCTTGTACTCGCCGTCCAGGCCGTACTGCTTGAGGACCTTGTCCTTGAGCAGGCCCATCATCCCGGCGCTCGGCTCGATGCCGATGATCCTGCCCTTGAACTGCCCGGACTTGCCCTTGAGGTCCTCCAGCGAGTCGATGCCCTTCATATAGGAGGGCACGCTCAGCTCCAGCGAGGTCGGGCCGTACCAGGCGCCCAGGTCCTCCAGCTTGTCGTGGTACTTCTGCCAGTACGTGGCGTGGGTGACCGGGAGCCAGGAGTCGGTCTCGAAGTCGATCTGGCCGCCGGCCATACCGGTGTAGAGCGCGCCCGCCTCGTACTGCTTGGTGTCGACCTTGTAGCCGCGCCGCTCAAGCAGCTCCTTCCAGAGGAAGGTGGAGGCGATGCCCTCGTCCCAGGGGATGTAGCCCAGGGAGACCTTCTTGCCCTTGCCGACGTTCTCGGCGCCCGAGGCGGTGGCGGTGGTCGAGGAGCCGAACATGCCCATGCCGCCGGCCACCAGCGCGAGGACGACCACGCCGACGGCCGCGACGGCGGGCCGCGGGCGGTGGTTCCACACCTTGGCGCCGGAGGACTTGGCGCGGGCCAGCGCCCGGCGGCCCACCGGCGAGACCTGGCGGCCCAGCGCGCCGGTCATCCGGTCGAGGTACATGGCGAGGATCACGATGGAGATGCCCGCCTCGAAGCCGAGGCCGATGTCGACGTTGCCGATGGCGCGGTAGACCGCGCCGCCGAGGCCGCCGCCGCCGACCATGCCCGCGATGACGACCATGGAAAGGCCCAGCATGATGACCTGGTTGACGCCCGCCATGATGGTGGGCAGCGCCAGCGGGAGCTGGACCCGGAGCAGGGTGTTGCGCGGGGTGGTGCCGAACGCCTCGGCCGCCTCGACGAGTTCGGGGTCGACCTGGCGGATGCCGAGCTCCGTCATCCGCACGCCCGGGGGCAGCGAGAAGACGATGGTGGCGATGATGCCGGGAACCACGCCGACGCCGAAGAAGATGATGCCCGGGATCAGATAGACCATGGCGGGCATGGTCTGCATGAAGTCCAGGACGGGGCGGCTGATCGCGCTCACGGCCTTGGACCGGGACGACCAGATGCCGAGCGGCACCGCGAGGACCAGCGTGACGACGGTCGCCACGAGGACCAGCGACAGCGTCGACATGGCCTCGTCCCACAGCTCGATCGAGTCGACCAGCGCGAAGCCGCCGAAGGCGAGCACACCGGCGACCAGACCGCGCAGCCACCACGCGACGACGGCGAGGATGCCCGCGAAGAGCAGCGGGTGCGGGGCGGACAGGACGGCGTCGATGCCGTCGTACATGCCGTTGACGACCTTGGTGATGGCGTCGAACAGCCAGGAGAGGTGGCTCTGGAGGAAGGTGACGGCGCTGTCCACCCACTCGCCGAGGGGAAGCCTAGGCATGGGCCACCTCCTGGGCCGAGCAGGCGACCGGCCCGCGCTGGTCGTCCCCGAGGAAGGCGATCAGCCGCTCCTGCGGTACGACGCCGAGGAGCGAGCCGTCGCCGTCCTTGACGGCCACGGGGTGCGGTACGCGCGCGGCGACGGCGCACAGGTCCGCGACGCTGGTGTCGGCGGTGACGGTCTCGCAGTCGCAGTCCCCGGCGTCGGGGCGGTGCGGCTCGGTCATCACGGACAGGGCGGTGAGCACCCGCGAGCGGTCGACGTCCTGGATGAAGGAGGCGACGTAGTCGTTGGCGGGGGTGAGGAGGATGTCCTCTGCGCTGCCGAGCTGGACGATCCGCCCGTCGCGCATGACGGCGATGGAGTCGCCGAGCCGCATGGCCTCGTTGAGGTCGTGGGTGATGAACACGATGGTCTTCTTCAGGCGCTTCTGGAGGACGAGGAGCTGGTCCTGCATGTCGCGCCGGATCAGCGGGTCGAGCGCGCTGAAGGACTCGTCCATGAGGAGCAGGTCGGCGTCGGTGGCGAGCGCGCGGGCCAGGCCCACGCGCTGCTGCATGCCGCCGGAGAGCTCGTCGGGCCAGGAGTCGCCCCAGCCCGCGAGGCCGGTGAGCTCCAGGGCCTCGGCGGCGCGCTTCTCGCGCTCGGCGCGCGGCACGCCCTGGACCTCCAGGCCGTACGCGGCGTTCTCCAGGACACTGCGGTGCGGGAAGAGCGCGAAGTGCTGGAACACCATGCTGATCTTGGTGGAGCGGACGGCGCGGAGCTCGCGCGGGCTGAGACCGGTCAGGTCCTGCCCGTCGTAGAGCACCCGGCCCGAGGTGGGCTCCAGGAGCCCGTTGAGCATCCGCAGCAGCGTGGACTTCCCGGACCCGGAGAGCCCCATGACGACGAAGATCTGGCCGGGCTCGACCGTGAACGACGCGTCGATGACCGCCGCGGTCGTCCCGTCGGCCCGCAGTTCGTCACGGTCGGCTCCGGCCTGGAGCCTGCGCACCGCGTCGTCGGGTCGTCGCCCGAACACCTTGTAGAGCTGCTCGGCTTGCAGCGTGGACACATCTACCTCACGGATAGGACGGAGAACGGCCCGCCTCCCCCGCCGGCGGGCCGTGGAGCGGCGCGGAATCGGTCCGTCGCCCTGTGCATGCGGTGCCGTATTCGTGGTAACCGATACGAGGGTCCGCTCCGGCGCCGCACCTTCCCACCCTTAACCGGAGCAAACGGAAAGGTGACCCACCTCACTGGGCTGCCCGGAGACTGTCAGTGCGGTGCGGCATCATCGGGGTGTGACGCGACGCCTGATGCTCCTCGACACCGCTTCCCTGTACTTCCGCGCCTATTTCGGGGTCCCCGACACGGTCCGGGCCCCGGACGGCACCCCGGTCAACGCCGTGCGCGGCCTGCTCGACTTCATCACCCGCCTGGTCCAGGACCACCATCCGGACGACCTGGTGGCCTGCATGGACGCGGACTGGCGCCCCCAGTGGCGGGTGGAGCTGATCCCGTCGTACAAGGCGCACCGGGTGGCGGTGGAGGCGCCCGACGGCGTCCCGGACGAGGAGGAGGTCCCGGACACGCTGGCCCCGCAGGTCCCGGTGATCGAGGCGGTGCTCGACGCGCTGGGCATCGCCCGGGTCGGCGTCGCCGGGTTCGAGGCGGACGACGTGATCGGCACCCTGGCCGCCGCGGCTCCCGGACCGGTGGACATCGTCACCGGCGACCGCGACCTGTTCCAGCTGGTCGACGACAAGCGCGGGGTGCGGGTCCTCTACCCGCGCAAGGGCGTGGGCGACTGCGACGTGGTGGACGAGGACCTGATCCGTACGAAGTACGGCGTCCGGGCCGATCAGTACGCGGACTTCGCGGCCCTGCGCGGCGACGCCAGCGACGGCCTGCCGGGCGTCAAGGGCATCGGCGAGAAGACGGCCGCCCAGCTGATCACGGAGTACGGCGACCTGGCGGGGGTGCGCGCGGCGGCCGTGGACCGCACCTCCCGCCTCACCCCCGCCAAGCGCCGGGGCATCGTCGAGGCCGCCGCCTATCTGGACGTGGCGCCGAAGGTGGTCCGGGTGGCGCTCGACGTGCCGCTGCCCGCGTTCGACGCGGCGCTGCCCGGCGAGGCGCGGCACCCGGAGACGGTGGACGAGCTGGCGCGCGCCTGGGGGCTGGGGGGCTCGCTGACGCGGCTGCTCACGACGCTGGGGCGCTGAGCGCGAGGGAGCCGCCGAGGGGGTCGCCGAGGGGGGTGAGCCCAGCGGACCGGGGTGCTAACTTAGGCAAACCTAAGAAGACCAGACGGTTCAGCGTGCCGGCCGGGCGGGCCGGCACACACCAGGGGAGAACGCTGTGGCAGAACGACCGGCCCGCAAGGGTCCCCGGGCCCACGAGACGCGTGTGGTCCGCATCGAGTGGATCACCGAGCACATGGTCCGGCTGGTCCTGGGGGGCGCGGCGGCGAGCGGCTTCTCCCTCGACGGGTACACCGACCACTATGTGAAGCTGCTCTTCCCGGCGTCCGGGGTGACCTACCCCGAGCCGTTCGACCTGGAGCGGGTGCGCGCCGAGCTGCCGCGCGACCAGTGGCCGAGCAACCGGACGTACACGGTCCGCGCCTGGGACGCCGAGCGGGACGAGCTGAGCATCGACTTCGTGGTCCACGGTGACGAGGGCCTGGCCGGACCCTGGGCCGCCCGTGCCCAGGTCGGCGACATCCTCCGCTTCTCCGGCCCCGGCGGCGGGTACGCCCCGGACCCGGCCGCCGGCTGGCACCTCCTGGCGGGCGACGAGAGCGCCCTCCCGGCGATCGCCGCGGCCCTGGAGACGATGCCCGAGGGCGCGCTCGTCCACGCCTTCGTGGAGGTCCCCGGCCCGGCGGACGAGCAGAAGATCCTCGCGCCCGAAGGGGTCGAGGTGACGTGGCTGCACCGCGGCGGCGCCCCGGTGGGCGAGCCGCTGATCTCGGCGGTACGGGAGCTGGCCTTCCCCGAGGGCGAGGTCCACGCGTTCGTCCACGGCGAGGCGGGCTTCGTCAAGGAGCTGCGCCGCCATCTGCGCCTGGAGCGCGGAATCCCCCGCGAGCGCCTCTCGATCTCCGGGTACTGGCGCCTGGGCCAGAGCGACGAGGCTTGGCGCGCGGTCAAGCGGGAGTGGAACGAGCAGGTGGAACGAGAGCAGGAGTCCGCCTGACGAGGGGGAAGGGGCGAAGCCCCTCCCCCTCGACCCCCTCCCCCTGGGCCCTCCCCTGGGCTCCGCCCGGGCCCCGGTGGGCTCGGGGCGGTGGTCGGGCTGCGCCCCGGCCTTCGTGCGTAGGGGGGTCGGTGGTCGGCGGGCGCACCCCGGGCCCCGTGCGTAGGGGGGCGGGCCGCACCTCCGGCCCGGATTTCTCTGCGGACCGTGCTGGGTTGCTCGCGCAGTTCCCCGCGCCCCTGGGCACCTAGGGGCGCGGGGAACTGCGCGACCAGCCCCCACCAACCCGCAGACACAAACCCACCCCGAGGGCCCACCCCATCAAGCCGCAGGCACAGACCCGGCCCGGAGGGGCGGAGCCCACCAACCCGCAGACACAACCCCGGCCCGGAGGGCTCGCCCCACCAACCCGCAGGCACGCCCGGCCCGGAGGGCTCACCCCCAGACACAGACCCCGCCCGGAGGGCTCACCCCACTGAGCTGTACGCCACCACGCCCCTCAGCAGCGCGTCCACCGCCTTGCGGGCGTTCTTGGGGACCGTGCTGCCCGTCGAGGTGCCGGGAGAGGCCGCCGCGATCTGGCCGAGCACGTCGATCACCTGCTTGCACCAGCGCACGAAGTCACCCGCCGGCATCTCCGCCTCGCGCAGCACCTCGTCCAGGCCCTGGCCGGAGGCCCACTGGAAGGCCGCCCAGGCGAAGCCGAGGTCCGGTTCGCGCTGGCCCACCCCCTCCGCCTGGTTGATCTTGTGGTCCTCCTCCAGCGCGTCGAGACGGCCCCAGATGCGGACCATCTCGCCGAGCGCCGCCTTGGCCGCGCCCGAGGGCAGCTTCGGCGCCACCGCGTCGTCGGCCTGGCGGGCCTCGAAGACCAGCGCCGAGACGCACGCGGCGAGCTCGGCCGGGCTCAGGCCCTCCCAGACGCCCGCGCGCAGACACTCGCTGGCCAGCAGGTCCAGCTCGCCGTAGAGCCGGGCCAGACGGCGGCCGTGCTCGGTGACCTCGTCGGCGCGCAGATAGTCCAGCTCGGTCAGGAGCGACACGATCCGGTCGAAGGTGCGGGCGATGGTGTTGGTCCGCCCCTCGATCCGCTTCTCCAGCTGCCGGGTGTCGCGCTGGAGGCGGTGGTACCGCTCGGCCCAGCGCGCGTGGTCCTCGCGCTCGTCGCAGCCGTGGCAGGGGTGGGCGCGCAGCTCGGCGCGCAGCCGCGTGATCTCGCGGTCGTCGGCCGCCTCGGAGCGGCCCCTGCGGTGGCGCTCGGGCACGATGTGGCCGGCCTTGGTGCGCAGCGCGGAGGCGAGGTCGCGGCGGGACTGGGGCGAGCGCGCGTTGAAGGACTTGGGGACCCTCATCCGCTCGATCGCCTCCACCGGCACCGGGAAGTCGATCGCGGCGAGCCGTTTGACCTGCCGCTCGGCGGTCAGCACCAGCGGGCGGGGCCCGTCGTGCTGGTCGAAGCCGCGGTGGCCGTTGGAGCGCCCGGCGGGGATGCCCGGGTCGAGCACGAGCGCGAGCCCGGCGAACTTGCCCGTCGGTACGTGGATCACGTCACCGGGCTTGAGCCGCTCCAGGGAGGCGGCGGCCGCGGCCCGGCGCTGGTTCGCGCCCTGCTTGGCGAGCTCCGTCTCGCGGTCCTTGAGGTCGCGGCGCAGCCGCGCGTACTCCTCGAAGTTCCCGAGGTGGCAGCTCATGCCCTCCTTGTAGCCCTCCAGGCCCTCCTCGTTGCGCTGCACCTGGCGGGAGATGCCGACGACGGACTTGTCCGCCTGGAACTGCGCGAAGGAGGTCTCCAGGAGCTCGCGCGAGCGGTGCCGGCCGAACTGCTCGACCAGGTTCACCGCCATGTTGTACGACGGCCGGAAGCTGGAGCGCAGCGGATACGTCCGGGTGCCGGCCAGGCCCGCGAGCGCGCCCGGGTCCATGCCGCGCTGCCAGAGCACCACCGCGTGGCCCTCGACGTCGATGCCGCGGCGCCCGGCGCGGCCGGTCAGCTGGGTGTACTCACCGGGGGTGATGTCGGCGTGCTGCTCGCCGTTCCACTTCACCAGCTTCTCCAGGATCACCGTCCTGGCGGGCATGTTGATGCCCAGGGCGAGCGTCTCGGTGGCGAAGACGGCCTTCACCAGACCGCGGACGAACAGCTCCTCCACGACCTCCTTGAAGGTCGGCAGCATCCCCGCGTGGTGGGCCGCGATGCCCCGCTCCAGGCCCTCCAGCCACTCGTAGTACCCCAGGACGTTGAGGTCCTCACCGGGGATGGAGGCGGTGCGCTCCTCGACGATCTCGCGCACCCGCCGGCGCGCGTCCTCGTCGTTGAGGCGCAGGCCCGCGTACATGCACTGCTGGACCGCGGCCTCGCAGGCGGCGCGGCTGAAGATGAAGGTGATGGCGGGCAACAGGCCCTCGGCGTCGAGCCGTTCGATCACCTCGGGGCGGCCCGGCGTCCAGATCCGGGAGCGCTGGCGCCGCTCGCGCTCGCGGTCGGCCTCGCGGACCATCTTGCCGCGCCTGCGCTCGCGCGGGTTGTACGTCTTCTGGTTCTCCATCCGGGCCATGCGCAGCAGGTCCGGGTTGACCTCGCGGCGGGCACCGCCGCGGCCGCCGTGGTCGGTGGACTCCTCGAAGAGGTCGTACATCCGGCGGCCGGCCAGCACGTGCTGCCAGAGCGGGACCGGGCGCTCCTCGGAGACGATCACCTCGGTGTCGCCGCGCACGGTGTCCAGCCAGTCGCCGAACTCCTCCGCGTTGGACACGGTCGCCGACAGCGACACCAGGGTCACCGACTCGGGCAGGTGGATGATCACCTCTTCCCAGACGGCGCCCCGGAAGCGGTCGGAGAGGTAGTGCACCTCGTCCATGACCACATAGCCCAGGCCCCGCAGCGACTGGGAGCCCGCGTAGAGCATGTTGCGGAGCACCTCGGTGGTCATCACGACCACCGGCGCCTCGGAGTTGACGCTGTTGTCGCCGGTGAGCAGGCCGACCTTGTCCGCGCCGTAGCGCCTGACCAGGTCGGCGTACTTCTGGTTGGAGAGCGCCTTGATGGGCGTGGTGTAGAAGCACTTGCGGCCCTGCTGGAGGGCCAGGTGCACGGCGAACTCGCCGACGATCGTCTTGCCGGAGCCGGTCGGGGCGGCCACGAGCACGCCCTTGCCGCTCTCCAGGGCCCGGCACGCCTCGATCTGGAAGGGGTCCAGATCGAACTCGTACAGGTCGCGGAAGGGGGCGAGCGCGGTCGCCTGCTCGGCGGCGCGGAGCCGGGCAGCTGCGTACGCTTCGGCTGGTGAGAGGTCCTCTGTCATCTTGTCTTCGAGCCTACCCGCCGCCTCTGACAGAGGTCGCGATCTTTATGGGACCGGGGCCCGGCAGGGGGCGCGCGGGGGCCCGGAACGCGGAAGCGGCCGGGTGCGCGCCGTGCGCGCCCCGGCCGCTTCGCGGCGGGCGTCAGGTGACGTCGTCGTACCCGTTGACCCGGCTGCCGGAGCGGTGGGCGTCCGCCTGCTCGGGCAGGGACGGGGACGCGACCGGCTCGATGCCGCCGATGTCCGAGGGGGTGAGGTCGAGGTCGGAGGCCTCGTCGTCGGCGGGTCCTGCCGCGGCGCGCTCGCGGCGGCGCTTGTCGTTGAGGAACGAGATGCCGACGGCGATGAAGTACAGCAGCACGATCGGGGCCGCCAGCGAGAGCATCGACACGGGGTCGACGGTCGGCGTCGCGAAGGCCGCGAAGACCGTGACCCCCATGATCATGCCGCGCCACCAGCCGAGCATCCGGCGTCCGGTGAGCACCCCGCCGAAGTTCAGCATGATCAGCAGGAGGGGCAGCTCGAAGGAGAGGCCGAAGACGACGATCATCCGCAGGGTGAGGTCGATCAGCTCGTTCAGCGGGAGCAGGTTCAGCGTGCCCTCGGGAGTGAAGTCCAGGAGCACCTTCGCCGCCGCGGGCAGGACGTGGTACGAGAACCAGCCGCCGGCGAGGAAGAGGGGGAAGCCCGCCGCGACGAAGCCCAGCGAGTACTTCTTCTCGTTCTTGTGCAGGCCCGGGGCGACGAACGCCCAGAGCTGGTAGAGCCAGACCGGGCTGGCCCCGACGACGCCCGCCACCAGGGACGTCTTGATCATCAGCGTGAACGGCGACATCAGGCCGGACATCGTGACGTTGCCGCAGGGATCGTCGCTGTCCTTCTTGGCCAGCGTCTGCAACGAGTCCGGGCAGCCGACCGACTCCCTGACCGGCTTGATGATCAGGTCGACGATGTCCTTGTAGTAGAACGCCGCCACCACGGCGCAGACCAGGATCGCGAGAACCGCCTTGGCGAGCCGGTTGCGCAGCTCACGGAGATGGTCCGAGAGGGGCATCCGCCCCTCCGGGTCCTTCTGCTGTTTGCGGGCAGACTTCAGCAACCCACGTCCTCATCTCGTGCGGCAGGGCACCTTGGTGATCAGCGCCTGCTTCGGCCCAGGTGTCAGCGGGTGGAGTCGGTCGGCTCGGTCACGGGACGCGAGCTGCTGACGTCGCCGGGGGCCGACTGGATGGTGCGCTGGGCCGGCGGCTGCTCGCCCGGGTGCGGCGGGTCGGCGGGGGCGGTCTGCTGGCCGTCGGACTTCATGGCCTTCGCCTCGCTCTTGAGGATGCGCGCGGACTTGCCGAGCGAGCGCGCCATGTCCGGAAGCTTCTTCGCGCCGAACAGCAGGACGATGACGACGAGGATGAGAATGATCTCGGGGGCTCCGAGCCTTCCGAACATAAGCTTTTACCTTCTCACCGAGGCGACGTGGGTGGGGCTGCGGTCCCGGTCGGACTGGTGTCCGACCGTGTGCGTGCAGCGATCGTAACGCGCAGGGGTGAACGCCGGGCAATCCCCGTACGTCCTCCCGGACACGGCCCACTGCCTCGCTGCGTGGTCCGCGCTCTGAAGCGTACCCAAAGGGACGGACACACAGGAGTCCCCACCGGTCACCGCGGGGTCTCCGGGGCCCCGGAGAGTTCAACTGCGGCGCGTTCCAGCTCCTCGGCAGCGCTGTTGATCTTCCTTGTGGTGTCGGCCACTTGCCGGCCGAGGCGCTGCGCCTCGACGAACACCTTGATCGCGAGGACGCCGAGGACGGCGATGGAGAGGAACCCGACGGCGACGGCGGTCATCGGCCAGAACATGAGCGGACCCTAGACGCTGGAGTGGAGGCGGAGGGTGCGGACCCCTCCGCCGGTGAGGAGTTCGACGATGCGCTCACCGGCCGGCTTGCGCACGGCGGAACCGCACTCGGGGCAGGTGAAGGAGTAGAAGGTGGTACGGCGGCTGGCGCCGATGGCCAGGCGCAGCGCCCCCGCGGCCAGCTCGATGCGGGCGCGGCAGTCGGGGCAGGCGGCCTTGAAGAGCACCGACTGGACCGCGGCCATCTGACGGGAAATACCGGGCATCACCGACATGTTCCGCTCGTCTCCTCAGCTCTGTCCGTCGGGCGCGCTCTGCTCTTCGTACGCCGCCAGCGCCGCCAGGGCCGCGGTGCGGGCGCTTTCCGCCAGGTCGCCGGGGGCGACGATCCTGCCGTCACCGCCGAGCCGCAGCGCCAGACGCCGCAGCGAGGCAGGCTCCGGGGTGCGCAGGGTGATCCGCAGACCGCCGTCGGGCAGCTCCTCGGCGCTGTCGTGCGGGTAGTACTCGGCGACCCAGCGCCCGCCGGGGCCCACCTCGACGACCACCTCCGGGTCCTCGGCGGCGGGCTGCACCAGCCCCTCCGAGAGGTCCCGCAGCTCCAGCTCGGGCGGCGCCGCGGGCTCGTCGAGGAGGCGGATCTCGGCCACCCGGTCCAGGCGGAAGGTGCGGCGCGCCTCGGAGAGACGGCACCACGCCTCCATATAGGTGTGGCCCACGGCGAAGAGCCGGATCGGGTCGACCTCGCGCTCGGTGAGCTCGTCGCGCGCGGGCGAGTAGTAGCGCACCCACAGCCGGCGCCGCTCGGAGATCGCCCGGTCGACGTCGGCGAAGACCCCGCCCTCGGACTCGAAGGTCACCGAGAGCCGGGAGCTCGCGCCCGCCGCCTCCCCGGCCGCCGCCTCCAGCTTGGCGGTGGCGCGCAGCAGCGCCTGGCGGTCGCCCTCGCGCAGCCCCGGCAGCGTCGCCACCGCGCGGGCCGCGACCAGGAGCGCGGTCGCCTCGTCGGCGGCGATCCGCAGCGGCTCGGCCGCCTCGGCGCCCAGGGCGTTCGGATTGCGCCACCAGATACGGTCGCCGTCGGTGTCGATGTCGAGCAGGTCGCCGCCGCGGAAGCTGGTCCCGCACATGGGCAGCACGTCGAGGTCCGAGATCAGCTCGTCCTCGCTGATGCCGAAGGCGCGGGCGACGTCGGCGACGTGCGCGCCGGGCCGCTCGCGCAGATAGGTGACGAGGGAGAGCATCCGCCGCGTCTGGTCGATGGCGTTGGCAGCCATGGTCGTCCGGTTCCCCTCAGCCCTTGGCCACGGCGCGCAGCCGGTCCACCACGTCGGCCCGCAGATCCGCGGGCTCCAGCACGACCACGTCGGGGCCGAACTCCACGAGCCAGGCGTCCAGCCCGTGCCCGTACGGAATCTCCAACTCGTCCCATCCGTCGCCGAGTTCCCGCGTCGCGGTGGCCCGCGAGCGCAGCGGGTAGCCCGCGCCGGCGCGCAGCCTGATCCGCGCGGAGCGGGTGGCGGTCTCCCCCGCCCAGCTCTCCACGGTCTCGCGCACGGTCACCACGTCGGGCACCGGCGCGGTGAAGGAGCCGGCCCGCGAGCGGACCTTGCCGGTGATCCGCGAGAGCCGGAAGACCCGCTCGGCGCCGCGGTCGCGGTCCCAGCCCGCCAGGTACCAGTGGCCGCGCCAGCACTCCAGCGTCCACGGCTCGACATGACGGGTGCCGGGGCGGGCGGCGGTGGCCTTGCGGTACTCGAAGACGACCGGGCGGCGGTCGCGGCAGGCCAGCATCAATGGCTCGAAAGCGGCCTCGTGGACCGGGATGCGTGGCTCGATCGCGCTGTGCTCGTACGGGTTGTCGGCTTCCGGCATTCCGGCGGCGCGCAGCTTCTGGAGTGCGCCGCTGGCCGCGCCTGCGAGCCGGGCCTGCTGCCAGACGCGGGCGGCGAGCCCGAGCGCCGCGGCCTCCTCGGCGTCCAGCTGGACGGGCGGCAGCCGGTTGGAGTCGCGGCGGGCCAGATAGCCGGTCTCCCCGTCGAGGTTCTCCACCGTCTCGATGACCAGGCCGAGTTCGCGCAGGTCGTCCTTGTCGCGCTCGAACATCCGGTTGAAGGCGTCGTCCGAGCCCGCCGCGCTTCCTTCCGGCCCAGCGGCCTCGACATACGCCTCGATGGAACCGCGCAGTTCGCGCTTGCTGAGCGGACGGCGCGTCCCCAGCAGGCACAGCGCCAGGTTCATCAGCCGCTCGGCCTTGGCAATCGCCATCGACGCCCTTCGCCTCTCCTCGAAATCCGCTGCTCCGACCGTTGACCGTACCGCCCCGGGGTGTCGGGGCAAAAGCCGAGGGCCCGTGCCGGACGGCACGGGCCCTCGGTGTGATCGGGTGTGATCAGACAGCGACCAGGTCGCAGACGAAGATAAGCGTCTCACCCGGCGCGATCCGGCCACCGGCACCGCGGTCGCCGTAGGCGAGGTGCGCGGGGATGGTCAGCTGACGGCGGCCGCCGACCTTCATGCCCTGCACGCCCTTGTCCCAGCCCTGGATGACCTGGCCGACACCGAGCTGGAACTCCAGCGGGGTGCCGCGGTTCCAGGAGGAGTCGAACTCCTCACCGGTGGAGAAGGCGACGCCCACGTAGTGGACCTTCACGTAGTCGCCCGCCTTGGCGACGGCGCCGTCGCCCTCCCAGATCTCCTTGATCTCCAGGTCCGCCGGCGGCTCGCCCTCGGGGAAGTCGATCTCGGGCTTCTCGATGCTCACTGAACTGCTCCTCTTGAATACGTGCAGGGCAACCGGGACAGTCTTACATCCCCGCCGTCACATCTTGGCCAGGATGTCGATCGAGAAGACCATGGTCGAGTTGGCCGGGATCCCGGACTGCTCCTTGTCGCCCAGACCCTGGTCCGGCGGGATGACGACGAGGATGCGGCTGCCGACCTTCTTGCCGATCAGACCGGCCTTGAGGCCCTTGAGGGTCAGGTTCGGGAGCGCGAAGGTCTGCGTCTTGCCCTGGTCGTAGGTGCTGTCGAACTTCTTGCTGTCCTTCCACAGGAAGCCCTCGTACGCCAGGACCACGCTGTCGGTGTCCTTCACCACGTCGCCGTCGCCCTCCAGCACGTAGTCGGAGACCAGCTTCTTGGGCGCGTCGGTCTTGGGGATCGTCAGCGAGGGCGCCTTGCCGTCGGTGTTGGTGCCCACCTTCGGCAGGTCCTTGTCGTCCTGCGCGACCTCCTTGCCCTTGGCGGAGGCGGGGATGGTGGTCGCCTTGACGATGTCCACGACGAAGACCAGCGTGGCGTTGGGCTTGATGCTGTCGCCCTGGCCCTGCGCGCCGTACCCGAGCTCCGGCGGGATGCCCAGCTCGACGCGGCTGCCGACCTTCTGGCCCTCCAAGCCCTGGTCCCAGCCCTTGATGACCTGGCCGGCGCCGAGGGTGAGCGTGAACGGCTGCTTGCGGTCGAAGCTGTTGTCGAACGGCTTGTCCGAGTCCCAGGCCTGGCCGAGGTAGTTCACGGACACGGCGTCGTTCTTCTTGAGCGCCGCCCCCTTGCCCTCGCTGATGACGTTGACCTTGAGGGCCTTGGGCGGGTTGCCCTCGCCCTTGGCGAGGGTCGGCTTCTCCCCGAACTTGGCGCCCGCGGTGATGGCGGGCAGGCCGTTCTTCATCGAGGCGGTGTCGGAGGGGGAGTCGGAGCCCTTGTCGTCGCTTCCGCAGGCGGCTGTGGCAACCAGCAGCAGCGGGACGGCGAGCAGGCCGGCAAGTCGGCGCACGTGTTCCTCAGATCTCAGACGGCACGGTAGTTTGCCGCCACTCTAAGGCGTACCACGGGCCCCGTACGAGGAACGTACGGGGCCCGTGTTCCGGCGGCCGGTACCGCCGGCCGCTCACATTCCGGCGATCAGCTTCTCCACCCGGTCGTCCACGGAGCGGAACGGGTCCTTGCACAGCACGGTGCGCTGCGCCTGGTCGTTGAGCTTCAGGTGCACCCAGTCGACGGTGAAGTCCCTGCGCTGCTCCTGCGCCCGGCGGATGAAGTCGCCGCGCAGCCGTGCCCGGGTGGTCTGCGGGGGCACCGACTTGCCCTCGAAGATCTTCAGGTCGTTGCAGATCCGCGCCGCCTGGCCCTTGCGCTCCAGGAGGTAGTACAGCCCCCGCTGGCGGTGGATGTCGTGGTACGCCAGGTCTATCTGGGCGACCCGGGGGTGCGACATGGTCATGTTGTGCTTCGCCCGGTACCGCTCGATCAGCTGGTACTTCATCACCCAGTCGATCTCGGTACCGATCCGGTCGAGGTCCTCGGCCTCGATCGCGTCCAGGGTGCGGCCCCACAGCTCCAGGACCTGGTCGACGGTGCCGGTGCGGATGCCCCGGCGCTCCACGAAGTCCACGGCCTTCTCGTAGTACTCCCGCTGCACTTCGAGCGCCGAGGCCTCGCGGCCGCTGGCCAGGCGCACCTTGCGCTGGCCGGTGATGTCGTGCGAGACCTCGCGGATCGCCCGGATCGGGTTCTCCAGCGTCAGGTCGCGCATCACCGTGCCCGCCTCGATCATGCGCAGCACCAGGTCGGTGGCGCCGACCTTGAGCAGCATGGTCGTCTCGGACATGTTGGAGTCGCCGACGATCACGTGCAGCCGCCGGTAGCGCTCGGCGTCGGCGTGCGGCTCGTCCCGGGTGTTGATGATCGGGCGCGAGCGGGTGGTGGCGGAGCTGACGCCCTCCCAGATGTGCTCGGCGCGCTGGCTGACGCAGTAGACCGCGCCGCGCGGGGTCTGGAGGACCTTGCCCGCGCCGCACAGGAGCTGGCGGGTGACCAGGAACGGGATGAGGATGTCCGCCAGCCGGGAGAACTCGCCGTGCCGGGCGACGAGATAGTTCTCGTGGCACCCGTAGGAGTTTCCCGCGGAATCGGTGTTGTTCTTGAAGAGATAGACGTCGCCGGCGATTCCCTCCTCGTGCAGGCGGCGTTCGGCGTCGACGAGCAGGCCTTCGAGAATGCGCTCGCCCGCCTTGTCGTGGGTGACCAGCTCGGTCACGTTGTCGCATTCGGGAGTCGCGTATTCCGGATGCGAACCCACGTCGAGGTAGAGACGGGCGCCGTTCCGCAGGAAGACGTTGCTGCTGCGGCCCCATGACACAACACGGCGGAAGAGGTAGCGCGCCACTTCGTCAGGTGACAGTCGGCGCTGTCCCCTGAACGTGCACGTGACGCCGTACTCGTTCTCCAGCCCGAAAATGCGGCGGTCCATGACTGAACATTACGCCCGTTGCCCTCAGCTGAAACCGGGTTCGACGGCACGGGTTGGATCATTTTGGTCAACTCCCGCGACGCTTTCCGTACGCCCGCCGGCTGCGAGGACCCCCCGGGTGGCCAGGAGCACCACCAGCGCCGCCGCTCCGCCGCCGCCCGCCACGGCGAAGCTCGCCGCGCTGCCGCCGAGTTCGACGGCGGGGCCCGCGACGGCCGTGCCGAGCGCGGTGCCGACGCCGAAGGCGGTCACCAGCCAGGAGAAGGCCTCGGTCACGGTGCCGCGCGGGGCGTGCCGGTCGACGACGATGAACGCGCAGGCGATGCACGGCGCGAGGAAGAGCCCGGAGACGACGGCGAGCAGCGCCATGGGCACCACCCCGGGCACGAGCATCAGCGGCAGATAGCCCACGGCGAGCAGCGCGACGAGCGAGATCAGCCGTTTCTCGGGAGTTCCGGACCACTGGCGCGCCCCGTACACCAGACCGCCGAGCAGCGCCCCGAGGCCGTTGGCCGCCATCAGCCAGCCGTAGATCGCGTCCCGGCCGTGGTCGTCGGCGTACGCCGAGGCCGCCACGATGATGGCGCCCAGGGCGAGACCGACGAAGAAGAAGGCCCCCAGGAGCGCCAGCAGGCCCGTCGAGCGCAGCGCGCCCAGCCAGTGCGCCTCGCGCGGGGCCGAGCGCCACGCGCGCGAGGGGCGCGAGAGGACCACCGAGAGCGCGCCGAGCACGCCGAGCGCGTTGATGGCGACGAGCGCGACGGCGGGCGACCACAGCGCGATCCCGAGGGTGACCAGGAGCGGGCCGACGGTGAACATCACCTCCTGGGCTATCGCGTCCATCGCGTACGCGGTGTGCACCTGGTCCTGGCGGGTCAGGACGCTGGGCCACAGCGCCCGCAGCCCGCCCTCCAGGGGCGGTGTGCAGAAGCCCGCCACCAGCATCGCCGCGTAGGCGAGCGCGACCGGGTCGATGCCGGCCAGGGCGAGCACGCACATGCCGAGCGCGCTGGCCACCGACGCGGGCAGCATCACCCGGGGCTGCCCGTACAGGTCCACGGCGCGGCCGAGCAGGGGCTGCCCGGCCGCGGTCGCCACCCCGTACACCGCGGTGAGGGCGCCCGCCAGGGAGTAGCTGCCGCCCTCGGCGCGGACGAACAGCACCACGGCGATGGCCGCCGTGGCGTTCGGCAGCCGTCCCGTGAGGGTGCCCGCCAGCAGCCGCGCGGCGTGCCGCGTCCGGAGGATCTCCAGGTATCCCGCCGCCATGCTCGCCCCTCGATCGGTTGGGTGTTACGTATAACGTACGCCGTCATACGTACCATGTCGACAACCCCCGGGTCCACCCCGGACCGGGGGCGCCCAGCGACCGCCCACCCCGCCGGAGGACCCGTGAAGACCCAGCCGACCAGCCGGGACGTCGCCCGCGCGGCCGGGGTCTCCCAGGCCACCGTCTCCCTGGTCCTCGGCGACAAGTGGCGCGGCCGGGTCTCGGAGCGGACGGCCGCCGTGGTGCGCGACGCCGCCCGCGACCTCGGCTACCGGCCCAACCTCGCCGCCCGCAGCCTGCGCCTGGGGCGCACCCGCACGGCCCTGCTGGTCGTCCCGGCCCTCACCAACGAGTTCTTCGCCCGCGTCTACACCGGCGCCGCCCGGGTCGCCGCCGAGCACGGGTTCGGGGTGGTCCTCTACCCCTCCCCCGAGGGCGTCGGCCCCGCCCGCGACCCCTTCGCCTCCGCCAGCGCGGCCCTCGACGGGATCATCGCCTCCTCCATGGCCGCCGACGCCCTCGCGTCCATCCGCGGCACCGATCTGCCGCTGGTCATGCTGGACAGCGACCCCGCCGCGTCCGGGCCCGCCGCCCGCGTCAACCTCGACATCGCCGACGGCATACGGCAGGTGACGGACCATTTGCTCGCGCTCGGCCACCGCCGGTTCGTCCACCTCGCCTCGGTCGTGGACTCCTGGACGTTCCGGGTCCGCGCCCGGGCCCTGGAGGACGCGCTGCGCGCGGTGCCCGGCGCCGAGTTCCTGACCGTCCCCTCCGCGCTCACCGTCGAGGCCGGCCGCGCCGCCGCCGAACACGCCCTGACCCGGCCCGGCCCGCGCCCGACCGCGCTCGTCTGCGACGACGACATCCTGGCCGCGGGAGCCTGCAAGGCTGCCCGACGGCTGGGGCTGCGGATCCCGGAGGACCTCTCGGTGGCCGGATTCGACGATCTCGCCCTGGCCACCGCCCTCGAACCGGAGCTCACCACCGTCCGGCTGCCCGCCGAGCGGGTGGGCGAGCGGGGCATGGCCGCGCTGCTCGCCGTGCTGGAGGACCGGGAGCCGGAGGCGGGCGATCTGCCGGTCTCCCTGGTCGTCCGCGGCTCCACGGCCCCGCCCGCGCCCTGACACGGGAAGGCCCGTGCCCCGCCGTCGAGAACGGCGGGGCACGGGCCCCCGGGGTTCGTGCGCGCCCCTACTCCTCGTCGTCGTCCGACGGCACCTCGGTCGGCTCGGCGCTGGCCTCCTCGGTCTGGAGGAGACGTGAGAGCTGACGGCCGACGATCCGCTTGAACTTGCGCTGCTGCGGCCGCGTCCGGTCCAGCACCGCGACCTCCAGCCGCTCCGCGGGGATCTCCCGGTCGGCGCCGTTGGTCTGGTTGGACAGGGCCTGCACAGCCAGCTTCAGCGCCTCGGCCAGCGACATGCCGTCCTGGTGGCGCTGGTCAAGGAAGCCGCTGATCTGCTCCGCGTTGCCGCCGACCGCGACCGAGCCGTGCTCGTCCACGATCGAGCCGTCGTGCGGCAGCCGGTAGATCTGGTCCTCCTCCGGCGTCGCCCCGACCTCGGCGACCACCAGCTCCACCTCGTATGGCTTCTCACCGGCGCTGGAGAAGATGGTGCCCAGCGTCTGCGCGTACACGTTCGCCAGGCCGCGGGCCGTCACGTCATCCCGGTCGTAGGTGTAGCCCCGCAGGTCCGCGTAGCGCACACCGCCGATGCGGAGGTTCTCGTACTCGTTGTACTTGCCGGCGGCGGCGAAGCCGATCCGGTCGTAGATCTCGCTGAACTTGTGCAGGGCACGGGACGGGTTCTCGCCGACGAAGACGATGCCGTCGGCGTACTGCAGCACGACCAGGCTGCGGCCGCGCGCGATGCCCTTGCGGGCGTACTCGGCGCGGTCGGCCATGGCCTGCTGGGGTGAGACATAGAACGGCGTCGACACCGGCTATCCGTCCCTTTCTGTCAGTGGCGGGGTCATCTCTGCGGCCTCAGAGCAGCGCGGCGCGCGGGCCGTCGGGCTGCTGAAGGCGCTTCTCCAGGATCGAGCGGGCGATCTCGGAGGACTCCGCCTCGGTCAGTCTCCGGAAGCCCTCGTCGCTGATGACGGTGACGATCGGATAGATCCGGCGGGCGACGTCGGGTCCGCCGGTCGCCGAGTCGTCGTCCGCCGCGTCGTAGAGCGCCTGGACGACCAGGGTCGTCGCCTGCTCCTCGGTGAGGTCCTCGCGGTACAGCTTCTTCATCGAGCCCCGGGCGAAGATCGAACCGGAGCCGGTGGCCGCGTAGCCGTGCTCCTCGGAGCGGCCGCCGGTCACGTCGTACGAGAAGATGCGGCCCTTCTCGCGGTCCACGTCGTACCCCGCGAAGAGCGGGACCACGGCGAGGCCCTGCATGGCCATGCCGAGGTTGCCGCGGATCATCGTGGACAGGCGGTTGGCCTTGCCCTCCAGGGAGAGGGTGGTGCCCTCGACCTTCTCGAAGTGCTCCAGCTCCAGCTGGAAGAGCTTCACCATCTCCACGGCCAGACCCGCGGTGCCGGCGATGCCCACCGCCGAGTACTCGTCGGCGGGGAAGACCTTCTCGATGTCGCGCTGGGCGATCATGTTGCCCATCGTGGCCCGCCGGTCACCGGCGAGCACCACGCCGCCGGGGAAGGTGGCGGCGACGATGGTGGTGCCGTGCGGGGCCTCCACGTGCCCCTGCACGGGCGGCAGGACGCGCTTGCCGGGCAGCATCTCCGGCGAGTGCTCGGCCAGGAAGTCCATGAACGAGGACGAGCCCGGCGTCAGGAAGGCAGCTGGTAGACGCCCTGTGCCACGGGTGTTGGCTTCCACGAGGTTCCCTCCAGGTAGGCGGCAGCCCGACGAACTGTGTCGGGATCGTCTCCCAACTTGCCGATGGCCGAATCGCAGTTGAAGCACCGTACGCCACGGACCTTACCCGGCTCGTGGCGGTGATCCACATGAACGGCGGGGGCGGAAGGGCGCCCTGGGCGCACACCGCGCCGCCCCGCGCCGGGGACCGTCGTCCCCTTACCCGCACCCCTCACCGTTCACATGTGTGGACTACTGTCCACCCTTCTGAACGAACGAGCGGACGAAGTCCTCGGCGTTCTCCTCCAGCACGTCGTCGATCTCGTCCAGCACCGAGTCGACGTCGTCCGAGAGCTTCTCGTGGCGCTCCTTGAGGTCCTCCGAAGCCTGCGCGTCCTGGGTCTGCTCCTCGACCTCCTCGGTGGAACGCGTGGCCTTCTGCTGTCCGCCGCCGGTGTCCTTGGTCGCCATCTACCTCACCCCGCTCGGTTCGATGTCCTTGATCAGACCCTACAAGCAGGGTCTGACATCGGCCCCGCACTTGGTGGAACGTGCGGGGTCTACCTCTGTGTTTCCCCTGCCGCCGCCTTTTCAGCCCCAGGTCAGCCGCCCGAGAGCACCCGGACCAGATCCTCGGCCGTACGGCAGCGGTCGAGCAGCTCCTTCACGTGATTACGCGTTCCGCGAAGCGGTTCCAGGGTTGGCACGCGCTGGAGCGAGTCACGGCCGGGCAGATCGAAGATGACCGAGTCCCAGGAGGCGGCGGCGACGTCGTCCGCGTACTGCTCCAGGCAGCGCCCGCGGAAGTAGGCCCTGGTGTCCTCCGGCGGTTTCGTCCGGGCCCGGGAGACCTCGGACTCGTCCAGGAGCCGCTTCATCTTCCCGCGGGCCGCCAGCCGGTTGTAGAGGCCCTTCTCCGCCCGTACGTCGGCGTACTGGAGGTCGACGAGGTGGAGCCGGGCGGCGTCCCAGTCCAGGTTGTCGCGCCGCCGGTAGCCCTCCATCAGCTCCCGCTTGGCGACCCAGTCCAGCTCGCCGGAGAGGCTCATCGGATCGTTCTCCAGCCGGTTGAGCACGTCCTCCCAGCGCCCGAGGACGTCCTTGGTCTGGTCGTCCGCGTCGGCGCCGAACCGCTCCTCCACGTATTTGCGCGCCAGCTCGAAGTACTCCATCTGGAGTTGTACGGCGGTCATGGTCCGGCCGCTGCGCAGGGTGACCAGATGACGCAGGTCCGGGTCGTGGGAGACCTGGTGCAGGGCGCGGACCGGCTGGTCGACGGCGAGGTCGACGTTGATGAAACCGTCCTCGATCATGGAGAGGACGAGGGCCGTCATCCCCAGCTTGAGGTAGGTGGAGATCTCGGAGAGGTTGGCGTCGCCGATGATGACGTGCAGCCGGCGGTACTTCTCGGCGTCCGCGTGCGGCTCGTCGCGGGTGTTGATGATCGGGCGCTTGAGGGTCGTCTCCAGACCCACCTCGACCTCGAAGTAGTCCGCGCGCTGGCTGATCTGGAAGCCGTGCTCGTGCCCGTCCTGGCCGATGCCGACGCGGCCCGCCCCGGTGATGACCTGGCGGGAGACGAAGAACGGCGTCAGGTGGCGCACGATGTCCGAGAACGGGGTCTCCCGCTTCATCAGGTAGTTCTCGTGCGTGCCGTAGGACGCGCCCTTGTTGTCGGTGTTGTTCTTGTAGAGGTGGATCGGCTGCGCGCCGGGGAGCTGCGCCGCGCGCTCGGCCGCCTCGGCCATGATGCGCTCGCCCGCCTTGTCCCAGAGCACCGCGTCCCAGGGGTTGGTGACCTCGGGCGAGCTGTACTCGGGGTGGGCGTGGTCGACGTACAGCCGGGCCCCGTTGGTGAGGATGACGTTGGCGAGGCCGATGTCCTCGTCGGTGAGCTGGCTGGAGTCGGCGGCCTCGCGGGCGAGGTCGAAGCCGCGGGCGTCCCGCAGCGGGTTCTCCTCCTCGAAGTCCCACCGCGCGCGGCGCGCCCGGTGCATCGCCGCCGCGTAGGCGTTGACGATCTGGGACGAGGTGAGCATGGCATTGGCATTGGGGTGGCCGGGGACGGAGATGCCGTACTCCGTCTCGATGCCCATTACTCGCCGTACGGTCATGCGGCCCTCCTTGCCCGGCGGCGCTCCCCGGTGGGAACGGCGCTCAAGTACCGCTGTTTCCCCGGTGCGTGTGCGGTGCCCGTCCCCGCACTGCGCGACTCGGCGGTACGGAAGAGCCTAGAACGCCTTTGCGCTGGTGGGGAGATCAATTCCGTCATTGCTCTTGGTCGGTCCTTGGCCGGAATCCGGCCGGAAAAGCGGGCGGCTGCGGACGCCCCGGCCGGGCACCCGCAGCCGCCCCTGTGCACTACAGGTACTGACCGGTGTTGGCCACGGTGTCGATGGAGCGTCCGGTGTCCGCGCCCTGCTTTCCGGTGACGAGGGTACGGATGAACACGATCCGCTCGCCCTTCTTTCCGGAGATACGGGCCCAGTCGTCGGGGTTGGTGGTGTTGGGCAGGTCCTCGTTCTCCTTGAACTCGTCCACGCAGGCCTGGAGGAGGTGGGAGACGCGGATGCCCTTCTGGTTGTGGTCGAGGAAGGCCTTGATGGCCATCTTCTTGGCCCGGTCCACGATGTTCTGGATCATGGCGCCGGAGTTGAAGTCCTTGAAGTAGAGGACTTCCTTGTCGCCGTTGGCGTACGTGACTTCCAGGAAGCGGTTCTCCTCGGATTCCGCGTACATCTGCTCGACGACGGACTGGATCATCGCGTGGGCCGCCACGTCCTTGGAGCCGCTGTGCTCGGCCAGGTCGTCCGCGTGCAGCGGGAGGGAGGCCGTGAGGTACTTGGCGAAGATGTCCTTGGCCGCCTCGGCGTCGGGCCGCTCGATCTTGATCTTCACGTCCAGGCGCCCGGGGCGCAGGATGGCCGGGTCGATCATGTCCTCGCGGTTGGAGGCGCCGATGACGATGACGTTCTCCAGGCCCTCCACACCGTCGATCTCGGCGAGCAGCTGCGGGACGATGGTGTTCTCCACGTCCGAGCTGACACCGGATCCGCGGGTGCGGAAGAGGGACTCCATCTCGTCGAAGAAGACGATGACGGGGGTGCCCTCGCTGGCCTTCTCCCGGGCGCGCTGGAAGACCAGGCGGATGTGCCGCTCGGTCTCACCGACGTACTTGTTGAGGAGCTCGGGGCCCTTGATGTTGAGGAAGTAGCTCTTCCCCGCGGGCTGGCCGGTCACCTCGGCGACCTTCTTGGCGAGCGAGTTGGCGACGGCCTTGGCGATGAGCGTCTTGCCGCAGCCGGGCGGCCCGTAGAGCAGGATGCCCTTGGGCGGCCGCAGTTCGTGCTCCTTGAACAGGTCCGGGTAGAGGTAGGGGAGCTCGACCGCGTCGCGGATCATCTCGATCTGGCCGCCGAGTCCGCCGATCTTGTCGTAGTCGACGTCCGGGACCTCTTCGAGGACGAGTTCCTCGACCTCGCTCTTGGGGACCACCTCGTACACGTAGCCGGAGCGGGGTTCGAGCAGGAGGGCGTCGCCGGGGCGGATGGTGATGTCCAGGAGCGGCTCGGCGAGCCTCACCACCCTTTCCTCGTCGGTGTGCCCGACCACCAGGGCTCGCTCGCCGTCCTCCAGGATCTCCTTGAGGGTGACGATGTCCCCGGCGCGCTCGAACTCCATGGCCTCGACCACGTTGAGCGCTTCGTTGAGCATGACTTCCTGGCCGCGCCGGAGCTCGTCGAGCTCGACGCTGGGGCTGACGTTCACCCGGAGCTTGCGGCCCCCGGTGAAGATGTCCGCCGTGCCGTCCTCGTTGGACTGCAGGAAGACACCGAAGCCGGCCGGCGGCTGTGCGAGCCGGTCGACCTCCTCCTTGAGGGCCACGATCTGGTCCCGGGCCTCGCGGAGTGTGTTGGCGAGCCGCTCGTTCTGCGCGGACACGCCCGCCAGGTTGGTCTGCAACTCGACGATCCGCTCTTCGAGAATCCTCGTATGACGCGGAGAGTCGGCGAGCTTGCGTCGCAGGACGGCGATTTCCTGCTCTAGAAAGGCAACCTGGCCGGCTGGGTCCTCAGACCCCCGCCCGGGCCGGATGCCGCGGTTGATGTCGTCGTCGTGGGCTGCCACGGTCCTCACCTCCTCCAAGGGGAGCTGGACGCTTCCTGACCCTACCTGGGCGGGTGGTGATTGAAACCCCTAGATCACAAAGACTGCGGGGTGTGTCCGATCTTCACCCTTGCGCTCTCCCTCACGCCAGGGGAATACCCACCCATCAACATCGGAAAGCGGGCGGTTGTATCGTCGAGTCGGTCAACACCCGTCAGGACTGGTACCGATTGCCCGGGCCGGCCTGTGAGGTGGGGCACACCGCACGACCACAGCACCGCGCAGGAACGGCAGGCGACATGAACGACGCTCTCGAGGTCTGGATCGACCAGGAGCTCTGCACCGGCGACGGGATCTGTGTCCAGTACGCGCCCGAGGTCTTCGAGCTGGACATCGACGGCCTGGCCTACGTGAAGAGCGCCGAGGACGAGCTGTTGCAGGCTCCGGGCGCCGTGACGCCGGTCCCGCTGCCGCTGCTCCAGGACGTCGTCGACTCGGCGAAGGACTGCCCGGGCGACTGCATCCACGTACGCCGGGTTTCGGACAGCGTCGAGGTCTACGGACCGGACGCCGACTGAGACGGTACGTGACGAGTCACCTACGCTCGGTGACGGATCAGATGCTCGGCGCCTCGGACCGGGTGCTGCGGACGAACTTCCCGCCCTGCCAGCGCCACTTGGTCGCTTGCTTCTCGTCGGGGCAGCAGCGCGGCACGTCGGGTGAGGAGTAGCCGAGCAGGGTCGCGGTGACCGCGCCCTCGCGGACCGCGAGGTCGAGGACGGTCAGCTTCTCGCGGGGGTCGGCGAGCGTCGCCACCAGCCGGGGCGGGCCGCCCGGCACGGCGGGCCGCGTCAGGACGTAGACCCCGCTCGGCGGGGTGCCCGAGCCCGCCCGGCAGTGGACGGCCGCCACGGTCTCGGGGCGGCCGTCGCCGTCGAGGTCGCCGGTGGCGCGGGCGGCCACCTGGACGCCCACCGAGCCGCACCGGAGCGGGTAGGCGACGGCCGCCGCGTCGGGGGCCGGGGCCGCCGCCACGCGGGCGCCCGGGGCCCCTGGGGACGCCTTGGCGGTGCCGGGCTGGAGCCAGCCGGCCAGGGCCACGACACCGGCCATCGCGGCGGCCGTGGCCAGCCAGTGCACCGGGCGGGCGTGGGTGTGCGCGAGCTCGGGGACGGCGGCGTTCTGCACGCGGGAGGTCTCCTGTGAGGGGCGGCGCGGGTGGTGGGAGTGGCCAGCATCGTGCCACACGTCACACCCGGGCGGAACAGCGGGGTCGGGGCGGTGCGGGCCGTCCGGTACCGGCGCGGCGCTCACCTGCCCGTACCTCCAACGGAAAAGCGCCGCCGCCGAGTTCCCGGACGGGTCCGGGAACTCGGCGGCGGCGCCGGTGCGTTGGGCCGACGGGTGCGTCAGTCCTTGTTGGGGCCCTCGTAGTCGTCTCCGTACGCGCCCTTGGCGGGGCGGCGGCGGCGCAGCGGGGGCTCGACGCCGTCCGCGAGGCGGCGGGCGGTGACGAGGAAGCCGGTGTGGCCGATCATCCGGTGGTCGGGGCGGACGGCGAGGCCCTCCACGTGCCAGTTGCGGATCATCGACTCCCACGGCTGCGGCTCGGCGAAGCAGCCGATCTCGCGGATCGCCTCGACGGTGCGCGAGAGCTGGGTGGTGGTGGCCACGTAGCAGCAGAGGATGCCGCCGGGCACCAGCGCCTTGGAGACGGCGTCCAGGCACTCCCAGGGGGCCAGCATGTCGAGGATGACGCGGTCGACGTCGGTGTCCGACAGGTTGTCCTGGAGGTCACCCACGGTGAGCTGCCACGCGGGGTGCGGCTCCCCGAAGTAGCGCTCCACGTTCTGCTGGGCGATCTCGGCGAAGTCCGCGCGGCGCTCGTAGGAGTGGAGCATGCCGTGGTCGCCGATGGCGCGCAGCAGGAAGGCGCTGAGCGAGCCGGAGCCCACGCCCGCCTCGACGACGCGCGCGCCGGCGAAGATGTCGGCGAAGGCCAGGATCTGCCCCGCGTCCTTGGGGTAGACCACGGCGGCGCCGCGGGGCATGGACAGGACGTAGTCGGGGAGCAGCGGGCGCAGCGCGAGGTACGCGACGTTCCCGGTGGTACGGACAACACTGCCCTCGGGAGCGCCGATCAGCTCGTCGTGCGGGAAGGAACCCTTGTGGGTGTGGAAGTTCTTCCCGGCTTCGAGCGTGAACGTGTAGTGGCGTCCCTTGGGGTCGGTGAGCTGGACCTGGTCCCCGACCTTGAAGGGCCCGCGACGGCGGGCGGCACCGGTCGGTTCGGACATACGAACAGGGTACCGGCCCTGTTGACCCGCGGGCGCCACGGCCTGCGCGGACCCCGGGGCGGGCGGGACGGCGCCGGCTAGGGAGTGGGCCGCGCCATCGCCGCGACGAAGGCCTTCTCGACGTCGGCGGCCGAGAGCACTCCGTAGATCTCCCCGCTCTCCTCGACCACCAGGTACTCGGTGGCCGGGGTGGCGCGCAGCCGGTCCAGGAGCGGCTCGCCCGCCAGCTCGGCCGGGACGCGCATCCCGTCGGTGAGGTCCTGGGCGAGGCCGCTGACCGCGACCCAGGGGCGGCGGTGTTCCGGTACGCCCACGATGGCGGCCTCGCGGACCAGGCCGGTGGGGTCGCCGTGGCCGTCGACGACGACCAGCGCGCGCGCCCCGGCCTCGTTGGCCCGGCGCAGCGCCTCCGAGAGCGGGGTGGCGGACTCCACGGGGACGGCCCGGCGGGTGAGGTTGCGGGCGCGCAGCTCCGGCAGGTGCTCGCGCAGCCGGGCCATGCGCAGGCTGTTGCCCGCGCCGGTCCAGATGATCGCGGCGAGGATCGCGGCGAGCAGCGCGTCGGTGACGGTGTCCATGCCGTCGACCTCTTCGGGCGCGTTGCCGAGGGCGCCGGTCTGGGTGAGCAGCGGCAGGCCGATGAGGACGGTGACGGCCAGCGCCCGGCCGACCCAGGCGGCGGCGACCGTGCCGCTCATCGGCCTGCCCGTGATCTTCCACACGACGGCGCGGAGCATCCGGCCGCCGTCCAGCGGCAGCCCGGGCAGCAGGTTGAAGCCCGCCACGATCAGGTTGGAGATCATGAGCCCGGCGAGCAGCACACCGGGGACGGTGCCCGGCTCGACGGCCTGCATCCCCACGTAGAAGAGCCCCGACAGGACCAGCGAGAGCAGCGGGCCGACGAAGGCGAGCACGAACTCGCGGCCCGGGGTCTCGGTCTCCTTCTCGATCTCCGAGACACCGCCGAAGAACTGGAGCTGGATGCGCCGCACCGGCAGCCGGAAGCGGAGCGCGGCGACGGTGTGGGCGAGCTCGTGGACCAGCACCGAGGCGTAGAAGGCGACGGCGAAGAAGAGCGAGACGAGGTAGCGGGCGGCCCCGAGCTCGGGCAGCACCCGGTCGAGCTGGCCGCCGAAGACCCAGGTGATCAGGGCGGCGACCAGGAACCAGCTGGGGGCGACGTAGACCGGCACGCCGAAGGGGCGTCCCATGAGAAGTCCGCCGCCCGGCTCCGGTCCACGGGGCGACTTGCCGCTGCCGGGCGCGCCGCCGGGGCCTTCGTCGCCCGCGCCGGACTGCGGCCTCTTGCTGTCGCCGCTCTCGTCCACGGTGTCCCTTCGTCGGTGCTTCTGTCACGATCATGCAGTGTGAGGGGGCTCGTCGTCGATGGTATTCCGCTCGCTGTCAGTGGCGGGCCGTAGGGTCTGTGTCATGGATACGAGCACCCAGGAGGCCGCGCCGGACCGGCGGCCCGTGTCGTTGTCGCCGTCGCGGGCGAACGACTTCATGCAGTGCCCCTTGCTGTACCGGTTCCGGGTGATCGACAAACTCCCCGAGAAGCCGAGCGAGGCGGCGACGCGCGGCACGCTGGTGCACGCGGTGCTGGAGCGCCTCTTCGACGACCCGGCGGCGGAGCGGACCGTTCCGCGGGCGAAGGCGATGATCCCGGGCCAGTGGGACCGGCTCCTGGAGGCGAAGCCCGAGCTGACGGACCTCTTCGCCGAGGACGCGGACGGCGCCCGGCTGACGCAGTGGCTGTCGGAGGCCGAGCGGCTGGTGGAGCGGTGGTTCTCGCTGGAGGACCCCACCCGTCTGGAGCCGGTGGAGCGGGAGTTCTTCGTCGAGACGGAGCTGGAGTCGGGGCTGCGGCTGCGCGGGGTGATCGACCGGGTCGACGTGGCGCCCACCGGCGAGGTGCGGATCGTCGACTACAAGACGGGCAAGGCCCCCCGCCCGCAGTACGCGGAGGGCGCGCTCTTCCAGATGAAGTTCTACGCGCTGGTGGTGTGGCGCTTGAAGAACGTGCTGCCGCGCCGGCTCCAGCTGGTCTACCTGGGCAGCGGCGACGTGCTGACGTACGACCCGGTGGAGGCGGACCTGCACCAGGTGGAGCGGAAGCTGCACGCCCTGTGGGAGGCGATCCGCCAGGCCACCGAGACGGGCGACTGGCGGCCCCGGCCCACCAAGCTGTGCGGCTGGTGCGACCACCAGGCGGTCTGTCCGGAATTCGGGGGGACTCCCCCGGCCTATCCGCTTCCTGTGATTCCGGCCGCGGATCGCGCAGTCTGAGGCAGGCCGGTCCGGACGGTGGGCCGGGCCGTGGGCCGAGCGCCTGCGAGTGGCTCGGCTCCCAGCCGAGGTGGCGCGGGGCGGGCAGGGCAGAATGGACCCGGTCCAGCAATCCTGATGAGGAGTTCCCGTGGCGATCCGCGTCCTACTGGTCGACGACCAGCCGCTGCTGCGCACCGGTTTCCGGATGATCCTGGAGGCCGAGCAGGACATCGCGGTGGTGGGCGAGGCCGGCGACGGTCTCCAGGCCCTCGACCAGGTGCGGGCGCTCCAGCCCGATGTGGTGCTGATGGACATCCGGATGCCGCGGATGGACGGCGTGGAGGCGACCCGGCAGATCAGCGGCCCGGGCAAGGACGGCCCCGCGAAGGTGCTGGTGCTGACCACCTTCGACCTCGACGAGTACGTGGTGGAGGCGCTGAAGGCGGGGGCCAGCGGCTTCCTGCTGAAGGACGCCCCGGCCAACGAGCTGGTGCAGGCGATCCGGGTGGTCGCGGCGGGCGAGGCGATGCTCGCCCCCTCCATCACCCGCCGGCTGCTGGACAAGTACGCGGACCACCTCCCCTCGGGCGAGGAGCCGGTCCCGGACACGCTGCACACGCTGACCGACCGCGAGGTCGAGGTCCTGAAGCTGGTGGCGCGCGGTCTGTCCAACGCGGAGATCGCGGCGGACCTGTTCGTCAGCGAGACGACCGTGAAGACGCACGTGGGCCATGTGCTGACGAAGCTGGGCCTGCGCGACCGCGTCCAGGCGGCGGTGTACGCGTACGAGAGCGGTCTGGTCCGGCCCGGCGCCCAGTAGGGCGGCACGCGGCGGCGGCACGGGCGAAGGGGTGCGGGAATCGATTCCCGCACCCCTTCGGCGTGCTCGGAGCGTTCGGAGCGTTCGGCGCGTCGGCGGCGCCTAGTTCTTGCTGATCTCCCAGAACCGGAAGACCGTCGACGGGTCCAGCGTCCACTCCAGGCCCGCCACGCCCTCGCGGGCCACCGCGTACTGCTTGCCCTGCCACAGCGGCAGGATCGGCAGGTCGGCCGCGACGATGTCCTGGAGGCGGGAGAAGTCGGCCTCGGTGGCCGAGCGGTCCTCGGTGGCGGCGGTGGACGGGATGATCTCGTCCGTGACGGGCTTGCTGACGTAGTGGTTGGCGAGCACGCTGTCCTTGCCGAAGAACGGCGAGGTGAAGTTGTCCGGGTCCGGGTAGTCCGGGATCCAGCCCTTCACGTACACGCCGTACCTGCCCGCCGCGATGTCCTTCTCGTACTGCTTGAACTCGACCGACTTCACGTCGGCCTCGAACAGGCCGCTGGCGTTGAGCTGCTTGGCGATGGCCCGCAGTTCGTCGTCGGTGCCCGGTCCGTAGCGGATGGGCGTCGACCACAGGGTGAGCTTGACCTTGCCGTTGATCCCGGCCTTGTGCAGCACCTGCTTGGCCTTCGCGGGCTGCGGGCTGCCGCCGTACATGTCGAACAGGGCGGTGCTGTGGGCGGTGATGCCGCTCGGGACGATCGAGTAGAGCGGTGTCGCGGTCGACTTGTAGACATCGCGCACCAGCGCCTCGCGGTCGACGAGGTAGGCGACGGCCTTGCGCACGGCGAGCTTGCCGGCGACCGGGTCGTCCATGTTGAAGACCAGGTGCTGGACCTCGGCGCCGGTGCCCTCGACGACCTTGACGCCCTTCTTGTCGGCCACGCTGGAGGCCTGGAGGTCGGCGATGTCCTTGGCGGTGAGACCGCGGTAGGCGAGGTCGATGTCGCCCTGCTTCAGCGCGTCCGCCAGGTCCTTCTGGCGGCCGTGGAAGAGCTTGATGGTCATGCCGGAGTTCTTGACCTTGGCACCGCCCTTGTAGGCGGAGTTCACCGAGAAGCTCGCCTGCTTCTCACCGAAGGCGTCCAGCTTGTAGACGCCCGAGCCGACCGCCTTGCCGTCGGTGCGCAGCTTGTTCGCCGGGTACGCCTGGTGGTCGACGATCGAGCCGGCGCCGGAGGCGATCCTGCTGGGGAAGGTGGCGTCCGGCACCTTGAGGTGGAAGACGACGGTCTGCTCGTCCGGGGTGTCGATCTTTCCCAGGGTGGAGAGCAGCGGGGCGGGCCCGTTGGGGTCGTTGATGCGCAGCACCCGCTCGAACGAGAACTTCACGTCCGCGGAGGTCAGCGCGTGGCCGTTGGTGAACTTCAGCCCCGAGCGCAGGGTGCAGCGGAAGACCTGGGAGCCGCCCTTGTCGAACGCGCACTGCTCGGCCGCCTCGGGCTGCGGGGCGGAGCTTCCCTTGGGGAAGCTGAGCAGCGACTGGAAGACGTTGTTGAACAGCAGCCAGGAGCCCGGGTCGTAGCCGGAGGCCGGGTCGGTGGCCTGGATGTCGTCCGACATCCCCATGACCACCGACTCCCCGTTTCCGGAGGAGGAGCCGTCCTCCGAGCCGCAGCCGCTGAGGAGACCGGTCGCCAGCCCCGCGGCGAGCGGGGCCGTCAGCCATCGGTTCCGTATCTTCACGTGCGAGTGCCTCACAGTCGTTGCTCGGCCGCGGGCCCCGGGGGTCGCCCCCCGGGAGCCGCGGCCTCACCGAAATTGCTTGCCGGCACGGGAGAGTCGCGGCCGGGTCCTGCCTTACTTCACACCGCGGCCCAGCTCCCACAGCTGGAGGTCGGCCGAGGAGTTGAGCGCCCACTCGGTGCCGGTGATGTCGCTGCGGGCGGCGACGTACTGCTTGCCCTGCCACAGCGGCAGCACCGGGACGTCGTTGGCGACGATGTCCTGGATCTTCTCGAACGGCTTGGCGGCCTGGTTGCGGTCGGCCGCGACCCGGGACTCGGGGATCAGGGTGTTGCGGACCTCGACGTTGGAGTACGGCGAGTTGAGGAAGTTGTCGCGGCCGAGGAAGGGCGCGACGTAGTTGTCCGGGTCCGGGAAGTCGGGGAACCAGCCGAGACCGTAGACGGCGTACTCGCCGGCCTTCTGCGCCGGGCGGTACTTGGGCCAGTCGGTCGCCTTGAGCGTGGTGGCGAACAGACCGGTGGCGTTCAGCTGGTCCCGCAGGATCGAGAACTCCTTGGCGGTGCCCGGGCCGTAGTGGTCGCCCGTGTAGTTCAGCGTCAGCTTCACCGGGGTGGAGACGTTCGCGGCCTTCAGGATGCCCGCGGCCTTCTGCTTGCTCGGCTCGCCGTACTTGTTGAAGAACGAGTTGGTGTGCCCGGCGATGGAGGTCGGGATGAGCGAGTAGAGCGGCTCGGCGGTCGCCCCGTACACCTTGGAGGCCAGCGCGCCGCGGTCGACGACGGCGGCCATCGCCTGGCGGACGGCCTTGTTCTTCACCGACGGGTCGTTGGTGTTGAAGCCCAGGTAGCGGATCTCCAGGCCGGGCATCTCGACCAGGTTGACATCCTTGGGCGGGGTGACCGAGTACTTCTGGATCTGCTCCGGCGACATGGAGCGGGTCATCAGGTCGATCTTGCCGGACTCGAGGTCGGCGCCCATGGAGCCGGCGTCGGGGAACGAGCGGAGCTCGACCTTGTCGTGGTTGACCTTCAAGTCGCCCTTGTAGTTGGGGTTCTTGGTGAAGACGGCCTTGACGACCTGGTCGCCCTTGTACTCGGCCTTGAGGGTGTACGGGCCGGAGCCGTCGACCTCGAAGCCGCCGCGCAGCTTCTTCGGCAGGTACTTGTCCTTCTGCACGATCGCGGCGGCGGGCGTCGCGAGCTTGTACGGGAAGGTGGCGTCCGGGGTCTTCAGATGGAAGACGATCTCGTCGTCGCCCTTGGTCTCCATCGTGTCGATGTTGTCGAGCAGCGCGACGGGGCCGTTGCCGTCCTTGATGGTCAGGACGCGCTGGATGGAGTAGTGGACGTCGGCGGCGGTCAGCTTGGAGCCGTCGGCGAACTTCAGGCCGCTGCGCAGCTTGCAGCGGTAGCTCTCGTTCTCCTTGTCGGTGAACGAGCAGCTGGAGGCCGCGTCCGGGACGGGCTCACCGCCGCCGCGCGGCACGTGGACCAGCATCTGCACGGTCTGGCGCAGCACGTTCCAGGCACCGGTGTCATAGGCGTAGGCCGGGTCGAAGGGAGCGGGCGCGTCCTTGGTGACCACGAACTGGTCCGTGGTGCCCACGACGATGGCCTTGCCGCCGTCGCCCCCACTTCCCGCGCCGCCACATGCGGCGAGTACGGGGGCGAGCAGGCCCACTACGGCCGGCAGCACCAAAGTCTTGCGGTTCATCCTGGACGTTCTCCCTATGTGTCCGGCACTGGGGTACAGCGGTGTACGGAAGACTCCGCCGCGGCCGCCCGGTCGGGGCGGGGAGGCGATCGGGCCGGTACGTACGATCGGACCTGCGCGCCCGGCGGCTTGGTGGGTGCCGGGGCAGTTGAGGGTGCGGCGAAGTTCTCGCGACGAGATTAGTGGGCGGGCCGGTAAAGCCCGTACCGGGCCTGCTCCATTCACACGCCACGCAGTGGCCGGAAATAGCGGCCACCGGATATCGCGGCGGTGGAATCTTTCGTACAGGAGATCACCAAACAGGACACAAGGGCACCTCCGGAAGGCCTGGAGACGCCCTTGACGTGGGTCACTGACGGCGGATCAGGTGACGAACGTCACCCCCTTGACAAAGCTTGACAAGGCTTGAGATCACCGTGCCGCCTCGTGAATTCCGGCGCGGAGATGTCACTGCCGACCCCTTGCGGGGTAACGGAAAATGCACGGTCGGATGCGATCAGTTTGCGTCGCATTCAGGCGGCACGCTGTGTGTACGGATCAGTTCATCCGGGTGATCAGCGTACGCAGAAAATGCAGGTCGACCTGTTCGAGGGATTCCACGACGACCCGGCCCTCGGCGGCCTCGATGGGCGCCACGGAGGGCACCGCCACGACCCGGCAGCCGGCCGCCTCGGCGGCGGCCACACCGGTCGCGGTGTCCTCGACGACCGCGCATCTGGTGGGGTCCGCGCCGAGCCCGGCGGCGGCGAAGAGGTACGGCTCGGGATGCGGCTTGGTACGGCCCACCTCGTCCCCGGCGACGGTGAGCGCGAAGTGGCGCGCGCCCAGCGAGTGCAGGACCCGGTCGATGATCCGCCGGTGCGAGGCCGAGACCAGCGCGGTCGGCACCGCGTGCTCGGCCAGCTCGCCCAGCAGCCGGGCCGCCCCGGGCATCAGCGGGACGCCCCCGCCGATGCGCGCCTCGAAGCGGTCGTTGAGCAGCACGGTGAGTTCGGGGACGGTGATGTCGGCGCCGGTGGCCTCGATGAGGAACCCGGCGCTGCGGGTCATCGGGCCGCCCACGACGACCTCGCGCCAGGTCGGCTTGAGCGTGTGGCCGAGCGCGGCGAAGACCTCCACCTCGACGTCCCACCAGAACCCCTCGGTGTCGACCAGGGTGCCGTCCATGTCGAGGAAGACGGCTTCGAGCGCGGAGCCTTGAGCCGAACCGGTTACGGGCGCGGGAACCGTGGTGGTCATCCGGGCACACCTCCTGGAGGGACGAGAAGGCCGGTTCCCGGGGTGGGAACCGGCCTGCGCTGGACCGACCAGTGTACGTCCGGTCGGCGCCGGACGCCCGTGGTGAGGGTCACGTCCCCCTCGGGGCCCGCTGGAGGCGCGCGGAGCGCCTACCGCGCGTTGAAGTACTTCGCCTCCGGGTGGTGGATGACGATGGCGTCCGTGGACTGCTCGGGGTGGAGCTGGAACTCCTCGGAGAGGTGGACGCCGATCCGCTCGGGCTCCAGGAGCTCGGCGATCTTGGCGCGGTCCTCCAGGTCGGGACAGGCCCCGTAGCCGAGCGAGAAGCGCGCGCCGCGGTACTTCAGGGCGAACATGTCCTCCACGTCGGAGGGGTCCTCGCCGGCGAAGCCCAGCTCGGCGCGCACGCGCGCGTGCCAGTACTCGGCCAGGGCCTCGGCCAACTGCACGGACAGGCCGTGCAGTTCGAGGTAGTCGCGGTAGGAGTTGGCCGCGAACAGCTCGGCCGTGGCCTCGCCGATCTTCGAGCCGACCGTGACCACCTGGAACCCGACCACGTCGGTCTCGCCGGAGTCCTCCGGCCGGAAGAAGTCCGCCAGGCACAGCCGGCGGCCCCGGCGCTGGCGCGGGAAGGTGAAGCGCGTGCGCTCCGAGCCGTCCTCGTTGAGGATGATCAGGTCGTCGCCCTTGGAGACGCACGGGAAGTAGCCGTGGACGACGGCCGCCTCCAGCAGGTTCCTGGTGTGCAGCTGCTCCAGCCAGCCGCGCAGCCGCGGCCGTCCCTCGCTCTCCACCAGCTCCTCGTAGCTCGGCCCGTCGCCGGCCCGGTTCTGCTTGAGGCCCCACTGGCCCTTGAAGAGCGCCCCCTCGTCCAGCCAGGAGGCGTACTCCTTGAGGCCGATGCCCTTGATCACCCGGGTGCCCCAGAACGGCGGCTCGGGGACGGGGTTGTCGACGGCGACGTCCGAGCGGACCGAGCCCTCGGGCTCCTCCGGCTCGGGCAGCGCGGTCGCCCGCCTGGCCACCCGGCGCTGCTTGAGCTCGGGCAGGGCCGCGCCCGGTACGCCGCGCTTCACCGCGATCAGCGCGTCCATCAGGCGCAGGCCCTCGAAGGCGTCGCGGGCGTAGCGGACCTCGCCCTCGTAGATCTCGTGCAGGTCCTGCTCGACGTACGCGCGCGTGAGGGCGGCACCGCCCAGGATCACCGGGTAGTCGGCCGCCATCTTGCGCTGGTTGAGCTCCTCCAGGTTCTCCTTCATGATCACGGTGGACTTCACCAGGAGACCGGACATGCCGATGACGTCGGCCCGGTGCTCCTCGGCGGCCTCCAGGATCGCGGAGACGGGCTGCTTGATGCCGAGGTTGACGACGTTGTAGCCGTTGTTGGACAGGATGATGTCGACGAGGTTCTTGCCGATGTCGTGGACGTCGCCGCGCACGGTGGCCAGCACGATGGTGCCCTTGCCCTCCGCGTCCGACTTCTCCATGTGCGGCTCCAGATGGGCCACGGCGCTCTTCATCACCTCGGCGGACTGCAGGACGAACGGCAGCTGCATCTGGCCGGAGCCGAAGAGCTCGCCGACGACCTTCATGCCCTCCAGGAGGGTGTCGTTGACGATGTCGAGCGCCGGGCGGGTCAGCAGCGCCTCGTCGAGGTCGGCCTCCAGGCCGTTCTTCTCGCCGTCGATGATCCGGCGCTTGAGGCGCTCCTCCAGCGGCAGGGCGAGCAGCTCCTCGGCCTTGCCCGCCTTCATCGACTTGGTGCTGACGCCCTCGAAGAGCTCCATGAGCCGCTGGAGCGGGTCGTAGCCCTCGGAACGCCGGTCGTGGATGAGGTCGAGGGCGACCTTGACCTGCTCCTCCTCCAGGCGCGCGATCGGCAGGATCTTGGAGGCGTGCACGATCGCGGAGTCCAGGCCCGCCTTGACGCACTCGTCCAGGAACACCGAGTTCAGGACGACCCGGGCGGCCGGGTTGAGGCCGAAGGAGATGTTGGACAGGCCGAGCGTGGTCTGGACGTCCGGGTGGCGGCGCTTGAGTTCGCGGATGGCCTCGATGGTGGCGATGCCGTCCTTGCGGGACTCCTCCTGGCCGGTGCAGATGGTGAAGGTGAGGCAGTCGATGAGGATGTCCGACTCATGGACGCCCCAGGTGCCGGTGAGGTCGTTGATGAGCCGCTCGGCGATGGCGACCTTGTGCTCGACGGTACGGGCCTGGCCCTCCTCGTCGATGGTGAGGGCGATCAGCGCCGCGCCGTGCTCCACGGCCAGCTCGGTGACCTTGGCGAACCGCGAGTCGGGGCCGTCGCCGTCCTCGTAGTTGACGGAGTTGATGACCGCGCGGCCGCCGAGCTTCTCCAGACCGGCCCGCAGGACGTTCACCTCGGTGGAGTCGAGGACGATCGGCAGGGTGGAGGCGGTGGCAAAGCGGCCGGCCAGCTCCTCCATGTCGGCGACGCCGTCGCGGCCCACGTAGTCGACGCAGAGGTCGAGCATGTGGGCGCCCTCGCGGATCTGGTCGCGGGCCATCTCCACGCAGTCGTCCCAGCGGCCCTCCAGCATGGCCTCGCGGAACTTCTTGGAACCGTTGGCGTTGGTGCGCTCGCCGATGGCCAGGTACGAGGTGTCCTGGCGGAACGGCACGCTCTGGTAGAGCGAGGCGGCACCCGGCTCGGGACGCGGACTGCGCTCGGTCGGGGCCACGCCCCGGACCCGCTCGACGACCTGGCGCAGATGCTCGGGCGTGGTGCCGCAGCAGCCGCCGACCAGGGAGAGGCCGTACTCCCGGACGAAGGTCTCCTGGGCGTCGGCGAGCTCCGGCGCGGAGAGCGGGTAGTGGGCGCCGTCCTTGCCGAGGACGGGCAGTCCGGCGTTGGGCATGCAGGACAGCGGCACCCGGGAGTGGCGGGCGAGATAGCGCAGGTGCTCGCTCATCTCAGCGGGGCCGGTGGCGCAGTTCAGGCCGATCATGTCGATGCCGAGCGGCTCCAGGGCGGTGAGCGCCGCGCCGATCTCGGAGCCGAGCAGCATGGTGCCGGTCGTCTCGACGGTGACCGAGCAGATGATCGGGACGCGGTAGCCGGCGGTGTCCAGGGCGCGCTGGGCGCCGAGGACGGCGGCCTTGGTCTGGAGCAGGTCCTGGGTGGTCTCCACCAGGAGCGCGTCGGCGCCGCCCGCGAGCATGCCCTCGGCGTTGCGCTGGTAGGCGTCGCGCAGGGTGGTGTACGGGGCGTGGCCGAGGGTGGGGAGCTTGGTGCCGGGGCCCATGGAGCCGAGCACCCAGCGCTGCTGCCCGGTGGAGGCGGTGAACGCGTCGGCCGCCTCGCGGGCGATCCGGGCGCCGGCCTCGGACAGCTCGTACACGCGCTCGGGGATGTCGTACTCGCCGAGGGCGGAGAAGTTGGCGCCGAAGGTGTTGGTCTCCACGCAGTCGACGCCGACGGCGAAGTACTCCTCGTGCACCGAGCGCACGATGTCGGGCCGGGTGATGTTGAGGATCTCGTTGCAGCCCTCGAGGTCCTGGAAGTCCTCCAGGGTCGGGTCCTGGGCCTGGAGCATGGTGCCCATGGCTCCGTCGGCCACCACCACGCGGGTGGCGAGCGCTTCGCGGAGCGCGTCGGCGCGGGTCCGGCTGTCGGCGGAAGGGGTCGGCAACGAGGCCATGGATGTGCTCCCTGGAGTGCGACGGCTGTCGGCTTTGCGGCGTCCAAGGGGAGGCCGCACCCGGTCAGGGTAACCGGGCAACCCCCCCATGGGCACAGGTGTCCCACGGGGCGGACGGCACAGGGGGCCGGCCGGGTGACGGCCGGATGGCCGGGGTGCGGCGCGTGTCCGAACCGGCCGGATGGCGGCGGGGAGCGTCCATCACGGTGACACGGGGTCGGCAACGGCCGATACTGTTCAGCATTGTCGAACTCCATGTTCCGAAGGTGGGAGGAAGCGCGATGGCGCGGAACATCCAGTCGCTCGAACGGGCGGCCGCCATGCTGCGGCTGCTCGCGGGCGGCGAGCGGCGGCTCGGCCTGTCCGAGGTGGCCTCCGCGCTCGGCCTGGCCAAGGGCACCGCGCACGGCATCCTGCGCACGCTCCAGGCGGAGGGGTTCGTCGAGCAGGACCCGGCCTCGGGCCGCTACCAGCTCGGCGCCGAGCTGCTGCGCCTGGGCAACAGCTATCTGGACGTCCACGAGCTGCGGGCACGGGCCCTGGTGTGGACGGACGACCTGGCGCGCTCCAGCGGCGAGAGCGTCTACGTGGGCGTCCTGCACCAGCAGGGCGTGCTGATCATGCACCACGTCTTCCGGCCCGACGACAGCCGTCAGGTCCTGGAGGTCGGGGCGATGCAGCCGCTGCACTCCACCGCGCTCGGCAAGGTGCTCTCCGCGTTCGACCCCGTGGCGCACACCGAGGCCGTGGAGTGCGAGCGGACGGCGTTCACGCCCCGCACGGTGACCGAGCCGGACCGCTTCGAGGAGCTGCTCGACCTGATCCGCGCGCGCGGCTGGGCCGGCGACACGGAGGAGACCTGGGACGGGGTGGCCTCGGTGGCCGCGCCCATCTTCGACCGGCGCCGGATGCCGGTGGGCGCGGTGGGGGTGACCGGGGCCGTGGAGCGTGTGTGCGCGGACGGCGAGATCCGTTCCGACCTGGTGGCGGCGGTGCGCGACTGCGCCCGCTCGGTCTCGCGCGATCTGGGCGCCGGCCGCTTCTGAGCGTCTGACCAGCCGCTTCCGGCCCCGCTCTGATCGTTTCCGAGCCTGGCCGGAAGTTTTCGATCAATGTGGCTGAAAGATACCTACTGGTAACGATCGGGATACCGGCCACAGAACCCTTGACGACGACTTCACCCCGGGGCAAAACTGCCGTTCATCGGTCGGCATTGTCGAACACCTAACGGCAATACGAGTTAGAGTGTGACAACGCCAAGGGCCGTCAAGCCCTCGACGTGAGGGCGCGGATCTCCGGAGGGACCCGGGATCCGCCTTCCCCTGGACGAAGGACAAAGGAGTCGCGGGTGTCCAGCTCCGACATCTTCACCGGCGAGATCATCGGTACCGCCGTTCTCATCCTGCTCGGCGGTGGCGTCTGCGCCGCCGTCACGCTGAAGAGCTCCAAGGCACGCAACGCGGGCTGGCTGGCCATCACCTTCGGGTGGGGCTTCGCGGTGCTCACCGGCGCCTACATCTCCGCCCCGCTCTCGGGTGCGCACCTCAACCCGGCGGTGACGCTCGGCCTCGCGATCGAGGGCGGCACCGAGTGGAGCGACGTGCCCACCTACCTCGCGGGACAGCTGCTCGGCGCCATGATCGGCGCCACCCTGGTCTGGCTCGCCTACTACGGCCAGTTCCAGGCGCACCTGACCGACCCGGAGATCGTCGGCGACCCTGCCGACCAGGCGATCGAGGGGCCGCACGACGCCGGCGTCTCGCACGCCGGCCCGGTGCTCGGCATCTTCTCCACCGGCCCCGAGATCCGCAACGCGATACAGAACCTCACCACCGAGATCATCGGCACCGCCGTGCTGGTCCTGGCCATCCTGACCCAGGGCCTGAACGGCGACGGCAAGGGCCTCGGCGTCATCGGCGTACTGATCACCTCGCTGGTCGTCGTCGGCCTCGGCCTCTCGCTCGGCGGCCCCACCGGCTACGCCATCAACCCGTTCCGCGACCTGGGCCCGCGCATCGTGCACGCGCTGCTGCCGCTGCCCAACAAGGGCGGTTCGGACTGGGGCTACGCCTGGGTGCCCGTCGTCGGCCCGCTGGCCGGTGCCGCCCTCGCGGGCGGCCTGTACAACCTCGCGTTCGCCTGAGCCGTACAGCGTTGAGAAGCCGTAGAGACCTTCAGACCTCCAGGAGAACTCCGTGAGCGACACCCACACCACCGCCTCGCACGGCCACGGCCCGTTCATCGCGGCCATCGACCAGGGCACCACCTCCTCCCGCTGCATCGTCTTCGACAAGGACGGCCGGATCGTCTCGGTCGACCAGAAGGAGCACGAGCAGATCTTCCCGAAGCCGGGCTGGGTCGAGCACGACGCCGCCGAGATCTGGACCAACGTCCAGGAAGTCGTGGCGGGCGCCATCGACAAGGCGGGCATCACCGCCGCCGACGTCAAGGCGATCGGCATCACCAACCAGCGCGAGACCACGCTGCTGTGGGACAAGAACACCGGCGAGCCCGTGCACAACGCGCTCGTGTGGCAGGACACCCGCACCGACGCGCTCTGTCGCGAGCTCGGCCGCAACGTGGGCCAGGACCGCTTCCGCCGCCAGACCGGCCTGCCGCTCGCCTCGTACTTCGCCGGCCCCAAGGTGCGCTGGCTGCTCGACAACGTCGAGGGCCTGCGCGAGCGCGCCGAGCGCGGCGACATCCTCTTCGGCACCATGGACTCCTGGGTCATCTGGAACCTGACCGGCGGCACCGACGGCGGTGTGCACGTCACGGACGTCACCAACGCCTCGCGCACGCTGCTCATGAACCTCCACGAGATGGCGTGGGACGAGAAGATCCTCGCGTCCATGGACATCCCGGCGGCCGTGCTGCCCGAGATCCGCTCCTCCGCCGAGGTGTACGGCCACGCCAAGGGCGGCGTCCTGGACGGCGTCCCGGTCGCCTCCGCGCTCGGCGACCAGCAGGCGGCCCTGTTCGGCCAGACCTGCTTCTCCGAGGGCGAGGCCAAGTCCACCTACGGCACCGGCACCTTCATGCTGATGAACACCGGTGACAAGCCCGTCAACTCCTACAACGGCCTGCTGACCACCGTCGGCTACCAGATCGGCGAGCAGAAGCCGGTCTACGCCCTGGAGGGCTCCATCGCCGTCACCGGTTCGCTGGTGCAGTGGATGCGCGACCAGATGGGCATGATCAAGACGGCCGCGGAGATCGAGACCCTGGCCTCCTCCGTCGAGGACAACGGCGGCGCCTACTTCGTGCCGGCCTTCTCCGGCCTGTTCGCCCCGTACTGGCGCCCCGACGCCCGCGGTGTGATCGCCGGTCTCACCCGGTACGTCACCAAGGCGCACATCGCGCGCGCCGTCCTTGAGGCCACCGCCTGGCAGACCCGCGAGATCAGCGACGCCATGACCAAGGACTCCGGCGTCGAGCTGACCGCGCTCAAGGTCGACGGCGGCATGACCTCCAACAACCTGCTGATGCAGACCCTCTCGGACTTCCTGGACGCGCCCGTGGTGCGTCCGATGGTCGCCGAGACCACCTGCCTCGGCGCCGCCTACGCCGCCGGCCTCGCCGTCGGCTTCTGGCCGGACACCGACGCGCTGCGCGCCAACTGGCGCCGCGCGGCGGAATGGACCCCTCGCATGGACGCCGACCAGCGTGACAGCGAGTACAAGAACTGGCTCAAGGCCGTCGAGCGGACCATGGGCTGGATCGAGGACGAGGAGTAGATCGACCATGACCACCACGCAGAGCGTCCCTGCCCTGGGGACGCACCCGGCCTCCGGCTCCACCCAGAGCCGCGCCGAAACTCGGGAGCAGCTTTCCAAGGCGACATACGACCTCCTGGTGATCGGCGGCGGCATCCTGGGCATCTCCACCGCCTGGCACGCCGCGCAGTCCGGGCTGCGGGTGGCCCTGGTGGACGCCGGCGACTTCGCCGGCGCCACCTCCTCGGCCTCCTCCAAGCTCCTGCACGGCGGTCTGCGCTACTTGCAGACCGGCGCCGTGAAGCTGGTGGCCGAGAACCACTTCGAGCGGCGTGCGGTGTCGCGTCAGGTGGCACCGCACCTCGCCAACCCGCTCACCTTCTACCTGCCCGTCTACAAGGGCGGCCCGCACGGCGCGGCCAAGCTCGGCGCCGGTGTCTTCGCCTACTCGGCGCTCTCAGCGTTCGGTGACGGCGTCGGCCACCTGCTCTCGCCCTCCAAGGCCGCGCAGGACGTGCCGGAGCTGCGCACGGACAACCTGAAGGCCGTGGCCGTGTACGGCGACGACCAGATGAACGACGCGCGCATGGCCCTGATGACGGTCCGCGCCGCGGTGGACGCGGGCGCCGCGGTGCTCAACCACGCCGAGGTCACCGGCCTGCGCTTCACCCGGGGCCGGGTCACCGGCGCCGAGCTGCGCGACCGCCTCTCGGGCGACGAGTTCGGCATCGACGCCCGGCTGGTGCTCAACGCGACCGGCCCCTGGGTCGACCACCTGCGCAGGATGGAGAACCCGGACGCGGCCCCCTCCATCCGCCTGTCCAAGGGCGCGCACCTGGTCCTCAAGCGCACCTCCCCCTGGAAGGCCGCGCTGGCGACCCCGATCGACAAGTACCGCATCACCTTCGCGCTGCCGTGGGAGGACATGCTCCTGCTCGGCACCACGGACGAGGAGTTCGAGGGCGACCCGGCGGACGTGGCGGTCACCGAGAAGGACACCGCCCAGATCCTGGACGAGGCCGCGTTCTCCATCCGCGACCAGCAGCTCTCGCGCGATCTGATCACGTACTCCTTCGCCGGTCTGCGGGTCCTGCCGGGCGGTCCCGGCGACACCTCCAAGGCCAAGCGCGAGACGGTCGTCACCGAGGGCCGCGGCGGCATGCTGTCGGTCGCCGGCGGCAAGTGGACGACGTTCCGCCACATCGGCCGTACGGTGATGAAGAAGCTGGAGCAGCTGCCCGGCCGCCCGCTCGGTGATGACTTCGAGCCCATCTCCGAACTGCCCGGCAAGCTGCCGCTGCCCGGTATAGCCAACCCGCGCGCCGTCGCCCACCGCCTGATGGTGGACGGCCCGGCGCCCGGCCCGCGCATGGCGGCCGACACCGCCAAGCACCTCGCCACGCACTACGGCTCGCTCTCCTTCGACATCGCGCGCCTGGCCAACGAGGACGCGGCGCTGGCCGAGCGGATCCACCCGGACGCGCCGGAGATCTGGGCGCAGGTCGTCTACGCGCGTGACCACGAGTGGGCCGAGACGGCCGACGACGTGCTGCGCCGCCGCACCACGCTGACGATCCGGGGCCTGGCCACGGACGAGATCCGCGGCAAGGTCGACGACCTGCTCGGCAAGAAGGACTGACGTACGGTCGCATCCGCTGAGCCGGACGGAAGGGGCGGTTCCCACGAGGGAGCCGCCCCTTCCGTCTGCTCGCCCGTGTGCCGGCGGGGATCGGGAACGCATAATGGGGGCCGATTCATCGGATGTATGGAGGTCGCCGTATGGCAGTCACCGACGAGGCCATCGAGAAGATCAAGGAAATGATCGTCTCCGGTGCGCTGCGCCCGGGCGACCGGCTGCCCAAGGAGACCGAACTCGCCGCCGAGCTGGGCCTGTCGAGGAACTCCCTGCGCGAGGCCGTCCGCGCGCTCTCCCTGATCCGCATCCTCGACGTGCGTCAGGGCGACGGTACGTATGTGACCAGCCTCGATCCGCAGTTGCTGCTGGAGGCGATGAGCTTCGTCGTGGACTTCCACCGGGACGACACCGTGCTGGAGTTCCTGGCGGTGCGGCGGATCCTGGAGCCGGCGGCCACCGCGATGGCGGCGGCCCGGATCGAGGACGCGGAACTGGACGCGCTGGCGGCCCAGTTGGACGCGCTCGGCCCGCAGCCGTCGGTGGAGGAGCTGGTCGCCTGCGACCTGGAGTTCCACCGGCGGATCGTGCGCGGCGCGGGGAACGCGGTGCTCTGCTCCCTCCTGGACGGCCTCTCGGGCCCCACCACCCGGGCCCGGGTGTGGCGCGGGCTGACCCAGGAGGACGCGGTGGCCCGTACCCTCCACGAGCACCGGGCCATCCTCGCGGCCCTGCGCGACCGGGACGCGGAGGCCGCGAGGTCGTGGGCGACGGTGCACATCGCGAGCGTGGAGCAGTGGCTCAGGTCGACGCTCTGAGCCGGGCTCTCAGTCCTGCTTCTCGCCGCTGGCGAACCGTGAGATCACCAGCGCCACGATGATGATCGCCCCGTTCAGGAACTGGTTCCACAGCGCCGGAACCCCGCCGAGCGTCATCACGTTGACGACGAGTTGCAGCGTCAGGACCCCCGTGAGCGCCCCGAAGAGCGTGCCGCGCCCGCCCTTCAGGCTGATCCCGCCGTGGTCGGCTCCTCGATCCAGTACGGGGCGTACGGGGCGAGCGCGGCCATCCAGCGCAGCGCGTCCGGCACGTCCCAGCGCTGGTTGGCGTCGACGGCGATGCGGATGCCGGGCCCGACGGCCGCGCGGGCCAGCCGCAGGCGCCGTACGTCGTCGTCGAGGTCGGCGCCGACCTTCAGCTTGATCTGCGCGAAGCCGTCCGCGACCGCCTCCTTGGCCAGCCGGACCAGCTTGGCGTCGTCGTAGCCGAGCCAGCCGGGCGAGGTGGTGTACGCGGGATAGCCCTCGGCGCGCAGCAGCCGGGCCCGTTCGGCGCGGCCCGGTTCGGCGGCGCGCAGCAGGTCCAGGGCCTCCCGGCGGGTCAGGACGTCGGTGAGGTAGCGGAAGTCGACGAGGGAGACCAGTTCCGAGCCGTGGCCCTCGGTACGGGCGGGGCCGTCGGTGCGCAGCACCACATAGGCGGCCGAGTAGTCCGGGTCGGGGTTCATCGCGTCGGAGCCGTCGAGCCGCTCCGAGGTGGGGAAGCGGATGTCGTGGACGTCGAACCCGGTGACACTCGGTCTCATGCATGCTCCCTGTGGCTGAGTCCCGACGGAAGAACGCTTGCGACGAACTCCTGCTCGACCATCCGGCCCCGCTCGGTCATCCGATGTATGGGGATGTATAGCGCCGCCCGGACCCCGAGGTCCAGGGGTGGGACGGAGATTTCCGCTTCACAGCTCGGATGAATCGCGGCGGAGATCGTCCTGTGCCCCGGCTTTCGCGCCTTCATGCGCGGATCACTCCGGCGGGGAGCGAGCCGTGCACGGGGGCTGCGGCGGGGTAGTGCTGAAGCCGTAAGGTTGGGGCGTACGCAAGAGAACTTCGGAGGGAGGCACTGGGTGATCGAGCTGGAGGGAGTTCCCGAGCTGGTCGACCCGGTCATGATCGCCGCGTTCGAGGGCTGGAACGACGCGGGCGACTCCGCCTCCTCAGCCGTCGCTCACCTGGAGCGCGAGTGGAAGGGCGAGGTCTTCGCCGCCCTCGACGCCGAGGACTACTACGACTTCCAGGTCAACCGGCCCACGGTGTTCCTAGAGGGCGGGGTCCGCCGGATCACCTGGCCCACCACACGGCTCTCGGTCGTCCGGGTCGGCGGCGACAAGCCGCGCGACCTGGTGCTGGTGCGCGGGATCGAACCGTCCATGCGCTGGCGCTCGTTCTGTAACGAGATCCTCGGCTTCGCGCACGAGCTGGGCGTGGAGATGGTGGTGATCCTGGGCGCGCTGCTCGGGGACACCCCGCACACCCGTCCGGTGCCGGTCAGCGGGGTCACCTCCGACCCCGACCTGGCCCGCACGATGGACCTGGAGGAGACCCGGTACGAGGGCCCGACCGGCATCGTCGGCATCCTCCAGGAGGCCTGCACCCACGCGGGCGTCCCGGCGGTCAGCCTCTGGGCCGCGGTGCCCCACTACGTGTCGCAGCCGCCCAACCCCAAGGCCACCCTCGCCCTCCTCAACCGGCTCGAAGACCTCATCGACCTGCGCATCCCGCTGGGCGAGCTGGCCGAGGACGCCCGCGCGTGGCAGCTCGGGGTGGACCAGCTGGCGGCCGAGGACAGCGAAGTGGCCGAGTACGTCCAGACGCTGGAGGAGGCGCGGGACACCGCGGACCTGCCCGAGGCGTCCGGCGAGGCGATCGCCCGCGAGTTCGAGCGGTATCTGCGCCGCCGCGACGGCGGCCCCGGACCCGGTGGCCCGGTGGCGGGCGGGCACGCCACGGACGGCGGCGAGTCCACGTCGTATCTGCGCGACACCAGTAGCGGCCGCACCCGGCCGCCGAAGCCGCCGCGCGAGGACCCGGACGAGCCGGGCGAGGGCGAGTCGTCGGAGGGCTGAGCGGCCGGGCGGTGAACACCCGGAGCCCGCGGGGCAGTTCCGGGGAGTCGCGGGCACGACGAAGGCGCCGGGCGGGGCTGATGCCCCGCCCGGCGGATCTTTCTGGGGGAGGGGGTGCACCGTGAAACCCAAAAAAGGTTTCGAAGGGCGGGGGGAAACGAAAGGGTCGGCGTCGTCCGTGCCGC
>NZ_JBWKEI010000005.1:0-143996 GCF_056435525.1 Streptomyces sp. NPDC043908 | reverse complement strand
GGGTGGAGTTTTGGGGGGGTGGCATGGCGGGGCGGGGAACCCCCGGGCCATGGGGGGGGTTTTGGGGGGGTTGCGGGAACGAGGAGGTCGCCGGGGGGGGGGGCCCCCCCCCCCCCCCCGCCGCCTTCGTCGGCAGCAGGGGTTACAGCGCGACGCCGAGCAGCGCGTCGACGGCGCGGGAGACCACGCCGGGCGCGCTGTCGTCCGTACCGCCCTCGGTGCGCTGGAGCTCCGCCCACCGGTCCACGGCCCGGAGCGCCTTCGGGGCGTCCAGGTCGTCGGCGAGGGCCTCGCGGATCTCCTCGACCAGCGCGTCGGCGGACGGCCCGTCGGGGCGGGAGACGGCCGCGCGCCAGCGCTCCAGCCGCTCCACGGCGTCCTGGAGGACCTGGTCGGTCCACTCCCAGTCGGCCCGGTAGTGGTGGGAGAGCAGCGAGAGGCGGATCGCCGCCGGGTCGACGCCGTCGCGGCGCAGCTGGGAGACGAAGACCAGGTTGCCCCGGGACTTCGACATCTTCTCGCCGTTCAGGGCGACCATGCCGGCGTGGACGTACGTCTGCGCCATCGGGAACTCGCCGGTGAGCACCTGGGCGTGCGAGGCGCCCATCTCGTGGTGCGGGAAGGCGAGGTCGGAGCCGCCGCCCTGCACGTCGAAGCCCATGCCCAGGTGGTCGAGGGCGATGGCGACGCACTCGATGTGCCAGCCGGGCCGGCCGCGGCCCAGGCTCGCCCCGTCCCAGCTCGGCTCGCCCTCGCGGGCGGCCATCCACAGCATCGGGTCGAGCGGGTTCTTCTTGCCCGGGCGCTCGGGGTCGCCGCCGCGCTCGGCGGAGAGCCGCCGCATGGCCTCGGCGTCGAGACGGGAGACCTGGCCGAAGTGGGCGTCGCTCTCCACCGAGAAGTAGATGTCGCCGTCGAGTTCGTAGGCGGCGCCCAGGTCCCGCAGCCGCTCGACGAGCGGCACGATGCCCGGTATCGCCTCGACGGCGCCGATGTAGTGCTGGGGGGGAAGCATCCGCAGGGCGGTCATGTCCTCGCGGAAGAGCGCGGTCTCGCGCTCGGCGAGCGCGGTCCAGTCGTGCCCGTCGCGGATCGCCCGCTCCAGGAGCGGATCGTCGACGTCGGTGACGTTCTGGACGTAGTGGACCTGCCGCTTGGTGTCGAGCCACACGCGCTGCACGAGGTCGAACGCGTTGTAGGTCGCCGCGTGACCCATGTGGGTCGCGTCGTACGGCGTGATGCCGCAGACGTAGATACGGGCGACGGGACCGGGGTCGAGGGTGACGAGTCCGCCGGTCGCGGTGGAGTGGATCCGGAGGTCGCGGCCCTTGCCGGGCAGGGCGGGGACCTCAGAAGCGGGCCAGGCATACATGTCATGAGCGTAACCGGACGCACGCTCCAGATTCGAACCGGATGGGTGCTCTTGGCCGAATGAGGGGTCTTGCGCGGGCCCGGCCCGCCGTGCGTGCATCCGGCTTGCCCCGTTACGTACTCCTGCCGGGACTACACCGGTGGCCAGGGGATCGGCGGCCACTCGCCGGACGGGCCGCGGTGCACCCCGTCGGCCAGCAGACCCGCCACCCGGGCCCGCAGGGCGTCGAGCTCGGCGGCGGTGATCAGCTCCGCCAGTCGGGTGGCGAGCGGTTCCCCGGGGGCCAGCGCGGCGGCCAGCCGGGTCAGCGCCGCGATCGCCTCCGCGGTCAGCGGCTCGCCCGCCCAGCCCCACAGCAGCGTGCGCAGCTTGTCGTCGACGTGGAAGGTGACCCCGTGGTCGATGCCGTGGAGCCGGCCGCCCTCGGCGAGCAGCAGGTGACCGCCCTTGCGGTCGCCGTTGTTGATCACCGCGTCCAGGACGGCGAGCCGTCGCAGCCGCTCGTCGTCGGCGTGGACCAGGAGCGCCGTACGGCCCTCCCCCACGTCCGCGAGCCCGATCGCCTTCCAGCCCTCGCCCGGCTCCTCACCCTCGACGAGCGCGAGCAGGCCGTCCTGGTCGAGAGCCCCGTCGCTCCCGGCGGGCCGTTCGATCCACAGCTGGACCATGCCCTCGCCGTACGGCCCGTCGCGCAGCACGGTCGGCGGCACCAGGTCCCAGCCGAGCGCCGCGCAGACCTCGTAGGCGGCGACCTCGCGCTGGGCGAGGGTGCCGTCGGGGAAGTCCCACAGCGGGCGCTCGCCGGCCACCGGTTTGTAGACGCAGTGGGCCTCGGCGCCCTCGTGGGAGACGGAGCAGTAGAGCACCGCGTTGGAGGCCTCGCGGATCCGGCCGCGCACGGTGAGCTCGCCCTTGGCGAGCAGTTCCACCGCCGTCAGGCTCCCCGTCGGTATCCGTTCTGGCGCGGGCATACGTGTCCTTCCGGGTCGAGCGGCAGGCTGCACAGCGGGCACGGCGGGCGGCCCGCGTTGACCACGTCCAGGGCGCGCTTGGCGAACGCGCGGGCCTGGGCGCCGGTGAGGCGTACCCGTAGCATCGGCGGGCCGTTCTCGTCGTCCTGGAGCAGCCGCTCCTCGGCCTCGGCGAGGTCCTCGTCGGAGTCGGCGTCGAGCTCGACCAGGGCCTGCGCCTCGATGACCATGCGCTGCTCCTCGCCGTCCCAGGCGAGCGCCATCGTGCCGACGCGGAACTCCTCCTCCACCGGCGAGTCCAGCGGCGCGGTGTCGGTGACCTCGGCGGGGGCGACGGCCGGTACGGGCGCGTTGCCGCCGGTACGCCGCACGACCTCGTCGAGCAGCTCGTCGATCCGCTCGGCGAGGGCGGCGACCTGGGTCTTCTCCAGGGCAACGCTGGTGGTGCGGCTGCCCGCGGACGCCTGGAGGAAGAACGTACGGCGCCCGGGCAGCCCGACCGTACCGGCCACGAAGCGGTCCGGTGGGTCGTAGAAGAACACCTGACGGGACACGTCCTGGTCTCCCTATGTCGGAAGTGAGCGATGAGCGCGGGCCCGGCGGGCGGAGCGCGGTGTTTTCGGCCCGTCCACCCTACTGCGCCCGGCGATCACGGTGCTCCCGCGCCACCCCCTACTACGGCCCGGCCCTCGTCGGCCGCTTCCTGGGCCGCCTCGCGCCGCTCCCTCGGCTCCCTCGGCGCCAGCGAGGCGAGGTCCCCGGTGTCCCCCAGCCGCACCAGGAACGGGCGCAGCCGGGTGTAGCGGATCACGGTCAGGGAACACGGTTCCACCGAGATCCGCTGAAAGAGGTCCAGATGCATTCCGAGGGCGTCGGCGACGACCGACTTGATGATGTCCCCGTGCGAACACATGAGGAACACGGCGTCCGGCCCGTGCTCGGCCTCCACGCGCGCGTTCCACTCGCGCACCGCCTCGACGGCCCGGCCCTGCATGGCGGCCATCGACTCGCCGCCGGGGAAGGCCGCGGCCGAGGGGTGCTGCTGCACCACCTCCATCAGCGGGTCCTCCACGAGCTCGGCGAGCTTGCGGCCCGACCAGTCGCCGTAGTCGCACTCGCTGACGCGCTCGTCGGTGTGGAGCGCGAGTCCGGGCCGCGCGTCGAGGAGCGGGCGCAGGGTCTCGCGGCAGCGCTCCAGCGGGCTGGAGACGGCGGCGGCGAGCGGCAGTCCGGCGAGCCGGGCGGGCAGCGCGGCGGCCTGGGCGGCTCCGCGCTCGTCCAGGAGCACACCGGGCGTGCGCCCGGCCAGCACGCCCGAGGTGTTGGCGGTGGAGCGTCCGTGACGTACGAGGATCAGCGTGGCCATGTCCGCCAGCGTAGGCCGAGCGGCGCGCGGGGGTGCGGGCGGTACGGCTTCGCGGAAGAATGCGCGCCGTGATCGTCGACTGCGCCATCTACCGGGACGGCCGCCGCACCGAGGGCCCGCCGGACTACTCCGACGCCCTGGACAAGGCCCGCTCGGCCGGGGACGGGTTCGTGTGGCTGGGCATGTACGAGCCCACCGCGGACGAGTTCGAGCTGGTCAGCAATGAGTTCGGGCTACACGCGCTGGCGGTCGAGGACGCGCTGACGGCCCATCAGCGGCCCAAGCTGGAGGTGTACGACGACTCGCTGTTCGCGGTCCTGAAGCCGGTGACGTACGAGGCGGAGACCGACACCGTGAGCACCGGGGAACTGATGCTGTTCATCGGCGACTCGTTCGTGGTGACCGTCCGGCACGGCGAGGGCTCGCCGCTGCACGATGTGCGCATGCGCCTGGAGGCCGAGCCCGAACTGCTGCGGCACGGCCCGAGCAGTGTGCTGTACGCGGTGAGCGACGCCATCGTGGACCACTACATGGAGGTGGCCGCCGAGCTCCAGACGGACCTGGAGGAGCTGGAGGCGGAGGTCTTCGCGCCGGTCGGCCGCGAGAACAGGGGCCGCGGGCAGAGCGGCGGCACGGTCGCCTCCCGGATCTACACCTTCAAGCGGCAGGTCCTGGAGTTCCGCCGGGCGACGGGGCCGCTGGCGGAGCCCATGCAGCGGCTCGCCGGAGCCGGGGTGCCGTTCGTGGACGACCAGGCACGGCCGTTCTTCCGCGACGTCAGCGACCACCTGACCCGCGCCAACGAGGGCGTGGACAGCCTGGACCGGCTGCTCTCCGACATCCTCTCCGCCCATCTCGCGCAGATGGGCGTGCGGCAGAACGACGACATGCGCAAGATCTCCGCGTGGGCGGCGATGGCCGCGGTGCCGACGATGGTCGCCGGGATCTACGGCATGAACTTCGAGCACATGCCCGAACTCGGCTACGTGTGGGCCTATCCGGCGGTTCTGGTGCTGATGGTGCTGCTGGAAGTGGCGTTGTACCGGACGTTCAAGCACCGCGGCTGGCTCTAGGGCCCGCCCCGGCACCCGTCGTCGGTCACGCGAACTCGGGCGCCGGGACCGCCGGTCCGCCCAGCGCGTCACGGCGCTCGGGCATGGTCAACGAGACCATCCGCCGCCAGCCGCCGGCCCGTTCCCAGGCGTACACCCCGTGGACGCCCGCCGCCAGCACCGCGGACTTGGCCCTCGGCCAGCCGAGGACGCGGCCCATGTGCCCGAGCACGGCGAGGCTGACGTCCCGGTAGATCCGGATCTCGGCGAGCGCGCACTCGCGCAGCACCCGCTGGATGGCGCGGCCGTGCCCGGCGCGGGCGAGGCGCAGCAGCTCCTCGTGGCAGTACGCGAGGTGGTTGTCCTCGTCGTCGCTGATCATCCGGATCGCCCGGCCGATCTCGGGGTGGTCCCCGAAGTACCGCACCAGCATGACCATCTGCTCGGCGGCCCGCTGCTCGGTGACCCGGCTGTGCGCCAGGTACGTGACGATGTCCCGCTCGGTGAGCGGCCGCTCGGCGCGCAGCCGCTCATGGGCGAGGCCGATGCCGTGGCGCTCCAGGAGCATCGTGTAGTCCGTCCCGGCCGGTACCGGGACCGGCGTGAGGCCGCGCTTGTTCAGCAGGGCCCGGAAGATCCGCCCGTGCTTGTCCTCGTCGGCGCCGTGCCGGGCGATTTTCGGGGCGAGGTGGGCGAGCTCCGGCGGGACCAGGGCGGAGATGCGGCCGTTCTCCCAGCCGCCCTGGCTCTCGCCGCTGGCCGCGATCGAGCAGAAGAGCCGGAACGACTCGTCGTGGTCGAGGATCTCCTGGAACAGGCTCTTGGCCGAAAGCATCGCCGTACCTCCGCATGACCGCCGCACAGACATCTGCAAAGAACCAGTCAAGGGCTCAGGACAGAACGGGGCAACAGGGATGCTTCCCCACTGGGCCGAACGAAGGAACGCGCCGGGGCGCCGCTGCCCGTAACCGACCCGGCGTACGGCGCGTTGTTGAGGGTGACGGCCGTGGCGGGGAAGACCCCCCGAGCCCCCACCACGGCCGCGGACTTCCCTCGCCCTCCCGGCTACGCCAGACCGGCGTGCTCCAGCGCCTCCACGCCCGCGCGCAGGGCCGCGACGCGCTCGTCGAGCGTGAAGCCGGCCGGGGCGAGGGTGAGGGTGGTGACCCCGGCAGCGGCGTAGGCCCGCATCCGGTCGGCGATGCGCTCCACCGAGCCGAGCAGGGTGGTGGAGTCGATGAGCTGGTGCGGGATGGCCGCGGCGGCGCCCGCCTTGTCCCCGGAGAGGTACTTCTCCTGGATCTCCGCCGCCTCCTTCTCGTACCCCATGCGCTGCGCGAGCTGGTTGTAGAAGTTCTGCTTGCGGCTGCCCATCCCGCCCACGTAGAGCGCGGTGTACGGGCGGAACGTGTCGGCCAGCGCGCCGACGTCGCCGTCCGCGCCGAGCGCCAGCGGCAGCGTGGGGCAGACGTCGAAGCCCTCCAGCGTCCTGCCCGCCTTCTCGCGGCCCGCCCGGATGTGGCGGATCGCGGTCTCCTCCAGATGCTCGGCGGAGGGGAAGATCAGCAGCGCGCCGTCGGCGATCTCGCCGGTCTGCTCCAGGTTCTTGGGGCCGATCGCGGCGATGTAGAGCGGGATGTGCTCGCGCTCGGGGTGGACGGTGAGCTTGAGCGCCTTGCCGGGGCCGCCGGGCAGCGGAAGCGTCCAGTGCTCGCCCTCGTAGCTGAGCCGCTCACGGGTCATCGCCCGGCGGACGATCTCCACGTACTCCCGGGTGCGGGCGAGCGGCTTGTCGAACTTGACGCCGTACCAGCCCTCGGAGACCTGCGGGCCCGAGACACCGAGGCCCAGACGGAACCGGCCACCCGAGAGCGAGTCGAGGGTGGCGGCGGTCATCGCGGTCATCGCGGGCTGGCGGGCCGGGATCTGGAGGATGGCGGAGCCGACGTCGATGCGCTCGGTCCGGGCGGCGACCCAGGCCAGGACGGTGGGCGCGTCCGAGCCGTAGGCCTCGGCGGCCCAGCAGACGTCGTAGCCGAGCCGGTCGGCCTCCTGGGCGACGGCGAGATTGTCGCCGTCCATTCCGGCGCCCCAGTAGCCGAGGTTGATCCCGAGCCGCATGACGGTCCCCTTACTGATCAGTAACGTCCCTGTTCGGGGGACTCTAGCGCGCGGGCGGGCGCCGGGGCAGGGCTCCAGGAGCCGAGTTGTCCACAGGCCCCCACCGGCCACGCCCGTGGCCAGTAATCTCAGCGCCCATGGAGCTAAGGCACCTGGGCCGTACGGGCCTGCGCGTATCCCGGATCGGGCTCGGCACCCTCACCTGGGGGCGGGACACCGACGAGCACGACGCCGCCGGTCTGCTGAAGGCGTTCTGGGAGGCCGGCGGCACCCTCGTCGACACGGCGGACGTGTACGGGGGCGGGGACGCCGAGTACCTGCTGGGGCGCCTGGTGGAGCGGCTGGTTCCGCGCCGCGACCTGGTCATCGCGACCAAGGCGGGCAGCGTGCCCGACCCCGACCGGCGCTTCGACGGCTCGCGCGGCCATCTGCTCGCCGCGCTCGACGAGTCGCTGGAACGTCTCGGCACGGACTACGTCGACATCTGGCAGGTGCACGCCTTCGACCCCGCGACCCCGCTCGACGAGACGCTCCAGGCCCTGGACATCGCGGTCTCCAGCGGCCGGGTGCGGTACGCGGGCGTGTCCAACTTCTGCGGCTGGCAGCTCGCCAAGGCCGCCACCTGGCAGCTGGGCGCGCCGGGCGTGCGGACCCGGCTGGCCTGTACGCAGATGGAGTACTCGCTGCTCCAGCGCGGGGTGGAGCGCGAGGTGCTGCCGGCCGCGCTCGACCTCGGGATCGGGCTGCTGCCGTCCTCGCCGCTGGGGCGCGGGGTGCTGACGGGCAAGTACCGCAACGGCACCCCGGCGGACTCCCGGGGGGCCTCGCAGGCGCTGGCCCCCTTCGTCGCGCCCTATCTGGACGAGGCGGCCGGCCGGATCGTGGACGCGGTGGCGATAGCCGCGGACGGTCTCGCGGCGACGCCGCTCCAGGTCGCCCTCGCCTGGGTGCGGGACCGGCCCGGGGTGACCGCGCCGATCGTGGGCGCGCGCAACGCGCAGCAGCTCACGGCGGCTTTGTCAGTGGAGGCGCTTAGTCTTCCAGACGAGATCTGCCGGGCGCTGGACGATGTGTCGGCGCCCGTGCACCGCTATCCCGACCAGGACTGGAGCACCTTGTGACCGCGCTTCCCCCGGGGACGGCCCCCGGAACCCCGGCCGAGGGCGCCCTCGGCGCCGACAACGGCGGGGCCCCTGTGGCCGAGGCCGCCGACACGCCCGAAGGCGTGGGGGAGGTCACGCAGGACTCGCCTCCTGCCGCCCCGGAGCCGGACGAGCCGGGCGAGCACACCGGGGAGCACCGGGACGCCGGGCCCGAGGGTGGTGGTGTCCGGCCCGAGGGCGGTGACGCCCGGTCCGAGGGCGGTGACGCCCGGCCCGAGGGCGGTGACGCCCGGCCCGAGGGCGGTGCACCGCTGTCCGAAGCGGGTGCGGGCGAGGGTGGTGACACCGGGGCCGGGGCCGAAGGCGGCTCGGGCGTTGCCGCTGCCGGTGACGGCTCGGCCTCGGGCGGCTCCGCCCCGGACGGCTCGGCCTTGGCGGCCTCGGCCGAGGACAGCTCGGCCGGGGGCGGCAGCACCGGCGAGGGCGGCAGCACCGGCGAGGGCGGCTCAGGCGAGGATGGCTCGGCCGGAGGCGGCAGCACCAGCGAGGGCGGCTCAGGCGAGGACAGCTCGGCCGGGGGCGGCAGCACCGGCGAGGGCGGTGCCCCCGGCGAGGGCGGCGTCCCCGGCGAGGGAGGTGTCCCCGGCGGGGCCGGGGGCGTCGGCGGGGGCGAGGCTGCCGCGCTTTCCGAGGCGCAGGCCGAGTTGGCCGCGCAGCGCGAGCTGCGGGCGCGGATCGAGGCGCGCAAGGCCGAGAAGGAGGGGCCCGTCCCGGCCGGGACCAAGCTGAGCGGGCAGGCCGCCGACCTGCTCGCGGCCGTCCGCGCGGTCGAGAGCGGCGAGAAGCCGGGCACGTCCTTCTTCGCCTCCGCCCCGGCCCCCCGCCGCCCCGCCCCCGTCCCGGCCGCCCCCGCGCCCGCCCGGACGCAGGCGCCGCAGCCCGTGCGCGCGGCGGGGCCCGAGGCCGTGGCCGCGGCCCGGGCGGTGCTCGCCGAAGGAGGCGCGCCGGACTCACTCGCCCCGCAGGTCACGGTGGCCCTGGGCGAGCAGGCGGCCGACGCGCTGCGGGCCGACCCCTGGCAGCTGCTGGCCGTGCCCGGGGTCCGCCCCGAGCAGGCCGACGGCTTCGCCCGGGCGCTGCTGGGCGCCGAGTGCGGCCCGGACGACCCGCGCCGGGCCGCCGCCCTGGTCGCCTGGACGCTGGAGCGCGCCTCCGTCCAGGGCCACACCGCCCTGCCGGTCGCGGCGGTGAAGGCGGCGCTGGCCGAGCGTTCGCTGCCCGACCCCGACGAGGCCGTACGGCACGCGATCAGTGAGGGCGTGGTGCTGGTCTTCCAGGACGGCGAGGCCTCGCTGGACGGTGAGCCGGGCGGCGCGGAGGAGACCGCCCCGGAGGATTCGGGCGAGGAGGAGGCGCGGGAGACGGCCCCCGTCGAGGTGCTGCTGGGCCTCGACCGGTACGCGCTGGCGGAGGAGAGCCTCGCCGACGGCCTGGCCCGGCTCGCCAACACCCCGGTGAAGGACGACGACGGCGCCTGGGAGGCGGCCGCCGCGGCCGCTCCGTCCCCGTCCGCCGCCGAGTTGATCCGGGCGGTGGCGGGCGCCGGCCTGGTCACCCACTCCGGCGGTGAGGCCGCCCGCGCCGAGTCGGCCGCCGTGGTCACCGTCGCGCACGGCCTCGGCCTGCGGGCGGCGGGCGCCGTCCACACCCGGGACGGACGGCGACGGCTCGCCGCGGCGGTGGGCGCCGAACGGGCGTTCACCGTGGCCGGGCTGCTCTCCGCCGAGGGCCCCGGCCGGGACGAGGACGGGGCGCTCGCGCTGGACGTCCTGGTCGTGCAGGACGCCCCGCAGCTGGACGTGGAGAGCGCGGCGATGCTCGTCGAGTCCCTGCCGGACGGCTGCCGGCTGGTGCTCGGCGGGGACCCGGAGGTGCTGGGCTCGGCGGGCGCGGGCCGGGTGTTCGCCGATGTGCTGGCGGCCCGGGCGGTGCCGCACGTGGCGTCCCGCACTCCCGACCCCGGCCCGATCGGCGAGCTGGTCTCCGGGATCGGCGTCGGCGAGCTCGGCCAGGTCGAGGCGCCGGGCAAGGAGGTCGTGATCGTGCCCGTGCGGGACGCGGGCGAGGCGGTGCACCGCTGCGTCCAGCTCGTCGCGGACTCGGTGCCGCGCGCGCTCGGCGTGCCCCCCGAGCAGACCCAGGTGATCACCGTGGGCCACGGCGGCTCGGCGGGTACGCGGGCGCTCAACGCGGCCCTGAAGGAGCGGCTCAACCCGGGCCCCGGCCGGTTCGGGGGCTTCGACCCGGGCGACCGCGTGGCGTACGCGGAGGCGCCCGGGCGCACCTCGGTGGGCGTCGTCGGCTCGGCGGGCCCGGACGGGCTGCACCTCGACTGCGGGGGCGAGCGGCTCGTCGTACCGAAGGAGCGGGTGGAGTCGGCGCTGCGGCACGGCTGGGCCCTGACCGCCCACCAGGCGGCCGGGACGCGCTGGCCCGCGGTGGTGGCGGTGCTGCCCGGGGACGCGGCCGGGGGCCTGAGCCGGGCGTGGGTCTACACGGCGTTCGGCCGGGCCGAGCGCCATCTGTCCGTGGTGCACGGCGTGGACCAGGCGCTGCCGCGCGCGGTGGCGGAGGTGCCCGCCCCGGCGCGTACGACGCGGCTCACGCCCCTTCTGACGGCCCTGCTGCGCGCGCCCGGGGCGGAGTAGCCCCGAGCCCGTCCGCGGCCCGCACACGACAGCCTCCGCGCCCGGAAGGGGCACGGAGGCTGTCGGCGTGCAGGCGCGGCGCCCGAGGAGTCAGGGCGCGGCGGGCAGGTCGTCCTCGTCCTCCAGCTCGTCCTCGTCGAAGACCGCGCTGACGTCGAACCGGCACACCACCCGCTGCGGGTCGGCGTGGTCGAACGGCGTGCTCAGCCACTCCCCCGGCTCCGGCAGCTCGTCCGCCGCCGACACCCACAGCGTGGAGTCGCCCTCCTCCAGGCCGAACTCCTTGTGCCGGGAGGCGATCTCGTCCGGTTCGTACTCCCCGAAGAGCACCCCGAGCGCCGCGTGCACGCTCGTGCCGACCACCGCTGCCGCCCGGTCGTCCTCGGCGGGCTCGTCGGCCTCGGGGTCCAGGTCCGCGATCCGCTGGGCCTGGGCGAGCAGCCGCTGGGGCTCGACCACCGCGTAGTCGCGGCGGATCAGGACGCTCAGCGCGTTCGGCTCCTCGGGGCCCGTGTAGGGCGGCAGGGAGTCGTCGGCGCCCGGGATCTCGAAGGGGGTGACCTCGTCGTACCGGTCGTAGAGCCGCTCGTCGTACGCCTCGGCAGCGGCCGCCAGGGCGTTGAACGCGTCGTACACGGCCGGATCGTCGTCCCCGGTGCGGCGTTCCACCGCCTCCAGGTGGCGGTCCAGCGCGGCTTTGACCGCGTCGGCGGCGGCACGTACCTCGGCAGCGGAGGGCTGCGCAGCATCAGACATAGTGCAGACGCTATCCGTACCGGGGCTCTGCCCGCACAATAGATGCGATGCCGGAATACGAATTTGTCGACGTGTACGTGCCGCGCGGGGTGTCCCGCAAGGAGACCACACGTCTGTTGACCGACCACGCCGAGTACGGACACTGGGAGTTGGAGCGACTGAGTCTGCTGCGTGACGGCAGCCGCAGGGTGCGGCTGCGCAGGCGGATCATCCGCCAGCTGCGTGCCACGTGGTGACGGACCCCGGAGGACGAAAACGGATCGGGCCCCGCTGTCGCGGGGCCCGATCCGTTCTGTCCGGTTCCTGCCGCTCCGGGAGCGGCTCCGCTTAGGCGGGCTTCACCTACGCGGGCTTCACCTACGCGCCGGAGCGGGCGCGGCGGTAGAGCGTGGTTCCGGCGAGGAGCAGGCCCGCACCGGCCGGCAGGGCGATGCCCATCATGTCCGACCCGGTGTGCGCCAGCGTGCCGGCGGCCTGCGGGGCCGTCAGGGCCTGGCTGCCCGGGGTGTGCGCGGCGGCCGAGGTGCCCGTCCCGCTCCCGGTGCCCGGGGTGCCCGGGGTGTGCGGGTGCTGGCCCGGCTTGGTCCGGTGGATCGGCTTGACCTGGTCCCCGGGCTTGCCCGGGTGGTGGGTGCCGGGGTGGTCCGTGTCGCACGGCTCACCGGGCTTGCCGGGGTGGCCCGGCTTTCCGGGGTGACCGGGCGTGCCCGGGTGCCCCGGCTTCCCCGGGTGGCCGGAGTGGTGCGGGGGCCGGTGGTCGTCGCCGGAGACGTTGGCGCAGTCGTTGCCGAAGACCGGGTTGAGCGCCCCGATCACGGTGACGCCGTTGCCGCAGGCGTTGACCGGCACGTCGACGGGCGCCTGGACGCTGTTGCCGGAGGCGACGCCGGGCGAGTGGCTCGCGCCGCCGTGGGCCGTGGCCCCGCCGGCGCCGTGGTGCGAACCGCCCTTGTTGACGCAGGTGTTGCCCATCGCCGGGTTGAGCAGCCCGATGATGTTGACGGTGTTGCCGCACGCGTTGACCGGCACGTGGACCGGCGCCTGGACCGCGTTGCCGGACGCGGCGCCCGGCGAGTCCTTGGCGCCCCCGTTCGCCGTGGAGTCGGCGTGTGCGTAGCCGCTGCCCATGGCGATGACGCCGGTGGCGGCGGCCATGGTGATCAGGCCTTTTCGGGTGACCTGTCGCATAGGTGGTTCCCTGCCTTCTACCTACCGGATGCTCCCGGACGCCGGTGCGCCCGGGAGGGGGTGCCTGGCAGCCCCGGAGCGCATGATGCGCGCTCCGGGGCCGCCGGGCTCGGACCTCACGGGGTGGGGTTCGACGTCACTTGTTGACGCAGGTGTTGCCGAAGGCGGGGTTCAGCAGCCCGATCACGGAAATCGTGTTGCCGCAGACGTTGACCGGCACGTGGATGGGCACCTGGATGACGTTGCCGGAAGCGACGCCCGGGGAGTTCACCGCGGCGCCCTGGGCACCGGCGTCGGCGACGGCGAGGCCGGCACCCGCGAGAACCAGACCACCGGTGACAGCCGCAGCAGCGACGACCTTCTTGATCATTACTTCCTCCTTGTTGGCAAAGGCGCGATCCCAGCCGCGGACCGCACACCCTGTAACGAGGGGAAAGTTATGGGGCTACGAGCTTATGAACGCATTCACTCTTCTCAGTCAACTCCGTACACCCGGGCGATTGTTGGCGTGTCGTTTCGCCACCGGGGCCGGGAGAGGTCCGCAGGTGCGGGGCGCACCCGGCACCCGCGGACCTTCCCCGCTCAGGAGGCGTCGATGAACCGGTCGAGGACCCGTACGCCGAACTTGAGACCGTCCAGCGGCACCCGCTCGTCCACGCCGTGGAACATTCCGGCGAAGTCGAGCTCCGGCGGCAGCTTCAGCGGCGCGAAGCCGAAGCAGCGGATGCCGAGGTCCGCGAAGGACTTGGCGTCGGTGCCGGCCGAGAGCATGTACGGCACGGCCCGCGCGATCGGGTCCTCGGCCACCAGGGCGGTCTGCATGGCGTCGACGAGCGCCCCGTCGAAGGTGGTCTCCAGCGCCTTGTCGGCGTGCACGTCCTCGCGCCGGACCCGCGGCCCCAGGATCCGGTCGAGGTCCGCGAGGAACTCCTCCTCGTACCCCGGCAGGAACCGGCCGTCGACGTGCGCGGTGGCCTGGCCGGGGATCACGTTGACCTTGTAGCCGGCGCCGAGCTGGGTGGGATTGGCGGTGTTCTGGAGCGAGGCGCCGATGAGCTTGGCGATGCCGCCGAGCTTGGCGAGCGTCTCGTCCATGTTCTCCGGGTCGAGCTCGGTGCCGAGCGCGTCGCCGAGCTCGTCGAGGAAGTGCCGCAGCGTCTTGGTGACGCGCACCGGGAACTTGTGCCGTCCCAGCCGCCCGACCGCCTCGGACAGCTCGGTGATGGCGTTGTCCTTGTGGATCATCGAACCGTGCCCGGCGCTGCCGTCCACGGTCAGCTTCATCCAGTGCATGCCCTTCTGGGCGGTCTCCACGAGGTAGAGCCGCAGGTTCTCGTTGACGGTGAAGGAGAAGCCGCCGACCTCGCTGATCGCCTCCGTGACGCCCTCGAAGAGGTCGGGGTGCTTGTCGACGAGGTAGCGGGCGCCGTAGGTGCCGCCCGCCTCCTCGTCGGCGAGGAAGGCGAGCACGATGTCGCGCGGGGGCTTGCGGCCGCTGCGCAGCCGGTCGCGTACGACCGCGAGGGTCATCGCGTCCATGTCCTTCATGTCGACGGCGCCGCGCCCCCAGACGCAGCCGTCGGCGATCTCGCCCGAGAACGGGTGGTGCGTCCAGTCGTCGGCGTTGGCCGGGACGACGTCGGTGTGGCCGTGGATGAGCAGTGCGGGCCGCGAGGGGTCCTCGCCCTGGATCCGGGCCACCGTGGAGGCCCGGCCGGTGTGCGACTCGAAGATCTTCGGTTCCAGTCCCACCTCCGCGAGCTTCTCGGCCACGTACTCGGCGGCCGCCCGCTCGCCGGGGCCGGAGTGGTCCCCGTAGTTGCTGGTGTCGATCCTGATCAGGTCGCGACAGAGGTCGACGACCTCGTCCTCGCCGGTCACGCCCCGCGCCGCCTTCGACTCGCTCACGCTGCTTCCTCCCGCTGCTGCCGCTGCCGCTTCGTTGAGTCCCCTCATCCTCCCTCGCGCGCCCCGCGCGCCCAAGGGCGGCGTCCCGTGGACATACGCCGTTCACGCAGGCCACGGGGGTGATCGAGCACCCCCAGATGTTTGCTATTGTTTTCCACGTCGGAACGGGCACGGCCCGCGAGACAGACACCTTGTCCGGGTGGCGGAATGGCAGACGCGCTAGCTTGAGGTGCTAGTGCCCTTTATCGGGCGTGGGGGTTCAAGTCCCCCCTCGGACACCACTTGAAAACCCCAGCTGAGCTGGGGTTTTCTTGTTTTTGTGAGACGTAGGTCAAAGATCCCGGCCGCCCCGCTCCCCCAGCGCGACGGCATCGACCCGGTGCGGGTGCGGCTGCCCGCCGACCCGGAGGGGGCCTGGGAAACGGTCCGGGAGCACCTCGTGGAGCGGTTCCGGGGTGCGATCGGGGCCGGGCGGGTGGAGGAGATGGTGCGCGGCGGGCGGTTCCTGACCGCCGATGGGCCGGTGGACGAGGCGCTGGCGTACCGGGCGGGGATGTACGTCTGGTTCCACCGCGACTTCGCCCCCGAGGTGCCCGTGCCGTTCGGGATCGGGATCGTCCACCGCGACGAGCGGATCGTGGTCGTGGACAAGCCGCACTTCCTGGCCACCACGCCCCGGGGGCGGCACGTCACCGAGACCGCCGTGGCCCGGCTGCGGCGCGAGCTCGCCCTGCCCGCGCTCCAGCCCGCGCACCGCCTGGACCGGCTGACCGCCGGTCTCGCCCTGTTCGTGGTGCGTCCCGAGGACCGGGGCGCGTACCAGAACCTCTTCGCCGAGCGGCGGGTGCGCAAGGAGTACGAGGCGGTCGCGCCGTACGATCCGCGCGTGGCGCTGCCGGTGACCGTGCGCAGCCGGATCGTCAAGGAGCGCGGGGTGATCGCGGCCCGCGAGGAGGCGGGCGAGCCGAACGCCGAGAGCCGGATCGAGCTGACCGGGCACCGGGGCGCCCTCGGCCGCTACCGGCTGCTCCCGGCGACCGGGCGCACCCATCAGCTGCGGGTCCATATGAACGCCCTCGGGCTGCCGATCCTCAACGACCCGGTGTATCCGGTGGTGGCCGAGGAGCCCGACCCGGACGACTTCGGCCGGCCGCTGCAACTGCTGGCGAAGGTGCTGGAGTTCACCGATCCGGTGGACGGGCGGGAGCGGAGGTTCACGAGCGGGCTGCGGCTGGCGGCGTGGGACGCGGACGGCCGGGAGCAGTAGACAGCGAGACATCGGATCAATCGGGGGTCGGAGAGCGGAAATTCGGGTCATGGGGGTATCTCGGCGCCTCAGACCTCTGATAAATCTGCTCGTATGCGCGTCACACACCTCGGTGGCAGCGGCTGTGCCGTCACCGCGCTCTCCCTCGGCGCGGCCGGACTCGGCAACCTCCTCGGCGAGGTGTCCGACGCGGACGCCCGGGAGGCGGTGGACGCCGCCTGGGAGGCCGGTGTCCGCTACTTCGACACCGCCCCGCATTACGGTCTCGGCCTCTCCGAGCGCCGGCTGGGCGAGGCGCTGCGCGACCGGCCCCGGGACGCGTACACCCTCTCCACCAAGGTCGGCCGCGTCCTGGAGCCGCTGGAGCGGCCGGACGGCGACGACCTCGCGCAGGGGTTCGCCGTGCCCGCCACCCACCGGCGCCGCTGGGACTTCAGCGCGGACGGGGTGCGCCGCGGCATCGAGGACAGCCTCGGCCCTCTGGGCCTCGACCGGATCGACGCGGTCTTCCTGCACGACCCCGACGACCACGCCGAACAGGCCCTGGCCGAGGCCTATCCGGCGCTGGAGCGGCTGCGCGCGGAAGGGGTCGTACGGCCATAGGCGCCGGGATGAACCACGCGGGGCCGCTGGCCCGGTTCGTCCGGGAGACGGACGTGGACGCGGTGCTGTGCGCCGGGCGGTACTCGCTGCTCGACCAGCGCGCGGCCGACGAGCTGCTGCCCGAGGCCGCCGCGCGCGGCACGAGCGTGATCGTCGGCGGGGTCTTCAACTCGGGGCTGCTGGCCGATCCCCGGCCCGGCGCCCCCTACGACTACGCGGCCGCGCCACCGGCCCCGCTGGAGCGGGCGCTGCGGATCAAGGCGGTCTGCGAGCGCCACGGCGTCCCGCTGCGGACCGCCGCGCTCGCCTTCCCGCTGCGGCATCCGGCGGTGGCGAGCGTGCTGGTGGGCGCGCGTTCGGCGGCGGAGGTCCGGGACGCCGCCGGACGGTTCGGGCGTCCGGTGCCGCGGGCGCTCTGGGAGGAGCTGGGCGTATGAGGGTGGCACTGGGGCCCACCCGCCCCCGCCCCACCGGTCCGGGGTCCACCGCGCCCGTCGTCGACGCGCACCACCATGTGTGGGACCTCGGCGTCCGCGATCAGGAGTGGCTCGCGGCCCCGGGGTTCGCGGGTCTGCGGCGGGACTTTCCCGTCGCGGAGCTGCGGCCCGCTGCCGCCGCCGCGGGGGTCGGTGCCACCGTGGTCGTCCAGACCGTGACGGTGGCCGCGGAGACCCCGGAGCTCCTGGCGCTCGCCGAGGGCGATCCGCTGGTGCGCGGGGTCGTCGGCTGGACCGATCTCACGGCCCCCGGGGTGGCCGAGGAGCTGGCCCGGCTCGCCGCGCTGCCCGGCGGCGACCGGCTGGTGGGGATACGGCACCAGGTGCAGGGCGAGGCCGACCCCCGGTGGCTGCTGCGGCCGGACGTGGGCGCGGGTCTGGCGGCGGTCGCGGCGGCCGGGCTCGCCTACGACCTGGTGGTCCTCCCCCATCAGCTCCCGGCCTGTGTCCGGGCCGCCGAGCGCCACCCGGGCCTGACCTTCGTGCTCGACCACCTGGGCAAGCCGCCGGTGGCCTCCGGCGCGATGGAGCCCTGGGCGTCGGCCGTCCGGGCGCTCGCCGCGCTCCCGCACACGGTCTGCAAGCTGTCGGGCCTGGTCACGGAGGCGGGGCCGGGCTGGAGCGTCGGGGCTCTGCGGCCGTACGCGGACACCGTCCTTCAGGCGTTCGGCCCCGGGCGGCTGCTGTTCGGCTCGGACTGGCCGGTGTGCCTCGCGGTCTCCTCGTACGGCGAAGTCCTCGACACCGCCCGGGAGTTGACGAGGGACCTGAGCCCGCACGAGCGGGCCCAGGTCCTCGGGGGTACGGCCGAGCGGGTCTACGGGCTCAGTGGCCGCGCCTGATCCACTCGTCCAGGTGGGGTGCCTCGGCGCCGATGGTCGTCGCGTCGCCGTGGCCCGTGCGGACGACCGTGTCGGGCGGCAGGGTCAGCAGCCGCTCGCGGATGGAGTCGACGATCGTCGGGAAGTGCGAGAAGGACCGGCCGGTCGCGCCCGGCCCCCCGGCGAACAGGGTGTCGCCGGTGAAGACGGTGCCCAGCTCGGGGGCGTACAGGCACACCGCACCCGGGGCGTGGCCCGGGGTGTGGACGACCTCCAGGCGCGTCCCGGCGACCGGCACCGCCTGACCGTCGGCCAGTTCGCCGTCGGGGGCGCGGTCCGGGTGGGTGAGCTTCCACAGCGGCAGGTCGTCGGGGTGCAGCAGGACCGGGGCGCCGGTGGCCTCGGCCAGCTCGGGGGCCGCGTCGATGTGGTCGTTGTGGGCGTGGGTGCACAGGATCGCGCGCAGGGTGCGCCCGCCCAGGGCGGCCAGGATCGCCCGGGCGTCGTGGGCGGCGTCGACGACCACCGCCTCCTCGTCGTCGCCCACGATCCAGACGTTGTTGTCGACGTCCCAGACGCCGCCGTCGAGGGCGAAGGTGCCCGAGGTGACCAGGTGCTCGATACGGGCGGCCATCAGAAGACCACCACCGAACGCAGCACGTCACCCTCGTGCATCCGCTCGAAGGCCTTCTCTACCTCGTCCAGGGCGATGGTCTCGGTGACGAAGCCGGCGAGGTCGATCCGGCCCTGCTGGTGCAGGTCGACCAGCATGGGGAAGTCCCGCGAGGGCAGGCAGTCGCCGTACCAGGAGGACTTGAGCGCGCCGCCGCGTCCGAAGACGTCGATCAGCGGCAGCTCCAGCTTCATGTCCGGGGTGGGCACGCCGACCAGGACGACCGTCCCGGCCAGGTCGCGGGCGTAGAAGGCCTGCTCGAAGGTCTCCGGGCGGCCGACCGCCTCGATGACGACGTCGGCGCCGTAGCCGCCGGTGAGGGAGCGGATCGCCTCGACGGCTTCCGCGGTGAGGGAGTTGACCGTGTGGGTGGCGCCCATGGCCCGGGCGGTGGCCAGCTTGCGGTCGTCGATGTCGACGGCGACGATCTTCGACGCGCCCGCGAGCCGGGCGCCCACGATCGCCGCGTTCCCGACCCCGCCGCAGCCGATGACGGCGACCGAGTCGCCCCGGCTCACGTTGCCGGTGTTGAGGGCGGCGCCGATGCCCGCCATGACGCCGCAGCCGAGGAGGCCCGCCACGGCCGGGGAGACCGTCGGGTCGACCTTGGTGCACTGTCCGGCCGCGACCAGCGTCTTCTCGGCGAAGGCGCCGATGCCGAGCGCGGGAGAGAGCTCGGTGCCGTCGGTGAGGGTCATCTTCTGCCGGGCGTTGTGGGTGTTGAAGCAGTACTGGGGGCGCCCGCGCAGACAGGAGCGGCACTGGCCGCACACCGCGCGCCAGTTGAGGATCACGAAGTCGCCCGGGGCGACGTCGGTGACGCCCGTGCCGACGGACTCGACCACGCCGGCGGCCTCGTGGCCGAGCAGGAAGGGGAAGTCGTCGTTGATCCCGCCCTGCTTGTAGTGCAGGTCGGTGTGGCACACCCCGCACGCCTGGACCTTCACCACGGCCTCGCCTGGCCCCGGGTCCGGCACCACGATCGTCTCCACCCGTACGGGCTCGTTCTTCCCCGGTGCGATGACCCCTCGGACCTGCTGCGGCATACGTGGACTTCCTCTCTGGCAGCGCCGGTACGCGCGGACGCGTACGGGCGTGAACGTGTACGGGCCCGACCTCCGCACGTTACCGGGTGCGTGGAGAAGGGCGGCACCCCGTGCCGGGGTGCCGCCCTTCTCGTACCGCTCGTACCGCTCGTACCGCCGCTTCGCGCCTAGCGCTCGGCCGCGAGCTCGCCGACCCGCTTGCGGACCAGGAACCAGCCGCCGACCAGCATGCCCAGGATGACGGGCAGGCAGTAGACGGTGGTGCGGCCGACGCCGCCGCCGTACCACATCAGGTACAGGACCGAGGCGAGGAAGACCAGGGTGACGATCTGGGTGTACGGGGCCCAGGGCAGCCGGTAGGAGGGGCGGGTGAGCAGGCCCTCCTGGGAGCGGCGCCAGAAGAGCAGCGAGCAGACCATGATCATGGCCCAGGTGCCGAGGATGCCGATGGAGGCGAAGTTCAGCACGATCTCGAAGGCGTCGTCGGGCATCAGCTTGTTCAGGGCGACACCGGCGGCGCCGAAGGCGGCGGTCAGCAGGACGCCGCCGTAGGGCACCTGGCCCTTGTTCATCCGGGCCGTGAACTTGGGCGCGGAGCCCGCGACGGCCATCGAGCGCAGGATGCGGCCGGTGGAGTACAGGCCGGAGTTGAGGCTGGAGAGCGCGGCGGTCAGGACCACCAGGTTCATCACGCCGGCCGCGCCCGGCACGCCGAGCTTGTCCAGGACGGTGACGAACGGGCTCTGGTCGCCGGAGTAGGCGGTGTACGGCAGGATCAGCGCGAGCAGGACGACCGAGCCGACGTAGAAGATGCCGACGCGCCACATGATCGAGTTGATCGCCTTGGGCAGGATCTTCTGCGGGTTCTCGGTCTCACCGGCCGCGACACCGCAGAGCTCGACCGAGGCGTACGCGAAGACGACGCCCTGGACGACCAGGAGCATCGGCAGCGTGCCCATCGGGAAGATGCCGCCGTGGTCGGTGATGTTGGCCAGGCCCGGGGTGTTGCCGTCGACGCTGTGCTGGGTGGCGACCAGGTAGATGCCGACCAGCATGAAGGCGACCAGCGCCGCGACCTTGACGATCGCGAACCAGAACTCCATCTCGCCGAAGTACTTCACCGAGATCAGGTTGGCGGTGAGGACCACGGCCAGGGCGATCAGGGCGAGGACCCACTGCGGGATGTCGCTGAACATCGCCCAGAAGTGGGCGTAGGTGGCGGCGGCCGTGATGTCGGCCACGGCGGTGGTCGACCAGTTCAGGAAGTACAGCCAGCCGGCCGTGTAGGCGCCCTTCTCGCCCATGAACTCACGGGCGTAGGAGACGAAGGCGCCGGAGGAGGGGCGGTAGAGCACGAGCTCGCCCAGGGCCCTGACCACGAAGAAGGCGAAGACGCCGCAGACCGCGTAGGCGATCGCGAGCGAGGGGCCCGCGCCCGCCATCCGGCCGCCGGCGCCGAGGAACAGCCCGGTGCCGATCGCGCCGCCGATGGCGATCATGTTGATGTGCCGGGACTTGAGGTCCTTGCTGTAACCGGCGTCACCGGCGTCGAAGTGGGGGGTGCCCTGCGTCTGCGCGGGCGCCGACGTCTCGGCCGCAGGCATGGTGCGGTCACTCATGTAGCTGTATCGCCTTCGTGAGGGGTCATACGGTCGTGCGATACCGGGCAGTGCCGGTGCCGTCCCGGCGGTGGCCGGTGATGCGGGGAGAGCGCTGTGGGGTCACCCGCGGCGTGGCTGATTCGGGACATGGTCGCGGCTCGACGGGGCATTTGGCAGTGGCCAATGTCACGTACGGGCAGATCTGTGATGAATCTGAGGTAAATCTGAGCTTTACGGGGCGAGAACGTCCAATTCCTTGAGGGCACCGACGGCGATCTCGCGGGTGAGCCGCTCGGCCCGTTCCGCGTCCCGCTCCCGGACCGCCTCGGCCACCCGCACGTGCAGGGTGACGGCCGCGGGGTCGGGGTCCTCGAACATCACCTGGTGGTGGGTGCGGCCGGTCAGGACCTCGGCGACCACGTCGCCGAGCCGGGCGAACATCTCGTTGCCCGAGGCGTTCAGGACGATCCGGTGGAAGGCCACGTCGTGGACGAGGTAGCCCTCCAGCTGGCGCCCGCGCGAGGTGGCGACCATGCCGAGCGCCTGCTCGGTGAGGGCGGCGCACTGCTCGGGGGTGGCGTGGTGGGCGGCGAGCCCGGCGGCGACCGGCTCCACGGCCGAGCGCAACACGGTCAGTGAGCGCAGCTGGCGCGGCCGGTCGGCCCCGGCCAGGCGCCAGCGGATGACCTGGGGGTCGTACACGTTCCACTGCTCGGTGGCCCGGACCGTCACCCCGACCCGCCGCCGGGACTCGACCAGCTGCATCGATTCCAGGACCCGGATCGCCTCGCGGATCACGGTGCGCGAGACGTCGAAGCGCTGGGCGAGCTCGTCGCCGCGCAGCACGCTGCCGGGCGGGTAGTCGCCTGCGGTGATCGCGCGGCCGAGGGTGTCGAGCACCTGTGCGTGCAGTCCCTGGGCCTGTGTGGTCATGGCCGTAAGGGTACGGGGCGGGGGAACCCGGGCAGGACGGGCGCGCGGACCCGGCGAGCAGAAAAGTATTACTTATTTGTCACGAGGTCTTGAATACGTCGCACCTTTTGGGTTTCAGTAGCGCGACGGACGGATGGCCGGAAACGACCCCCGCCCGGACCACATCGATGTCGACGAAGACAGCGAGGCACCTATGAGCACCCCCCACGTCGTGGTGGTGATGGGCGTGGCCGGCACCGGCAAGACCACGATCGGCCCGCTGGTCGCGCGGGCCCTGGGCGTTCCGTACGCCGAGGGCGACGACTTCCACCCGCCGGCCAACGTCGCCAAGATGTCGGCCGGCGTCCCGCTGGAGGACGAGGACCGCAGGCCCTGGCTCGACGCGATCGGGCGGTGGGCCCACGAACGGGCGGGCCTCGGCGGGGTGGTGAGCAGCTCCGCGCTCAAGCGCGCCTACCGCGACCGGCTGCGGGCCGCCGCCCCCGGCCTGGTCTTCCTGCACCTGACCGGCGACCGGGAGCTCATCGAGCGCCGGATGGGCGAGCGCCGGGGCCACTTCATGCCCGCCGCGCTCCTCGACTCGCAGTTCGCCACGCTCCAGCCGCTCCAGGCGGACGAGGCGGGCGTCGCCGTCGACGTCGCCGGGACCCCCGAGGACATCACCGACCGGGCCGTCGCCGCGCTGCGCCGGCTCCCCGCGTAAGGACCACACCGTGACCAGCCTCAGCGTCGAGATCCTGGCAGCGGACGCGACCGAGCCGATCACCTCGGCGGGCAACGCCCGGCTGGGGATCGCCGTACTCGCCGGCATCGCCGTCATCGTCCTGCTCATCACCCGGTTCAAACTGCACGCCTTCCTGGCCCTGACCATCGGCTCGCTGGCGCTGGGCGCCTTCGCCGGGGCGCCGCTGGACAAGGCGATCACCAGCTTCACCACGGGCCTCGGCAACACCGTCGCCGGTGTCGGGGTGCTCATCGCCCTCGGCGCGATCCTCGGCAAGCTCCTCGCCGACTCGGGCGGCGCGGACCAGATCGTCGACACGATCCTGGCGAGGGCCGGGAAGTCCGGCGGGCGCGCGATGCCCTGGGCGATGGTCGTCATCGCCTCGATCATCGGCCTGCCGCTCTTCTTCGAGGTCGGGATCGTGCTGCTGATCCCGGTGGTACTGCTCGTCGCCAAGCGCGGCGACTACTCGCTGATGCGGATCGGCATCCCGGCGCTCGCCGGACTCTCGGTGATGCACGGGCTGATCCCGCCGCACCCGGGCCCGCTGGCCGCCATCGACGCGGTGGACGCGAACCTGGGCGTCACCCTCGCCCTCGGCGTCCTGGTCGCGATCCCCACGGTGATCATCGCCGGTCCCGTCTTCTCCAAGTACGCGGCGCGCTGGGTCGACATCCCGGCGCCGGACCGGATGGTCCCGGCCCGCCCCTCGGAGGACCTGGAGAAGCGGCCGAGCTTCGTCGCCACCGTCTCCACGGTGCTGCTGCCGGTCGTGCTGATGCTGGTGAAGGCCCTGGTCGACATCGTGGTCGACGACCCGAAGAACCACCTCCAGCGGGTCACCGACGTGATCGGCTCGCCGCTGATCGCACTCCTCGCGGCCGTCCTCGTCGCCCTCTTCACGCTGGGCCGGGCCGCCGGGTTCAGCAAGGAGCGGATCTCCACCACGGTCGAGAAGTCGCTCGCCCCGATCGCGGGCATCCTCATGATCGTCGGCGCGGGCGGCGGCTTCAAGCAGACGCTCATCGACGTGGGTGTCGGCCAGATGATCCTGGACGTCTCCCGGGACTGGTCCATCCCCGCGCTGCTGCTCGCCTGGCTGATCGCGGTCGCGATCCGGCTCGCGACCGGCTCCGCCACGGTGGCCACGATCTCCGCCGCCGGCCTGGTGGCCCCGCTGGCCGCCGACATGTCGACCGGGCACACGGCGCTGCTGGTCCTGGCGGTCGGCGCGGGCTCGCTCTTCTTCAGCCATGTCAACGACGCCGGATTCTGGCTGGTGAAGGAGTACTTCGGGATGGACGTCGGCCAGACGGTGAAGACCTGGTCGGTGATGGAGACGATCATCTCGGTGGTGGCGCTGGGCTTCGTCCTGCTGCTGTCACTGGTGATCTAGCGGAGCACGCCCCTTCTCCAACTCGTCCAGCCACAGCCCGTGTTCCCCGCGGGCCCAGTGGCGCCCCACCGACCCGGTGCGCATGCCACGGCGTGCCTCCGGGTCGAGGAGCGCCATGGCCACATGGCCGCCGAGCACGATGCCGACGGCCAGCGCCAGCCAGTCGTGGACGAAGGTCGAGCCGACCCGCACGGCCAGCGGCGCCAGATGGGTGAACCACATGAACAGCCCGGTGCCGAGCAGGACGAGCGCGGCCCCGGTGATCCACCCGGCGTAGACCTTCTGACCGGCGTTGAACTTGCCCGCCGTACGCGGGCGTCCGTCCCGGGTGAGCGCCGAGCGCAGCCAGCGCCGGTCGTGCGGCCCGAACCGGTTGAGCCGGCGCAGATCGGCCCGGAAGGCCCGCGAGGCGAGCCCCGCCAGGACCGGTACGGGCAGCAGCACGCCCGAGAACTCGTGCACCGTCACCACCAGCTCCCTGCGGCCCACGGCCTCGGCGAGCTGGGGCAGATAGAGCACGGCGGCCGAGAGCACGCACACCCCGAAGACCAGGGCGTTGGCGCGGTGCACCCAGCGCTCGGCCGCGGTGAACCTCCGTACCCGGGCGGCCGGTTCAGCCGGTGGGACGGTCGTCGCGTCCGTTGGACCGGCCGACCCAGGCATCCGTGTCATAGCCCCGCTCCTCCCAGAACCCGCGCCGTACCGTGCCCGTCACGGTGATCCCGGAGAGCCATTTCGCCGACTTGTAGAAGTACATGGGCGCCACGTAGAGGCGGACCGGGCCGCCGTGCGCGTGGGAGACCGGTTTGTCCTTCATGCTCAGGGCGACCAGCACGTCGTCGCGCCGGGCCTGTTCGAGCGTGAGGCTCTCGGTGTACGTGCCGTCGAAGCAGGTGAAGCGGACCGCCCCGGCTCCCTCGCGCACCCCCGCGGCATCCAGCAGCCGGGACAGCCGCACCCCCGCGAACGGGGTGTCCGGCACCCGCCAGCCCGTCACACACTGCACGTCCCGCACCAGCCGCGTCTGGGGCAGCGCCCGCAGCGCGTCCAGGGTGTAGCTGGCGGGGCGGTCGACGAGGCCGTCGAGGGTGAGCCGGTAGTCGGCGGCGCCCCGGTGCGGTACGGAGGCGGCGACCGAGTAGTAGCGGAAGCCGCCGCCGTTGGGCAGCAGCCCGGTCAGGCCGGTGGGGTCCTTCCCGGCGGCGGCGCCGAGGAAGGACTCCAGGCCGCGCTGGAGGGCGGGGGCGGCGGCGACCCCGGCGACGCCGAGGCCGAGCATGCCGAGCACGATCCGGCGGCCGACGGGGGCGCTGCCGTCGGGGGAGCTGACGGCCGGGGCGCTGCCGTCGGGCGGTGGTTCAGGGTTCACCCCCTGATTCGAGCACCGGCGGCCCCCGGGCACCAGGGGCCCCGGCGCACCGTCACCGTTTGGTCAGATCCGGGGCGCGGACGCCCCGGGCCGGATCCGGAGGTCCCGCCCTACGCTCCGGTGCCGCCCCATGCTCCGGTCCCGCCCTACGCTCCGGTGCCGCGCGCCGCCTTCTCCAGTTGGAAGGCCTCGTTGCCCTGGCCGATCCGGGCGTGCGCCTCGGGCCGCACCGCGCGCACGACCAGGCCGTACGCCACCCCGCCCGCGAGGGCGAGCGCGATGATCGAGGGCAGCAGCCAGCTGAGCGAGGAGTCCGGGCCCGCGCCGACGAGGACGTCGAAGTCCTTGACCGTGTAGAGCGCGATGACGAGGAGCGCGACCCCGGCGATGCCGGAGGCGAGCAGCCGCCACACCTGGGCGCCGGCCGCGCCCCGGCGGACGAAGAAGGCGATGACCGCGAAGGAGGCGGCGGCCATCAGCACGATCACTCCGAGCGCGCCCACGTTGCCCATCCAGGTGAACAGGTGCAGCACGGCGGCGGTCGGGTCGCCGGTGGGCCTGTCGTCGGCGACGGCGAAGGCGACGACGACCACGAGCGAGATCACGGTCTGGAGGAGCGAGCCGGAACCGGGGGCTCCGCTGGTGTGGTTGGTGCGGCCGAACGCGGCGGGCAGCAGGCCCTCGCGGCCCATGGCGAAGACGTACCGGGCGACGACGTTGTGGAAGCTGAGCAGCGCGGCGAACATGCCGGTGACGAAGAGGACGTGCAGGACGTCGGTGAAGGTGGTGCCGAGCCGGTCCTCGGTGAGCCCGAACAGCAGCCCGGGGCCGTTCTTGCGGGCCGCGTCGACGATGCCGTCGGGGCCGGTGGCGACGGTGAGCGCCCAGGAGCTGAGGGCGAAGAAGACGGCGGTGAAGCCGACGGCGAGGAACATCACGCGCGAGACGACCAGGTGCGGGCGGCTGGTCTCCTCCGCGTACACCGGGGCCTGCTCGAAGCCGGTGAAGGCGGCGATGCAGAAGCACAGGGCGGTGCCGATGCCCGCGCCGGAGAGGGTGGAGGGGTTGAAGGCGTGCAGCGACAGGCCCTCCTTCGCCGGGTCGGTCACGGCCGCGAAGTCGAAGACGACGACCAGCGCGACCTCGATGACGAGCAGCACGCCGAGGACCTTGGCGTTGAGGTCGATCTTCAGCCAGGCGAGCACACCGACCAGCGCGACGGCCGCGAGCGCCGGGATCCACCAGGCGACTTCGGTGTCGAGGTAGGTGGCGAAGAGGCTGGAGACCTCGAAGCCGAACATGCCGTAGATGCCGACCTGGAGGGTGCTGTACGCGACCAGCGCCACGAAGGCGGCGGCCGCCCCGGCGGTGGGGCCGAGGCCCCTGGCTATGTACGCGTAGAAGGCGCCGGCGTTGTGGACGTGGCGGCTCATCTCCGCGTACCCGAAGCTGAACAGGACCAGGACGGCGCCGAGGATGAGGAAGAGCAGGGGCTGGCCGACGATGCCCATCACGCCGTACGTGGTGGGCATGACACCGGCGACCACCATCAGCGGGGCGCTCGCGGCGAGCACCGACAGGAGCAGGCCCGGGGTGCCGAGCCGGTCGGCGCGCAGGGCTCTCTCCTGCCCCTTGTACGTACGGATCTCATCGGTGTCGGTCGACATGGCGGGGGTGCCCTTTCGGTGGGACGCGGGGGGTGGTGCCGAGCGGGTGGTGCCGTGGAGCCGTGGTGTGGTGGTGCGTGGTGCCGTGAGAGGTGCGGTGGAGGGCCGTGCTAGGCCGTGCCCAGGGCGGCGCTGCGCGCGGCCTGGAAGGCGCGGTAGGGGTCCCGGTCCGGGTACGACCAGGGGGCGGGGGTGAAGTGCCGGCCGATGCGGTGGAAGAGGGCGGCGGCCTCGGCGGGGCGGCCCTCGCAGTGCTTGGCGTGGGCGAGGAAGTTCAGGTCGACCCCGGCCCGGGGGTGGTCCTCGCGCTCCCACTCCAGCCACCAGTCGAAGGCCGACTTGATCACCTGGCGGGCGCGGCGGCCGGTCCAGTGCTCGGAGGCGACCGGGTCGCGCGGGGCGGCGCCCTGGGCGGCGAGCACCCGGTACCGCTCGGCGTGGGCGACCAGCGGGAGCAGGGCGAGCGGGGAGTCGGCGGGGGCGCGGGCGGCGCCGGCGGCGGCGAAGGCGTACACCTCGTGCATCGGGTCGGGGCCGTCCCCCGGGCGGCGCTCGGCGAGCCGGGCGGCCATCAGGTGGTGGGCGTGGTGGTGGTCGGGGTGGCGGGAGCACACCTCGGCGAAGATCTGCTCGGTCTCGTTGTCCGAGCCGTGGCGGCGGGAGAGCGCGAGCAGGGCGAGCCACGGGGTGGGGTCGGCGGGGGCGAGCCGGCCCGCCTCCAGGCAGGCGTCGCGGGCGCGGTCCTTGTCGCCCTTGCCGTTCAGGCAGCGCGAGACGAGGGCGCAGGCGTAGAGCGCGGCGGCGTCGGCGCTGTCCGGCTCGGCCAGCAGCCACTCCCGGGCCCAGGCCGCGGAGGTGGCGGGCTCGCCGAGGACGGTGAGGCGGTGGCCGCGGCGGTCCCAGTCGTCGCCGGTCGCACCCAGCAGCGAGCGGACCCGGGTCCAGCGGCCCTGTGCCAACTGGGCGCGTACGTCGACGAGTTCGGCGTCGTCGAGCGCCGGGTCGAAGGCTCGTCCGCCGCGTTTGCGGGGGCGGCCGAGCGGGGGCGGGGGCGGCATCCGCGTACATCCCGGGGGGTGGTTGGTGTGGTGCGGGTGTGAGGGGTGGGGCTGGTGTGATCGGTGTGGTCGGTGACAGGGTGATCGCGGACAGCAAAGCGGTACCCAAGGCTCCACGTCAAGGTCGGGTGGGTTGCTTTGGGGTTCAACTTGCGGGGGCCCTCCGGGGGTTGCCAGGGGGTGGGTGCGGGCGGGGTGGAGGTGGTTCGCCGGGGGCTGCGCCCCCGGGCCCCGGCTTCGTGTTCGACTGCGGCCCGGTGATGGGCTGGTCGCGCAGTTCCCCGCGCCCCTGAGGTACTCCGCCCCCGGGCGAGAGCCCAGCTCAGCCACAGGCTTTCAGGGGCGCGGGGAACTGCGCGAGCAACCCCCACCGGGCCGCAGACAAAGCCGCGGGCCCTCCCCCGAAGGACTTCCGGTAAGGGGTGGGGCGGGATGCCTCAGGGGCGCGGGGAACTGCGCGACCAGCCCCCCACCGTGCCGCAGACGAAGCCGCGGGGCGTCCCCGGGAGGACGCGCCCCGGTGGGCGCTCGGGAGGCGCACGGGCCCCCGGAGCGCTATCGTCGAGCAAGTTCACCCACCCCGGCCGCACTTGAAGGTGTCCCTCGTGTCGGTTCTCGTCCTCGCTCTCGCCGTGGGCGCGGCCTGCTGTCTGGGCTTCGGGTTCGTGCTCCAGCAGGACGCCGCCCAGCGGGCCCCGCTGAGCGACTTCCTCTCGCCGCGGCTGCTGCTGGACCTCGTACGGGTGCCCCGCTGGCTCGCCGGGATGGGGCTGATGATCGCGGGCATGGTGCTGGGCGCGCTCGCGCTGGGCCAGGGCGAGGTGTCCCAGGTCGAGCCGCTGCTGGCCACCAACCTCTTCTTCGCCATGGCCCTGTCCCGCTGGCAGACCAAGCAGACCCTGGGCCGCCAGGGCTGGGCGGGCCTCACCCTGCTCGCGGGCGGGGTGACCGCCTTCATGGTGGCGGGCCAGCCGGTCGGCGGCGACGACGTGGCCGGGCCCCTGCGGCACTGGCTGATCGTCGGGATCGTCGTCGGGATCGCGCTGCTGCTCACCGTCTTCGCCCAGCGCACCCGCCTCAGCGCCGGCCCCACCCTGCTGGCCGTCGCCGCCGGGTCGCTCTACGGCCTCCAGGACGCCCTCACCCGGGTCAGCGGCGAACGCTTCCGGGCCGACGGCTTCGCCCAGATGCTGATGGGCTGGGAGCCGTACGGCGTGCTGGTGCTCGGGGTGAGCGGCCTGATCCTGGTACAGAGCGCCTTCGAGACCGCCCCGCTGCGCATGTCGCTGCCCGCCCTCACCGCCGCCCAGCCGCTCGCCGGGATCGCCTGCGGCATCGGCTTCCTCGGCGACGAGCTGCGGACCGACGCGGCGGCGCTCGCCTGGGAGGCGTCCGGGCTCGTCGCCATCGTCGCCGGGATCATCCTGCTGGGCCTGCACCCGGCGATGCCGTCGGGCACCCGGCCCAAGGAGCCCGCCCGCGACCTCCAGCCGCACTGAGCCCCTGCCCGGTGGTTGGATGATCCGTATGAGCGTCCCTCCTCCCCTTCCCTCCCCCTCCCCATCCCCCTCCGACGAGATCATCGACATCGTGGACGAGCAGGACCGCGTGGTGGGCAGGGCCGCGCGCGGTGAGGCGTATGCCCGGGGGCTGCGCCACCGTTGTGCCTTCGTCCTGGTCCGGGACGCCGAGGACCGGATCTTCGTGCACCGGCGCACCGCGGCCAAGATGGTCTTCCCCTCGCTGTACGACATGTTCGTGGGCGGGGTCGTCGGCGCGGGCGAGAGCTACGACGACGCCGCCCTGCGCGAGGCGGAGGAGGAGCTCGGGGTGTCCGGGCTGCCCCGGCCCGTACCGCTGTTCCGGTTCCTCTACGAGGGCGGGGCGGACGGGCGGCAGACCTGGTGGTCGGCCGTCTACGAGGTGCGCTGCACCCTGCCGGTGCGGCCGCAGGCCGAGGAGGTCGCCTGGCACGCCTTCCTGCCCGAGGCCGAGGTGGAGCGGCGGCTGGAGGAGTGGGAATGGGTGCCGGACGGGCTCGACGCGTACCGCAGGCTGCGCGCGCACCGGGCCGGATGATCCACCGCGGGTAGTGTGCCGATGTGATCAGCATCGCGCAGACCCTGCGGCTGTGGTTCGCACCCGAGCGCATCGGCGAGGAGGGCGAGACCCCGGACTACCGGTTCTCGCTGGCCAACGAGCGCACGTTCCTGGCCTGGATCCGGACGTCGCTCGCCCTGGTCGGCGGCGGTTTCGCGGTCGACCAGTTCCTGCCGGATCTGCGCCGGGGCGTACGGGTCGGGCTCGCCCTGGCGCTGCTCGTGGCCGGGGTGCTGTGCGCGCTGCGGGCCGTGAACCACTGGGTGCGGTGCGAGCGGGCGATGCGGCGCGGCGAGGACCTGCCCGTCTCCCGCTTCCCGACCCTGCTGAGCGTGGCGGTGGCGGCGGTCGCCCTGGTCATGGTGGTGGTCGTCGTCTTCGGCTGGGCCGGGTGACGGGCGCCGCCGACCGGGACCCCGGCCTCCAGCCCGAGCGGACCCGGCTCGCCTGGCGCCGCACCACGCTGTCCTGCACGGTGGCCGCGGTCCTGGCGGCGAAGCAGGCCCTGCATGCCGGCGGGACGGCCGTCGGCCCGGTCACCGTGGCCCTGAGCGGCCTGGTGTGGCTGGGCTTCCTGGTGGTGGCCCACCGGCGCATCCAGTCCCTGACCCGCTCGGGCCGCCCCGGGGTGCTGCGGCCCCGCGAGGCCGTCGCGGCGGTGGCGTGCGTGGCGGCGCTGGCGGTGTTCGCGGTGGCCCTGCTGCTCTGAACGGCCCGCCCGGGCCCGGACCCCGGCCGAGGGCGGTCACGGACCGCCTCGCGCAAGCGGAGCCGGGCCGCGCGCACTAGCGTGGGAGGCAAGCGATCTCCAGAGGTGAACGATCTCCAGAGGTGAACGCCATGACCGTCCGCCACGAGGAGCACCCCGCCCTCCACGAGCACGCCCACAGCCCCACCTGCGGGCACCGGGCCGTACCGCACGGGGACCACACCGACTACGCCCACGACGGCCATCTGCACCGCGAGCACTCGGGACACTGGGACGAGTGCGAGCCCGCCGGGCACGTCGCCCACGACGGCCACGCGCACGAACACGGCGTCGGCTGCGGCCACCACTCGGTGGTGCACGGCGACCATCTGGACTACGTGCACGACGGCCACCGGCACGCCGAGCACGAGGGCCACTGGGACGACCACTGAGCGGTGACCACTTCGGCGGGGTACCGATCCGGCACCGGCGTCTGGACGACATACCGACTGGTCGGTAGCGTGTCCGTGACACGATCGCCGTCCCCGGAGGTATCCCGCCATGAGCACCGTCCCGCCAGGCCTCGACCCGGAACGGCTGCGCGCCCATCTCGACAGCGTGCGGCCGGGGCTCGTGAACGGACCGCTGAGCGCCCGGCTCGTCGAGGGCGGCCGGTCGAACCTGACGTATCTGGTGACCGACGGCACCGGTCAGTGGGTGGTCCGCCGTCCCCCGCTCGGCCACGTACTGGCCACCGCGCACGACATGAAGCGCGAGCACCGGGTGATCAGCGCGCTCCACCCGACCTCGGTCCCGGTGCCGGAGCCGCTGCTGCTCTGCGAGGACGACTCGGTGCTCGGGGCGCCCTTCTACGTCATGGAGTACGTGACCGGAACCCCGTACCGCACGGCGGAGCAGCTGGCTCCGCTGGGCCCCGAGCGCACCAGGGCCGCGCTCCTCGGCCTGGTGGACACGCTGGTGGAGCTGCACGCGGTGGATCCCGAGGCGGTCGGCCTCGGGGACTTCGGGCGCCCCGAGGGCTTCCTCGACCGCCAGCTGCGCCGCTGGGGCAAGCAGCTCGACGCCTCCCGCAACCGGGAACTGGCCGGCATCGACGAGCTGCACGCGGCGCTCGGCCGCAGCCTCCCCGTCTCGCCCGCGCCCACGGTGATCCACGGCGACTACCGGCTCGACAACGTCCTGGTCGGCGAGGACGACGAGATCAAGGCGGTCCTCGACTGGGAGATGTCGACCCTCGGGGACCCGCTGACCGACCTCGGACTGCTGGTGATGTACAGCGCCGAGATCAAGGTGGAGGACTCGCCCGTCTCCACCACCGCCGGGGCCGCCGGCCACCCCTCCCCCGCCGAGCTGATCGAGCGGTACGCCGCCGGGTCGGGCCGGGACACCTCGGCCATCTCCTGGTACACGGCGTTCGCCTGGTTCAAGCTCGCCGTGATCCTGGAGGGCATCCACTACCGCTACACGCTGGGCCAGACCGTCGGCGCGGGCTTCGACCGCATCGGGGACCTGGTACCGGTCTTCATCGACCACGGCCTCACCACCCTCCAGTCACCGCAGGAAGGCTGAACCCCCGCCATGGACTTCGCATTCGACGCACCCACCCAGGAGCTGCGCGCCAAGCTGCTCTCCTTCATGGAGAGCCACGTCTACCCGGCCGAGACCACCGCGCACGAGCAGCGCCTGCTGCTGCCGTCGCCGTGGGACACGCCCGCCGTGGTGGAGGAGCTGAAGGCGGAGGCCCGCAGCCGGGGGCTGTGGAACCTGTTCCTGCCCGACGCCGAGCACGGCGCCGGACTCACCAACCTCCAGTACGCGCCGCTCGCCGAGATCACCGGCCGCTCCCCGCACCTGGCGCCCACCGCCCTGAACTGCGCGGCGCCCGACACCGGGAACATGGAGGTGCTCGCCCAGTTCGGGTCGGACGAGCAGCGCAAGCGGTGGCTGGAGCCGCTGCTCGCCGGGGAGATCCGCTCCGCGTTCGCGATGACCGAGCCGGAGGTGGCCTCCTCGGACGCCACCAACATCGAGACCAGGATCGCGCGCGAGGGCGACGAGTACGTCGTCACCGGCCGCAAGTGGTACATCTCCGGGGCGATGAACCCCGACTGCAAGATCTTCATCGTGATGGGCAAGACCGACCCGGACAACGAGGACGTCCGCCGCCAGCAGTCGATGGTGCTGGTGCCGCGCGACACCCCGGGCGTCGAGATCCGCCGCGCCATGCAGGTGTACGGCTACGAGGACCACTCCCACGGCGGCCACGCCGAGGTCGTCTTCCACGGCGCGCGGGTGCCGGTGGAGAACCTGGTGGGCGAGGAGGGCGGCGGCTTCGCCATCGCCCAGGCGCGTCTGGGGCCGGGCCGGATCCACCACTGCATGCGGCTGATCGGCATGGCCGAGCGGGCCATCGAGCTGATGTGCCGGCGCGCGGCGGCCCGGACCGCGTTCGGCCGTCCGATCGCGCAGCAGGGCGTGGTGCAGGAGTGGATCGCGGACGCGCGCGTGGCGGTGGAGCAGCTGCGGCTGCTGGTGCTGAAGACCGCCTGGCTGATGGACACGGTCGGCAACAAGGGCGCCCACACCGAGATCCAGGCCATCAAGATCGCCACGCCCCGGACGGTCCTCGACATCATCGACAAGGCCGTCCAGGTGCACGGCGCGGGCGGTGTCGGCCAGGACTTCCCGCTGGCCGAGCTGTGGGCGTCCGCGCGGACCCTGCGCATCGCCGACGGGCCCGACGAGGTCCACCAGCGCTCGCTGGCCCGCCGGGAGCTGAAGAAGTACCTGTAGGGAGCCCGGTCAGGGGCGCAGGGCCCGCAGCAGCAGGTCGGCGAGGTGGTCGGCGACCTGCTGGGGGGTGAGCGGGCCGTCCGGCCGGTACCAGGTGGACAGGTGGTGGACCGACCCGAAGTGGTAGTCCACCACCAGGTCGGCCGGGGTGGCCGTGGAGAAGACCCCGGCCGCCTGGCCCTCCTCGATCAGCGCCCGGAACCGCTCGTGGTAGCGGCGCCGCTCCACCCGTACCTGCTTGTTCTTCTCGGGGCTGAGGTGGTGCATCGAGCGGAAGAAGATGGACGCGTCGTCGAGGTTGTCGATGGTGGTGACCACCACGTCGGCCGCCGCGTCGCGCAGCCGCCGCTCGACCGGCGCGTCCGCGTCCGCGAAGGCGTCGAGCCGCTCCTGCTGGAGGCGCAGCACGCGCGCGTACACCTCCTGGAGCAGGTCCTCCTTGGAGCCGAAGTAGTGGTAGAGCGCCCCCTTGGTGACGCCCGCCGCCTCGACGATCTCCTGGACCGAGGTCCTGTCGTACCCGTTCTCGGCGAAGAGGCGGGTGGCGGCGGCCAGCAGCCTCTGGGGGACGGGGGTGCCGCTCCCGTCCGTCGTCCTGGCCATGCCGTCGCCGCCTCTCTCTCGCGTGTTCCACCGGCGCTTTCGCGCCGTGTCAGTGGCGGGAACGCAGTTCCCGCCTCAGGATCTTCCCACTCGCCGTCTTGGGAAGCTCCGCGAGGACCTCGACCTGCCGCGGATATTTGTACGCCGCCAGCCGCTCCTCGCAGTACGCGGAGAGCTCGGCGGGCGTCGCCTCGGCGCCGGGGCGCAGGCTCACGTACGCCTTGACGTTCTCGCCCCGGTACGGGTCGGGGACGCCGACGACGGCGGCCTCGCGCACGGCCGGGTGGCCGTAGAGCACGTCCTCGACCTCGCGCGGCCACACCTTGAAGCCGGACGCGTTGATCATGTCCTTCTTGCGGTCGACGACGTAGAGCCAGCCGTCGCGGTCCATGAACCCGATGTCTCCGGTGCGCAGTTCGCCGTCGGGGAAGGTCTCGGCGGTGGCCTCGGGGCGGCGCCAGTAGCCGGGCACCACCTGCGGGCCGCGCACCACGATCTCGCCCTGCTCGCCGAGGTCCACCTCCTCGCCGTCCTCGCCGACGATCCGTACGAGCGTCTCGGGGCCGGGCAGCCCGACCGAGAGCGTGCCGGAGACGGGGTCGACCGGGGCCTCCCGCTCGGGCGGCACCGAGGCGCAGGGCGCGGTGCACTCGGTCAGCCCGTAGCCGTTGCGCAGATAGGGGCCGAAGGTGTCGCGGAACTGCTCCACCAGCGCGGGCGGCAGGGGCGCGCCGCCCGAGGAGATCACCCGGAAGGAGGCGAAGTGCTCGCGGGTGACGCCGGGGGCCGCCGCGAGCGCCATGAAGGCGGTGGAGGGGCCGACCGTGTAGGCGGGCCGGTGCTCGGCGAAGGCGTCGAGGACGACCCCGGGGTGGAAGCGGTAGGCGAGGACCAGCGTGCCCGCGTTGGCGACGCACGTGGCGAGCTGGCAGACCATGCCGGTGATGTGGAAGAGCGGGGCCAGCGCGAAGTAGGCGGCGCCCTCGGGGATCGGGTGGCCGGTGCGCTGGCGCTCGGCGTTGTAGGTGATGCCCCGGTGGGTGTTCATGGCGCCCTTGGGGGTGCCGCTGGTGCCCGAGGTGTAGCTGATCAGCGCCGTGGCGTCGGGGGCGGGTTCGCGGCCGCCCGGGGCGGGCAGCCCCTGCCGGGCGACGGCCAGCAGGTCGTCGGTGTCGGCGGGGCGGGGCAGCCGCTCGAAGGCGAGCACGCGCGCGTCGTCGCGGCTCTGGAGGTCCAGCTCGCAGGCGGTGAGCGCGATCCGTACGGAGGAGCCGGCCGCGGTGCCCCGCAGATACGCCTCCCACGCCCGGTCCGAGCAGATCAGGGCGGTGGCCTCGGAGTCGCCCAGGACGTGCCCGACCTCGGCCGACTTGTACATCGGGTTGAGCGGGACGACGGTCGCGCCCGCCTTCCACGCCCCGAGCAGCGCGATCACGAAGTGCGGGGTGTTCTGGAGCATGATCGCGACCCGGTCGCCGCTCTGGAGGCCCCGGGCGGCGAGGTGGCCGGCCACGGAGTCGGAGAGCGCGTCGGCCTCGCGGTAGGTGAGCCGCCCGTCGAAGTAGGCGAGGGCGGTGCGGTCGGGGGCGCGCAGGACGGCGGCCCGGAAGGCGTGCACCACGCCGGCGGGCGGGCTGACCGGTGCCCGCTGGGCCTCGGTGAGCTGCCCGAGCCAGGGCCTGGTCGCGTACGGGGAGCTCATGCGCCGTCCGCCTCCCACTTCTGCTGGAGATGGTTCATGGAGGTGAGCCAGCGGTCCGGGTCGCCCGCACGCACACCGTAGAAGTGGGCCACCTCGGGGTGCGGCAGCACCAGGAACCGGTCCTCGGCCATCGCCGTGAAGAGCGCGTCGGCGACGGCCGGGGGCTCGATCGCGGTCGGCGCGAGCACCAGGTCCCCGGCCGTGCCGGTGGCGGCCAGCATGTCGGTGCGCACGCCCTGCGGGCAGATCGCGTGGACCTTCACCCCCCGGTGGCGGTAGGTGAGCGAGAGCCACTCGGCGAAGGCGAGGGCGCCGTGCTTGGTGACGCTGTACGGGGCCGCGCCGATCATGGTGAGCAGCCCGGCGGCCGACACCGTCGACACGAACCGGCCGCCGCCGCGCTCCAGCCACTCGGGCAGCAGCTCGCGGGCGGCGCGGACGTGCGCCATCACGTTGACGTCCCAGGCGGCCGCCCAGACGTCCTCGGGGGCGGCCTCGGAACCGCCGGAGCCGAGCCCCGCGTTGGCGCAGTAGACGTCGATCCTTCCGCCCAGCGCCTCGCGGGCGAGCGGGACCACGTCCGAGGCGTCGCCGGGGACGGCGATCGCGCCGATCTCCTCGGCCGTCCTGCGGGCCTTGGCCCCGTCGAGGTCGTTGACGACGACGCGGGCGCCCTCCGCCGCGAATCTGCGCGCGAGCGCGGCGCCTATGCCGCCGCCCGCCCCGGTGACCACCACTGCCGCGCCCTGGACGTCGCTGTCCGAACCCATCGGGAATCCGCCTCTCCACCTGTCGACCGATGAGCAGACTAACCAGTCGGTATGTTCAGATGGAAGGGGGCCGTCGCCAACGGTTGCGTGCGGCTCGTTCCCCGCCGCCCGCCCGCGCGCTACCGTGCGTGGCCATGACACCGCGCGCGACCGGGACCGGGGAGGCACGCCGATGAGCCTGTCGAGACGGGGACTGCTGGCGGGGACGGGGACCGCGGCGGGCGCGGCGGTCATGGGCGCGGCCCCCGCCCGCCACCACCCGGCCCGCGTGCGGACCGGCTTCGAGCGGCTGGCCGCCGACGGGTACCGGGCGCTGGAGGGCCGCAGGGTCGGCGTGGTGACCAACCCGACCGGGGTGAGTGCCGACGTCCGGCACATCGTGGACGTGATGCACACCGACCCGCGCGTCGACCTGGCCGCGGTCTTCGGCCCCGAACACGGCTTCCGGGGCACGGCCCAGGCGGGCGGCTCCGAGGGGCGCCACGACGACCCGGCGACGGGACTGCCGGTGTACGACACGTACGGCGTCAGCGGGCAGGCGCTCGCCGCCGTCTTCACGGCCTCGGGCGTGGACACGGTCGTCTTCGACATCCAGGACGTGGGGGCGCGCTTCTACACGTACATCTGGACGCTCTACGACTGCATGGAGGCCGCGGCCCTCGCCGGGAAGCGGTTCGTGGTCCTGGACCGGCCGAACCCCGTCACCGGCCGGGCGGCGAGCGGACCCGTGCTGGACAAGGCGTTCGCGACCTTCGTGGGGCGCGAGCCGATCGCGCAGGCGCACGGGATGACGGTGGCGGAGCTGGCCCGGCTCTTCGACGCCGAGTTCCTGGGCGGGCGCGTGGACGTGCGGACGGTGACGATGTCGGGCTGGCGGCGGGCGGACTTCTACGGCTCCACGGGCCTGCCGTGGGTGCCGCCGAGCCCCAACATGCCGACCCCGGACACCGCGCTCGTCTACGCGGGCACCTGTCTTTTCGAGGGCACCAACCTCTCCGAGGGGCGCGGCACCACCCGCCCGTTCGAGCTGCTGGGCGCCGAGGGGATCGACGCGCGCTGGGCCGCCGCCGCGAACGCGGCGGACCTGCCCGGGGTCCGCTTCCGCGAGGCGTACTTCACGCCCGCCTTCTCCAAGTTCCAGGGGAAGACGGTCGGCGGCCTCCAGCTCCACGTCCACGACCCCCGCTCGTACGACCCGGTGCGCACCGGGGTGGCCCTCCTGGTGACGGCGAAGCAGGCGTGGAGCGGTTTCGCCTGGCGTCCGGACCACTGGATCGACAAGCTCACCGGCTCGGCGACCGTGCGCACCCTGATCGACGCGGGCGCGGACACCGACGCCGTGGTGGACGCCTGGCAGAACGGACTCGCGGCCTTCCGGGCGACCCGGGCCAAGTACCTGCTCTACCGGTGAGGCACCCGGGGGAAAACCCCCGGCCGAGACGGTGGCCGGCAGGATGGGCCCGCTCCCGCCCGGCCGGAAGGCTGGGACCATGCATCTGTTCCACGACACCCACCACCGGCCCCGTCAGGCCTTACTCCTGCTGCTCGGCCTGACCCTCGGCTTCCTCACCGCCGCCGTCCCGACGGCCCGTGCCACCCAGTCCCCCACCCCCGAACGGCAGTTGGCGCGCTCTGCCCAGCCCCTCGACGACCTGCGGCCGCTCGGCCGTATGGTCGGCCCGGCGGACATCGTGGGCCTGGGCGAGGCGACGCACAACTCGCACGAGTTCTTCGCGACGAAGCGGCGCGTGTTCCAGTACCTCGTCGAGGAGAAGGGGTTCACCACCTTCGCCCTGGAGACCGCCTGGTCCTCGGGGATGCGGATCAACGCCTATGTGCTGCGCGGCGAGGGCGACCCCGAGCGGATCGCGCGCGAGGAGTTCCAGGGCTCGTACGCGATGTGGGAGACCCGGGAGTACCTGGACCTGATGCGCTGGATGCGCGGCTACAACCTGCGCCACACCCGCAAGGTCCAGTTCATGGGCGACGACATGGGCTACGCGGGCCGGGAGCTCTTCGACCGGGTGAGCGCCTACACCGCGCGGCACTTCCCCGACCTGCTGCCCGAACTCACCGCGCTCTACCAGGAATCCCGGCCCACCGCGGGCGTCGGCGCCACCATGGACGCCATGATCAAGCGCCCGCTCGCCGACCGCAGGCGGCAGGCCGACGAGGTGCGCCGGGCGTACGACCTCCTGAGCCGGCGCCCGGGGACGGACCGGGGCGAGGGCGCCTGGATCCTCCAGTACGCGCGCACCATCGCCCAGACCGGCGCCCTGTGGTCCTTCGACTTCTCCGACCCCGACCAGCTCAGGGAGTCGCGGCTCTTCCGCGACCGGGTGATGGCCGAGAACACCGTGTGGTGGCAGCGCCGGACCGGCCACCGGATGCTGCTGTCGGCGCACAACGGGCATGTGGCGTACGCCCCGACGCTCACCGGTGAGTACCCGAAGGCCCAGGGCGCCTTCATCCGGGAGCTGGTCGGGGACGCGTACATGAACATCGGGTTCACCTTCGGCCGGGGATCGTTCAACGCGCTCGACCTGGACGACCCCGCCGAGCCGATCCGCGAGTTCACCGTCGGACCGCCCGCGCCGGGCAGCAACGAGGAGGTCCTGGAGCGGGTCTCGCCGCGCGACTACTACGTCGATCTGCGCCAGGTCGCGGACCCCGCGAGGACGTGGCTGGCCGCCTTCCGGCCGACGCGGTCCATCGGCAACTCCTGGCCCCAGGACGCGGAACGGATCCGGCTCGGCCCCTCGTTCGACGTCCTGGTGCACCTGCACCGGGTGACGGCGGCCCACCGGCTCTGACCTTCCCGGTCACCGGCTCGTTCGCTCCCCCGTTCGCGTCCCTTCTGCGATGTCCTGCGTATGGCCGGCCCTCCGGTTCCGGCGGGACGATGTGAGGCCCCAGCCCCGCCCCATCGTCAGCGAACGCACCGGAGGGCCCCGCCATGGCGGACATCGGAGTCGAGCCGTACAGAGAGATCACCTTCGACGCGGACGGCGACGCCGCCCCGGCCGGGCGCACCGCCCTCGCGGAGCTGGACGTCACCGACCTGGTGGTGTTCGCGCACGGCTGGAACAACACCCCGTCGGTCGCGACCGACCTCTACCGCCGCTTCTTCGCCCCTTTCCCCGCGCTGCTGGCCGAGGCGGGGAAGGCCGCCGCGGGGGTGCGGCTGGGATACGCGGGCGTCGTCTGGCCCTCCATCCGCTTCGCCGACGAGGACATCCCCGACTTCCCGCACACCGCCCTGGCCACCGTGCCGGGCGCGGGCCTGGACCCGGCGACCGTTCAGGCGCTCAAACGGGCCTTCCCCGGGCACGAGGCGGTCGTGGACGCGCTGGCCGGGCTGCTCGACGAGCGCCCCGACGACGAGGAGGCGCTGCGCCGCTTCGGGCTGCTGACCCGCCGACTGGTGGCGCCCGACGAGGAGTCGCCCGGCTACGCGGCCGACACGGTGGACCACGCGGGCGGCGGCGCGGTGCTCCTCACCGACGACACACTCGGACTGTGCCGGGAGTTCACGCTCGCCCTCCACGCCACCGGTGTGCGCCTCGAAGCGGGCCCGCCCGGGCCCTCGTTCTCGCTGGGCCGCTCGCTCAAGCACCTGTGGGACGGCGCCAAGGAGCTGCTGCGCCAGACCACGTACTACGAGATGAAGCGCCGCTCGGGAAAGGTGGGGCAGCTCGGTCTCGGGCCGCTGCTCGGGGAGCTGGCCCGCGCCAGACCGGCGACGCGGGTGCATCTGGTGGGGCACAGCCAGGGCGGACGGCTGGTCGCGTTCGCGCTGAAGGGACTGCCCGAGGGGGTGCGCAACGTCAAGTCGGTGACGTTGCTGGAAGGCGCCTTCTCGCACTACGCGTTCGCGGAGCGGCTGCCGTCCGGGCTCCGCGGGGCGGGCGCGCTGGCGGCCCTCCAGCGGCGGGTCGACGGCCCGGTGGTCTCCTGCTACTCGCGCTTCGACACCGCGCTCGGGGTCATCTACCCGCTGGCGTCCAAGCTGGCCGGGGACTACCAGGGCGTCCTGGAACTCGACCGCCGCTGGTGGGCGATCGGCCACGACGGCATCCAGTCGGTGGCCCCGTGCACCGAGCTCACCCTGGCGGAGGTCCTGCGCGACGGGGTGCCCGCCTCGGGCTGCGTCAGCGTGAACGCGGAGTCGGTGGTCCGGGCGGGCGGCCCCCCGGCGGGCGCCCACTCCGACATCTGCCACCCGGAGCTGGCGCGGGTGGTGCTGGCCGCGGGCCGGATCGGCGGCGCCCGCTAGCGGGCGCGGGGCCGGCCGCGCACCCGCGGTGCGGTTTCCCCGCGGGTGCGCGACCAGCCCCTCCCCTCCCCGGCCCGCGGCCCGCGGCCGGCGGGCGGCGGGCGGCGGGCGGCGGGCGGTGTCAGCGGCTCACCGGTGCGAGGCGAACTCCACCACCTGCTGGTAGGTGGGCCGGTTCTGCCAGTTGACCGAGGTGTGGGCGATCCCGCCCAGCGGGCGCTGGACGATGGAGTCGGCACACCACTGGTCCCCGGCCGCGCATCCCGCGTCACCGGGGTACACCTGGGCCGGCGTCTTGGCCGCGGCCTGCTTCAGCGTGGCGAGCAGGGTGTCACGGCAGGCGGAGAGCTTCCCGTCGCCGCAGTACGTACGGGCGAGGGGTCCGTGCACGGACTCCCCCAGCACCGTCCGCAGATCCTTGTCCGCGTAGCTCCACCAGCCGCTCTGGAACGAGGACCCGGCGTGCGCGCCGGTCGGACCGTGCCCGGCCGAGGGCGCCTCGTCGACGGACAGGACCGAGGTGAGCGCCGAGTACAGCCCGTCCCCGAGCCCCGGCCGGAACGCGCCCTCGATCATCAGCGGCCACCAGGCGTCCATCAGCCGCACGGCGTCGGGATGGGTGTAGGCGCGCGAGCCCTGCGCGGTCTCCCGGCGCTGGGACCCGTCCGCCCTCCACGACTCCAGCTGCGTCACGGCGGTGGCCAGTTGGGGGTCGGTGACGGGGGCGCTGCGGATGACCTTCAGGAGCTCCGGCAGCACGTCCTCGCCGCGCAGATCGGTGACGGCGGCCTGCGCCATGGCCCGGGTGAGCGCGGCGCGGGTGACGCCGCCCTGCGCGACCAGCGCCTTCACCCGGTCGTCGAGGAGGCTGCCCCGGTGCACCGAGCCGTGGCCGAACCCGGCGGAGGTGTACTCCTTCGCCTGCTTGTTGTTCCAGGAGATGTAGTAGTCCTGCCCCACCGACTGCGGGTGCTGGGCGGGCGGGGTGTAGTCGGCGGTGTTGTACGCCGGGTCGTAGCCCTGCCACTCGTAGGCGCGGTCGGCGGCTGTCGGCAGCGAGGGGTCGACGGCCGGATTCCGCACCGGGTTCTTGCCGCTGTTGTAGTAGGCGGCGGTGCGGGAGTCCGCGTAGAACCAGTTGAAGGCGTAGTCGACGTGCTGGGCGGCCTGCTGGAAGGTGGCCGCGTCCTTGACGAAGCCCGGGTCGTTGAACATCTGGAAGCCGATGATCGAGTCGGCGTCGTGGCGGTAGGTCGAGCGCAGCGAGGTGTACGCGACCTGCTTGCCGGCGACCTTGGCGCGGGCGGTGACGATGCCGTAGTTGGTGCGCCACACCTGCATCCGGTAGGAGCCCGCGGCCGTGTTGTCGGCGGTGGTCGGCTTCCAGGCGTTGGCCTTCTCCAGCTTCTCCATCGGGGTGCACACGCCCCGGTAGAGGTAGTGGGCGTCGTCCTGGCAGAGTTCGACGGCGTAGGTGTCGGTGATGTCCTGTCCGGCGGAGGTGGCCGACCAGGCGTAGTCCTGGCCCCGGCCGAGCTGGACGTACATCCCGACGCCGGCGAAGGAGGCGCCCCGGGCGCTGATGCCGGGTCCCTGGATCTCCTGGAGCATCAGCAGCTGGGGCGCGAAGTAGCCGGTCTGGGGGCCGAAGACGGCGACCGGGTTGCCGCTCGCGGTGCGGCTGCCGGAGACGAGGAGCGCGTTGGACATCCCGCGCGGCCTGCCGATGTCGAAGCCGGGCACGGCGCCGTTGTTGAAGATCCCCTTGAGCGGCTTCAGCCGCTCGGGGACGCGCACATCGGCCCTGGCGCCGGTGACGGCCGAGCCGGTGCGGTCGTAGACCAGCTGTTCGGGGACGACCGTGCCGGGGTCGGGCAGGGCGGTGCCCTGCGGGTTCGCGGGCTTCGTCGCGTACGGGAAGCTCGTGCCGTCGTGGACGGTGAGGACGGCCTCGGGGTCGTTGCGCTCGCGGAAGGACTCCCACACCTTGGTGCCCTCGACGACGCCGTACCGGGCCTGGGCGGCCTGGAGGGAGAGCGCGGCCTGCACCTCGCCGCCACCGCCGCCGCCGAAGAGCCCGCCGACGACGGAGGCGAGCGCGATCAGGTCGGTGAGCTTGAACGGCTGGATCTCGCCGATGTTGGTGAGGGCGTCGATCTTGCCGGTGAGGACGTACTCGCCGGGGAAGTACCGGCCGTCCTTGGACTGCTTGGCGTAGGCGTTGATGCCGTCCACGTACGCCTGCGCGTCGGCCATCGCCTGCTCGCCGCGCGGGCCGTTGGTGGTGCGGATCCGGTCGACCTGCGCCTGGAGGTCGGCCTCGGTGTACGGGGCCTGCGGCCAGAACTCCTGCTCCAGACCCTGGTTGGCGAGCGCGCCGCCCGCGAACGAGGTGAGCTCGCCGCGCCCGATGTGCCGGAACAGGTCCATCAGCCAGAGCCGGTCCTGGCCTGCGGCGTACCCGGCGCCGTACTCGGTTCCGTAGCGGGTGGTGCCCTTGATGTGCGGGACGCCGGTGGCCTTGTCCCGGGTGATGGTGACGTCGGGGCGGGGCGAGCTGGTGGAGGCCGCCTGGCCGCCGGGCACCCCGAAGGAGGCGTCGTTGAAGAAGGAGTTGAGCTTGTCGTCGGTGAGCGAGGACTGGCCGGCCACCAGCGCGTCGTACTTGCCGAGCTGGTCGTCGCTGTGCGCGGGATGGGTGCCGAAGGCCTTGTTGCCGAGGATCTCGACGAGGGTGGCGTTGCCGTTCTCGCCGGGCGGCAGGATGTCGCCGCACCGCCCGAGGCAGTAGTCGCCGTTGGGGGGTTCGGCCGCGCCGGCCTGGCTGAGGGGGGCGAGGAGGGCCGCCGAGAGCGCGATCACGGTGGCGGCGGTGGCGGTTCTGAGCCGTGCGGTGGGTCGTCGCATGCGTGCTCCTAGGGAGGACCGATGCGGCGGAGGTTACTGAGGGGTACCGCAGGAGGGAAGATGAACACACGTCACCTTTCCCGAACGTGCGTGACCTCCCCGGAATCCCCACAGGGCGACGGGGTGGGGCGCCCGGGGCACTCCGGGGGGCGTGCGACGGATTCCGGTCAGCGCCGTCTGATGGGGCCCATCCGATTTTCGATGGAGCCGGATCGGGTAGCCGTACGTCCATTCCTCGACGCCGAACATTCGCCGATACACGAGCGACGGAGGTGGCAGGGCCATGGCCGGTTTCCGCAGCCTTGCGAGACAAGTCCGCGACCCACGAAACGATCTCGCACTGCGCCGGTACTCTCTGCGCAAGTGCCTGGAGCGGTTCGCCCCTTATGGACACCGGGCGACCTGGGACCACTTGTGCGCCAGGCATCGCATCGGGCCCGAGGACCGGGCCCCCGATCCGGCGCGGCTGGTGGCCGCGCTCGACGAGCTGGAGGCGGCGCGGGCCGTCTGGCTCCGGTACGAAGCGGAGTTCGCGGCCCGCAGGAAGCGTGAGAAACACGCCGGCCTGCGGATCCCGGGCTCCTTCGACGACTGGCACCGGCGCACCTGGGGCGGTTTCGGGGTGGCGTGGTGCGAGGACCCGTCGGTGCACCCGGCGCAGCCGCTGGCCGAGGTGCTCGGCCGGATCATCGCGGCCCTGCGCACGGTGCCGGGCTCCGCCTGCCCGGTCTGCGAGGGGCAGCGGCTGGTGTGGCAGCGCGATCTGGCCCACGACCCGTGGTGCGGCCCGGTCTGCACCGGCTGCGGCATTTTGGTGCCCCAGCCGGTCCTGACCGCCGAGGCGCTGGTGCGGGCCAAGGCGGTCCGGCACCGAGAGCTGGCGTCGGTGGCCTGAGACACCCGGGGGCGGACGCGGCCGGGGGCCGCCCCGTACCGCCCCCGTGTGTTCGGGAGGGACTCAGCCGTACGCCGCCGTACGGCCGCTCACGGCCGACCGGTCCGTACGGCTAACAGGTCCCGCACGCGGCGGTGTCGGGCGCGGACTCGGGCTCGGGCGCGGACTCGGGCGCGGGCCGCTGCTGTTTCCTGCGCTCGGGCAGCAGCCGCGAGCCGGTGAGGCGCTCGCCGGAGATGTCGTCCGGGTTGGACAGGACACAGGTCTCCAGCGACAGGCATCCGCAGCCGATGCAGTCGGTGAGGTGGTTGCGCAGCCGGTTCAGCTGCTTGATGCGCTCGTCGAGTTCGGAGCGCCAGTTCTCGGAGAGCCGCGCCCAGTCCTCGCGGGTGGGGGTGCGCTCCTCGGGGAGTTCGGCGAGGGCGTCCCGGATGGTGGCGAGCGGGATGCCGACGCGCTGGGCGGCCCGGACGAAAGCGACCCGGCGCAGCACGTCGCGGCTGTAGCGGCGCTGGTTGCCCGAGGTGCGGCGGCTGCTGATCAGGCCCTTGGACTCGTAGAAGTGCAGGGCGGACACGGCGGCCCCGCTACGGGCGGAGAGCTGACCGACCGTGAGCTCATGGACCTTCTCTGGAATCTGCGGCACCTCTCGAACCCTACTGCGCGGGCGGGATCACCGTTGACAGCGGGCACCGCCAACAGCATGCTGAGCAAGCGCTTGGACAGTGGAGGCGCAAAGACAGCCGAAGCATGCGAGAGAGGCAGGAACCGGGCATGGCAGAGCCGAGGATCTTCACCTCCGCCGACGAGCTGAAGGCCGGAGTGGGCGAGCCGCTCGGGTACAGCGACTGGCTGGAGATCGACCAGCACCGCATCGACCTGTTCGCGGACGCCACCGGGGACCACCAGTGGATCCACGTCGACCCGGAGCGGGCGGCGGCCGGGCCGTTCGGGACGACCATCGCGCACGGCTATCTGACGCTCTCGCTGCTGCCCGCGCTCGTCCCGCAGGTGCTGCGCGTCGAGGGCATGAGGATGGGCATCAACTACGGCACCGAGAAGGTCCGTTTCCCCGCCCCGGTCCCGGTCGGCTCACGGCTGCGGGCCACGGCGGTCCTCACCGACGTGGTGGAGGCGGGCGGCGGCGTGCAGGTGACCGCGAAGGTCACGGTCGAGCGCGAGGGCGGCGAGAAGCCGGTGTGCGTGGCGGAGTCGGTGTCGCGGTACTTCTTCTGACCCCGGGCGCCCGGCCCCGGGCGCCTGTGGTCGCCTTCCCGGGCCGGCCACGGGCCCTAAGCGGTCCGGGCCCCGACCATCCGCAGCACGAGGCCGGCGTAGAGCGCGCCGACCTCGTCGGGCGTGCGGCGCCCCTCGGTGTTGAACCAGCGGGCCACGTCGATGCAGAGCGACAGGACCGCGAGCGTGGTGCCGGGCACGTCCGGCACGTCGAACTCGCCCGCCGCCACCCCCTCGTTGAGGATGCGCCGCACGGCCGCGTCGCTGCGCCGGCGCAGCCCCACGATCTCGGTGCGGTGCTCCTCGCCGAGCGCGTCGAGTTCGTACTGGACCACGCGGGCCGTCATGTGGTGCCCGGCGTGCCACCGGACGAAGGAGCGCACGGCGTCCGCGAGGCGCTCGGCGGCGGTGCCCCCGGCGTCCGCGGCCGTCTCCAGGATCTCCAGGGCCTTGTCGTGGCCGATCCGGCTGATCCGGTGGAGCAGCTCTTCCTTGGTCTTGTAGTGGATGTAGAGCGCGGCCGGGCTCATCCCGGCGCGGCCGGCGATGTCCCGGGTCGTCGTGGCGTGGTAGCCGCGTTCCGCGAAGGCCTCCACGGCGGCGACGAGCAGCCTCCGGGCGGCCTCGGGCGTGACCTCGCCCCACGGCCTGTCCTCGCCGACCGCCATCTCCTCAGCCGCACCCATCGCCAGCCCCTTTCTTCGGACGAACACCATACCCCGAAGGTGAGCAAGCGCTTAGAGCGAGCGCTAGAGCTTCTGGAACGGGTCGTGCTCGGCGAGCAGCTTCTCCAGCCGGGCCTGGTCGACCCGGCTGACGATCTGCCCGGCCTCCTGGCGGTCGCGGACCACCTTGGCGAGGGTGAAGGCGGAGGTGACGAGGTAAAGGACGGCTATCCCGAGGAAACCGCGCACCCAGGCGTCGGCGTGGAGCCGGGTGATGCCGATCGCCGTGGCCCCGAGGGCGAGGGCGAAGGACGCGACGGCCTGGCCGTAGTACGCGGCCGTGTTCTGCTGCTTGACCGGTGTCTCACTCATGGGGCCAGCATGCGGCGGACGTGGCCGCGGCCACATCCGCTCCCGTACTCAGGACGTACTCAGAAGGCCGAGACGCCGGTCTCCGCGCGGCCGATGATCAGCTTCTGGATCTGGCTGGTGCCCTCGTACAGCGTCATCACGCGCGCGTCACGCAGCAGCTTGCCGACCGGGTACTCGTCGATGTAGCCGTAACCGCCGTACACCTGGAGGGCGTTGTTGGCGGCGCGCACGGCGGCCTCGGAGGCGAAGAGCTTGGCCTTGGAGGCGGCGGTGGCGAACTCCTCGCCCCGGTCGATGAGATCGGCGACCCGCCAGGTCAGCAGCCGGGCCGCGTCCACGTCCACCGAGATGTCACTGATGAGTTCCTGGACCAGTTGGTAGTGCGCGATGGACCGGCCGAACTGCTCGCGCTGCCCGGCGTAGCCGACCGCCGCGTCCAGCGCCGCGCGGGCGATGCCGACACAGCCCGCCGCCACCGACATCCGCCCCTTGGCCAGCGCGGACATGGCGATCGAGAACCCCTTGCCCTCCGGCCCCAGCAGCGCGTCCGCGGGCAGGCGGACGTCCTGGAGGACCACCTCGGCGGTCGCCTGGCCGCGCAGGCCGAGCTTGCCGTGGATGGGGCGCCGGCTCAGGCCGGGGGTGTCGGTCGGCACCAGGAACGCGGAGACGCCCCGGTGCCCGGGGGTGTCGTTGGTGCGGGCGAAGAGCAGCATCACATCGGCCCAGGTGCCGTTGGTGATGAACATCTTGGAGCCGTTGATCACGTAGTCGCCGCCGTCGCGGACCGCGCGGGTCGCCAGGTTCCCGGCGTCCGAGCCGGTCCCGGGCTCGGTCAGCCCGAAGCAGCCGAGCGCCTCGCCGGAGGCCAGCCGGGGCAGCCAGGCGCGCTTCTGCTCCTCGCTGCCCCAGTGCGCCAGGGTCTTGGCGACCAGGCCGAGCGAGACGGAGACGATGCCGCGCACCGAGGAGTCGCCGCGCCCGAGCTCCTCGGTGACCAGGCAGTAGGCGAGGTGGTCGCCGCCCGAGCCGCCGTACTCCTCGGGGAGGGTGAGCCCGAGGAAGCCGAGCGCGCCCAGCTTCTTGACGATCGACCGGTCGACGTTCTCGGCCCGGTCCCAGGCGGCGGCGTGCGGGGTGACCTCGCGGGCGACGAAGTCCTCGGCGAGCCGGCGCACCGCGGCCTGCTCCTCGCTCAGCTCCAGGTTCATCCCGCTCGCACCCCAGGTAGTCCGGGCGGCCGGTCGGGCCACCATTTAATTACCACTGCTAGTTTTCCCTGCGCACGCCTACTATGTGCCGCATGGCCCGACCGCGCAAGCCCCTCCTCAGCCACGACCGCATCGTCGCGGCGGCGAGCGCGCTCGTGGACGCGGAAGGGCTAGCGGCCGTCTCCACCCGCCGCCTCGCCGCCGAACTGGGCGTGAGCGGCCCCTCCCTCTACAACCACTTCCGCACCAAGGACGAGATCCTGGAGGCGGTGGCGGACGCCACCTCGGCCCAGGTCGACCTGACGATGTTCGAGGCGGACGACGGCCGCGACTGGCGCACCGCGCTGCACGACTGGGCCCTGTCCTACCGGGCGGTCCTCACCCGCCACCCCCACATCGTCCCGGTGCTCGCCCAAGGCCCCGGCCGCCGCCCGGCGGGTCTGCGGCTCGCGGACGCGGTCTTCGGCGGGATGGTCGCGGCCGGCTGGCCGCCCGCCCAGGCCACCCGTATCGGCGCCCTGATGCGCTACTTCGTCATGGGCTCGGCCCTGGGCTCCTTCGCCCGCGGCTTCGTGGCCGACGAGAGCGCGTACGACCCGGCCGACTACCCCCATCTCGGCCAGGCCCATCTGCTGGCCGAGCGCCAGGAGGAGATCGACGAGGGCGCGTTCGAGACCGGGCTGCGGGCCCTGCTGGACGGGCTCCAGGCGCAGTACGACGCGCTGCCCGGCCGCCCCCACCGCCTCGCCCACGGTTCGGCCCCGGCCGAAGGGTGACGGCGGCATCCTTGAGGTATGACCACCACCACGGGATCCGGACTGGCGGCGTTCGCCGCGCTGCTCGCCGACGAGACCCGCGCGGCCTTCTGCCTGGCGCTCCTGGACGGGCGCGCCTGGACGGCCGGCGAGCTGGCGCGGCACGCGAAGGTCGCTCCCTCCACGGCCAGTGAGCACCTGGGCAAACTGGTCGCGGGCGGGCTGCTCCGCGAGGAGCGGCAGGGGCGGCACCGGTACGTGTGCCTGGCCGACGCCGGGACCGCCCACCTCGTCGAGGAGCTGGCGGCCAGGACCGCGCCGCCGGACCGGCCGCGCACCCTGCGGGCCGTCTCGGCGGGCAGCGCCATGGCCCGCGGCCGCACCTGCTACGACCACCTCGCCGGCCGCCTCGGCATCGCCGTCACGGACGCGATGACGCTGCGGGGCCTGCTGACCCAGGACGCCGGGTTCGCGCTGACGCGTGACGGCCTGCGCTGGTACGGCGAGCTGGGGCTCGACCTCTCCCCGGGCGGCAAGCGCCCGCTGGTGCGCTCGTGCCTGGACTGGACCGAGCGCCGCCCGCATCTGGCCGGGGTCGCCGGGGCCGTGCTGTGCGCGCACGCGCTGGAGGCCGAGTGGTGCGTACGGATCGGCTCCGAGCGGGCGGTGCGGGTGACGCCGACGGGCGAGGAGGCGCTGTCCGAGCTGCTCGGGGTGGAGAAGGCGAGCCTGCGGTAGGCCGGGCCCGGCGCGGCGGTGAACGCGGGGCGCGGGGCGGGCCGTTGCCGCGCGGGGCCGGGCGGGCCGTTGCCGCAGGGCGCAAGGCGGGCCGTTGCCGCGGGGCGGCCGATAATTCGGTGAGCGCCGAACCGTCGTGGCCGTACCGTCGGCACATGACGAACTCCTCGCACACCGGGCGCCGTTCGCAAGGGCTCGCCCTCGGCGCCGCCGGAGTCTCCGTGGTGCTGTGGGCCTCGGCCTTCGTGTCGATCCGCAGCGCCGGAGACGCCTACTCCCCCGGGGCGCTCGCCCTGGGCCGACTGCTCTCGGGCACCCTCGTGCTCGGCGTGCTCATGGCCGCCCGGCGCGAGGGGCTGCCGCCGCGGGCGGCCTGGCGCGGCACGGTGCTCTCCGGCCTCCTGTGGTTCGGGCTGTACATGGTGGTGCTCAACTGGGGCGAGCAGCGGGTCGACGCGGGGACGGCCGCGATGGTCGTCAACATCGGACCGATCCTGATCGCCCTGCTCGGCGCCCGGTTCCTCGGCGAGCGGCTGCCGCCCCGGCTGGTGGCGGGCATGGGCGTCTCGTTCGCGGGCGCGGTGGCGGTCGGCCTGTCGATGTCCGGCGAGGGCGGCGCGAACGTCCTCGGGGTGGCGCTGTGCCTGCTGGCGGCGGTGGCGTACGCGGCCGGGGTGGTGGCGCAGAAGCCGGCCCTGGCCCACGGCAGCGCGCTCCAGGTGACCTTCTTCGGCTGCCTGGTGGGGACCGCGCTCTGCCTGCCGTTCAGCGGGCAGCTGGTGGCGGACGCCGCCGCCGCGCCGGTCCCGGCGACCCTCAACATGGTCTACCTGGGCGTCTTCCCTACCGCGCTCGCCTTCACCACCTGGGCGTACGCCCTGGCCCGTACGACGGCGGGCCGCATGGGCGCGACCACCTACGTGGTGCCGACGCTGGTCGTGCTGATGTCCTGGCTGGTCCTCGACGAGGTCCCGGCGTGGCTCACGCTCGTCGGCGGCGCCCTCTGCCTCGCGGGCGTGGCGGTCTCCCGCTCCCGCCCCCGGCGCCGTACGGACCGTACGGCACCGGTGGGCGCGGGCGTCGCGGTGGCGCCGGAGCCGGAGACGGCGGGCCGCTAGAAGACCACCAGGGCCCGGCCGCCCTTGCCCGCCAGCATGTTCTCGAACGCGGCCGGGATCCCGTCGAGCCCGATCCGCTCCGAGACCATCGCGCCCAGGTCGAGCCGCCCGGCCCGTACGTGCTCGGCGAGCACCGGCAGGTCGCGGGCGGGGTCGCTGTCGCCGTAGACGCAGCCGGAGAGCGTACGGCCCCAGTGGAAGATCTCCAGGGCGTTGAAGGTGACCTGCTGGTCCTTGCCGCCGATGCCGACGACCGTGGTGCGCCCGCCGCGCCGGGTGGACTCCCACGCGGTACGGATGGTCACCGCGCGCCCGACGCACTCCACGGCCACGTCCACGCCGTGGCCGCCGGTCAGCTTGCGGACGTCCTTGGCGGTCGTCTCCGAGGCCACGACGAAGTCGGTGGCGCCCGCCCGCCGGGCCAGCTCCTCCTTGGCCGGGGAGACGTCGACCGCCACGATCCGCGCGGCGCCCGCGATCCGGGCCGACTGGAGGGTGGCCAGGCCCACGCCGCCGACTCCGTACACCGCGACCGTCTCGCCCTCGCGCACCCGGGCCGAGTGGTGGACCGCGCCGTAGCCGGTGAGGACCGCGCAGCCGAGGAGGGCGGCCTCGGTGAGCGGGATGCCCTCGGGCAGCGGCAGCAGGCAGTTCTCCGCCACCACCGTCTCCTCGGCGAACGCGGCGACGTTGAGGCCGGGGTGGAGGTCGGTCCCGGCCGCGGTGCGCGCGTACACCGCGCCGGCGCCGGCCAGCGCGTTGACGCAGAGCCACACCTCGCCCAGCGAGCAGGGGTGGCAGGTGCCGCACGAGGGCGCCCAGTTGAGGACCACGCCGTCGCCCGGCGCCACCGAGGTGACCCCCTCGCCGACGGAGACGACCGTGCCGGCGCCCTCGTGGCCGAGGACGGCGGGGACGGGCACCCGCATGGTGCCGTCTGAGAGCGACAGGTCGGAGTGGCAGACCCCGGCGGCGGCGAGGCGCACCCGCACCTGGCCGGGGCCGGGCTCGGGGAGTTCTATCTCGGTGACCTCCAGCGGGGAACCGATGGAGGGAAGGACGGCGGCGCGGACCACGAGGTGCTCCCGGGTTCGGAGAGTCGGCAGGGGGTTGGGCGTCGGAACTGGCGTCGGAGCGGCACCTCGGCATCGGGTGCCAGAGGTGCGAAGGCGGGTGTCAGAACTGGAGGGACTTGGTCTGGAGGTACTCGGCCAGGCCGTGCGGGCCGAGCTCGCGGCCGACGCCGGACTGCTTGTAGCCGCCGAAGGGTGCCAGCGGGTTGAACCGGCCGCCGTTGATGTCCACCTGCCCGGTCTCCATCCGCCGCGCGAAGGCCACGGCCTCGGCCTCGTCCCCGGCCCAGACCGCGCCCGCGAGCCCGTACACCGTGCCGTTGGCGATCCGCAGCGCGTCCTCCTCGTCCTCGTAGCGCAGCAGCGAGAGGACCGGGCCGAAGATCTCCTCCTGGGCGATGGTCATCTCGGGGGTGACGTCCGCGAAGACGGTGGGCGCCACGTAGTACCCGCGCTCCAGCGGGGCCTCGGCGCCACCCGCCACAAGGCGGGCGCCCTCGGCCACGCCCTTCTCGATGTAGCCGCGCACCCGCTCCCGCTGCCGGGCGCTGACCAGCGGGCCGACGCGGTCGCCCGCCGGGTACTTGGCCACGGCGGCCCTGGCGAGCTCCACCGCCTCCTCGTACCGGTCGGTGTGGACGAGCATCCGGGTCCAGGCGCTGCACGTCTGCCCGGAGTTGCTCATGACGTTGGCGACGCCGACGGCGACGGCCTTGGCGAGGTCGGCGGAGGGCAGGACGACGTTGGCGGACTTGCCGCCCAGCTCCAGGGCGACGCGCTTGACGGCTCCGCCCGCCGTGGCGCCGATCTGCCGGCCCACGGCCGTGGAGCCGGTGAAGGAGACGAGGTCGACGCCCTCGTGCGCGGCGAGGGCCTGGCCCGCGACCGGGCCGAGCCCGGTGACCAGGTTGAACACCCCGGCGGGCAGCCCCGCCTCGTGCACCGCCTCGGCGAAGAGCCGCGCGGTGAGCGGGGTGTCCTCGGCGGGCTTGAGCACGACCGTGCAGCCCGCGGCGAGCGCCGGGGCGACCTTGGCGACGATCTGGTGCAGCGGGTAGTTCCAGGGCGTGATCGCGCCGACCACGCCGACCGGCTCGTGGAAGACCGTCGAGTTCCCGATCCGCTCCTCGAAGGCGTACGCGGCGGCGAGTTCGGCGTACGAACCGGCGACCGCGATCGGCAGGCCGACGTGCACCTGCTGGGCGAACTGCTCGGGCGCCCCGAGCTCGGCGGTGACGGTCGCGGCGATCTCGTCCTTGCGCGCGGCGAGCCGGTCCCGCAGGGCGGCGATCAGCGCGGCGCGCCCGGCGGGCGGGGTCGCGGCCCAGCCCGGCAGCGCCGCGCGGGCCGCGCGGACCGCCGCGTCGACGTCCTCGGCGGTGCCCGCCGGGACGTGCGCGATGACCCGCTCGTCCGCCGGGTTCACCACGGCGATCGTGTCGCCGCCCGCGGCGGGCGTCCACCGGCCGGCTATGTACATCCCGTCGTGGGCGTTCATCGCACTCCTCCTGGGTCTGGGACAGTGCACCCAAACTAGCGCCGGTAGTTTTCCGGCACCAGGGCCGCCCGCGGTTCCGGGCGCCGGAAGGAGGCTATGCGGTCCGGCCCGGGCCCCGGACGGCGGTCAGGTGGGCGAAGACCACGACGTTGCTCTCGTAGCCCTTCTTGCGGTCGAACTTGCCGCCGCAGGTGATCAGCCGCAGCTCGGGCCGGTTCCGCGGGCCGTACACCTCCTTGTCGGGAAAGCCCGCCTTGTCGTACGTGCGGACCGCGTCCACGGTGTACACCGCGGTCCTGCGGTCGGCGCGGCGGACCTCGACGAGCCGGCCGGGCCGCAGCATCGCGAGGTTGGCGAAGACGGCCGCCCCGGTGCGGGTGTCGCGGTGGCCGACGGCGACGGCCGTGCCCGTCCCGCCCGGGCTGGGCCCGCCCTGGTACCAGCCGACCAGCTTGGGGTTGTCGACCGGCGGGGTGGCCAGCTGGTGCGTACGGTCGAGGCCGAGGCCGACGACCGGTGCCCGCAGGCCGAAGTACGGGATGGCGAGGCCGGTCGCCCGGGACGGCGGCAGCGGCCGGGGCGGGCGGGCGGCGGGCGCGGGCCCGGCGGACCGGCCGTGCCCGCCCGGGACGGGGCGGCCCGCGCCCGGCTTGGCCCCCGCCACGCCCGGGGCCGCGGACGCCCCCAGGGGCTGCTCGTCCCCGTCGCCCCCCGTGGGGGCCGAGGGCGCCGCCGCGCCCCCGGCCCCCGCGGTGCCCAGGGCGACCGGTGCGACCGACCCGTCGTCCTGGGCCCACCAGACGCCGCCGACGACCAGGGTCGCGGCCAGCGCCGCCGTCCGCGTCAGCCGGTAGGCGCGGGAGCGGTGGCAGGGCCTGGGGGAACCGTTACGCGGCGCCATGCGGGCGCCGGCGCAGCCGTCGCACGAAGAGCGCCCCGGAGAGGCCGATCAGGCCGAGGGCCGCGGCGCCCGCCGCCGGGGAGACCCCGTCGCCCGAGCCGCCGCCGTCCCCGGCCAGACCGCCGCCGCCGGCGTTCGGACCGCCGTTGGGCAGGATGCTCCTGGGGCTGCTCGAAGGGCCGGTGACCGGATTGCAGTCGACCTTGAAGACCTTCGTCTTGCCGGCGGCCTTGAGCCCGACGACGTTCCAGGTGAGCTTGTACTGGCCGTCCGGGAGGGTCAGCGGCAGGGTGTGGCCGACGCCGGTGGGCAGCGGGATGGCGCCGGTGAGGGTCGCGCCGCCCGCCCGCTGCGGCTGCGGCTGGATCGAGTAGCTGATGTTCTGCTTCGGGTCGAAGTTGAACCCGTCGAGGTAGAACCCGCAGACCTTGGGCTCGTCGCGCTGGTCGGTGAACTGGGTGCCCAGGTTGTGGATCTTCACGTCGCCGTTGTCGCCGGGGGCGGCGTGGGCGACGGGCGCCCCGGCCAGGGCGGCTCCGGCCAGCCCGAGGGCGAGGGCCGCGGCGGCGGTGGCGGCGGGGCGGCGGACGGTGGGGCGCGGAGGTGAGGAGGCAGACATGCGCTTTCCTTCGAGTCAGATTGTCATATAAATCGACCTTTCGTCTGACTCTCTTTCACATCCGCCCGGGGAAACGGCGGAGCAGCGCCGGACGGACCGCGCGATGTCGCCCGTCCGGCGCAGCGCCCCCGCTCCCGACGGCCCGTCAGATGATCCCGAAGAGGATCCCGGCGCCGAGGACCACCAGCGAGGTGAGCGCCGCCCACTTCACCGTGAACCGGGTGTGGTCGCCGAACTCGACCTTGGCCATGCCCACCAGGACGTACACGGCCGGCACCAGCGGGCTCGACATGTGCAGCGCCTGCCCGACGAGCGAGGCGCGGGCGATCTCCACGGAGGAGACGCCGTGCGCGGCCCCGGCCTCCGCGAGGACCGGCAGGACGCCGAAGTAGAAGCCGTCGTTGGACATGAAGTACGTGAGCGGCAGGCTCAGGACGCCGGTGACCAGCGCCATATGCGGGCCCATGGCGTCGGGGACGGCGCCGACCAGCCAGTCGGCCATGTGCTTGACCATGCCGGTGCCGTTGAGGACCCCGGTGAAGACGGCCGCCGCGAAGACCATGCCCGCCACGTTCACCACGTTGTCGGAGTGGGCGGCGATCCGCGCCTTCTGGTCGGGCATGTGCGGGAAGTTGACGGTGAGCGCGAGCGCCGCGCCCAGCAGGAACAGCACCGGGATCGGCAGCCACTCCATGATCATCGCGGTGAGCAGCACCACGGTGAGGGCCGCGTTGAACCAGTACAGCTTGGGGCGCAGGGTCGCGCGCTCGGAGTCGAGCCCCTGGAAGCCGGTGACCTCGGACGCCCGCGCGCCCCCGTCGGCCGCGACCGGGCGCGGCGGCTCGGAGCCGCCCGCCGCCACCAGGACGGTCTCGCTCTCCGGCTCCAGGGCCTCGTCGAGCGTGAGGAGGCCGAGCCGGGCGCGCTCGCGGCGGCCCAGCGCGTACGCCAGGACGAAGACCGCCACCAGGCCGACCGCGAGCGCCGGGATCATCGGGACGAAGATGTCGGACGCGTCGAGCTTGAGGGCGGTGGCGGCGCGGGCGGTCGGGCCGCCCCAGGGCAGGGTGTTCATCACGCCGTTGGCGGTGGCGGCGACTCCGGTCATCACCACCGGGCTCATCCCCAGCCGCTTGTAGAGCGGGTACATCGCGGAGACCGTGATCATGAAGGTGGTCGAGCCGTCGCCGTCGAGGGAGACGATCGCGGCGAGCACCGCCGTACCGACGACCACCCGCACCGGGTCGGCCTTGCAGAACCGCAGGATGCCCCGGACGACCGGGTCGAAGAGGCCGACGTCGATCATCACCCCGAAGTAGATGATCGCGAACATCAGCATCGCGGCGGTCGGCGCGAGCTTGCCCACGCCGTCGACCACGTAGTCGCCGAGGTGGGCGCCCTTGCCCACGAGGACGCAGAAGAGGGCGGGGATCAGAACCAGCGCCGCGATGGGCGACAGCTTCTTCAGCATGATCAGCACCAGGAAGGTCGCGATCATGGTGAAGCCGAGGACGGTCAGCATGGAGGACACCTAACGTTCACCCTTGAACTCCCACCAGGGGGCTGGCGGTGCGGATGACGTTAGGGCGGCCCTTCCGGCGTCAGCAAGACGTTGACGTGTGAGCAATACGAGCAAAACCCCAGGTCAACGAAGTGCGACCAGCTCGACGGGGAAGCCGTTGAGCACCGCCGTCCCCGACAGCGGGTCCAGCCGGGAGCCGTCGAGCAACTGGTTGACGTTGACCCCGGGCCGTCCGGCGGCGACCCCGAGCCGGGTGTCGGGGCGGTCGTGGCCCCAGCCGTGCGGGAGGCTGACGACCCCGCTGCGGACCGAGTCGGTGATCTCCACGGGCGCCTCCACCGCGCCGCCGTCCGCCGTGACGCGGACGAGATCGCCCTCGCGCACGCCGAGGCGCGCCGCGTCCTCGGGGTGGACGTGGAGGGTGCAGCGGTTGGAACCGCCGTTCAGGGACGGGATGTTGTGCAGCCAGCTGTTGTTGGAGCGCAGATGCCGCCGGCCGACCAGGACGAGCCCGTCGGGGCGGGCGTCGAGCGCGGCGCGCAGCCGGGGCAGGTCCTCGGCGATCGGGGCGGGCAGCAGCTCGATCCGCCCGCTGCGGGTCCGCAGCACCTGCGGCAACCGGGGCCGCAGCGGCCCGAGGTCGATGCCGTGCGGGTGGGCGAGCACCCGCTCCAGGCTGAGGCCCTCGGGGTCGGCGCCGAAGCCGTCGCCGTACGGGCCGAGCCGCAGCATCATGTCCAGGCGCCGCTCGGGGCCGCTCCCGCCGGTCAGCCGCGCGGCGAGCTCCTTCGCGTCGCGTCCGTGCACGGCGGAGTGCGGGTCGGCCACGGCCTTGCCGAGCGTGCGGTCGATCACCATCGCGTCCACCGCGTCCGGCGGGGCGCCGTGCATCCCGGTCGCCGCGAGGACGAGCCGGGCGTGGATCTCGCACTCGTCGAGCCTGCCCTCGGCGAGCGGCACGGCGGGGCGGGTGTAGCGGACCTGGTTGCGTACGGCGAGGGCGTTGAAGGCGAAGTCGAAGTGGGCGCTCTGCGAGGGCGGCGGCGGGGGCAGCACGACGTCGGCGTGGCGTGAGGTCTCGTTGAGGTACGGGTCGACGCTGACCATGAAGTCGAGCCCGGCCAGCGCGCGGTCGAGCCGGTCGCCGTCGGGGGCGGAGAGCACCGGGTTGGCCGCGCACACGATCAGCGCCCGGATCTGCCCCTCCCCCGGCGTCTCGATCTCCTCGGCGAGGGCCGCCGCGGGCAGCTCCGACTTGGCCTCGGGGTGGCCGCCGACCCGGCTGCGCCAGCGGCCGATCTCGAAGCCCCGGCCGGGTCCGGCCGGACGCGGGGCGCGGTCGGTGGCGGAGAGCGGGAAGAGCGCGCCGCCGGGCCGGTCCAGGTTGCCGGTGAGGATGTTGAGGACGTCGACGAGCCAGCTGGCCAGGGTGCCGTGCTCCACCGTGCAGCTGCCGATGCGGCCGTAGACGGCGGCGGTGGGCGCCGCGGCGAGTTCCCGGGCGAGGGCGCGGATCTCGTCCGGGTCGAGGTCGCAGGCCGCCCCGACCGCCTCGGGGGTGAACTCCCGTACGGCTTCATGGACGTCGGCCAGCCCCTCCACCGCGTCCGCGAGTTCGCCGGGCGAGGTCAGCTTCTCCTCGAACAGGACGTGGGCGAGCGCGGCGAGCAGCAGCGCGTCGGTGCCCGGCCGGGGGGCGAGGTGGCGGTCGGCCAGCTTCGCGGTCCGGGTGCGGCGCGGATCGACGACCGTGAGGGTGCCGCCGCGCGCCCGCAGGGCCTTGAGCCTGCCGGGGAAGTCCGGCGCGGTGCACAGACTCCCATTGGACTCCAGGGGGTTGGCGCCGAGCAGCAGCAGGTGGTCGGTGCGGTCGAGGTCCGGCACGGGTATGGCGAACGGGTCGCCGAAGAGGAGCCCGCTGGAGACGTGCTTGGGCATCTGGTCGAGGGTGCTGGCGGTGAAGAGGCTGCGGGTGTGCAGGGCGCCGAGCAGCACGGGCGGGTAGAGGGCGCCGGCCATGGTGTGGACGTTGGGGTTGCCGAGCACCACCCCGACGGCGTCGGCGCCGTACGTCTCGACGACCGGCCGGATCCGCTCCGCGACCAGGTCGAACGCCTCGTCCCAGCCCGCCTCCACCAGGCGCCCCTCGCGGCGGATCAGGGGCGCGGTGAGCCGGTCGGGGTCGGCGTCGACCTCGCCGAAGGAGGCGCCCTTGGGGCAGATGAACCCCTGGCTGAACACGTCGTCCCGGTCGCCGCGGGCCCCGGTGACCCGGGTCCCCTCGACGGTCAGCGTGAGCCCGCAAGTGGCTTCGCAGAGGGGGCAGATGCGCAGTGCGGACATGGGGGTCCTCCCCGGGGGCGGCGGCGGGTGACGCACGGGCGATCCGAGCATACCGACCGGTACGCATGGTGGCGAGGGCCGCGGCGCGGGAGCGGGGGCCGTCTTGGCGCCCCGGCCGCCCGTCCGGGGGGGCGGGAGTGGCGGCGTCGGTACGTGGCGCGGCGCACCGGGCGTCAAGGCGTCGGTACGTGCGGCGACGCGCCGGGCGCCAAGGCGCGGGCGGGGGTCCCGGGGCAGGCGCTCAGCCCAGGGTCCGGGCCAGATACGCGTGCAGCAGCTCCCGGGTCTCAGCGACGATGCCCGGGTCCCCCGCCGGGTCGGTGCGGAAGGCCAGCCGCAGCAGGGCGTCGGCCGCCTCGACCGCCACCAGGATGGTCAGGCGCAACTCCGCGTCGGGGGCGCGGCCGAACTGGGCCGGGAGCAGCTCGGCGAGCCGCTCGGCCAGCAGGTGGTTGGCGTCGGCGGCGGGGTCGGCGACCGGCTGCGGCCCGCCGAAGTCCACCAGGTTGAAGCCGGGCACGGTCTTCTTCAGGACCAGGTACTCGTCCAGCACCGCGTCGATCGCCCCGCGCCAGTCCTCGGGCTCGATGGTGGCGAGCCGGGCGCCGACGATCTCGGCGAACCGGTCGAGGTTGCGGGCGGCGAGCGCCTCCGCGAGCGCCCGCTTGTTGCTGAAGAAGCGGTACACCGAGCCGATGGGCACCCCCGCCCGCTGGGCCACCGCCCGGGTGGAGAGGTCCTCGTAACCGGTCTCGTCCAGGAGCTCGGCGCAGGCGTCCAGGATCCGGCTGAGGCGCTCGGCACTGCGTTGCTGCACGGGTGCGCGGCGGAGATTCGCATGGGGCACGGCCCCATCATGCCGCGCCCGGCCGGTTCTGCCGTTGACGCGGTCCGATCCGAATCCTACGGTGTCCCATAGGATTGCAGGATTCCTCAGCGGCGGGAGCGGCGGATGACCACCAGCAGCGAGCAGGCCAGGAAGACGGCACAGGCGCTGTCGTACTCCCCGGGGTTCGGTAACGAGCACAGCTCGGAGGCGGTTCCCGGCGCGCTGCCGCATGGCCGGAACTCGCCGCAGCGCGCGCCCCTCGGGCTCTACGCGGAGCAGTTGAGCGGTTCGGCGTTCACCGAGCCGAGGGCGCACAACCGCCGCTCCTGGCTGTACCGGATCACCCCGTCCGCCGCCCACCCCGCGTTCGTCCGCACCGACAACGGCCGGCTGCGCGGCGCGCCCTTCACCGAGACCGTGCCCGACCCCAACCGGCTGCGCTGGGACCCGCTGCCGGAGCCGGCCGCCGGCACGGACTGGCTGGCGGGCCTGTGGACGCTGGGCGGCAACGGCGACGCCACCCAGCGCACCGGCATGGCCGTGCACCTCTACCACGCCAACGCCTCCATGGACCGGGTCTTCAGCGACGCGGACGGCGAGCTGCTGATCGTTCCCGAGCGCGGCGGACTGCTGCTGCGCACCGAGTTCGGCCTGCTCGCGGCCGGCCCCGGCGAGATCGCGCTGATCCCGCGCGGGGTGCGCTTCCGGGTCGAGCTCCTCGACGAGACGGCCCGCGGTTACGTGTGCGAGAACTACGGGCAGCCCTTCCAGCTCCCCGACCTCGGCCCGATCGGCGCCAACGGCCTCGCCAACGCCCGGGACTTCCTCGCGCCGGTCGCGGCGTACGAGGAGGTGGAGGGTCCGGTGGAGGTGGTCAACAAGTTCTGCGGCAACCTGTGGAGCGCGCGGTACGACCACTCGCCGCTGGACGTCGTCGCCTGGCACGGCAACCACGTGCCGTACGTGTACGACCTGCGCCGCTTCAACGTCATCGGGACCATCTCCTACGACCACCCGGACCCGTCGATCTTCACGGTCCTCACCTCCCCCTCCGACACCCCGGGCCTCGCGGGCGTCGACTTCGTGGTCTTCGCGCCGCGCTGGCTGGTCGGCGAGGACACGTTCCGGCCGCCGTACTTCCACCGCAACGTGATGAGCGAGTACATGGGCCTGATCGAGGGCGCGTACGACGCGAAGGCCGCCGGAAAGGGAGGCTTCGTCCCCGGCGGCGGCTCGCTCCACAACATGATGTCGGCGCACGGGCCGGACCGGGAGACCTTCGACAAGGCGAGCGCCGCCGAGCTGAAGCCGCAGAAGATCGACGACGGCCTGGCGTTCATGTTCGAGACGCGCTGGCCGGTGACGGCGACGGAGCAGGCCGCGTCGGCGGAGCACCTCCAGCGGGGGTACGACGAGGTGTGGCGGGGGCTGGAGCGCCACTTCCGCGCGTGACGCGCGCGGCCGTCCCGGCGCGGCCGGGGTGTGCGGCGCGTCCGGTATGCGCGGCGCGTCCGGTGTGTCCGGCGCGCCGCCGCCGGATCCTGAGCCGCACCTTCCGCCGCGCCCCGGAGACTGATACGGAATGCCCGTGACCTCCTCGACCCCCGCACCGCACCCGGCGTCCTCCTTCGCTCCGGACTCGCTGGTCCTGAACCGCAAGCTCCCGCTGTGGTACCAGGTCTCGCAGTCCCTGCGCGCGTCGATACTGGGCCGCACCCCCGAAGCCTCGCTGCGGCTGCCCACCGAGGAGCGGCTGGCCGCGCACTACGGCGTGAGCGTGCTGACCATGCGGCAGGCGCTGAAGGAGCTGGAGGAGGAGGGGCTGATCACCCGGCACCGGCGGCGCGGCACGTTCATCGAGCCCGCCGCGCGGCGCGGGGCACCGGTGCGGCTGCTCGGCTCGATCGACGCGATCGTGGCGCAGCAGTCGGGCGAGCCGACGACCGTGCTGGGGCACGGGACGGAGCCGGTGCCGGGGGAGCTCGCGGAGTACTTCCCCGACTGCGACTCGGTCGTCACCTACCGCCGGCTGCGCCGCGACGGCGACAGCGGCGAGCCCACGAACTGGGCGGAGAACGCCGTCCGTCCGGAGCTGGCGGCCGGGATCGACGTCCGCGAGCTCGAACGGTGGCCGATGACGAAGGTGCTGCGGGACTCGGTCGGGGTCAGGATCAGCCGGATCACCGACACGGTGGAGGCGAGGTTGGCGGATCCTCTGACGGCGGAGCTGCTGGAGGTGCCGCTGCTGTCCCCGATCCTGCACTACACGGGGGTGTCGTACGACGCGGCGGGGCGGGTGGTGGATGTGGCCCGGATCCGGTACCGGGGGGACCGCTTCTCGTTCTCGGTGACGGTGGAGGCGTCGCGGTAGGACGCGCAGTTCCCCGCGCCCCTATGTGGCCCGGGGTTCGTCTGCGGGCGAGTGGGGCTTGCTCGCGCAGTTCCCCGCGCCCCTTCAAGGCCAGGGCTTTGTCTGCGGGTTGTGGGTGGCTGAGCGCGCAGTTCCCCGCGCCCCTGGCGGCCTGTGGCTGAGGTGAGCATTCCGGCTGCGGGCATCCCCCTCAGGGGCGCGGGGAACTGCGCGAGCAACCCAGCACGGTCCGCAGACGAAAGAGGGGTTCGGGGGCGCAGCCCCGCAGCGGGGCGCAGGGGCCGCAGGCCCGCCGAGGGCCGGGGCCTGCTGGCCTCGCCGGGGGCCGGGAGCGCAGGCCCCGCCGGGGGGGGACGCCAGGGGGCCCGGGGTGCAGGCCTTGGGGAAGTCGGCTTCCGGGGTGCTCGCCCCCGGAGGGTTTGGGGAAGGGGCGGGGAGGGGCCAAAACCCCCCGCCGCCCCCCTAGCATGGGCCCCCGTGAGTGACGATCCGCAGCCGCTCGACGACCTGATGCCCTGGTCCGTGGCCCCCCTGCGCCCAGGCCGCCCCTGGCCCACCGCCCCGGACCCCCGCACGCTCAGAACCCGCTGGACCACCCTCGTCCACGCAGACCCCTCCACCCGCGAACACCTCTTCCGCCCCACCCGTACCCGCACCCTCCACACCCGCGTCCCCGCCCTCCCCTCCCCGGGCCACCCCGGCACCGCCCCCCTCGCCCAGGAATCCGGCCCCTGCCCGGCCCCCGTCCGCTTCACCCACGGCCCCTTCGACCAGCAGTGGCTGATACCCGATCACCGCCTCCTGGACGCCGCCCGCCCGGAGCTGTGGCGCGTCGCCGACGAGCGGCAGCTGTTCGCCGTGGAGCAGGGGTGCCCGCCGAAGTCCACCGGCCCGGCCCTCACCGTCTCCGCCCTGCTCCCCGACGGTCACCCCCTGGCCGGCCGCCCGGGCCGCATCCGGCCCCTGTACCGCCGCCCGGGCGCCGCCGAGCCCAACATCACCCCGGGCCTGCTCGCCCTGCTCGGCAAGGAGTACGGGCAGGAGGTCGCCCCCGAGGACCTGTTCGCCTGGGTCGTGGCCGCCGCCGGGCCCTCCCCCGCCGGGTGCGTCGTGCCGCTCACCGCCGACCCCGCCCGCTGGGCGCGCGGGGTGGAGCTGGGACACCGGATCACCGAGCTGACCGTGCGCGGGGCGCGCGGCGGTGACAAGCCCCGGCTGCCCGGCGGCCGGCGGCCGTACGTGCGGGCCGCGATCCCGCCCCGCCCGGACGCCCTGCGCTACGACGTCGAGGACGAGAGCCTGTACCTCGGCGAGGGCCGCGTGTCCCCCGTGCCGCGGGGCGCCTGGGAGTTCGAGGTGAGCGGGGTGCGCGTCCTGGAGGCGTGGTTCGAGCAGCGCGCGCGGAGCGGCGAGCCGGGCACCCTGGAGGCCGTACGGCCCGCGTCCTGGCCGCAGGAGTGGACCTCCGACCTCCTTGAGCTCATCACCGTCCTGGCCCTGCTCGACGAAGTGCGCCCGGACCTGCGGGAGCTGGCCGAGGGTCCCCGCCTCGCCCGCGAGAGGCTCGTCGAGGCGCGCGTCCTGCCCGTACCGCCGTCGGCCCGCCGCCCCGCCTCCGTACTGGACCATCCGGAGGAGGGCCCGGACGGGCAGCTGACGCTCCTCTGAGGAGAGCCGCCGACGTGCCGCCCGTGACAAAAGTGCCCCGTACACGATAAGCACGGCTCCCATGAGCACTCCGCAGTCCCAGCCCCTCCCGCTCGACGGCATCACCGTCGTCGCCGTGGAGCAGGCCGTCGCCGCCCCCTTCGCCACCCGCCAGCTCGCCGACCTCGGCGCCCGGGTCATCAAGGTCGAGCGGCCCGACGGCGGTGACTTCGCCCGGCACTACGACACCGCCGCCCGCGGCCTCGCCTCGCACTTCGTCTGGTGCAACCGGGGCAAGGAGTCGATCGCGCTCGATCTGAAGGACCCGCGCGGGCTGGACGTCCTGCGGCGGCTGATCGCCGGGGCCGACGTGTTCGTGCAGAACCTGGCGCACGGGGCGGCCGCCAGGATGGGCCTGGACGCGGCCACGCTGTGCGCGGCGCACCCGCGCCTGGTCGCGGTCGACATATCGGGGTACGGCGCCGACGGCCCGTACGCGCACAAGCGGGCGTACGACATGCTCGTCCAGTGCGAGGCCGGGCTCGTCTCGGTGACGGGGACGCCGGAGCAGCCCGTGAAGGCGGGCATCCCGGCCGCCGACATCGCGGCCGCCATGTACGCGTACTCGGGCGTCCTCGCGGCGCTGCTGCGCCGGGGGACGACCGGCCGGGGCGGCCCTGTGGAGATCTCGATGCTGGACGCGCTGGCGGAGTGGCTGGGCCATCCGCTGCACCATGTGATGCACGGAGGGACGGAACCGGCGCGCACCGGGGTCGCGCACGCCGTCATCGCCCCGTACAACGCCTACGCGACGGCCGACGGCCAGGTGCTGCTCTCCGTACAGAACGACCGGGAATGGCGCAGACTGGCCGTCCAGGTCCTGGAGCGACCGGAGTTGGCCGAGGATCCGGTGTACGCGACCAATACCGCGCGGACCGCGCACCGGGCGCGGACCGACCAGGTGGTCGGGGAAGCGCTGGCCGCGATGACCGCCTCCGATGCGGTGGCGCGGCTGGAGGCGGCGGGCATCGCCTGCGCCCGGCTCAACACGGTCGCCCAGGTCGCCGCGCATCCGCAGCTCGCGGCGCGGAAGCGCTGGCGGGAGGTGGACTCGCCGGTGGGGCCGCTGCGCGCGCTGCTGCCGCCGGTCGGTCTGCCGGGCGGCCCCGAGCCGAGGATGGGCGCGGTGCCGGCGCTGGGCGAGCACACCGAAGCGCTGCTGCGAGCCCTGGGGATGACAGAGGAGCTGACAGCAGCGCTGCGCCGGGACGGCGTGATCGCCTGAACATGGATCAGAAAGTCATAGGTTCTCGGGAATCCGGTTTCCCGGGGTGCCGGATTCTCGGGAAGTCACTGATCGTGGGCTGTCGTGGACTTCAGCCGCGGCTGCCGAAGAGCGAGCGGCGAAGGCGCCGCAGCGGGGCGAAGAGCGAAACGCGGGCGCTCTTGCTCCTCCGGCTGTGCGCGACGTCACGCGAGGTCAGCTCACGCATCAGCAAGGTCGCCTCGGCCGACTCCCGCAGTGGGACGGCGGGACCGCCCAGCACCGAGAGATGGCGGTCGAGCCGCGAGCTGGTCGCACTGCTCCCGCAGGTGATGGCAGGTACTCGCGCCCTGCTGCGCACTGTTATCTGTTCCATGTCACTCCCCACCCATACGAGGGCACCCGGCCCCGGGCAGGGTAACCCTATCGCCCCCGCGTCACACTCGTGTATCCCGGTGGTGGGATTCACCTCTCCCGGGCAGGGGTTGACAGAAGACCCTGATTACTCTCTGAATATGCCTGATTCCAGGGCGAGTTGGACTACGCGTCCGAGGGGGCCGCTACCGGCGTGACCTGAGCTAACGTGGAAAGGATTCGCGGTAGTCGGTCGTGTTGTGGTCGTCCCGTCGCCAAGGAGGCCCGCCGGTGAGCGAAGTGCCGGGCAGCGAACAGCGCGTGATCCAAGGACGCTACCGTCTGCTCTCCCCGCTCGGCCGCGGCGGCATGGGCGAGGTGTGGCGGGCGCGCGACGAGGTGCTGGGACGCGAGGTCGCGGTCAAGGAGGTACGGGCGCCGGCCGGGCTCGACTCCCCCGACGAACAGCGGATGTACGCGCGCCTCGAACGCGAGGCGTGGGCGGCGGCCCGGATATCGCACCGCAACGTGGTGACGGTCTACGACGTGGCGACCCACGAGGGCCGCCCCTGGATCGTGATGGAGCTCGTCCGCGGGCTCTCGCTCTCCGAGGTGCTGGAGGCGGACGGCCCGCTCACTCCGCAGCGCGCCGGGCACGTCGGCGCCGAGGTCGTCGCGGCGCTGCGCGCGGCGCACGGGGCCGGGGTGCTGCACCGCGACGTCAAGCCCGCCAACGTGCTGCTCGCCAACGACGGCCGGGTGGTCCTCACCGACTTCGGCATCGCCATGGTGGCGGGCACGTCCACGCTCACGATGACCGGTGAGGTGATCGGCTCACCCGAATTCCTCTCCCCCGAACAGGCGCTGGGCCGCACTCCCGGACCCGCCTCGGACCTGTGGTCGCTGGGGGTACTGCTGTACGCGGCGGTCGAGGGCAGCTCGCCCTTCCGCCAGTCCACCCCGCTCTCCACGCTGCGGGCCGTGGTGGACGAGGAGCTGCCGCCGCCGCGCCGGGCGGGGGCGCTCGCCCCGGTGATCGCGGGGCTGCTGCGCAAGGACCCGGCCGAGCGGCTGTCGCCGGAGGAGGCCGAGCAGCAGTTGCGGGTGGTGGGCGCGGGAGGCGAGGTGCGCGACATCCCGCCGCCGTACCCCGGACCGTACGAAGCACCGACCGTCGCCTCGGGGATGCCGGGCGCGGACCCGACGCCGCCGACCCGGGTGGCGCCGGGGGCGTACGTCCCGGCGGCCGAGGAGGACCGGCCCCGTCGCGGCGGGGCGGGGGTCCTGCTGGTGGCCGGCGTGCTCGTCCTGCTGCTCGCGCTCGGCGCCCTGGTGTGGGCGCTGGTGCACAGCGGGGGCGACGCGGAGGCCGGGAACAGCACGGCCACGACGTCCGCGCCGGGCCCGGCGTCGCACTCCGCGCCGCACAGCGCCGCCGCCACGAGCCACAGCGCCACCACGGCCGCCCCGAGCAGCACGGGTCCCGGCCCGAGCCCGAGCCCGAGCGGTTCGGCGACGCCCGCGCAGTCCGTGAGGGTCTCCTTGCGGGCCGTGCGCGGAAGTTACGAGGGGCGGTGCCCGCCGCCGGACGAGGCCGCCCCGGCCGTGGTCGCCACCGTCACCGTGGGCCGCACCCCGGTGGAGGTCCAGTACCGCTGGGTGACGGCGGACGGGGAGTCGTCCGACCCGGGCTGGAAGACGCTGGGCTTCGCGTCCGGCGAGGCGAGGACCAGGCAGCTGCGGCACGTCGAGTCGGGGGACGGGACGGCCGGGACCACGCGCAACGCGGTGCGGTTCGAGGTGCGCTCGCCGGTCGCGGCGGCGTCCAATTCCGTGGCGTACGCGGTGACGTGCGAGGAGGAGACCCCGACGGGCGGACCCTCCTCCTCGTCGTCTGCTTCCGCTTCCTCTGCTTCTTCTGCTTCTTCTTCTGCTGCTTCTTCCACGCGTCCGGCGGACGACGGCTCACTCCGCCCGCCGGACGCGGTGACGACGGACGGGGATCAGACCGCGTTGGCGAAGGTGGGCAGGTAGCCACCGGACTGGCCGGCGGCGGTGGGGTGGTAGGACTCGCCGATGTTGGTCCAGACGAGGCTGTTCAGCCAGGCGCTGCCGGAGCAGATCTCGTGGTTGGTGAAGGCGGGGACGACCGAGGCGAAGCTGTAGCCGTGGTCGGCCGCGCGCTTGGCGGTGACCGTGTTCAGCTCGTCCGCGGCGCTGTTGATGGCCGCGCGCGAGGTGTCGCTGAGCCCGAGGAAGCAGCTGCCGCCGATCTTGTAGAAGTGCGGGTAGCCGATGACGACGACGTGGGCGTTGGGGGCCTTGGCCCTGATCGCGTCGTAGACGGAGTCGAGTTTCGCGGGCAGGACGGTGTCGGCGTAGGTGCGCGCCTGGTTGATGCGGTTGAGGCAGGTGGACTGCGAGTTCAGGACGCAGGTGGTCATGACGTCGGAGAAGCCCGCGTCATTGCCGCCGATGGTGATCGAGACGAGGTCGGTGGCGGAGGTGAGCGGGCCGAGCTGACCCGCCTTCACATCGTCGGTGGTCGCGCCGGAACAGGCGGTGAAGGCGAACGAGGCGGGGGCGTGGGACGCCGCCCACAGGGACGGGTAGGCCTTGGGCGAGCGCTTGCAGGAACCACTGGAGCTGTCGTACGTACCGGTTCCCACTCCCGAGGAGTAGGAGTCGCCGAGCGCCACGTAGTCGGTGCCCGCGGCCTGGGCGTGGGTCGCGGCACTGGCCACGCCCGCCCCGGTGAGGGCGAAGACGGCGGTCAGGAAGATCGACGACACATGGGCCGTCATACGGGAGAGCTTCATGTGGGGGCCTCCTAGTGCGGGATATCCGCCACAGATGTGGTACCAGCGAGTAGGGATCACCGGAAGTGGACATGCCAAGAACTTTCAGAAATCCGCTCCTCCGGGGGAAACCCTGACCATGCGTTCCCGTCAATTGACCTCGTCCGCACGGAACTTGCCTGCACACCCCTTGCCCCGGGGGCCTTTCCGGGAGTGACAAAAGACCGTGCGCCGCAAGGCGGGTTGCCGGATCATGGAAGCCATGTCCGCGAACCCTGAAGCAACGCTGCCGATCCGGCTGAACGTGGACGACAGCGACTCCCCCTCCGATGTCGTCGACGCGCTGTTCCTCGGCCGGTTCGCCACGGGCGAGCAGCCCTTCTCGCACAGCTCCTCCATCGACCGCGTCAAGAAGGGCGCCGGGCTGCTGCCGCCGGGAGCGACCGTGCTGCGCGCGGCGCGCGACGACGACCGCAGTGCCACGCTCGCCGAGGGCGAGGGCTGGACGCTGCTCGTCTCCCGCTGGAACCGGGGCGCGGACGTCACGGTGACGGCGACCAGCGAGGAGCTCGCCGAGAGAGTGCTCAGGCAGGCCACCGAGGGCGCGGAGGACGAGCCGGAGCCGGTCCCGGAGAACGTGACCATGGGCTTCTGGTACGTCTCACCGCGCCGCGGCCCGCACCGCACCACCCGTCAGATCGCGGCCGGGACCTGGGAGGAGGTCCGCCCCAACTACACGGCACCGGTGGCCGAGGCGATGGACCGCCTGATGAAGGTGACCCCCGACGACATCGCGGGCCGGCTGCTGCTGCTCCACGGCCCGCCGGGCACCGGCAAGACGTCGGCGCTGCGCACCCTCGCCCGCTCCTGGCGCGACTGGTGCCAGGTGGACTGCGTCCTGGACCCCGAGCGCCTCTTCAACGACGTCGGCTACCTCATGGACATCGCGATCGGCGAGGACGACGGCTCGGCGAAGGGCCGCTGGCGGCTGCTGCTGCTGGAGGACTGCGACGAACTGATCCGGGGCGAGGCCAAGCACACGGCGGGGCAGGCCCTCTCGCGTCTGCTGAACCTGACGGACGGTCTGCTGGGCCAGGGCCGCAACGTCCTGGTCGGCGTCACCACCAACGAGGACCTGGAGCGCCTGCACCCCGCGGTCGTCCGCCCCGGCCGGTGCCTGGCCCGGATCGAGGTGGGACCGATGACCCGGCGCGAGGCGGTCACCTGGCTGGGCACGGAGGAGGGCGTCGGCCGCGAGGGCGCGACGCTGGCGGAGCTGTTCGCCCTGCGCCGCGGCACGGCCCCGCCGAGCGTCCCGGACCCCAGGGAGGGCGCCGACGCGGGGCTGTACTTGTAGGAGGGGGCGGTACTCGCGGGGGCGGGCCGGGCGTGGGGCGGCTGGGCCGTGGGGCGGGCTGGGCTTGCAGAGGCCCGGGGGGACGCGCGCGCTTCAGCCTTGGGCTGCACTTGCGGAGGCCCGGGGGGACGCGCGCGCTTCAGCCTTGGGCTGCACTTGCGGAGGCCCGGGGAGACGCGCGCGCCTAGCCTCGGGCTGCACTTGCAGGAGGCCCCCGGGGGGGAAGAGAGACGCGCGTCTCAACCCCCCTGCGCGGCCCGCGGCTTGCGGAGTCCGGCTCCCGACGCCCCGCCCGCGGCCCGTGACCGGGCGCGGGTCAGTCCCCGTACACCGCCCGCACCGCGTCCGCCACCGCCGCCCGCGCCGCCTCGCGGCCGAGGCCCAGGCGCCGGGCCTCCTGCGCGTACGCCAGGGCCGCCGCCGCGGCCCGGCGCTCGGCCGCGTCGCCCGCCGCCGCGACGAACGTGCCGTTGCGGCCGCGCGTCTCGATCACCCCGTCCGCCTCCAGCGCGCGGTAGGCCTTGGCCACGGTGTTGGCGGCGAGCCCGAGCTCCTCGGCGAGGCCGCGCACGGTGGGCAGCTTGTACCCCGCGGGCAGCACCCCCGCCCGCGCCCGCTCGGCGATCTGGGCCCGCAACTGCTCGTACGGAGCGTCGGCGGCTTCCTGGTCAATGGCGATCTTCAGGGTCACAGGCCGATTCTGCCCCTCCCCCGCGCGGGACGAAAATGGGAGGCGTCCGCCGTGCCCCGTTGCGTACCGTCCGACGCGTCGACCGACCCCTCTGCGCCTTGGAGACACGTCTTGTCCGCGAACTCGGCTGCACCCGGCTCCCTCCTCACCGTCACCCTGGTCAAGGGCGGCCGTACGAAGATCGGCTACCCGGCGACGGTGGTGTCCGACGACGGTGTGCGGCTCACCGTCCGCGCCCCCTGGGCCGCCGACGGCGTCCGCGACTTCGGGTTCGTGCGCTTCGAGCCGGGCGACGTCTTCACCGAGCACTACTGGCGGGACCGCTGGTACGCGGTGAAGGAGGTCCGGGCCGCCGACGCCTCGCTCAAGGGCTGGTACTGCGACATCACCCGGCCCGCCGTGGTGCGCGACGGGACGGTGGTCGTCGAGGACCTGGACCTCGACCTGTGGGTCTCCGCCGACGGGGCGACCGTGCTCCGCCTGGACGAGGACGAGTTCGCCGAGAGCGGGCTGGCCGAGCGCGACCGGCAGGCGGCGGACCGCGCCGTACAGGCCCTGGACGAGCTCGAACTCCTCGCCGGGCGCGGCAGGTTCACCGCACTGATCGACTGATCGACCGATCGGCCGATCGGCCGGCGGTCAGGGCCGGGGAGGAAGCTCCTTGCGGTAGTGGAAGCGGTCGTACGGCCCGTCCACCCGCCGCTCCACCAGCTCGTACCCGAAGCGGGGGTACATCCGGCGGTTCTCCCACATCTTGGCGTTGGTGTAGAGCCGCACCTCGGGCAGCCCGAGCCCGCGGGCGTGGGCCTCGACGTATCCGAGGAGCCGCCGGCCGAGGCCGGATCCCGCGGCGTCCGGGTGCACGGCCATGGAGTCGAGGAAGAGGTGGTCCGCCTTGGGGACGAGCACGAGGACGCCGACGACCGGATCCCCCGTGACGAAGACCCGCCCGGCGGCGACGTTCGCCGCGTGGTCGTCCTCCATCGGGGCGGGCACCACACCGATGCGCTGGACGTAGTGGCCGTACGCGGCGTCGGTGACCTCCTTCACGCGCGCGACGTCGGCGCGGGTGGCGGGGCGGATGGCGTCGTAGGGGGCGGGGTGTCCGGCGCCGCCCGCGCCGTCGGTCGTCTTGATCACGCGTCCACGGTACGTCCCCGGGCGGGCGTCCTCCCTGGCCGGAAGCGGCTCTTCTTAACCGGCTCTCAGTCGTCCCTTAACGCCGCCATAAAGATCGCCATCTCCCGCTCGCGGCGGCCTTGTTCGCGGGATCCGGCGGCTAGCGTGCTGCGCACCCACCCCCCGCGCCGCACCGAAGGAGAACATCACCATGACCGTTCGCCGCCCTGCCACCGCCGCCGCCCTGGCCCTGGCGCCGCTCGCGCTGACCGGGCTCGCGGCCGGGCCGGCCGCCGCCCACGGCTCCATGACGGACCCGGTCAGCCGGGTCTCCGCCTGTTACGCCGAGGGGCCCGAGAGCCCCCGCTCGGCCGCCTGCAAGGCGGCGGTCGCCGCCAGTGGCACCCAGGCGTTCTACGACTGGAACGCCGTCAACATCGCCGCCGCCGCGGGCCGGTCGAAACAGATCATCCCGGACGGCAGGCTGTGCAGCGCGGGCAACGACAAGTACAAGGGGCTCGACCTGGCGCGCGCCGACTGGCCGGCCTCCAGGCTGGCCGCCGGACGCCACACCTTCCGCTACAAGGGCACCGCCCCGCACAAGGGCACCTTCGAGCTGTACCTCACCAAGGACGGGTACGACCCCGCCAAGCCGCTGAAGTGGTCGGACCTGGAGGCCGCGCCGTTCGCCAAGGTGGCGAACCCGCCGATGCGCGACGGGGACTACGTCTTCGACGCCACCCTGCCCGCCCGGTCCGGGCGCCACCTCCTCTATTCGATCTGGCAGCGCTCCGACAGCCCCGAGGCCTTCTACACCTGCTCCGACGTGGTGTTCGGCAAGGACCGCGGCGGCTCCGCCCCGGCCCCGGCGGCCTCGGCGCCGACCCGGCGTCAGGTCGAGGCCGGCGCCGCCACATCGACGGTGGAGCACCACGGCCACGGCGACGACGACGCGAGGACCGGGGCGGGCGCCCCGGCGCGGCCGGCGGCCGGTAAGGACGGGCAGGGCGAACCGGTCGGCGCCGCAGGGCAGTCCGGCAACCAGCCGCACACCGACAGTGTGGCCGCGGCCCCGGCCGCCGGCGCCGTGCCCCGCACCGAGAACCTCGCCGAGACGGGCGGCAGCGGGTCCACCCCGTACCTCGCGCTCGGGGGTGCGGGGACGCTGGCCGCCGGGGCCGTGTTCCTCCTGCTGGCCGCCCGCCGTCGGCGCGGGCTCAGCCGATGACGGACGCGCAGGTGGTGGGGGTGGCGTGCGCGGGGTCGAGGGCGTTCACGACCTCGTGGTAGGTGACGCGGTCGGTGAGGCCCATCGCCACGTGCTCGGAGAGGTCGAGGACGCACTTGTCCTGGATGAGGACGTTGTCGACGTCCGGGCCGTCCAGGAACTGCGAGCGGTACGGGGTGACGACCTCGTCGTATCGGCTGGCGATGACGGTGTAGCGCACTCCGGGAACGGTGTCACCGCCCGCGTTGAGCCTGGTCAGGAACGGCGACCCGGCCACCTGGTCGGCGAGGCCGGGGGTGCTGAGTCTGAGCAGGTCCTCGGCGCCGGGGAAGTAGGGCAGCAGCGCCGTGAGCCCGAGCAGGGTGGTGCCGTGGTTGTCGGGGGCTATGCCGACCAGGGTGTTCACCTTGGAGGCGCCGCCCAGGAACTTCAGGTACCAGCGCGGCATCATCCCGCCCTGGGAGTGGCCCACGAGGTCGGCCTTGGGGGTGCCGGTCGCCGCGAGCACCCGGTCCACGAAGGCGGCGAGCTGTCCGGCCGACTTGTCGATGGGGCCGAGGCCGTTGAAGAGCGGTACGCCCGGGAGCTGGCCGTAGTCGAGGGAGAAGACGCAGTACCCCCGGTTGACCAGGTACGGGGCGAGGGCCAGCCAGTTGTCGACGGAGTTCCCGAAGGTGCCGTGGACCAGGACGACGGGGCGCGGGTGGGCGGCGGAGGGATTGCAGGAGTAGTCGTTCCAGCCGCTGGTGGGGGCGGCGCTCTGGGCGTGCGCGGCGGTCGTCGGGACCAGGGCGGCCGCGGCGGCGAGCAGCAGGGCCGCCAGCGGCCGGGCGAACGCGTGCTTGCGGGGGCGGCGGAGCATGGGGGGCAGCATCGAGTGAACTCCTTGCGGCTCAAAGGGAGTTGCGGGGACATGCACCCTGTGATCCGGACCACAAGAACGGTTCGCCCGCCAAATTACGCACCGGTAGCCCGAGAAGTGAAGTTACGCGTCAGTAAAAACTGCCGCGGCCTCCGTGCTGCGCTGGTAAGGCCGGACCGGCGGTCAGGCGGCGTCGGCGAGGGGGCCGCCGGAGCCGGCGCCCGGAGCGGGCCGCGCCAGCGCCCCCGGCATGATCGCGGCCGGGCCGAAGCGGGCCCGGGCCCGGTCGGCGACGGCCTCGATCCGGCGGGCCCGCTCGTCCACGGGGTCGAACGTCAGCTGCCGGGAGGCCTGCCGGGCGGGGGCGAGCCCCTCGGCCCGCAGGGAGAGGCTCCGGACGCGGGCCCGCTGGAGGCCGAGCGACTCGTGGATCGCGTAGGCCGAGGCGATGAGCGCCGGGGAGTGGGCCGTGGGCTCGCGCAGGGTGCGGCCGCGGGTGGTGGTGGACCGGTCGGCGTACCGGACGGTGAGCGTCAGGGAGCGGCACACCTGTTCCGTGCCGCGCAGCCGGACACCCAGCTCCTCCGCGAGGGAGAGCAGGGCACGGCGCTGCTGGTCGCGGTCCACCTCGTCGCGGGGGAAGGAGCGTTCGGCGCCGAGGGAGCGGGCCGCCGCGTTCGGGACGACGGGGGTGCGGTCGATGCCCAGGGCCCGTTCGTGGAGCTCGCGGCCGGCCCGCGCGCCGACGATCCGCTGGAGGGTGGCGAGCGGGGCGGCGGCGACCCTGCCGATCGAGTCGAGTCCGTACGAGCAGAGGGTACGGGCGGTCGCGGAGCCGACCCCGTCCAGCGCGGCGACGGGCTTGTCCCGCAGGAACCGGGGCACCTCGTCCGGGGGCAGCACCAGGGTCGCGCCCGGCCGGGCGCCCCGGGCGGCCATCCGGGCCAGCATGGGGTTGGGCCCGGCCCCGATGGTGCAGTCCACCCCGCGGTGGGCGAGCGCCCTGACCCGGATGACGGAGGCGAGCTGGGCCGCGTTCCACCCGAAGTACCGCTCGGCGCCCCGCACGTCGACGAGCGCGGCGTCCGGGGGGAGCGCCTGGACGACCGGGGTGAGACCGCCGAGCATCGCGAGCAGTCCGGGGAGGGCGGCCTCGCACCCGCCGCCCGCGCCCGCGCCCGCGTCCCCGGGCGGCACCTGGAACCGTACGCAGAGGATCATCCCGCGCTCCCCCGGCTCTGGTGCCACAGCTTGCGGCCGGTGGCGGCGACTCCCTCACCGGCGGGCCGGAGGTCGGCCCAGGGGTTCAGCCGGTAGCCGGTGGGCAGCTCGATGCGGCGCCCGCCGTCGCTCTCCCCGCCGGGCGCCCCCTCGCCGTCCCCGCCGGCGCCCTCGCCGGCGTCCCCGCGGTCAGGGGCAGAAGCCGACAGCCGGGCGGCGACCGCGTCCAGGCCGCCCTCGCGGCGCAGTTCGGCCAGTTCGGCCAGGTTCCAGGCCGCGGCGCCCACCACGCTGAGGCTGCGCGGACCGCGCCGCTGCACCACTCCGCGTACCAGCAGGAGCCAGGAGTGGAAGACGGTGTGGGCGCAGGCGGCGTGGCTGTCGTCGAAGAACGCGAGGTCGACCAGGCCCGTCCCGTCGTCCAGCGTGGTGAAGACGACCCGCCGGCCGGACCGGATGGGCGGGGTCTGGGTGGCCGCCTTGGCGCCCGCGACCAGGACGGTCTCCCCGTGCGCGGCGTCCCGCAGCCGCTTGGCCGAGACCACGCCCAGCTCCTTCAGGAACGTCTCGTGGTCCACCATCAGATGGCGGGAGGCGTCCATGCCGAGGACGCCCAGCTCGGCGCTGAGCCGCTCCGCCTCGTCGAGGTCGGGCAGTCCCGCGCGGGCCGTCCGCCGCCCGTCGCCGAGCGGGAGCTGGCCGCCGCCGGACCCGGCCGCCCGCTGGGCGCGGTGGAGTTCGGCGAGGTGCAGCAGCAGGTCGCGCCGGTTGCCGCCGAACGCGTCGAGCGCGCCGACCTGGGCGAGCCGTTCGGCGACGGGGCGGCTGGGCCTGGCCCGCCGCCAGAAGTCGAGCAGGGAGGAGTAGGGCTGCTCCTGTTCGATCCGGGCGGTCTCGGCCTCGCTGATCCCCTGGACGTCCGCGAGGGCGAGACGGAGCCCCCAGGTCCGCGAACCGGACACCAGTTCGACTCGATGGACGGCCGCCGACCGGTTCACGTCCACCGGCAGGATCGGCACCCCGCGCCGCCGCGCGTCCGCGAGCAGCAGCCGCTTGGGGTACATCCCGGGGTCGTGGGTGAGCAGCCCGGCGTAGAAGGCGGCCGGATGGTGGGCCTTCAGCCAGGCCGACTGGTAGGTCGGCACGGCGAAGGCGACGGCGTGCGCCTTGCAGAAGCCGTACGAGCCGAAGGACTTGATGATCTCCCAGGTGCGGTCGACGACCTCGGGCGTGTACGCGCGCTCGGCCGCGCACGCGGTGAACCAGAGGCGGATCTCCTCCTGCGACTCGGGGTGGGAGAGGGCGCGCCGGGCCTGGTCGGCCATGGCCCGGTCGCAGCCGGTCATGACGGCCAGCATGTTGATGATCTGCTCGTGGAAGACAACCACGCCGTAGGTCTCCCCCAGGACGTCCGCCAGGTCCTCGTGCGGGTGGCGCACCGGGGCCCGGCCGTGGCGCGCCTCGATGAACGGCCGGACCATGTCGGCGGCGACCGGTCCCGGCCGGAAGAGCGAGATGTCCACGACCAGGTCGTGGAAGGTCGAGGGCTGGAGCCGTCCGATCAGATCGCGCTGGCCCGGCGACTCGATCTGGAAGCAGCCGAGCGTCTCGGTGGAGCGGATGAGCCGGTAGGTCGGCAGGTCGCCCTCCGGGACCTGGCGCGGGTCGTCGAGGTCCGGTTTCCGGCCGGTGGTGCGGCCGATCTCGGCGACCGCGTGCGCCATCGCCGACTGCATCCGCACCCCCAGGACGTCCAGCTTGAGCAGCCCGAGGTCCTCCACGTCCTCCTTGTCGAACTGGGACATGGGGAACCCCTCCCCGCTGCTCGCCACCACCGGGGTGCGGCGCAGCAGGGTGATGTTGGAGAGCAGCACTCCGCACGGGTGCATGGCGATTCCGCGCGGCAGCCCGTCCAGCGCCTCCACCAGATCCCACAGCCTGCCGTGCCGCCCCTGCTCCGCCGCGATCCCGCGCAGCTCCGGCAGTTCGGCCATGGCGGTGCGGGCGTCGCGGGCCCGGATGTGCGGGAAGGCCTTGGCGATCCGGTCGATCTCGGCCGGGTCCATCGACAGCGCGGCGCCCACGTCGCGTACGGCGTGGCGGACCCGGTAGGTCTCGGGCATGGAAACGGTGGCGACCCGTTCGGTGCCGAAGCGGTCCATGATCGCGCGGTAGACGTCGAGGCGGCGGGCGGACTCCACGTCGATGTCGATGTCGGGCAGCACATAGCGCCGGTGGGACAGGAAGCGCTCCATCAGCAGGCCGTGCTCGACGGGGTCGGCGTGGGCGATGCCGAGGAGGTGGTTGACGAGCGACCCGGCGCTGGAGCCGCGCGCGGCCACCCGGATGCCCATCTCCCGCACGTCGTCGACGACTTGGGCGACGGTGAGGAAGTACGCGGCGAAGCCGTGGAAGGCGATGACGTCCAGCTCCCGGTGCATCCGCTCCCAGTACGCGCGGTCGCGGTCGTAGCCGCGCAGCACCATGCCGGCGGCGGCGCGGGAGGCGAGGACCCGCTGCGGGGTGCGGCCGGCGGCGCCGACGAGATGGGGCTCGGGGAAGTAGCTGTAGGTCTTGATGCCCAGCTCCCGGGCGGGGTCGACCCGGCACGCGGCAGCGGTCTCCTCGGTCGTGGCGAGCAGCCGGTGCGCGGCGTCCCGGCGCAGCCCAGCGGCCTCGGCGACCCGCTCGGCGGCGCGGGCCATGGCGGCCGGGTCCTTGAGCCAGCGCTCGCCGCTGTCCAGCCCCCGGCGCGGGTCGACGGGGACGAGCCGGCGGGCCGCGTCCAGGACGTCGGCGACCGGCCCTAGCCCGGGGTCCGCGTACCGCACGGCGTTGGTCAGCACGGCCGGCACGCCCTGGTCGGCGGCGAGGCCCAGGGTGCGGGCGGCGAGCCGCAGCGAGCCGGGGCCGGTGCCCGGGCGCCCGTGGTGCACGACTTCGAGCCGCAGGGCGTCGCCGTACAGCTCGCGCCAGGGCGCGAGGAGGCGTGCGGCGAGGTCCGGGCGCCCGGCCGCGAGCGCCCTGCCCACCTCGGAGGCGGGCCCGAGCAGCACGGTGAGCCCTTCGGCGGGCAGCGCGGACCAGGTCAGGACGGGCGGCCCCGCGGCCGTGTGGGCGGCGGTGATCAGCCGGCAGAGCTCCGCCCAGCCGGTGGCGCCGTCCCGGGCGAGGAAGGTGGCGCGCGGCGCCGACTCGTCGACGAAGGCGCCGCCGCGGACCGGGGTGCGCGGACGCCGGGCGGGGGCGCTCCCCTTCGCCTGTTCGAGGGGGTGTTCCGGGACGGCGAGGTCGGTGCCGAAGAGCGGGCGCACTCCCTTGGCCGCGCACGCCTTGGCGAAGCGCACCGCCCCGGCGAGGGTGTCCCGGTCGGTGAGGGCGAGCGCGTCCATGCCCTGGTCGGCGGCGCGCTCGACGAGCCGTTCCGGGTGGGAGGCCCCGTACCGCAGGGAGAAACCCGAAACCGTGCGCAGATGCGTGAAGCCGGGCATCCGCACCTCCTGGACCGATCGTTCTCACTTCCCCCTCCTTTCACCATAGACCAATTTCGAACGTGCGTACGACACAGATGTTCGATACGGGTCGGGGTGCTCCGTACGGTGGGGTCGGCGGGTCGGCGGGTCGGCGGGCTGGGCGGGCTGGGCGGTCAGCCATTCGGCTCAACCCCGACTGCGCCGCCCCGCCGGGGCCCGGAGCGTGAGGGCATGACGTTCGTCGACGAGGTGAAGAGCGCCGTCACCGTGCGGGCCGCGCTGCTGGTCATCGGAGTGCTCGGGCTGATGGTCGCGTTCATCGCGTCCTACGCCGGGGCCTTCCACAACCCCAGACCGAAGGACGTCCGGTTCGGGGTGGTCGCGCCCGCCGAGGTCAGCGGGACGACCGTGGGGCGGCTGAACGCCCTCCCCGGTGGCGCGCTGGACGCCCGCGCGGTCGAGGACGCGGCCGCCGCCACCCGGAAGCTGCGCGACCGCGACCTCGACGGCGCGCTGATCGTGGACCCGAGGTCCACCACCGACACCCTGCTCGTCGCGGGCGGCGGCGGGGCCTCCCTCTCCCAGGCCGTCGAGCTGGTCGTCACCGCGGTGGAGAAGGCCGAGCACCGGACCGTGAAGGTGGTCGACGTCGCCCCGGCCGACCGGCAGGACGCCCGGGGCCTGTCCTCGTTCTACCTGGTCGTCGGCTGGTGCGTGGGCGGCTATCTGTGCGCCGCGATCCTGGCGATCAGCCACGGCGCCCGGCCCGCCAACCTCCAGCGGGCGGTGATCCGCCTCGCCGCCCTCGCGGTGTACTCGATCGCCGCCGGGCTGCTCGGCGCGCTGATCATCGGGCCGGTGCTCGGCGCGCTGCCGGGCAGCTATCCGGGCCTGGCGGGGCTGGGCGCGCTGGTCGTGTTCGCGGTCGGCGCCACCACCCTGGCCTTCCAGGGCCTGGCCGGGATCATCGGCATCGGCCTCGCCATCCTGGTCGTGGTGGTCCTGGGCAACCCGAGCGCGGGCGGCGCCTACCCGTATCCGCTGCTGCCACCGTTCTGGAAGGCGATCGGCCCCGCGCTGCCCCCGGGCGCCGGCACCTGGGCGGCGCGCTCCATCGCGTACTTCCGGGGCAACGCGGTCACCGGCCCGCTCCTGGTCCTCTCCGCCTGGGCGGTGGGCGGGGCCGTGGTCACCCTGGTCATGGCGGGGGTGCGCAGGAGGGACGAGGACGCGGGGGACGACCCGCTGGAAGTGGGCACGGGGCCGACGTCCGGGCCCCGTACCGGGCCTGCGGCCGGACCTCGCACCGGGCCTGCGGCCGGGCCCCGCGCCGGGGGATCGACGGCCGAACCCGGGCGCGGCCACGGCCCGGCGGCCGAACCCCCGCACGGCCCGGCGACCCCGTGAGCGCGGCCACGGCCGCGTGAGCGCGACCGGCGCTCACAGCGCGATCGGCGGCGGGTCCGCCGGGAGACCCTCCCGGCCGGACTCGGAGGGGGCGCGGACCGGCACGTCCGGGCCGGGCGCCTCCGGCCCGGGCCCACCCGCGACGGGCGCACCCGCCCCAGGGCCCCCCGCCGCCGGGTCCGACGTCTGCGGCGTCGCCCGTTCCAGGAAGCGCAGCAGCTCCACCGGGAACGGCAGGACCAGCGTCGAGTTCTTCTCGGCCGCCACCGCCACCACCGTCTGGAGCAGCCGGAGTTGGAGGGCGGCGGGCTCCTTCGCCATCACCCCGGCCGCCTCGGCCAGCTTCTTCGACGCCTGGAGCTCCGCGTCCGCGTTGATCACCCGGGCCCGGCGTTCCCGGTCCGCCTCGGCCTGACGGGCCATCGAGCGCTTCATCGTCTCCGGCAGCGAGACGTCCTTGATCTCCACCCGGTCGATCTGCACGCCCCACCCCATCGCCGGGCTGTCGATCATCAGCTCAAGGCCCTGGTTGAGCTTCTCGCGGTTGGAGAGCAGATCGTCGAGGTCGCTCTTGCCGATGATCGAACGCAGCGAGGTCTGGGCCATCTGGGAGACCGCGAAACGGTAGTCCTCGACCTGGATGACGGCGTCCGCCGGGTCGACCACCTTGAAGTAGATCACCGCGTCCACCCGGACCGTGACGTTGTCCCGGGTGATCCCGTCCTGCGCCGGGACCGGCATCGTCACAATCTGCATGTTCACCTTGTGGAGACGGTCGGCGAACGGAAGGATCAGGGTGAATCCCGGGCCCCGCACCGACCCCCTGAGTTTGCCCAGCCGGAAGACCACACCGCGTTCGTACTGCTTGACGACCCGGGCCGCCGCCATCACGTACACGATGCCGGCGGATCCGACGGCCACCGCCGTCGCCACCAATGCCTCGACCATCACGGCCCCCAAGGGTCCGAATCGGACGTGTACTTCGACGGTAACTCCGCTTCCGTCCCGGGGGGAGTCCCGGTCACACTCCACTGAATGGGTAAAACGCGGGCGGGAGGGGAATGCCGCAACAGTCGATGCCTGTATACGACAAACGATATGGGCGGTACGAGGACGGGCCCGGCGATCGGTATCGCGATTCACTACCTCAGGGGGCACGCGTGCGCGGTCGGGTGCGAGCGGCCGACGGCCGGCATCTGATGGTGGAGCGCTTCGGGGACCCGCGGGGCAGACCGGTCTTCCTGCTGCACGGCACCCCGGGCAGCCGTCTCGGCCCCGCGCCGCGCGGCATGGTGCTCTACCAGCGCCGGATGCAGCTGATCGCCTACGACCGGCCCGGCTACGGCGGCTCCGACCGGCTGGAGGGCCGCAGCGTCGCCGACGTCGTCCAGGACGTGAAGACGATCGCGGACAGCTACGGCCTGGAGCGCTTCGCCGTCGTCGGCCGCTCCGGCGGCGCCCCGCACGCGCTGGCCTGCGCGGCCCTGCTGCCCGAGCGGGTCACCCGCACCGCGGCGCTGGTCACCCTTGCGCCCCGGGACGCGGCCGGGCTCGACTGGTTCGACGGGATGACCGCCTACAACGTGGAGGAGTACACGGCCGCCACCCTGGACCCCAAGGAGTTCGCCGCCCGGCTCATCCCGCGCTCCGACGAGATCCGCAGGAACCCCATCCGGCTCCTGGACGAACTGCGCCACGACCTCACCCACGCCGACCGGATGGTGGTCAAGGACGCGGGGGTGCGCTCCATGCTGCTGCGCAACTACCAGGAGGCGCTGCGCACTTCGGCCTACGGCTGGATCGACGACGCGCTCGCCCTGAGCAGCCCCTGGGGCTTCGACCCCGCCGACATCATCGGCGAGGTACTGCTCTGGCACGGCGTCAAGGACGTGTTCTCCCCGGTCGGCCACTCCCGCTGGCTCGCCGAACGCATCCCGGGCGCGACGGCCGTCCTGGAGCCGGCCGCCGCCCACTTCGACGCGCTGCACGCCCTGCCCGCCATCCTCACCTGGCTGATCGAGGAGGACTGAGAGCCCGCGGTACCCGGTGAGGGGGAACCGGTGCGATCACTCCGGTCGCACCGGCCGTCCCCCGGCTCACACCGCCAGCGGCTCCAGGTCCCGCTGCACCCTGCGCTCGTCCCGGGCGATCCGGACGAACGCGTGCTCGTCGCCGAGCAGGCGCGTGAGCTCCTCCACGGCCTCCGTCCGCACGTGCGACGCCTCCTCCTTGCGGCCGAGCCCGTCGAGCGTCACCGACATGTTCGACGCGCAGGCCAGCGTCTCGGGGTGGTGCGCCCCCAGCACCTCCCTCAGCCGCGCGACCGTGTGCCGCTCGATCTCCAGGGCGCTCTCCAGATCGCCCATGTCGGCCTTCACGTTGGCGAGGTTGACGGTGGCGAACAGCGTGTGCGGATGGTTCTCGCCGAGTATGTCGCGCATCGTCCGTATGGTGTTCTCCAACAGGGTGTCGGCGGCGTCCAGCGCCCCGCAGCCCCACTGGTAGATGCCCAGGTTGTTGGTGGCCGCCAGGGTGTACGGATGCCGCTCCCCCGGCACCTTGACGTACTGGTCGACGACCTCCTGGGCCGCGTCCCGCGCCGCCGCCGAGTCCCCGGCCGCGAACAGGTCGGCGGCCAGGTTGAGGTCGCAGGCCAGCCAGTCGGGGTTGGCGGAGGTGTACTTGGCGCGGTAGCGGTTGCGGGTCGCGGTGGTCAGCCGGCGCGCGTCCTCCAGCCGGCCCGCGCGGCGCAGCGACACGGCGAGGCTCTTGGCCGCCGCCAGGGTGCCCGGGAAGGCCCGCCCCAGCTGCTCCTTGTAGAGGTCGTACGTCCGGCTGAGCAGCGCCACCGAGTCCTCGTAGCGCCCGATCTCCCGCAGGTCGCGCGCCAGGTTCATGGCGGAGGAGAGGGTGTAGGGGTGCTCCGGGCCCAGCACCTCGGTGCGCCGGTCGTAGACGTCCTGGTCGAGCTCGCGGGCCCGGGCGTACTGGCCGAGCATGCGCATGTTCAGGGCGAGGTTGTTGGCGGCGGCGAGCGTACGCGGGTGCGACTCGTCGAAGATCTGCCGGAACCCCTCGTGCGCCTCGGTCGCCAGCTCCATCGCCCTGCTGTACTGGCCGAGCGCGCCGAGGTCCATCGCCAGGGCGCTGGTGGTCATGTACGTGTGCGGGTGCGAGGCGCCCAGCACCTCCGTCTGGCGCGAGAGCGTCTCCTCGTCCAGCTCCATCGCCTCCACGTAACGGCCGCGGGAGCGCAGGATGTTGGAGAGGTGGAAGCGCAGGTACAGGTACTGGAGGTCGTTGGGCCCCAGTTTCTCGCGCCACTCCTCGCGCAGGTCCTCGGCGAGGTTGGCGGCCGCGTTGAAGTCACCGCGCTTCCACAGGTAGCGCACGCGGTCGATGAGGAGCCGGCGGGTCTCCGGCTCGTCGCACAGCCGCGCCCCCGAGGGGGTCAGATGCGGCCAGATGGTGTTGAACTGCGCCCAGGTCTCCGGGTTGTCGATCGGCTCGTCGGCGTCCGGCCGGGCGCCCGCGAGGATGCGGTGGACCGCGTGCCGGGCGTCCATCTGCTCCTCGTCGCTGAGCTGCGCCCGGATCACGGCCTGGACGAGCCGGTGCACCTGGATGGAGCTGCCGACCTGGTCGACCTTGGCGAGGGCGAACCGGCCGATCTCGCGGATGACCCGGCCGAGCACCAGCTTCTCCTGGAGCGTGGCGTCGTACGGCTTGAGGGCGTCGATCATCTCCTTGCTGTAGAGGAGGTTGGCGGAGATCGGCTCGGGCGCGAAGAAGGCGCAGAGCTGGAGAAGCCGGACCGCCGCGGGTGAGCGCTGCTTGAGCCGCTCGATGGAGACGTTCCAGGTGGCGGCGACCGGCTCGGGGTAGCCGGCGGGCTGGTTGAGCGCGAGGACGCTGGGCGCCTGCTGCGCCAGCTGCTCCAGATAGGCGGCGACGGGGGTGGCGGTCTCCGCGATCCACGCGGCCGCCTGCTCGACGGCGAGCGGCAGGTCGCCCACCGCGGTGGCGACCTGGTCGGCGTCGTCCACGGTGAGCCCGGGGGCACGCCGCTGGAGGTGCTCGATGGACTCCTCGCGCAGGAACACGTCGACGGGAAGCGCGTCGCCGTACTGCGACCAGGTCTGGTTCCTGGAGGTCACCAGGACGTGGCCCGGGCCGCCCGGCGGGAAGAACTTCTTGAGCTGCTCGGGGTCGTCGGCGTTGTCGAAGACCAGCAGCCAGCGCGAGGTGGGCACCCCGCGCCGCAGCAGGTCGATGGCCTCGCGGGAGGCGGAGTTCATGTCGTCGCCGCCCTGCACCCCGAGCCGTACACCGAGCTCGGCAAGGCCGGCCACCACGTCGTCGGGCTGCTCGGCGGAGATCCACCAGACCAGGTCGTAGTCGGCCATGAACCGGTGGACGTACTCCAGGGCCACCTGGGTCTTGCCGACGCCGCCGAGTCCGTACAGCGTCTGCGGCTGCGGCAGGACGACGGCGAGGCCGCCGCCGAGCTGGTCGCGCATCCGCTCCAGGACCAGCGAGCGGCCGGTGAAGCCGGGGTTGCGCGGCGGCGCGTTCCAGATCTTGGGGACGGTGCCGGGGAAGCGCGGCCCCGGCGCCACCCCGTCGCTGATCTGCACCGGCCGCTCCAGGGCCCGCAGCAGCGCGGTGGTGGCGTGCACCTCGTCGAGGCGGAACAGGTCGACGGGGTTGCGGTCGATGTAGGGCGCGGTGAGCCGGACGTCGCCGACGCGCAGCGGCAGCAGCTGGCGGCGGGCACCCGAGGGGTCCTCGGCGGCGGCCCGGGACCAGATCTCCACGGCCCGCGCCGACTTGAGGTAGGCGCTGGAGAGCAGGACCACGGTACGGGCGGCGTTCTCGGCGGCGACCGCCTCCCCGTCGGCGCTGCTGGGCTCGGCCGACACGTCGCGGGGCACCACCCGGAACCCGGCCCGGGTCAGCACGGACTCGATCCAGTCGGCCCACATCCGGTTCTCGGCCACATAGCTGAGGAACAGGTCGGCCGGGAGGGCGGGCCTGCGGCGGGTGAAGGCGTCGCGGATGCGGAGCCGGATCTCCTCGTTGACGGTGGGCATCGAGGTGATCCGGCCCTCGGTGACCACGGAGGCCAGGCGCTCGAAGGCGGAGAGCAGCGAGTTGGAGAGCCCGGCCTCGTCGCCGAAGGTCGCCAGCGTCTCCTCGTAGGCGTAGTAGGGGCGGTAGGGGATCTCCACCGCGCCCCAGTACGCGGTGAGTTCGTCGCCGGAGAGCCCGGCCGGGAAGCGGTCGAACTTGAGGCGGGCCAGCGCCCGGCCGGCGTCCGCCTTCTCCTTCTCGCCCTCGTCGATGCGCATCGGGACCGGCAGGATGCGGATGTTCTGCCCGCTGTAGCGCTCGTCTATCTGGCGGGCCACCGAGGCCGCGCCGTCGATGGACTGGTCGCTGAGGGTGAAACAGTCCACCAGGACGTCGGGGAGGTGGACGGTGCAGATGTCGGCGATGTCGCTGAGGCCGGTGCGGCTGTCGATGAGGACGTAGTCGTAGTTCTCCTTCATGTCCTCGCGCAGGGCGTCGAAGAAGTGGCCGCCGCCGAGCCTGTCGTAGAAGTTGTCCCAGTCGAACGTGGAGACGGTCGCCGAGTACTCGCGGTTCTGCCGGCCGGCGGAGACGAAGTCCAGGGTGCCGCCGTCGGGGAACTGCCAGCCCAGCGCCTCGGGTGTGAGCGAGACCGCGTGCGGCTGGATGCGCGCGTAGTCGCGGTGCCAGTCGTCCGAGCGCGGCACGGGACTGGTGGCCGCCCAGGCGTATTCGGTGATGAGGTCGATGACCCCGGTGGTGGCGCCCAGCGTCGAGGGGTCGAGGAAGGGGTGGAAGAAGCGGTGCAGCCCCGGGGCCTCCAGGTCCCAGTCCACCGCGAGGACCCGTTTGCCGTTGGCGGCAAGGATCCAGGCCGTGTTGGCGAGGGCCATGGTGCGGCCCGTACCACCCTTGTACGAGTAGAACGTGACGATGCGTCCGTCACGACTGGCTGTCATCCGTCTCCTCCGCATCGGGCGCGTGATCGAGCCTGTCGGGGATGTACTGCGTGGTGCCGAAATCGGTGCCCATCGGCCCGACCAGGCGCGGCCGTTCGGTGTGCCCGCCCCCCGCGGGCGGGTAGACCGTCGCGTGTCTCAGGTACTGCTGTGCCGCCGCCTCCACGACCTGGGGCAGTATCTGCCCGAAGGCCTCCATGCTGGGTACGCCCTTGGCGGCGGCCCGGCAGGCGGCCCGTCCCTGGCGCATCTTGGACGGCATGGTCTCCTCCAGCCGGTGGGACAGCTCCGCCTCCGACGCCCGGCTCTGGTGGTCGTCGCGGTTCCAGGGGACGACCACGCTCACCCAGGGCCGGTGTTCGGCGTCGAAGGCCGCGAGCCGGGCCCGCCGGTCCTCGTCCTCCAGTGCCCACCGGTCCACCAGCAGGATCTCCGGCCGCGAGGGGGGCTGCTTGCCGTCGAGGTGCAGCACCTCCTCGTCGAAGGAGGAGACGGTGGTCTGGTAGTTGAGCGAGCGCACCATGTCCTCCGCCACCAGGGCCAGCGGCCGGGCGGAGAGCGGGTGGTAGGGGTTCCATTCCAGCGGGCTGTCGCCGTAGTACGCCTCGTCGCGGCCCTCGGGCAGCTCGTGGCGGGTCGGCGCGGCCACGGTGACGTGCATCGGGCGGGGGCCCTCGCCGGCGGACGGGCCGAAGGCGCTGGGCGCCAGCCGGTAGTCGACGTGGCGGCCGGGCCGGATCGCGGTGGCGTCGGCGACGCTGACGATCCGCTTGGCGAGCTCGTAGACCGCGCGTTCGTACTCCTCGGCGAATATGCGCAGTTTGATCAGCCCGTAGAGGCCGTCGGTGACGTAGCGGTCGCCGAAGGCCCGGTGGTTGAACTGCAACCGCTCGGCGGGCCCGGGCAGCTGCTCGGGCGGGACCGGCACCCACAGCGCCGGCACGATCGCCTCGGCCGGGCGGTTGGTATGGGCCTGGTGCTGGATGGTGCGCTGCTCGAACGCGTACCACTCGCGGCCGCACATCTCGCTCGCGAAGTAGCGCGGCGAGAACAGCGGGACGAACACCCGGCAGGAGGCGAGGACTTCGCCGAGACGCTCCGACCAGCCCTCGCCGGAGCGTATCTCCCGGTCCATGAAGCCGGCGGGCGCACCGGCGGGCAGGTCGGTCATGGCCATCACATGGCCGCAGAGATCACGGAAAAGCCGCTCCACCCACATGTCGGGGTCCGGGCCGCCCGCCCCGTACCTCGGCGTGTGCGCGTAACTCAGAAAGAAGTAGGGCCGATGTTGGTCGGCCGGACGCGGCTGCGCTGATGCGTGCACACGACCCCCGTCCTGCAGTATTGAAGAACATCATTCCGGAGCGCACGGCGCTCCATCCCCTCACCGTTCGGTCAAACAAGGCCGCTTTTCGGTCATCCAGTCCACCGCGTGGTCCACTGCCCCCCTGATCGAGAACAATCGGGCGGTTCTCCGTCCCAGCCGCCACTCTTTGCGCATTTCCTCCGGAAGATCGGCCCCGACGGCTTCGAAGTCGCTGTCGTCGAGATCGACATCGGGATAGTGGAACCATCCCCGGCGCCCACTCTCGTCCCGCACCACACAGCTGTACAGCTTCTTGGGCGGGTTCCTCCGATACCGGTATTCCGCGAGGTGAAAGGCGCTGCACACGCCGAATCCCACATTGATCATGAGAACGCGGGCGTCCGCGCCGTAGAGCGCCGCGAGCGGCGACTTCTCCCCCAGGTGGCAATCGGGTTCGTGCCCCTCCATCAGCTCCAGGGCACGGCATCCCCAGGCCGCGAAGGACGTCTGGGGATGGGCGCTGCGCACCGCCCCGTCCGAGGTCCGCACCCACTCCGCCAGCCGGCCCATGCCCTGGCTGCGCGTCCGCTCCGGGTCGAAGGGCTCCATCCGCCGCTTGAAGTCCTGGTACGCGGCCGTGTTCCGTACGCTCCGGGCCCGCCGCAGGTGCGCCGCGGAGGTGAGCGAGTTCTCCGGGGTGAAGGCCGGGACCACGAGCGTGCCCTTGAGCGGGCCGCCGACCGCCGCGCGCAGGGCCCGCCCCAGCGCCCCCGGACCGTGCCCCAGTCCGCTCATCGAGGCGTGCACGAGGAGGGTGTCCCCCTCTCTGACCCCCATGGCGGCCAGGTCGTCGCGTAACGCGCTCTCCGGTACTGTTCCGGCTCGCTCATCCACGGGCTGCCTCTTCCCACTCCACCAGGACGTCGGCGACCAGCCTCTTCCCGCTCACGGTGAGTTCGGCCGCCCCCTGAAGAGCTTCCAGCGCGCGCCGGGTCTCCGCCAGAGTGCGTGCGCTTCTGTCGTACGCGGCGACCGCCACCCGCTCATGCGTTTCGGCCAGCAGGACCGAAACCGGTACCGGATCCGGGCGCCAGCCGGCCCGGTGGTGCCGGCCGCCGTCCAGCGCGTACAGGTCCGCGACATCGCGCAGGGCCCGGAACCGCGCCCTGCGGAAGCCCCGCAGCAGTCCCAGCGCCAACGCGTCCCCCGTGAGCCCCACGGGCACCCCCAGGGCCCCGTAGCCGTGCCGCCCGGCCACCGTGTCCCCGGCGCCCGCGAGCGGGGTGAGCGTGGTCAGTCCCGTGGCGGCGGCCGCCGCGTGGCCCGGCACAGTGGCCGAAAGCAGCCCCCAGGCCGCGGCCAGGCGCCCGCTCCACTCGTCGGCCTCGGCGAGCCCGAGCCGCGGCAGCACCGCGGCGCCGAAGCAGTCGCGGTACGGGTCGAGGTCGTCGAGCGCCATGTCGGGCGCCCCGTCCCGGCCGAGCCCGCGCACCGGCAGCCAGTCGCCGCACGGTTCGCGCGGGCACTCCACCTCCCGCTCGAAGCGGCCGCCCCGGACGCCCCGGACGCGGAAGCCCTTCTCGGCCGGGACCACCTCCGCGCGCCCGGACGCGCCCGGTTCCGCGACCCTCAGCTCGCCGAGGGTGGGCAGCACCAGCCGGCCGTCCTCGTACCCCACGGTGACGGGGAGGTCGAGCCGGGCGCGCACGGCGGCGGCGGCGGTGTAGGCGGCCAGGCGGTGGGCGACGGCGGGGGCGTCGGGGCGGTCCTCGCGCAGCGCGTCCAGGGCGGTGAGCAGCCAGCCGCGCGCGTAGGGGTGGGCGAGCACCTCGTCGAGGCCCGGCCCGTCGACGAGGGCGGTCAGCCGCCAGGCCTCGGCCCACTCGGCTCCGCCGCGCCCGGCCAGATCGGCGTGGAGGCGGGCGAGCAGGGTGCGGGTGAGCTCGTGCTCGGCGGCGACGAGCTCCGCGGGGTCGGTCAGGGCGGCGGGGACGAGCCGGGCCGCCGTACGGCTCTCGATGCCCCGTACCAGCGCCTCCAGGTCCGCGCAGTAGACCGAGGGCCCGTCGAAGGGGTCCCGGCCCGCCGCCTCGTTCGCGGGGCGGTAGCGGTGGGTGTAGAGCCCGCCGCCGCAGGAGCGGACGACCGGGCACTCGCGGCATTCGGGTCCCACCCCGGCGAGGCCGAGCTGGCGCACCCGGACGCCCGGGTGGGCGGCGACCTCGTCCAGGGAGTGGCGGAAGACGTCGAAGCCGGTGGCCGCGGCGCCGTCGTAGGCGCTCTTGAGCGAGTCGACCTGCTCCAGGGTGCCGTCGGTCTCCACCACGACGAGGTCGGTGGGGGCCAGGCCCAGGGACTCGGTGAGGCTGGGGCCGCCGTTCAACGTCGACAGTACGGACTCGAACAGCCGGACCGGAACCGGCCTGCCCTGTTCCTCCCACCGGTCGAAGACCTTCAGGAGCCACTCGGCGTACTCGGTCGGGGAGCCGCCGGGCCGGGCCGGGGGCGTCTCCCAGGTGGCGTGCGGCAGCAGGTAGTCGATGCGCGGCGGGTCCAGGGCGATGAGCGCGTCATGGACGGCGACCGGGTCGTTGGCCACGTCGATGGTGCACAGCAGCCCGAGGAAGAGATGGCGGTAGCGCTCGCCGCGGAGCAGTTCGACGGCTCTGAGGACCAGGGGGTGGCTGGTGCGGCCGTCGGCGAAGCGGCGGTGGCGGTCGTTGGCCGCCCTGTCCCCGTCCAGGGAGACGCCGACGCGGACGCCGAACTCGTCGAAGAGGTCGAGGTAGCGGGGGCTGAGCTGGAGGCCGTTGGTGTGGATGCGCAGATCGAGCTCCGCGACGCCGTCGAGGGCGGCGGTCAGCTCCTCGCAGACCTTCCGGAGCCGGGCCGGACCCGCCAGCAGCGGCTCCCCTCCGTGCAGGATCACTGACACGGAGGGCAGTACGTGTTTCGCGGCGTGCTCGGCCAGTCGCCGGGCCGTCCGGGAAATCGCCTCGTCAGAGATTGCCTTGGGGCGGGTACGCCAACTCTGATCAGGGGCTTCGTAGATATAGCAGTGATCACAAGCAAGATCGCATCTGCTGTGAACCTTGAGCACGATCTCGCGGAATGGGACCAGGGGTCCAGTCATTCCGCCAGTCTAGAGCTCTCCGACTGTCTAAAGCGCCGAGTTGAAGGTCGACGCCTGAACCGGGCGGCCGAGGGTGGAGGGGAGCACGCGGCCGAGCTTCCTGGCGGCGTCGGCGCCGCGGACGTCGATGTCGGCCAGGGGCACACGGCTCTTCTTCGCAGGGGCGAAGGAGAGAGAATTCACGGAGGTCTTCACGGCCGTCCTTGGTGGGTAATTCCTGCATGTGGACAGGGGTACCGACGACATGCACCGTTGCAGTGTCGGCGGCACGACTTTACTCTCTTGGCCACTGTTGGCAACTGAGCACGACCGCTTGCCCCGAACGCCCGACCCGGCGTGCCGGAAGGTGTACGGAATGGGTCGTTCCACCGAAAGAGTGATGACTAAAACCGCAGACAGGGGTGGATGTGACGGCGATTCCCGGTCCTCTGCACAGCATGGTCTTCCGCAACGCCGACCTGCCGGGTCTCTTCCATCACGCGGACGCACTCGCGGTAGGGCGCCAGCGGGCCGCGGTGAACGACACCCGCTGGCGGCTCTGCCTGCTGGTGGCGGGAGCCGCGCTGGCGGTGCTGCCGTGGGAGATGACGCTCGGTGGTGACTTCCGTCTGGCGAGCGCGCTCAGCGCACTGGCGTACGCGGGGGTGCTCGCGGTGAGCTTCCGCGCCGCCCGCGGGCACGCGAAATCGCATTGGCAACTGAACCGTTCGGCGGCCGAATTCATCAAATCCATGTGCTGGCGCTATGCCGTGCACGGGGCCCCCTTCGATTCCCACGCCTCCGATCCCGAAGGTCTGTTCACCCTCCGTCTGGAGGAGGGTCTGGGGGAACTGCGCAGGGTCGGCTGGCGCGATCCGCGCGAGGAGGGGGCGTCGGACCTGGCCGCCGCCCCGCTCATCACCGCGCCCATGCGGGAGTTACGGGCCAAGGCGTTCGCCGTACGCAAGGAGACCTACGTACGGGACCGCCTCATCGAGCAGCGCAACTGGTACCGGCGCCGGCAGGAGGCGTCCCGGCGGGCCACCGCGCTGTGGACCACGGCCATCACCCTGCTCACCGTTCTCGCGTTGCTCTTCGCGACGCTGCACATGTTCGGCGCGGCCGAGGGCGTCGAGGTCGCCGGACTGCTCTCGGCGACGGCGGCCGCGTGCCTGGCGTGGAACGAGATCCGCCGGCATCAGCCGCTGATCTCGGCGCACGCGCTGGTGGAGCAGGACCTCAAGGCCATGCACGTGGCCATGGAGAACACCGTCAGCGAGCGCGACTGGCCGGCGGCGGTCTACGAGACCGAGCGGGTCGTCTCGCCCCAGCACACCGACTGGCTGGCCCGGCTCCGCAGTTGATCGCCGACGGGGGGCGTCAGGGCCGCCGCACCCCGTCGCACCACACCACCGTGACCGATTTCCCCAGGCCACGGGCGTACTGGACGATGTCGCCCGTGCCGCCGAGCCCGCGCGCGGGCTGGCCGTCCCAGACGGCGATGAGGCGGTCGCAGTTGTCCGCGATATAGGCGCCGGCCGCGTAGTAGGCCTCGTCGGTGGCGTGCGGGAAGTCCATCCGGACCTCCTGTGCGGCCCGCCTCCTCAGCCCCTGGTAGCGGGCGAGTTCGCCGGGCTCCGCGAAGCCGGTCTCGTAGTCGCCGCTGGGAATGACGACGGTCAGGGAGGCCCCGCACTCCAGGGCGATGGCCGCGAACAGCTGGTCGGCGCCGACGGCGAGGCTGGAGAGCGCCTCCAGGGTACCGTCGTGGCCGCACAGCAGGCTCCGCAGGCACGCGCGGATCTCCCCCAGCGCCTCGGAGGGAATGTCGCGGTGACCGGTCACTCCGATGCGTTTCACTGACTCACCCCGTGGGTCCGGTCGCCTCTCCGCCGTGAACATCCTCCCAAAAAGGCGCATCGCGTCCAGCCGTCACCGGGCGCGGGGCGCAGGGAACGAGCCCCCGCCCGGTGACCGGACGAGGGCTCGCCGCTGCCGGGGCAGCGAGGTGATCAGCCGTCAGAAGAGGCTGACACCATAGGCGTTCATGGCCTCGACCACGGGCTGGAAGAAGGTCGTGCCGCCGGAGGAGCAGTTGCCGCTGCCGCCGGAGGTGAGGCCGAGCGCCGTCGAGCCGGCGTAGAGCGGGCCGCCGGAGTCACCGGGTTCGGCGCACACCGTGGTCTTGATCAGGCCGTACACGATGTCGCCGTTGCCGTAGTTCACGGTGGAGTTGAGCGCGGTGACCCGGCCGCTGTGGATGCCGGTGGTCGAGCCGCGGCGGGTGACCGTCTGGCCGACCGAGGGGTTGGCCGCGCTGCTGATCTGCTGGCCGCCCACGGCGCTCGGGTGGGACAGCGAGGTGTTGTCGTACCGCACGAGGCCGTAGTCGTTGCCCGGGAAGCTGGTGCCGACCGTCGGGCCGATGCTCGTCGTGTGCGAGGAGCTGGTGTAGTAGTTCGGGTAGCCCTCGGTGCAGTGGCCGGCCGTCAGGAAGTAGTACGTACTGCCCTTCTTGACGTTGAAGCCGAGGGAGCAGCGCCAGCTCGGCGCGTAGATGGCGTCGCCGCCGGAGAGCAGTTTGCTGAATTTGCCCGCGGTCCGCTCGACGCGTATGGCGGACGCGTTGGCGCCGGCCTGCCGCTTGATCCTGGCTATGTCGGCGTTGCTCACGGTGGAGTCGGCGGTCACGACGACCGTGTGGGTGGCGGGGTCGATGTTCCAGGCGGTGCCCGCGACGTCGGCGCCGAGGACGGCGGAGCTCGCGGCCGAGAGCTGGGTGGCGCTGAAGGCCTGGGACGGGGTGGCGTTCGCGGTGGGGACCGCGAGGGCACCGGCGGCGAGGAGCCCGGCGGAGAGGGCGACTGCCTTGGTGCGTCTCGCGAGACCGCGGGTGGGGGTGGTGCGCTTGATCCTCACTTCTGTTCCTCCCGAAGGGAATCGAGGGGCCCGAGTTGGGTGGGGGGACCCCGTGAGGCGCAGCCGGAGCTGGGGCAGCACTGGTGAGCGCAAGCCGTGCTCCTGACAAGCGCTGAGGGGGAGTATTCGGCCGCCCGGCCGTCGGGCGCAAGGGCGCCTTTCGGCCGGGCCGTTGGGGGTCCGGGAGCCCTGGGTCAGTGGGTGAGGACGGTCCGTTCGCCCGCCGTGACCGGCGTGCCGAGGGTGTTGCCGGGAGGCGGGAAGGGGCAGATGAAGTGGTCCGCGAAGGCGCACGGCGGAAGCAGCGCGCGGTTGAAGTCCGCCGTGAGCCGGCCGTGCGCGTCGGGTGCGCCGGGGCGCAGGAAACGGAACGGGAAGGTCGAGTCCCCGCTGGTCGCGTCGGCGAAGACCGCCCAGAGCGCGCCGTCGTCCTCGACCGCCACCTGGAGGGTGTGCTCCCGGCCGTCGAGCGCGAAGGCGAGTTCGCCGCCGAGGCCGAGCCCGCGCTCCACCCCGTCGGCGTTCGCCACGCGTACGGTCCGTGCCTCGCCGTACGGGCGGAAGACGGCGGGCACCGCCCAGCGCGGGTCGTACGGGGTCGCCTCGATGCCGGCGAAGGCGCGGCGGCGCTCGGCCCCGGGGTCCCAGACGCGTACCGCCCACAGCCCCTCACGGCGCAGCACCACCAGCCGCCGCGCGCCCTGGGCCAGCCGGGACTCGGCGACCGGCGCGTGGTCGGCGGTCAGCCGCGCCTCGCCGGTGAAGGGGCGCCCGTCGAGGACGATCCCGTCCTCCTCGCCCGCCGTGAGCACCACCGCGCCGTCTTCTTCACGCCAGGTGCCCGGCACGGCCGGAATTCGCCCCTCCACCGCGTCGGCGAGCCAGTGGGTACCGGTCAGCGCCAGCGGGCCGTAGGGCGCCGAGACGGACGCGACGCGCCGTTCATGCCAGTTCTTCCACTCCTGTGCCGCGTCCGTGCTCATGTGTTCGACCCTTTCGTACGGGGTGGGCGGCCCCCGGTGCGAGCGTGGTGCCGGGCCGGAGTATTCCGTACGGAGGCCTCCCGCCCCCTCTCCGCCCCGCCGCCGTCGTCCGCGTCCCCGGGCTCACCCTCCGAACACAAGTGACCCTGCGCGCACGCGTGGTGACGGTCGGTCAGCAGTCGCACCCGCAGTCGCAGCAGCCGCACCCCTCGCAGCCTTCACAGCAGTTGCAGCAGCCGCAGTCCCCGCAGTCACAGTCGCAGTCACGGCAGAAGCCCTCCTTCTTCCTGCGCGACCACGGGCCCTCGTACTCCTTGGCGCAGCACATCCGGCAGGTGCAGCAGAGGCCGGCGAAGACCGCGCACCCTGTCAGGAACCCGCGCGGCGCGGGCGGCCGGGGACCCTCGCCCTGCGGGGGCGATCCGTAGGGGTTGCCGGGCACGGGCGCGTACGGGCCGCCGGGCGGCGGGGATCCGTAGGGGTTGCCGGGCACGGGCGCGTAGGGACCGCCGGGCGGGGGCGATCCGTAGGGGCCGGGCTGATGGGGGCCGTGGGCCCCCGGGTGCCCGGGGGCCGCGCCGTGGGCGCAGCCGGCCGTGCCGAAGGACCGGTTGACCGACTGCGTCAGCTCGTGGGCGAGCAGGACGTGCGCCAGCCTGCCGTCGACGAAGTCCACCTCGCGCAGGGCGAGCCGGATGCCGTGCACCGCGTCGTCGGCCAGCCGCCGGGCCTCGGCCAGGTCGGTGCCGGTCGCCGTGAGCGGGTTCCACGCGCCCGCCGCGGCGTCGGCCGCCTGGTCCTCCACGGCGTCCAGGAGGTGCGCGAGCCGCCCGAAGAGGCGGCCCGCCTCGGCCAGCGGCTCGGTGTTGTGCGGCCGGCCGGCGAGGACGGCGGTGTGCGCGAAGGCGGCGGCGGTCGCCGTCTCGGTCGGCTCGGTGACGGTGAGCAGGGAGGTGCCGGGCCCCGCGAGCGCCTCGATCGCCCCCTGCCGGTCGACCGCGTCGACCAGCACCGCCGTGTCGAAGCCGAGGGAGGCGCCGGTGCGGGCGCCCGCCCGGTCCCAGCTCGCGGCGATCCGGCGGGCGGCGAGCGCCACGGGCCTGCGCTTCAACAGGCCGTCCCGGTCGGCGACGTGGTCGCGGACCTTCGCCGAGGCGAGGACCAGGGAGACGGCCGCGGCGAGCCGGGCCCCCTCGCCCCGGGCCACCGGGGCGGTCCGCATCGCCCGCAGCGGGCAGGGCCCCGCGGTGCGCCTGCGGCCGGTGCGGCTCTCGACCTGAGCCTCCGTCAGAACCGAGACGATCAGCCCGTCGTAGTTGGTCACGATCCGGGCGAGCTGGCCGTGGTCGGAGCGAAGTGCCAGGCAGAGGCCGCAGAGATGGGCCATCCACTCGGTTCGCAGCCCCTCGGTGAGCCGATGCGAGCAGGGCCTGACGATTCCGAACACGACGCTCCCCCGGGTGCCGTGGGACACCTCGCCCCACGGTTCGTTCAACAGTGCGGCAGGCATCGTACCGGCCGATCCGTTCACCCGTACGTCTGCCGACTCACCCGTCTGGACGGAAGTTCATATTTTGTATCCGTTACCCGTCATGCACCGGAAGAAAGCTGACGATTCGCCACATCTTCTGCACCAGTACCGTCACGAATCCCCTGCGCGGCGACTATCCACTTGGCGCGGTATCCGCATCATGGACGAGCATAGGGATGCGGAACGCGAGAAGAAGCAAGAAGAAGTCCGCTGTGAGAGGAGGCGTCCATGGGATCGGTGCGCAAGGCGAGTGCATGGCTGGGACTTGTCGAGGACAACGACGACCGCTACTACGACGACGAGTACACCGAGGAAGCCGGGTCCCGCGAAGCCTGGGTGACGGACCCCCGGGTGCGGGTGGCCTCCGAGGCGGCCCAGGAGCAGGGTCGGCGGATCGCCACCGTCACGCCCGACGGCTTCCGCGACGCCCGCGGCATCGGTGAACTCTTCCGCGAGGGCGTCCCGGTCATCGTCAACCTCACCGCCATGGAGCCCGGCGACGCCAAGCGCGTCGTGGACTTCGCCGCCGGCCTCACCTTCGGGCTGCGCGGCTCCATCGAGCGCGTGGCGACGCGGGTCTTCCTGCTGACCCCCGCCGACACCCAGATCGTCAGCGGCGAGGCCGCGGGCCGCGCCACCGGCGGCTTCTTCAACCAGAGCTGAGCAGGGCGCTCACCGGACCGCCACCGCGCCTAACGGAACGCGTCGAGCCCGGTGAGCGCCTTGCCCAGCACCAGCTGGTGCATCTCCACGGTGCCCTCGTACGTGAGCACCGACTCCAGATTGGTGGCGTGCCGCATCACGGGGTACTCCAGCGAGATCCCGTTGGCCCCGAGGATCGTGCGCGAGGTGCGGCAGATCTCGATCGCCTCCCGGACGTTGTTGAGCTTTCCGAAACTGACCTGCTCCGGACGGAGCCTGCCCGCGTCCATGCGCCGCCCCAGATGATGGGCGAGCAGCACACCCTTGTGGAGCTCGACCGCCATGTCGGCGAGTTTGGCCTGGGTGAGCTGGAAGCCGCCGATGGGCCGGCCGAACTGCTCGCGGGTCCTCGCATACGCGACCGCCGCCTCGAAGGAGGCGCGGGCCGCGCCCATCGCGCCCCAGACGATCCCGTACCGCGCGTGCGAGAGGCAGCTCAGCGGGCCCTTGAGCCCGGTGACCCCGGGCAGCACCGCGTCGGCGGGCAGCCGCACCTCGTCCATGACCAGCTCGCTGGTGACCGACGCCCGCAGCGACCACTTGTGCTTGATCTCCGGCGCCGAGAAGCCCGGGGCGTCGGTGGGGACGGCGAACCCCCTGATGCCGTCGTCGGTCTGCGCCCAGACCACCGCGACCCCGGCGACCGAGCCGTTGGTGATCCACATCTTGCGCCCGCTGAGCACCCAGTCGGTGCCGTCCCGCTTGGCGTACGTCCGCATCCCGGCCGGGTCGGAGCCGTGGTCGGGTTCGGTGAGGCCGAAGCAGCCGATGGTCTCGCCCGCCGCCATCGAGGGCAGCCAGCGCTGCTTCTGCTCCTCGGAGCCGTACTTCCAGATCGCGTACATCGCCAGCGAGCCCTGGACGGAGACGAGCGAGCGGATGCCGGAGTCGGCGGCCTCCAGCTCCATACAGGCCAGGCCGTACTGGACGGCGGTGGCGCCCGCGCAGCCGTAGCCGGTCAGGGACATGCCCAGCGCGCCGATCGAGCCGAGCTCCCGGGCGAGGTCGCGGATGCCGGGCAGCTCGCCGCTCTCGTACCACTCGGCGATGTGCGGCAGGACCCGGTCGGCGGCCCAGGAGCGGACGGTGTCGCGGATCGCGAGGTCCTCGTCGCTCAGCAGGTCGTCGATCCCGAGGGGGTCGGCCGGGTCGAAGGGGGGCAGCTTGGCGGGTGCGGACATGAGGATGCCTCCGGCGTCCCTGGGAACCTGTACGGCCCAGCTAAAACTAGCGGTGGTAGTTATGGCTGACCGCTGACGTTACGGCTCAGTGTGCCGCGCGTCCAGACCCGCCCGTCCGCGCGGGGCGCCCCGGTTCAGGGGCCGCCGGGCCCCGGGTGCGCCCCTTCGGCGCCGGCCGTCGCGGGGATCCGCAGGTGGAGCTCGGCGCGCGGCTCGGGCAGCCCGGGCGCGGAGCCGGTGTGCTGCGCCCCGCACTCCATCACCCGGGGCAGCCGCAGCGCGGCCAGCGCGCCCAGGACCAGCAGACCGGTGCTGACCAGCAGCGTCACATGCAGGCCGTGGACGAAGGAGTGCTGGGCCGCGCCCCGCAGGGCGGCGCCCGCGGGGCCGCCGAGGCGCTCCGCTATGTCGTAGGCCTCGCCCAGCGAGTTGGCGGCCCCGGCCGACGCCTCGCGCGGGACGCCGGGGACGGAGGCGAGACCGGGGGCGTAGGCCGCGTTCATCACGCTGCCGAGCAGGGCGATGCCCATGCCCGCGCCGAGCTGGTAGGAGGTCTCGCCGATGGCGGCGGCCCCGCCCGCGCAGTCGGCGGGCGCCTCGCTGAGCATCGACTCGTACGCTCCGAAGAGCGTCGTCTGGAGCCCGAAGCCGAGGACGACGAAGGCCCCGGTGAGCAGCAGCGGCCGGTCGTGCTCGCCCATCAGGACGAGCAGCAGCACGGCGGCGGCGGTCAGCGCGAAGCCGCACGCGACCATCCTGCGCGGACCGAGCCGGCGCAGGGTGTACGAGCCGGTGGCCCCGGCCGTCATCGCGGCGAAGGTGAGCGGCAGCAGCCGCAGACCCGTCTCCAGCGGGCTGAGCCCGAGGACCAGCTGGAGGTACTGGACGGCTATGAGTTCGAGGCCGACCAGCGCCAGCATGGCGAGGACGATGCACCCCACCGAGGTGGAGAAGGTGCGCCGGGCGAACATGCGCATGTCGACCAGCGGGTGCGCGCGCCGCCGCTGGCGCCGGACGAACAGGACGATCAGGGCGGTGCCGGCGCACAGCGGCGCCAGGGTGAGCGGGTCGAGCAGCCCGTGGCCCGCTCCCATCCGCTTGACGCCGAGGACCAGGGTGATCACACCGGCGGCGGCCGTGAGCGCGCCGAGCACGTCCCACGGCCCGTCGGCGGAGCCCTTGGACTCGGGCAGCAACCTGCGGCCCAGCGGCAGGATCAGCGCCATCAGCGGGATGTTGATCAGGAAGACCGAGCCCCACCAGAAGTGCTGGACGAGGAAGCCGCCGAGCACCGGTCCGGCGGCGGCGCCTATCGCGGCGGTGGCGGTCCACACACCGATGGCGGTGGCGCGTTCGCGGCGGTCGGGGAAGACCGCGCGGAGGATGGAGAGCGTGGCGGGCATGATCATCGCGCCGCCGACGCCGAGCAGCGCGCGGGCCGCGATCAGGAGCTCGGCGGACCCGGCCAGGGCCGCCACGGCGGACGCCAGGCCGAAGATGCCGTAACCGAGCAGCAGCACCCGGCGGCGGCCGACGCGGTCGCCCAGGGTTCCGAAGAGGATGAGGAGGGCGGCGCAGACCAGCGGGTAGGCGTCGACGATCCACAGCAGCGCGGTGGCGCTGGGGCGCAGGTCCTCGGTGACCGAGGGGACGGCGACGTGCAGCACGGTCGCGTCCAGCGCGACGAGCAGCAGGCTCACACACAGGACGACGAGGACGACCCAGCGGTTGGCGGCGCCGGCGTTCGCACGCGCGCGTGCGGCGTCCGTCGTCGTTCCTGCCATGTGTGTACCTCCTGTACGGCGGCCCCGCGGGGGTCCCGGGACGCGCCGTCCTCGCGGTGGCCCGTCGTCCCCGCTCTCGGCGGACCCTGGACCGGTGCGGTCTCGGGCGGGTCCGGCATCGACGAGCGAGTGATTCGTCAGCGTACGCGAGTTCCAGCCATCGGCACGTGGTACACCTCTCACCCCTTTCGGCACACCCTGTGGTGTGCGCCACAGGGGAGGGAGGAGGCCCGCCGGAGCCGGACACCATTAATGATCTTGGCACGCCGTGTCGGCGGATCCTGGCACCCGGTGTCAGGTGTGGTGGACGAACGATGAATTCCGCCCCGCTTCCCGGAAAATGGCCCGGCCCAATCCCGGAGCGTTTCCGGAGCGGTCCCGGGAGAAATTCATTCCCGGGCCGTCCGCCCTTTTCGCGGGCCCGGGAATAAACCGTGACGTGAGACATACTCCACATCACATCGTCATCACAAAGCCGCCGGATCGGCCTGGGCCCTCACTCACTCGCTGTAACGTCGATTGAGTGCGTACCGACCGAATCTTCGCCCGTCTGGACCGGGAGCCCGAGCCGCCGAAGATAGCGATCCCGCGGATGAGCCGTCACCGCGTGATCCTCTTCAGCGCGACGATGGCGTTCTACGTCGCCATCGTCGTCGCCGTGCTCGCCTCGTCCTGGCTCGTCGAGCTGGACTGGAAGGTCATGCTGTTCCGGCCGTACGAGCAGTGGCCGCAGATGCACGCCTTCCTGGACTACTTCGTGGTCCTGGGCCAGCGCGGCCCCACGGCGGTGATGGTCGCGGCGTGGCTGGGCTGGAGGTCCTGGCGGCAGCACACCCTGCGCCCGCTCCTCGCACTCGGCGCCTCGCTGCTCCTGCTGAACATCACGGTCGGCGCGGTCAAGCTCGGCCTGGGCCGCCTGGGCCCGCACTACGCGACGCGGATCGGCTCGGCCGAACTGTTCGCGGGCGGCGATATATTCCCCTCCGGCCACACCGCCAACGCGGTCGTGACCTGGGGCATCCTCGCCTATCTGGCCACCACCCCGAGGGCCCGGCGCTGGCTGTCGGTCCTCTCGGCCGTGGTCGCCCTCGGCGTCGGCGCCACCACCGTCTACCTCGGTACGCACTGGGTCAGCGACGTGCTCCTCGGCTGGGCCGCCGGGCTGCTCATCCTGCTGGCCCTGCCCTGGTGCGAGCCGGTGATCGCGCGCGCCGAGGCGCTGGTCTTCGCCCTGCGGGCCAAGTGGCGCGCACGCGGAACCGCCGCGCCCGTACGGCCCGTTCCGGCCGCCACGCTGCCCGGCGTGTTCGCCCAGCGCACCGCGAGCGAGGACGACACGCCCGTACGCGAGCCGGTGGGCGCGGCCAGCGGCCCCCGCCCGGCCCGCGGCCCCGCCCGGCCGCCGCACAACGGCCCCCGCCCCGAGCGCCCGGCGGCGCCCCCGGCGGCCGGCCGGCGCCCGCAGCACACCGAGCGCGCCCAGCGCCCGGCCCCGGCCCGGCCGCTGGGCGGCTGACGGCCCCGGTGACGCGGGGAGCGGTACGCACCACCACCCCCGCGCAGGCGAAGGCCCCGGCACTCCACTCGGAGCGCCGGGGCCTTCGCCGTCCGTGGGAGGAGCGGCTCAGCCGCGCCAGCAGCGGATCACCGTGCCGTCGGCCACCTCGAAGTTCAGCCGCCCTTCCAGGTACTCCATGGTGATGATCGAGCCGGGCGGAAGCGATCTGACGGTGGTCCAGCCACGCGCGCGTGCCAGCCGCGCGGCGGCCTCGCCGGTCAGGCCCACATAGGCCTCGGGAGCGTCGTCGGGGTGTCCGGAGGGAGTCGGTACTGGTGCCATGCCAGCCACCGTAGGCGGCCCGCGGCGGAGGCGGAAGCGGGGCCCCCTGCCCTGCCGCTGTCCGCACCACGTCCCCCGCCGGTCACACTTGTGTCACAGGATCTTGGCCGGGTTTACCTCGAACTGGGTCACTCGTACGGGGAGTTCCGGTCAGGCGGCCGGGAAATGTCCAAGCCCCCGGCAGGCCGTTCGAGCCCCTTACGCAATTTCCCCGCCGACGGTCCCGGAACACCGCGCGGAATTTCCCTCGCGGCGCGGACCGCGGGAAATTGACGGGCCATAGGGAATTCACGGCATCCTTACACGATCCGCACCGACGGGAGGATGTCGTTCACCCGTCGGCCCGCCCGGCGCGGTGGCTCGTATGCGCCTATCCGGCCGCACACACGCCCTGTCGTACGGGCTGCCGCACGCGCCTCACGGCCACCGGCCGGATGCCCGGCGCCCGGGGCATGTCCTCCCGTGACGACCGGCTCCCGGCCCCGCCGCACGGCCACGGGAGGTGGAGGGCCCCGGGCCCGAACACGCGCGAACCCCGCCCGGTCGCGCGGCCGGGCGGGGCAGGGTGCTTCTCGTGCGGTGGTGCTTCTCGTGCGGTGGCCGTCCGGCCTACAGGGCGAGCCGCTCGCCGGGCAGGATCAGGTCCGGGTCGCCGCCGATGACGGTCCTGTTGGCCGCGTACACCCTTTCCCACGTCGTGCCGTGCGCCTCGGCGATGGCGGACAGGGTGTCCCCCGCGCGGACGGTGTAGTCGCCGCCGCGCGCGCCGCGGCCCGTCCGGACGGGCGGGCGCTCGGGCGCCTTCGCCGGGGCGGCCTTCGCCTCGGTCCGGCCGGAGGCGGCCTGACGCGTGCCGGCCGCGGCGGCCTCGCGCCGGGGCTGCGCCGCCTGCGCCGTCCTGGGCTCGGCCTCGGGCTTCGCCTTGGGTTTGGTCTTGGTCTTGCGGCCCGACGACTTGTGGCCCGACGGCTCGGGCGCCGCGGGCGCCTCCCCGTAGGCCCCCGCCTTCCTGGAGCACACGGGCCACGCGCCCCAGCCCTGGGCCCGCTGGAGCCGGGTGGCGACGGCGATCTGCTGCGCCCGGGACGCCCGGTCGGCGGTGGAGGCGTACGCCCCGCCGCCGTAGGCCCGCCAGGAGCCGGCGGAGAACTGGAGTCCGCCGTAGTAGCCGTTGCCGGTGTTGATGTGCCAGTTTCCTCCGCTCTCGCACTGCGCGATGCGGTTCCACACCGCACCGTCCGCCGCGCCGGCCGGGCCGGCCGAGACGGTGAGCAGCGCCAGCGGCGCCGCCATCACGACGGCGCCGATCGCCGCCACCGTGCCGCGCCCGCGCCTGGAGCTGGAACGACTGGTACCAACAGACATGAAGTCCCTCTTCCGAAGGACCCGGGACTCCCGGGCGGCAGGGTCCGTGACGCGTCCGGCGTCCCGTTCCGTGCCGCCCCGCCCGCCGGGGTCGTGCTGGTGCCTGTGGTGCGGTCGTACGCGTCGTAGCGTCGTGCGGCCGTACGGGGCGGGCTGCCCGGGCGGTGCTCGGTGCACACGGCGTTGGAATGTAGGGACCGGATCGGGCTGGTATCAACCAATGCCCTGTCCCTCCAGGCCAGTTGCCTATTACCATGGGTAACAGCGATTTTCGGACAGCCACTTGATGGAGGGATTTCAGGATTTGTCGACCAGTCGGCCAGTCGGCCTGTGACTCAGTTCACCCTGCCAACTCCCTTGCGCCGCCCAGAGGTTGACATGGAGTGAGGAGTTCCGGGGGCACGTTCACCCTCCGCGTGCGGTGGTTCGATTCCGTTCGCCCTGGGGCGTGACCCCTGCCACAGATCCGCCGTTGTCCTTTCAGGAGCCGGGAACCACCCGGCGCACGCATCCAGTAGGAGCCACCCGTGCCGCGCATGCTCGACGTCAGCGAGGACGTCCGCGCCGAGATCGGCGACGAAGAAGCCGACCGGCTGCTCGCCGGCGAGAACGCCCCGGGCAGCTACGACTGCACCTCCTGCCGCACCCCGGGCGACTCCGAGCACGAGGCCACCAGCACCGTGCTCTTCGTCGGTGAGGAGACCGCGGTCCTCGCCTTCGCCCACGCCTCCTGCATCCCCTCCCAGGTCGTCCAGGTCTCCGAGGAGCAGTTGCAGGGCGCCGTCCGGTCCATCACCGGCGACGAGTTCGGGGGCAGGGCGCCCCAGCAGGCCGTCCTCGGCATCACCAGTGGCCTGATCCTCATCGAGGGCGCGCTGCACCCGGCGCTCGTCGTGGAGCCCACCGCCCCGATCGCCAGGCCCGGCTCGGGCGGCACCACGGACGAGTTCCTTCCGCTCCTGATCGAGCAGGGCTTCGTGCCGGTCACCGACGTCGGCCGGATGCCCTCGGTGCTCTCCGGCTGGTCGGTGCTGCTCGCCATGGGCCAGCTCCACGCGATCCTCCAGCCCGGTACGGGAGGCGGCGGCAGCCCGGTGTCGTGGTGGCAGGCCCACCAGCCGCTCCAGGTCACCGACGGCTGGCGCGCCGCCGCCAACCGCACCCAGCGCGTCCTGGTCTTCGCGGCCCCGGTCGGCTCCATCGGCCAGCAGCCCCGTGAGGACCTGCTGCGCGACGCCCTGGAGAAGGCGGCCTCGGACGGCACCCTGGTGTCGGCGGCGATGCCCCTGGCAGGCACCTGAGCCACCCCGCACCACCGCCCCAGCCCGCCCAGGGCCGGACCGCACCACCGCCCCAGCCCGCCCAGGGCCGGACCGCACCACCGCCCAGCCCCCCGGGGCCCGGACCGCTCAACCGGCCCGGGCCCCGGCCGCGTTGCGCGAACGCCCCCCGACCGGACACCGGCCCCGCCCGGCCCCCGCGAGCCCCCGCGCGCCCGGTTCACCCCCTGCATCCGGGGATGTGCGATATCTTCCGTCAGCCCGCATCCGACGGCCGCCGGGGTCGTTGGCACATACGTGCACGCATACGAGCCCTCCCGCCAGCCGTACCAGTCGCAGATCCCCTCCATGCGCCCCGCCCAGGACCTCATCAGCGGCCACTCGGCCACCCCGATCTACGACGCGCTGTACTCGGAGTACCGCCGGTCCTTCCGGGCCCTGCCGGGCGACCGCAGCGGCGAGGACGACCTCGGCTTCCGGGGCTTCGCGGCCGTGGGGCACTCGGGGTCCCTCGGCTTCCGGGGCGCCCACCAGCACCACCAGCCGGCCCACGCCCAGGCGCCGCACCCCCAGACCGTCCCGGGCTTCCACCCGTATCCCGCGCACAGCGGCGCCCCCTGGCAGCTGAGCGGGGCGGCGAACAGCGGCACCGGGCACATGCAAGGGCGGCAGCACACCGGGCTCCAACCGCTCCCGGCGGCACTGCCGCCCGCCCCCCGCCGGGGGCTGTGAGACCCGGGGCGGGGGCCGCGAGGCCGTGGCCCCCGAGCGGCCCCCGCGCCGGGGCTACTTCTTCCTGTTGCTGCCGCGCTTCTCGCGCACCCGCACCGAGATGTGGATCGGGGTGCCCTCGAAGCCGAACTCCTCGCGCAGCCGGCGCTCGACGAAGCGCCGGTAGCCGTGCTCCAGGAAGCCGGAGGCGAAGAGGACGAAGCGCGGCGGCTTGGTCCCGGCCTGGGTGCCGAAGAGGATGCGCGGCTGCTTGCCGCCGCGGATCGGGTGCGGGTGGGCGGCGACGATCTCGCCGAGGAAGGCGTTGAGCCGCCCGGTCGGGACCCGCGTCTCCCAGCCCGCCAGGGCCGTCTCGATCGCCGGGACCAGCTTCTCCATGTGGCGGCCGGTCAGCGCGGAGACGTTGACGCGCGGTGCCCAGGCCACCTGCTGCATCTCGGTCTCGATCTCGCGCTCCAGGTAGTAGCGGCGCTCCTCGTCGAGGTCGTCCCACTTGTTGTACGCGATGACGATGGCGCGGCCCGACTCCACGGCCATGGTGATGATGCGCTGGTCCTGGACGCTGATGTTCTCGGTCGCGTCGATCAGGATGACCGCCACCTCGGCCTTCTCCACGGCGGCGGCCGTGCGCAGCGAGGCGTAGTAGTCGGCGCCCTGCTGGAGGTGGACCCGCTTGCGGATGCCCGCGGTGTCGATGAACTTCCAGGTCACCCCGCCGAGCTCGATCAGCTCGTCGACCGGGTCGCGGGTGGTGCCGGCCAGCTCGTTGACGACGACGCGGTCCTCCTTCGCCACCTTGTTCAGGAGCGAGGACTTGCCGACGTTCGGGCGGCCGATGAGCGCGATACGGCGCGGGCCGCCGGGGGCGGCGGTGCCGAAGGACTGCGCGGGCGCCTCCGGCAGGGCCTCCAGGACGGCGTCCAGCATGTCGCCGGTGCCGCGGCCGTGCAGCGAGGAGACGGGGTGCGGCATCCCCAGGCCCAGCGACCACAGGGCGGCGGCGTCCGCCTCGCCCGACTGGCCGTCCACCTTGTTGGCGCACAGCACGACCGGCTTGCCGGCCCGGCGCAGCAGCCTGACGACGGCCTCGTCGGTGTCGGTGGCGCCGACCTTGGCGTCCACGACGAAGACGCACGCGTCGGCGGCCTCGATCGCGTACTCCGCCTGGGCGGCGACGGAGGCGTCGATGCCGAGGACGTCCTGCTCCCAGCCGCCGGTGTCGACGACCTTGAAGCGGCGGCCGGCCCACTCCGCCTCGTAGGTCACGCGGTCGCGGGTGACGCCCGGCTTGTCCTCGACGACCGCCTCGCGGCGGCCGATGATGCGGTTCACCAGGGTCGACTTGCCGACGTTCGGTCGGCCGACGACGGCGAGGACGGGCAGCGGGCCGTGGCCCGCCTCCTCGATCGCGCCCTCGACGTCCTCGATGTCGAAGCCCTCTTCCGCGGCGAGCTCCATGAACTCCGCGTACTCGGCGTCGCCGAGCGCTCCGTGGTCGTGCTGGTCGTTCATGAAGTCCGTTCCTCGTTCTGCGTCATCGATGGACCGGGCGTCCGGTCCACTACTCAAGTCCCAAGTCTCGCTCAGCGCCCGGTGAGGCGCCTGGCGTTATCCAGATGGCGGGTGAGCCGCTCCTGGATGCGTACGGTCGCCTCGTCCAGCGCCGTACGCGTGCGCCGGCCGCTGCCGTCGCCCGCTTCGAAGGCGTCGCCGAAGACGACGTCCACCCGGCTGCGCAGCGGCGGCAGCGCCTTTATCAACCGTCCCTCGCGCTCGGTGCTTCCCAGGACCGCCACCGGGACGATCGGCGCCGCCGACCGCAGGGCGAAGTAGGCGAGCCCGGCGCGCAGCGAGGCGAAGTTCCCCTCGCCGCGGGTGCCCTCGGGGAAGATCCCGAGCACACCGCCGCTCTCCAGCACCCCGACGGCCTGGTCGATCGCGGTCCGGTCGACGGTCGACCGGTCCACCTTCACCTGCCCGATGCCGCGCAGGAACGGGTCCAGCGGGCCGATGAAGGCTTCCTTCTTGATGAGGAAGTGCACCGGCCTGGGGGCGGTCCCCATCAGCATCGGTCCGTCGATGTTGTGCGCGTGGTTGACGGCCAGGATGACCGGGCCGCTCGCCGGCACCCGCCAGGCCCCGAGCACCCGGGGCCTGAACAGCCCGTACATCAGGCCGACACCGATCCGGCGCCCGACCTCGGCGCCGCGCTCCGTGACGGGCACGGGGGGCGCGGAGCGTCTCGGTGAGGCGCGGTGGCCGGGCGACGGGAGGACGGTCACTTGGCGGCTCGCTTCTCCTCGACGAGCGTGACCACGCACTCGATGACCTGGTCGAGGGTGAGCTCGGTGGTGTCCACCTCGACGGCGTCGGCCGCCTTGGCCAGCGGGGACGTCTTGCGGCCGGAGTCGGCCGCGTCCCGCTTCAGCAGGGCCTCGCGGGTGGAGGCGACGTCCACGCCCTTCAGCTCGCCGCTGCGGCGGGCGGCGCGCGCCTCCGGGGAGGCGGTGAGGAACACCTTCAGGTCGGCGTCGGGCAGCACGGTCGTGCCGATGTCCCGGCCCTCGACCACGATCCCGGCCGCGGCGGAGGCCGCCGTGTCCCGCTGGAGCTGGGTGACGAGCGCCCGCACCTCGGGGACGGCGCTGACCGCGCTGACCTTGGCGGTGACCTCCTGCGTACGGATCGGGCCGGAGGCGTCGAGGCCGTCGACGGTGATGGTCGGCGCGTTCGGGTCGGTGCCCGAGACGATGACCGGCTTGGCGGCCGCGGTCGCGATCGCCGCCGGGTCGTCGGTGTCGATGTCGTTGGTGAGCATCCACCAGGTGATCGCCCGGTACTGGGCGCCGGTGTCCAGATAGCTCAGCCCCAGCTTGGCGGCGACCGCCCGGGAGGTGCTGGACTTGCCGGTGCCGGACGGGCCGTCGATGGCGACGATCACAGCTGCCGGGGCGGTCCGGGCGGCGCTTTCCACGGTGACGGACACCTTCCTGGTACGGGGACGGGGTGGGCGGGCAGGCATCCGCCCCCACACAAGGTTACTGGCTCATACGTGCGCCCAGATCCCCGCCCGCCCGGCGCCCCGGGCCGGGGTCACCGGCGGATCGCCCAGCCCCGCTCCCGCAGCGACGCCGTCAGGCCCGGGGCCGCGGCCGGCTCGACCATCAGCTGGACCAGTCCGGCCTGCTGGCCGGTGGCGTGTTCGATGCGCACGTCCTCGACGTTGACGCCGGCGCGGCCCGCGTCGGCGAAGATCCGGGCCAGCTCGCCGGGCTGGTCGCTGATGAACACCGCGACGATCTCGTAGGCGGTGGGGGCGGTGCCGTGCTTGCCGGGGACGCGCTCGCGGCCGGCGTTGCCGCGCCGCAGCACGTCCTCGACGCCGGCCGCCCCGCCGCGCCGCTTCTGCTCGTCGGAGGACTCCAGGGAGCGCAGCGCCCGTACGGTCTCGTCCAGGTCGGTGGCGATGCCGGCCAGGACGTCCGCGACCGGGCCCGGGTTGGCGGAGAGGATCTCCACCCACATCCGGGGGTCGGAGGCGGCGATCCGGGTCACGTCGCGGATGCCCTGCCCGCACAGCCGTACCGCCGTCTCGTCGGCCTCCCGCAGCCGGGCGGCGACCATGGACGACACCAGCTGGGGGGTGTGCGAGACGAGCGCCACCGCGCGGTCGTGGGCGTCGGCGTCCATCACCACGGGCACCGCGCGGCAGAGCGCGACCAGCTCGAGGGCGAGGTTGAGCACCTCGGTGTCGGTGTCCCGGGTCGGGGTGAGCACCCAGGGGCGTCCCTCGAAGAGGTCGGCGGTGGCGGCGAGCGGGCCGGAGCGCTCCTTGCCGGACATCGGGTGCGTGCCGAGGTAGGCGGTGAGGTCGCAGCCGAGCGCCTCCAGCTCGCGGCGCGGGCCGCCCTTGACGCTGGCGACGTCGATGTACGCACGGGCCGCGTCCGAGCGGATCGCCTGCTCCAGGGTGGTCGCGACGTGGGCGGGCGGCACGGCCACGATCACCAGGTCCACCCGGCCCGCGGGCGCCTCGTCGGTCCCGGCGCCGAGCGCGGCCGCGGTCCGGGCCTGGGCCGGGTCGTGGTCGGCGAGGTGGACGGTGACGCCGCGTGCGGCGAGGGCCAGCGCGGCGGACGTACCGATCAGGCCGGTACCGATGACGAGTGCGGTCCTCACGGAGAGTTCCTTGCGAAGTGCGGCGGCTGCGCCGGGGCGGACGGGCGGGCTTGCCCGTTCAGCCTAGTCAAGCCGCCGGGTGGTGGCCGCCGCCGGAAGGGCCGTGCGGTAGAACGGGCCCATGATCTTCCATGTGGTGCCCGCGCCGGAGTGGGGCGCCGGACCGGGCCCGTACGCCCCGGCGTCCCTGGCGTCCGAGGGCTTCGTCCACTGCTCGGCCGACCGCGCGTCCGCGCTGGAGGTGGCGAACGCCCACTACGCCCACGACCCCCGGTGCGCCGACGCGCCGGGTCCGCTCCTGCTGCTGGGGATCGACGAGACGCGCCTGGACGCCGAGGTCCGCTGGGAGGGGGCGTTCCCCCATGTGTACGGGCCGGTCGGGCGGGAGGCCGTGGTGGAGGCGGCGGAGCTGCGCCGGGACGGGGGCCGGTGGGTTGCGCCCTAGACCGGGGCAGGTGGGTCGCGCCTCAGACCGGGACCGGTGGGTTGCGCCATAGGGCGTACGGCACGCGCGCGTCACGGAATTCTCCGCCGGGTTGCACCAGGATGCTGCCCATGACGACGCCAACCTCCCGCCGCGCGGTGCTCGCGGTGGCCGCGGGCACGGCCGCGCTGGCCGGCTGCGGCAGCAGCGACGACAAGGACAGCGGTACGGACGCGACGCCCACCGGCACGGCGACCTCTCCCCCGGTCGCGTTCGCCCCGGACACGCCCCGCCCGTCCTCCGCGTCGCCCGGCGGCGCCGTCCTGGCGAAGACGTCGGACATCCCCGTGGGCGGCGGCAAGGTCTTCGCGGACCGCAAGGTCGTGGTCACCCAGCCCGAGGCGGGCACCTTCAAGGCGTTCTCGGCGATCTGCACCCACCAGGGGTGCACGGTCAAGGACGTCTCCGGCGGGACGATCAACTGCCCCTGCCACGGCAGCAAGTACCGCGTGGCCGACGCCTCGGTGGCGGCGGGACCGGCGCCCCGGCCGCTGGCGGCGGAGCGGATCACGGTCGAAAAGGGTTCGATCCACCTGGCCTGACCGGCCACAATCGGCGGATGACACCGCCCGAGCAGCTGGTCCGCGACCACACCGTGTACTCCTGTGTGATGGGGTCGCGCGCCTTCGGCCTGGCCACGTCGGCGAGCGACACGGACCGCCGGGGCGTCTTCGTGGCCCCGACCCCGCTCTTCTGGCGCTTCGAGAAGCCGCCGACGCATGTGGAGGGCCCGGCCGAGGAGCAGTTCAGCTGGGAGCTGGAACGCTTCTGCGCACTGGCCCTGCGCGCCAATCCCGGCATCCTGGAGTGCCTGCACTCACCGCTGGTCGAACGGATCGACGACACCGGCCGCGAACTCCTGTCGCTGCGCGAGGCGTTCCTCTCCCGTCGCACCCACACCACCTTCACCGCCTACGCGCTGGCCCAGCGCAAGAGGCTGGAGGCGGACGTCCGCCGCCACGGCGCCCCGCGCTGGAAGCACGCCATGCACCTGGTGCGCCTCCTGACGAGCTGCCGCGACCTGCTGCGCACCGGCGTCCTCACGATCGAGGTGGGCCCCGAGCGCGACCGCCTCCTGGCCGTCAGACGCGGCGAGGTCCCCTGGCCCGAGGTCGAGGCCTGGATGACCCGCCTCGACGAGGAGACCACCCGCGCCGCGTCCCGCACCCCCCTTCCCGAAACCCCGGACGAGGCCCGCGTGGCGGACTTCCTGTTCCGGGTACGCCGCACCTCAGCCCTCCGGCCGCACCCGCACGACGAAACCGTGCGGCGCGTCGCGCCCGGTGGCGTCCCGGGGCGGTAGCGCACGCTCCCGGTCCCGGATCAGGAGTCCCAGAGCGCTCCCAGCGTCAGCAGTTCGCTCCGGTACTCGATCCGCTCCGCCCACTCCTTCGGCCAGGCCTCGGCTCCTCGGTGGGCGCCCGCGAAAGCGCCGGTCAGGCAGGCTATGGAGTCCGAGTCGCCCTTGGTGCAGGCCGCCCGGCGCAGGGCCGTGAGCGGGGCGTCGGGAAAGAGCAGGAAGCAGACCAGCGCCGTGGCCAGGGCCTCCTCGGCCACCCAGCCGTCGCCCGTCTCCAGGCACGGGTCCGTCTCCGGCGACGGGTTGCGCAGGGCCTTCAGGACCCGGTCCAGGGCGTCCAGGCACTCGTCCCAGCCGCGTGCGATGAAGGCCGCGGGCGACTCGTCGTGGGCGCGGGTCCACAGGTCGCCCAGCCAGCGGTCGTGGTAGCGGGTGCGGTTCTCGTAGGCGTACGAGCGCAGCTGGCCGACCAGGCCCACCGGGTCGGCGCCCTGGGCCAGCAGGAAGACCGCGCGGGCGGTGAGGTCACTGGCCGCCAGGGCCGTGGGGTGGCCGTGGGTGAGGGCCGACTGGAGCTGGGCCGCGCCCGCCCGCTGCTCCTCGCTCAGGCCGGGCGCCAGGCCGACCGGGGCCACCCGCATGTTCGCGCCGCACCCCTTGGAGCCGAGCTGGCTCGCCTGCTGCCAGGGCAGTTCGCTGTCGAGCAGCCCGCAGGCGACCATGCAGGTGCGGCCGGGGGCCCGGTTGTTCTCCGGGGAGTGGTACCAGCGGACGAACCCCTCGCGCACCGGCCGCTCCAGGCGGCGCGGGCCGAGCAGGCCGCGGTCCATGGCGGCCCGGATGCCCTGGCCGACCGCGAGCGTCATCTGGGTGTCGTCGGTGACGACCGCCGGCGTCGGCAGCCGCATCTCCCGCCAGGGACCGCACTTGGCGAGGATCGCGGGCACGCCGATGAACTCGGTCGGGAAGCCCAGCGCGTCCCCGAGGGCGAGCCCGATCAGCGAGCCCGTCGCCGCCTGCTTCGCCCGGCTGTTCACGCGAGTGGTCATGAGGGTCGTCCTTCCGGCCGCAGGAGCGGGGGGTGCAGCGCGGTCGCCGCGCCCGCCCGGTACAGCGCGGCCGGCTTGCCCCGGCCGCCGGTCAGACGCGCGGCTCCCGCCACCGGTTCGACGAAGCCCGGTGTGGCGAGGACCTTGCGTCGGAAGTTGGGGCGGTCCAGGGCGGTGCCCCAGACCGTCTCGTAGACCTGCCGGAGCTCGCCGAGGGTGAACTCGGGCGGGCAGAAGGCGGTGGCCAGGCAGGTGTACTCCAGCTTGGCGCCGATCCGCTCGCGCGCGTCGGCGACGATCCGCTCGTGGTCGAAGGCGAGGCCCTCGTACGCCCCGAACGGCACCCACTGCGCGTGCGCCGCGTCGCCGCCGCCGTGCGGCTCCGGCAGGTCCGGTACGAGCGCGGTGTAGGCGACGGAGACCACCCGCATCCGGGGGTCGCGGTCGGGGTCGCTGTAGGTGCGCAGCTGCTCCAGGTGCAGGCCCGCGACCACCTCGTCCGGCAGCCCGGTCTCCTCGGCCAGCTCGCGCCGCGCCGCCTGCCCGGCGCTCTCGCGGGGCAGCACGAAACCGCCCGGCAGCGCCCACTCCCCCTTGTAGGGCTCCTCGCCGCGCCGGATCAGCAGGAGGTGCAGACCGCCGTCGCGGACCGTGCAGACGGCGAGGTCGACGGTGACCGCGAACGGCTCGAAGGCGTACGGGTCGTAACCCTCCGGCGCTCTGGCCGGGCCCCCCGCGCTCACCACCGGCCCCCGGGCGGCGCGTCCACGCGGCCCCGGGCGCGCGGGGAGCGGACCGACCGGACGACACGGGCGCGCGGATGGACCTCGGCCATCCGGCGCGCCCGCGTCCGGGCCGCCACGAGTTCCCCGGCCGCCGTGCACACCATCACGGTCAGCGCCTCGCAGCGGTCCTCGGCGGTCCGTACGAGGTGGTGGTGGCCCGCGTGCGGCGGGCGGAACGTGCCGATCACGAGACCGTGCCCGTACCGCTCCACCGCCGCCACCCCCTCCCGCCGCACCGTCGCTTTTTAATAGTCAGGATGACTATAAAGGCGCCCGGGGGGCGCGCACAACAGGCGTGCGCATGCAACCGTGGGGGCGCACGGCGCCCGAGCGGGCGCGCCTACCCAGCGGTCCGCAGCCGGCGAGCCCCCGGACAGCCGACGCGCCCCCCGCACAGCGGCGAGCCCGGCCCCCGTCGGTCAGGGGCCGGGCTCGGTACCGGGGTGCGGAGGGCGGTTACAGGCCGACCTCGCGCATCAGCATGCCCACCTCGGTGTTGGTGAGGCGGCGCAGCCAGCCGGACTTCTGGTCGCCGAGCGCGATCGGGCCGAAGGAGACCCGGACCAGCTTCTCGACCGGGAAGCCGGCCTCGGCCATCATGCGGCGCACGATGTGCTTGCGGCCCTCGTGGAGCTCGATCTCCACCAGGTAGTTCTTGCCGGTCTGCTGGACGACCCGGAAGGCGTCCGCGCGCGCGTAGCCGTCCTCCAGCTGGATGCCCTCCTTGAGCCGCTTGCCGATCTCGCGCGGCAGCGGGCCCGTGATGGCGGCCAGATAGGTCTTCTTCACGCCGTACTTGGGGTGGGTGAGACGGTGGGCCAGCTCGCCGTGGTTGGTGAGCAGGATGATGCCCTCGGTCTCGGTGTCGAGCCGGCCGACGTGGAAGAGGCGGGTCTCGCGGTTGGTCACGTAGTCGCCCAGGCACTGGCGGCCGTCCGGGTCCTCCATGGTGGAGACGACGCCGGCGGGCTTGTTCAGCGCGAAGAACAGGTACGACTGGGTGGCGACAGTCAGGCCGTCCACCTTGATCTCGTCGTGCTCGGGATCGACGCGCTTGCCCTGCTCCAGGACGATCTCGCCGTTGACCTCGACGCGGGCCTGCTCGATCAGCTCCTCGCAGGCGCGGCGCGAGCCCATGCCGGCGCGGGCGAGCACCTTCTGCAGCCGCTCACCCTCCTGCTCGGCGCCCGGGAAGGTCTTCGGGGTCTTGATCTCGGGCTTGTCCGCGTACCGGTCGCGGTTGCGCTGCTCGATCTTCGCGTCGAGCTCGCGCGGGCGGGACTGGCCCATCCGCTGCCCGTGCGGGCCGCGGCGCACCGGGGTGCCGCCCTGGGGCGCCTTGGGGCCGCCCTTGGCGCCGCCGCGCGCCGCCGCGCCCCGGCCGCGGGGGGCGCCACCCTTGTCGGAGCCGCCCACCTCGTAGGTGCGCTCCTCGGGGCGCAGCGGACGCGGCTTGCCGCTGCCGCTCTGGCGCGGGCCGCCACCCTGGCGCTGGCCTCCGCCGCCCTGGCGCTGGCCGTCCCGGCCACCGCCCGCGCCGCCGCGGCCGCCGCCGCTCCGGGCGCCACCGCCGCTGCTTCCGCGGCCGCCGCTGTTGCCACCACGGCTCCCGCCGTTGTTTCCGCTGCTGTTACTGCCGCTGCTTCGCATCAAATTTCCGTCTTGTCGTCTGCGTGGGTTTCCGGGGCGTCGGGCGCGTCCGGATCGAACGACGGCACACCCTCCAGGGTCTCGGCCTCGATCGCGTCCGCCTCCGGAAGGAAGGGCGCGAGCTCCGGGAGTTCGTCCAGACCGCGCAGGCCCATCCGCTCCAGAAAGTAGTTCGTCGTCCTGTACAGGATCGCACCTGTTTCGGGTTCCGTGCCCGCCTCGTCGACCAGACCGCGCTGGAGGAGGGTCCGCATGACCCCGTCGCAGTTCACTCCGCGCACCGCCGAGACCCGCGACCGGCTCACCGGCTGGCGGTACGCGACGACGGCCAGGGTCTCCAGGGCCGCCTGGGTGAGCCGCGCCTGCTGCCCGTCCAGGACGAAGCCCTCGACGGCCGGGGCGTACTCGGCCCGGCTGTAGAACCGCCAGCCGCCCGCCACCAGCCGCAGCTCGAAACCGCGGCCCTGGACGGTGTACTCGTCCGCCAGCTCGCGCAGGGCGTCCGCCACGGCCCGCCGGGGCCGCTCCAGCACCTTGGCCAGGTGCTCCTCGGTCGCCGGCTCGTCCACGACCATGAGGACGGCCTCCAGGGCGGGCTTGAGCGCGAGCTCCACCGCCGCGCCTTCGGGGGCTTCCCGGATCACGCCGTCTCCACCTCCACCACTCGGTCGAACTCGTCCGTGACGGCGGTCCCCGCCCCGTCCCCGCCGCTCCAGCGCACCATCAGCTCGCCCAGCGCCTCGTCCTGGTCCAGGACGACGGCCTTCTCCCGGTAGAGCTCCAGCAGGGCCAGGAAGCGGGCGACGACGGTGAGGGTGTCCGGCGCGTCCTGGGTCAGCTGCTGGAAACTGGCGTCCCCGGCCTCCCGCAGCATCGCCACCACGACGGCCGCCTGCTCCTGCACGGAGACGAGCGGCGCGTGGATGTGGTCCACGTACACCTGGGGCCTGGCCTTCGGCTGCATGGCCTTGACCGCCAGCTTGGCGAACCCGTCGGGGCCGATGCTGATGACGACCTCGGGCAGCAGCTCCGCGTGGTGCGCCTCAAGCCCCACGGTACGGGGGTACCGGCGCGCCTCGCTGTCGAGCCGCTCGCTGAAGATGTCCGCGATCCGCTTGTACGCGCGGTACTGGAGCAGCCGCGCGAAGAGCAGGTCGCGCGCTTCGAGGAGCGCGAGGTCGGCCTCGTCCTCGACCTCGGCGGCGGGCAGCAGCCGGGCCGCCTTGAGGTCGAGCAGGGTGGCGGCGACGACGAGGAACTCGGTGGTCTGGTCGAGGTCCCAGTCCGCGCCCATGGCCCGGATGTGGGCCATGAACTCATCGGTCACCTGGGAGAGCGCGACCTCGGTCACGTCCATCTTGTGCTTGGAGATGAGCTGGAGGAGCAGATCGAAGGGCCCCTCAAAGTTGACGAGCCGAACGGTGAACCGCCCGTCACCGACCCCGGAACCATCGACCTCCGCCCGCACCCCCACGGGCGCCGAACCATCGACCTCCGCCCGCACCCCCACGGGCGCCGAACCATCGACCTCCGCCCGCACCCCCAGGGGCGCGGGGAACTGCGCGACCGGCCCAGGACGGCCCGCAGCCGCCGACGAGAGGTCCGGCGCCTCTACGGGGGCAGGGGCGGGGTCCGGGGGCGCAGCCGCCGAAGGGGTGCGCGGGCGGAGCCCCGCGGGGCCCGGGGGCGCAGCCCCCGGGAGAACCTCCTCCGCCACTCCCCCGGCCGCCCGCCCAGGGCTTTCGGGAAGGGGCGGGGTGGGGGAGAAAACCCCCGGCCCCCGCCCGAGCGCACGCCGACCCCCCCGCGCGGCGGGAGCGTCCGGTTCACGGTCGGCGGTGGGCAAGAGTCGTTCCAGGGGAGTGCGGAGCGGGCGGTACAGGGCGCGCGGCGAAAGCCGCAGGCTAGCCGCTACCGCCCCCGCAGACGCCGTACGAGAATGCTCGCGTCGCCCCGGGACTCCAGATCCGCGAGGACGACGGCGACGGCCTCGCGCACGATACGGCCCCGGTCCACGGCGAGCCCGTGCTCCCCGCGCAGGACCAGGCGCGCGTGCTCCAGGTCCATCAGCTCCTCGGCGGACACGTACACCGTGATCTTCTCGTCGTGCCGCTCGCGCCCGCTGGGCCGCCGGTTGGCCGCCCGGGCCCGCCGCCGCTGCTGAGCGGTTCCCGAGCCGGTGCCGGAACCGGCCCCGCCCGCCGCCGGAGCACCCGGGCGGCCGCCGGCGGCCTTCGCCGCCTCGGACGCCGCGGCGCCCCGGCTGCGCGGCTCGCCGGACGCCGGCTCCTCCTCCGCGGCCGAGTGCTCGGCCCGCCCCGCGGACTCCTCCGCGGCGGGGTCGCTCTCGCCCGCGGGTCCGGGCACCTTCGCCTCGCCGTTGGTCCGCCTCGGGGTGGAGGACTGGAGTGCCATTCCTCCGGTCGTACGGAACAGTTCGTCGGCCCCGGGCAGACTCACTCGGCGTGACACCGGGCGAGCACCTCCCTGGCGAGCTGGCGGTAGGCGGCGGCGCCGACGGAGTTGGACGCGTACGTCGTGATCGGCTCACCGGCGACCGTGGTCTCCGGGAAGCGCACGGTCCGGCCGATCACCGTGTGGTAGACGTGGTCGTCGAAGGCCTCGACCACACGGGCCAGGACCTCGCGGCTGTGCACCGTGCGCGAGTCGTACATGGTCGCCAGGATGCCGTCGAGCTCCAGGTCGGGGTTGAGCCGCTCCTGGACCTTCTCGATCGTCTCGGTCAGCAGGGCGACACCGCGCAGCGCGAAGAACTCGCACTCCAGCGGCACGATCACCTTGTGAGCGGCCGTCAGGGCGTTGACGGTGAGCAGACCGAGCGAGGGCTGACAGTCGATCACGATGTAGTCGTAGTCGGCCATCAGGGGCTTCAGGGCGCGCTGGAGCGTGGACTCCCGGGCGACCTCGCTGACCAGCTGCACCTCGGCGGCGGAGAGGTCGATGTTGCTCGGCAGCAGGTCCATGTTGGGAACCGCGGTCTTGAGCAGCACCTCGTCGGCCGACATGCCCCGCTCCATGAGCAGGTTGTAGACCGTGAGGTCGAGCTCCATCGGGTTCACCCCGAGGCCCACCGAGAGGGCGCCCTGCGGGTCGAAGTCGACGAGCAGCACGCGGCGCCCGTACTCCGCGAGCGCGGCACCCAGGTTGATGGTCGACGTGGTCTTGCCGACGCCGCCCTTCTGGTTGCACATCGCGATGATCTTCGCGGGACCGTGGTCGGTCAGCGGACCCGGGATCGGGAAGTACGGCAGCGGCCGTCCGGTCGGGCCGATCCGCTCGCGGCGCTGGCGTGCGGCGTCGGGTGCGAGGGTGGCCGCGTACTCGGGGTCGGGCTCGTACTCGGCGTCGGGGTCGTAGAAGTGCCCCTGGGGCACGTCCTCAAAGTCGGCGAGAGCAGCGGTGTCCCGGCCACTCTCGTTGCCGGCCATGGCGTTCACGTGTAGGCCGTCCATCATCCGTGGGGCTGTCGTCATGTGCGGGGTGGTTGCGAAGGCGCGGACCGCGACGGAGCCGACAGCCTCAGCAGGCCCCGAAGGGCCATGGCCCCGTGCGGGCATCCCTGGTTGACCACCTCCGGGAGTAAATGTCGACTCATTCACAAGTCGTCTTACCTCCTTGGAAGTGACCAGGAAACTTTATCGATAGGTCAGCGTGGCACCATGCCGACGGTTGGCGACTCTATGGCGTGTCACCGGTCCGCAGCAACACAATCCGCCGGACCCGGCCGGATGTGTCGGCAACCGAACACCGCTCTGTCAAGGGCGTACGGGCATCAGAGCGCGGGTTTCAGGGGTGCGCGAAAAGGTTAAAGAGTTACGTTCGAGGCGAGTTGAGCGAGCCTGCCGCACTCCGGGGAAAGTGTCGCGATACACATCCGGCCGGACCTTGGGTCGACAAGGTCCGGCCGGGTGCGTCAGGTTGACGACGGGCATTGACGAACCGTTTCGTCAGGGCGTCGTCACGGCGTGTCGGATCAGCCGAGGAGCGTGCTCAGCTCGACGGTCTCCAGGCCGTGGGCTTCGGCGACCGGGCCGTAAACGACCTGGCCGTCATGGGTGTTGAGGCCCAGGGCGAGCGCCGGGTCGCGGCGCAGCGCCTCGGCCCAGCCGTTGTTCGCCAGCGACACGATGTAGGGCAGCGTGGCGTTGGTGAGGGCGTAGGTGGAGGTGTTGGGCACCGCGCCCGGCATGTTGGCGACGCAGTAGAAGACCGAGTCGTGGACCATGAAGGTCGGCTCGGCGTGGGTGGTCGGACGCGAGTCCTCGAAGCAGCCGCCCTGGTCGATCGCGATGTCGACAAGGACACTTCCGGGCTTCATCTTGGCGACGAGCTCGTTGGTGACCAGCTTCGGGGCCTTGGCGCCCGGGATGAGGACGGCGCCGATGACGAGGTCGGCCTCGATGACGGCCTTCTCCAGCTCGTAGGCGTTGGAGACGATCGTCTGCACCTTGGTGCCGAAGACCTTGTCGGCCTCGCGGAGCTTGTTGATGTCCTTGTCGAGCAGGGTCACGTGGAAGCCCATGCCGACGGCGATCTGCGTGGCGTTCCAGCCGGAGACACCGCCGCCGATGACGACGGCGCGGCCGGCGTGGGTGCCGGGGACGCCGCCGGGGAGCACACCGCGCCCGCCGACCGAGGCCATCAGGTGGTAGGCGCCGACCTGCGGGGCCAGCCGGCCCGCGACCTCGGACATCGGGGCGAGCAGCGGCAGCGCGCGGTTCGCGGTCTCCACCGTCTCGTACGCGATGGCGGTGGTGCCGGACTCCAGCAGGGCGTCCGTGCACTCGCGGGAGGCGGCGAGGTGCAGGTAGGTGAAGAGCGTCTGGTCCTTGCGGAGGCGGTGGTACTCCTCCGCGATGGGCTCCTTGACCTTCAGCAGCAGGTCGGCGGCGGCCCACACCTCGTCGGCGGTGCCGAGGATCTCGGCGCCGGCGGCCACGTACTCGGCGTCCGTGATCGACGAGCCGACACCGGCGTTGCGCTCGATGACGACCTGGTGGCCGTGGCGCACCAGCTCGTGCACGCCGGCGGGGGTGATGGCCACCCGGAACTCGTTGTTCTTGACCTCGCGGGGGATACCGACCTTCACGTCGATCACGGTCCTTGGCTCAGGGGACGAAGGGGGTGCAATACATACATACCCGGATGCACCAAGGCGCACCGGGAGACACCGCAAGAAGGTGCGGCGGAGCCAGTCTAATGAAGGTCTTCGCGCTGTCTACCCTTACAAACAACTAATCTTTGGCCGAAGCACTGCGGATTTCGTAGGCCGGAGCCGCTCCTTCCCTGTCAGGCTCAAGCAGCCGCTCGGCAGCGCCCCGGTGCAGCCTGGCCGCCGCGGGGTCTCCCAGCCGGTCGAGGGTGTCCGCGAGCCGCAGCTGGAGCGCGGCCTGGAGACGCAGATCACCGGCCCGGCGCGCCCACTCCACCGCCTCGCGGCAGGTGCGCAGCGACTCCTCGGGCCGCCCGGCGTACTCCTGCACCCGGGCCGCCTCGCTCAGCGCCCGCGCCTGGCTCGGCAGATCCCCCAGACGTCGGTATCCGGCCACCGCGGCGCGCCAACTGCGGAGTGCCTCGCCGTAGCGGCCCGCGTAGGTGAGCACGGCGCCGATGCGCCCGTACAGCCGCGCCTCGTCCTCCCGCTCGCCCCGCGCGAGGCGCTGGGCGAGGGCCCGCCCGTACCAGTCGGCGGCCCGCGTCCAGTCGCCGAGCTCCTGGTGGGCGCCGCCCACGGATTCCATCGCGCGGCCGGTGGCGTACGGGTCGTTCGCCGCGCGGCCCTCGTCCAGGGCCGCCCGGTAGCGGACGAGGGCATCGGCGGTGCGTCCGGCCTCCGCGTCCAGATCGCCCAGATTGAGCAGGGCCGCGGCTTTCTCGCGGTGCAGCCCGTGCCGCTCGGCGACGTCGAGAACCAGCTGGTGCAGACCATAGAGATCGGGGGCGGCGGCCTCGGTCCCCCGGTGCGCGGCCAGCGCCCGCACCAGGGCCGCGACCAGCCGCCGGGCGAGCGTGTCGAGCCCGCCGTCCTCCACCGCGAGCCGGGCCGCCGCGAGCAGCGCGGGCCGGCGGGTCTCCAGCCAGGCGCCGGCCAGCCGCTCGCTGGGGAAGCGCAGGGCGCGGGGCAGCCCGGCGAGCTTCCTGCGGGCCGCGGAGCCGTCGGGCTCGGTGACCGCCCGGCAGGACTGGAGGAGCCGTACGGTCCGCTCCAGCATCCGGGCCCGGGCCAGCTGGAGCTCGCCCGGCCGGTCGGCGGCCTCCGCGAGCCGGTGCAGCAGCGGAGCCAGCCAGCCGGGCACCGCGTACTGCGCGGGCCGGTCCCGCGGGTCGCCGTAGACCCTCAGCAGCCCGTACGCGACGAAGTCCTCCAGGGTGTTCTGGGCCGCCGAGACCGAGCACCCGGCGAGCGCGGAGGCGGTCTGGGCGTCCGCGATCCCGGCGGGGGCGAGCGAGAGCAGCCGCAGCAGCCGGGCGTTGGGCCCGGGCAGCGACTCGTAGACCAGCCGGAAGGCGCGCGCCAGCGGCCGCTCGGCGACGGGCAGCTGCCCGGTCAGGGTGGCGTCGTCGGGCAGCGCGTGCAGCCGTTTGGCCACGTCGGAGACGGCCGCCTGGGGCCGCACCGCGAGCCAGCCGCCGACCAGGGCGACGGCCGCGGGCACCCCGGCGCACTCCTCGACCAGGTTCTCCGCGGTGCGCGGGTCCACGGTGATCCGCACCGCCCCGGTGTAGCTCTGCAGAAGGGCGACGGCGGTCCTGGGGTCGAGGCCGCCGAGGGTGCAGGGCCGGACGTCCGGGATGCCGGTGAGCGGGCCGCGGGCGGTCGCCACCACCAGGCAGCCGGCGTTCTGCGGCAGCAGCGGGTCGACCTGCTCGGCGTCGATCGCGTCGTCGAGCAGCAGCAGCGCCCGGCGATCGACGAGCGCCTCGCGCACCAGCTGGGTCAGCTCCTCCGCGCCGCCGCCGGGCGGCACCGGGACGTCGAGCGCGTCGAGCAGGTCGCGGGCCACCCGCTCGGCCGGGACGGGCGTGCCGTCCGGTTCGCGCAGGGCGGCACGCAGTACCCCGTCGGGGTACTGGGCGGCGAGCTGCCGCGCCAGCTCCTCGGCCAGTGCCGTCCGCCCGGAGCCGGGGCGTCCGGCGATCAGCAGTACCCGGGCGCGCGGCGACTTGCGGCCGGACAGGGTGTCCAGCCCCGCCCGCTCCACGTCCTCGCGCAGCTCCTTCAACTCCCGCTGCCGGCCGAAGAACTGACGGCCGGTCGTCTCCGGCGCGTCCGGCCCGCCCTGCGCGGCAGAGCCGCCCACGTCCACCGCCTGATCCGTCACGGGCCACGCTCCGTCCGCTGCGCACGAGCCGAGCCCGGCGGGTCTCCGCACGGGCGTTCCGAGCGTAGTTCACCCGTGGTGGGCGGCCCGGTGGAGCGCGGCGGGCAGGTCCCCCGATCGGATCAGCGGATCGTCGGACGGACATACCGCGACTGGGCCGTCCGGGTCGGCGCGCCGCCCGCACGGAGACCCGGAGGGGGTGCGTGCGGAGGCGGGCGCTTCCCGAGGGGGGCGGCCCGCTCGTCCTGCGAGACGGGGGCTACTTCTCGAAGGGGCGGGCGGGCCAGGGCGCCTCGGCCGGACGCAGCGACTCCAGGCCCGGGCCCGCCTGCGCGGCCATGACCGCCAGCGCGCCCACCACCAGGCAGTTGTTGTGCAGCTCACCGGCGAGCGCGCCGCGCACGAGCGCGTCCACCGGCACCCGGGCCAGCTCCATGTCGGCCTCCTCCTCGGAGACCTCGAAGCGCTCGCCCTCGGCCTCGGACAGATCGCGGGCGAGGAAGATACGGACGGCCTCGTCGCAGCCGCCGGGCGTGGGGTAGACGTCGGCGAGGACCCGCCAGTCCTCGGCCTTGACGTGCGCCTCCTCGTACAGCTCGCGCTGGGCGGCGTGCAGCGGGTTCTCGCCGGGCACGTCGAGCAGTCCGGCCGGGATCTCCCACAGCTTGTGGCGCACGGGGTGGCGGTACTGGCGCAGCACCAGGACGCGGCCCGCCTCGTCGAGGGCGAGCACGGCCACCGAGCCCGGGTGGACCTGGTAGTCGCGGCGGGCGACCGTGCCGTCGGGCATGACCACGTCGTCGGTGCGGACGCTGGTCTTGCCGCCCTCGAACGGAGTGGTGCTGGCGACGACCCGCCATTCCTCGGGGGTGTCCTTGAGCTGCATCGATGTCCTCCCGCAAAGCAGAAACCGGGGTACGCGTCCGAGTGGGACGCCTACCCCGGCAACCGTAACGCCCCACTACTTCCCGGCGGACTTACGCGCTTCCTGCTGGCGCTCGACGGCCGCCTTGACCAGGCCCGCGAAGAGCGGGTGCGGGCGGGTCGGGCGGGAGCGCAGCTCCGGGTGCGCCTGGGTGGCGACCAGGTAGGGGTGCACCTCGCGCGGGTACTCGACGTACTCGACGAGCTTGTTGTCGGGGGACGTGCCCGAGAAGAGGATGCCGGCCTTCTTCTCCAGCTCGGCGCGGTAGGCGTTGTTGACCTCGTAGCGGTGGCGGTGGCGCTCCTCCACGTACGGCTGGTCGCCGTAGACCTCGCGCACGATCGAGCCCTCGGCGAGCTTCGCCGGGTACATGCCGAGCCGCATGGTGCCGCCGAGGTCACCCGCGCCCTCCACGTACGCCAGCTGCTCCTCCATCGTGGAGATGACGGGGTGCGCGGTGGCGGCGTCGAACTCGGTGGAGTTGGCGTCGGGGATGCCGGCCAGGTTGCGGGCGGCCTCGATCACGATGCACTGCAGGCCCAGGCAGATGCCGAGGAGCGGCACCTTGTTCTCCCGGGCGTACTGGATCGCGCCGATCTTGCCGTTGACCCCGCGGTCGCCGAAGCCGCCGGGGACCAGGATCGCGTCCACGTCGCCAAGGTGCTTGTGGGCGCCGGCCTGCGTCTTGCAGTCGTCGGAGGTGACCCACTTGACCTTGACGCGGGCCTTGTTGGCGAAGCCGCCGGCGCGCATGGCCTCGGTGATGGAGAGGTAGGCGTCGGGCAGGTCGATGTACTTGCCGACCAGCGCGACGGTGACCTCGTGGTCGGGGTTGTGGACGCGGTCGAGCAGGTCGTCCCAGGTCGTCCAGTCCACGTCGCGGAAGGGCAGGTCGAGCTTGCGCACGACGTAGGCGTCCAGACCCTCGGTGTGCAGCACCTTGGGGATGTCGTAGATCGACTTGGCGTCGATGGCGGCGACCACGGCGGCCTCGTCCACGTCGCACATCAGCGAGATCTTGCGCTTGATGGACAGCGGCACCTCGCGGTCGGCGCGCAGCACGATCGCGTCGGGCTGGATGCCGATGTTGCGCAGGGCCGCGACCGAGTGCTGGGTGGGCTTGGTCTTCAGCTCGCCCGAGGGGCCGATGTAGGGCAGCAGCGAGATGTGCACCACGAAGACGTTGTCGCGGCCGACCTCGTGGCGGACCTGGCGGACGGTCTCCAGGAACGGCAGCGACTCGATGTCCCCGACCGTGCCGCCGACCTCGGTGATGACGACGTCGACGTCGTCGGTGGCCATCCGGCGGATGCGGTGCTTGATCTCGTTGGTGATGTGCGGGATGACCTGCACGGTGTCGCCCAGGTACTCGCCGCGCCGCTCCTTGGCGATCACCTGCGAGTAGACCTGGCCGGTGGTGACGTTGGCCGAGCCGTCGAGGTCCACGTCGAGGAAGCGCTCGTAGTGGCCGATGTCCAGGTCCGTCTCGGCGCCGTCGTTGGTGACGAACACCTCACCGTGCTGGAACGGGTTCATCGTGCCCGGGTCGACGTTGAGGTACGGGTCGAGCTTCTGCATGGTGACGCGCAGCCCGCGCGCCTTGAGGAGCGCACCCAGGCTGGAGGCAGTCAGACCCTTGCCGAGGGAGGAGGCGACACCCCCGGTGACGAAGATGTGCTTGGTCGTCGTGGCTGCGCTGTTGCGCATAGCCGTGGGCTGCATGGCCAAGAGGGGGCTCCCGTGGTCGCTGTCTGGAGTGCGTGCCGGTCACCCTCTGTGGATCCCGTCCGTCTGCGGTACGAGTTTCCGGGGGGCGCCGTCGCTGCGGTTCGGGGGTTTTCTCACCACCCGGCCACGGGCTACCAGGGTATCAGCGAGTGCGGCGCGCCGCTTCCGGCCACGCTCCGCACACGGCCGGACGACCCTGCGTGCTCCACTCACCCATATGGCGCAATGGCGTTGCAGAAAGGCATCGGCGGATCACCCACGTGCGTCGTATCCTGCTCGGACACTCGCCGCCGAGCCGCTGGTAGCACGGCACCACCCCGGCCGTCACCCACAACATGCGCTCGTTGGCTTTCCCTTGACCGCAACGCATTGGCAGTAAGCGCCCCGCGGGGCGGACATGGCCGTTCGACTGGAGATTGCACGTGGCCGGGCGCATCGAGGATTACGCACTCATCGGAGACATGCAGACCGCGGCACTGGTCTGCCGGGACGGCACGACGGACTGGCTGTGCCTGCCACGCTTCGACTCGCACGCCGTCTTCGCCGGACTGCTCGGCACCGATGAACACGGCTTCTGGCGGATCGGCCCGGCCCACGCGGCCGACGCTCCGCCTCCCCGGGCGGACCGGCGCCGCTACCGGGGCGACTCGCTGATCCTGGAGTCGGAGTGGGACACCCCGCGCGGCACGGTCCGGGTGACGGATTTCATGCCGCCGCGCGACGGCGCGCCGCAGCTGATCCGGATCGTGGAGGGCGTCAGCGGCCGGGTGCCGATGCGCAGCGCCCTGCGCATGCGTTTCAGTTACGGGCGTGTCGTGCCCTGGGTGCACAAGGTCGACAACCGTACGGTCGCCGTGGCGGGACCGGACTCGGTGTGGCTGGACACGCCGGTGGACACCTACGGCAAGAACCTGACCACGTACTCCGACTTCACCGTCTCGCCCGGTGAGCGGATCGCCTTCACCATCAGCTGGCAGCCCTCCCACAAGGAGCAGCCCGCCCTCCCCGAGCCGGAGGCCGCCCTGGAGGCGACCGAGGACTTCTGGCGGGAGTGGGTCGAGCACTGCACGTACCACGGGCCCTACCGCGAGGCCGTGGTCCGCTCGCTGATCACGCTCAAGGCGCTGACCTACGCCCCCACCGGCGGCATCGTCGCCGCGCCCACCACCTCGCTGCCCGAGGACATCGGCGGCTCGCGCAACTGGGACTACCGCTACACCTGGCTCCGGGACGCGGCGATCACCCTGTCCTCGCTGCTGCGCACCGGCTACCGCGACGAGGCCCGCGCCTGGCGGGAGTGGCTGCTGCGGGCGGTCGCGGGCGACCCCGAGAACCTGCAGATCATGTACGGGATCGCGGGCGAGCGCGAGCTGGGCGAGGCCGAGCTGGACTGGCTGCCCGGGTACGAGGGCTCGGCGCCGGTCCGGGTCGGCAACGGCGCCGCCCACCAGCTCCAGCTGGACGTGTACGGCGAGGTCACCGAGGCCCTGCACCTGGCGCACATGACGGGCCTGGCCCGCAACGACTACGCCTCGCTGCTCCAGCTCAAGCTCATCAGCTATCTGGAGAACCACTGGGACGAGCCCGACGAGGGCATCTGGGAGGTGCGCGGCCCGCGCCGCCACTTCGTGCACTCCAAGGTGATGGCCTGGGTCGCGGTGGACCGGACGATCAAGCTGATCGAGTCGGGTGACGCGGACGGGCCGCTGGAGAAGTGGCGCGACCTGCGCGACGACATCCACCGGGATGTGTGCGAGAAGGGGTACGACAAGGAGCGCAACACCTTCACGCAGTCGTACGGCTCCAAGGAGCTGGACGCCTCCCTGCTGCTCATCCCGCAGATGGGCTTCCTGCCGCCGGACGACAAGCGGGTCATCGGCACCATCGAGGCGATCCAGCGCGAGCTGTCCACGCCCGACGGGTTCATCCTGCGCTATCCGACAGCGGGCGAGGAGGCGGGCTGCGACGGTCTGGAGGGCGACGAGGGCGCGTTCCTCGCCTGCTCGTTCTGGATGGCGGACGACCTGGCGATGATCGGCCGGGTCGACGAGGCCCGCAAGCTCTTCGAGCGGCTGCTGTCGCTGCGCAACGACGTCGGGCTGCTGGCCGAGGAGTGGGACCCGCGGCTCCAGCGGCAGGTGGGGAACTTCCCGCAGGCCTTCAGCCACGTTCCGCTGATCGACACGGCGCTGCGGCTCACGGCGTCGGGGGCGTACGGGGGATAGCTCCGCCGCGCCCGGGAGAGCCGTGCCCGCTTAGAGTGGAGTTGTCCTGCTTCCCTCCGAAAGGGGGGCCCTGATGACCACCCCCTCCAAGGCGGGCACGGCCCTCGCCGAGCTCCGCGAAGACCTCTCGGGCGAGGTGTTCGTCCCCGGCGACCCGGGCTACGACGAGGCCCGGCAGGTCTTCAACGCCATGATCGACCGCCGCCCCGCCGTGATCGCGCAGTGCGCCTCGGACGCGGACGTGGCGACCGCCGTCCGCTTCGGCCGCGACCTCGATCTGAAGATCGCCGTCCGGGGCGGCGGCCACAGCGTCGCGGGGCAGTCCCTCAACGACAACGGCCTCGTCGTGGACCTGCGCCGGATGCACGAGGTGACCGTCCACCCCGCCGCCCGCGCGGTACGGATCCAGGGCGGCGCCACCATGAGCCACCTCGACCTGGCCACCCAGCCCCACGGCCTCGCCACCACCGGCGGCCGGGCCTCCACCACCGGCGTCGGCGGCTTCGTCCTCGGCGGCGGCACCGGGTGGCTGGACCGCGCGTTCGGGCTGGCCGTCGACAACCTGCTGGGCGTCGAGCTGGTCACCGCCGACGGCAGTACGGTGACGGCGAGCGCCGAGGAGAACCCCGAGCTGTTCTGGGCGCTGCACGGCGGCGGCGGCAACTTCGGCATCGCCACCTCGCTCACCCTGCGCCTGCACGAGCTGCCGGCCTTCTCCATGGCGCTGCTGCTCTACCGGCCGCACCTCGGCCCGCAGGTGGCCCGGGTCTACCGGGAGCTGATCGAGACCGCCCCGCCCGAGGCGGGAGGCGGGGTCATCTATCTGACCGCGCCGCCCGAGGAGTTCATCCCCGAGCACCTGGTCGGCGAGGTGCTGGCCGGCGCGCTCGTGACGTACGCCGGGCCCGCCGAGCAGCTCACCAAGCTCGCCCAGCCCCTGCTCGCGCTGGAGCACGAGGTCGAGATCCTCACCGACATCCCGTATCCGCAGATGCAGTGCATGCTCGACGACCCGCCGGGCATGCGGAACTACTGGTCGGCCGAGTATCTGACCGGTCTGCCGGACGAGCTGATCGACGTGTTCTGCGGCCGGGCCGACAGCCTCCCGGCGCCCATGGTCCAGCACGTGCTGTTCCCGCAGGGCGGCGCGATCGCCTCCGGGCCCACCGAATACCCGGTCCCCTACCGCGACGCGCCGTGGGCGGTGCACCCGTTCGCGATCTGGGAGGACCCGGCGGACGACGAGCGCTGCCGGCAGTGGGTCAAGGACGTCCGCGCCGACGTCCGGCCCTGGTCGACCGGCGCGGTCTACCTCAACTTCACCGGCGACGAGGGCGCCGACCGGGTGGTCGCGGGCCTGGGCGCGGAGAACATGCGCCGCCTCGCCGAGGTGAAGCGCGCCTACGACCCCGACAACGTCTTCCGCTACAACCACAACATCGCCCCGGCCTGACGGAAGAGGAGAACCGTGTCGTACCGTGACCCGCATCACGTCCGGTACGACAAAACACGAGGTGAACCCAGTGGACAGCCAGGGTGGGATCACCGTGCGGCGCGCTCTCGAACTGCCCGGGCTGCGCGGCGGGCTCCCCGAGGTCGTGGCGGGCGCGGAGCGGCTGGGCCGGACCGTGCGCTGGGTGCACGCGGGCGAGGTGCCGAACATGGCGTCCCTGCTCAAGGGCGGCGAGCTGCTGCTCACCACGGGCCTGGGCCTGGGCACCCGCCCCGCGGAGCAGCGCGCCTTCGTCCGGCGGCTGGCCGAGCGGGGCATCGCCGCCCTCGTCGTCGAACTGGGCCCGCGCTTCAGCAGGCTGCCCGCCACCCTGGTGGAGACCGCGCGGGCGGCCGGACTCCCCCTGGTCGCGCTGCACCGCGAGGTGGCGTTCGTGACGGTGACCGAGGAGATCCACACCGAGATCGTCAACGGCCACTACGCCCTGCTCCAGCGCGCCGAGGAGGTGCACCGGCGGTGTACGGGCGCGCTGCTCTCGGGCGGCGGCGTGCCCCAGGTCCTGTCGATCCTGGCGGACTTCACGGCCAACCCGGTGTTCCTGGAGACCCCGGACGGCCAGCTGCTGTACGCCGCGGCGGGCCCCGGCGAGGTGGGCGCCGACCCGCTCCAGGTGTGGGAGGGGCTGCGCGGCCAGCGCGAGTCGCGCGAGTCGGGGCCGCCGGCGGGCGCTGCCCTGGTGGACGTGCCGGGCGGCGGCCACGGCGCCGGCGCGGTCCGGGCCCGGCTCGTCCTGCTCGCCGTCTCCGCGCCGCTGCTGCCGGTCCACCGGATGGCGGCGGAGCGGGCCGCGGGCATCCTCGCGGTGGTGCTGATGCAGGCGCGCCAGGAGGAGGAGCTGGCCGCGCGCGGGCGCGGCGACTTCCTGACCGACCTCGCCGAGGGCCGCATCACCGCCGAGGACGCGCCGGCGCAGGCGAAGGTGCTGGGCTTCCGGCCGGGCGAGGGCCCGCTGCTGCCGGTGGTGATGCGGCTGGCCGCCGACCTGTCGGGCTCCTCCCCCACCGGCACCTGGGCGGTCCTGGCCCGGGCCGTCCTGGAGGAGCTGTCCTCGGTGGGCGTGCCGGTGCTGCTGGGCGTACGGCCGGTGGAGGGCCGGGTGCCGCTGCTGCTCGGGCTGCGCTCGGAGTCGGAGCGCCACGCGGTGGCCGACCGGGTGGCGGCGGCGCTGCGGGCGGGGGTGGAGCGCGCCGGGCTCAGCCGGGCCGGGGCGCAGCCGGTGGTGGTGGTCGCGGCGGCGGGCGGCTGGGCGGCGGCCTCGGCGGGGCTGCGCCACGCGGCCGAGACGGCGGCCGCCGCCCAGGGACTGTCCGAGCGCCCCTGGTACGACGCCCGCCGCCTCGACATCGACCTGCTGCTGTGGCGGCTGCGCGAGCATCCGGACCTGGCGGCGTTCGTGGAGCGCGCCATCGGCCCGCTGCGCACCCACGACGCGGCCTCGCGCCCGCCGCTGCTGCCGACCCTGGAGACGTATCTGGCGCACGCGGGCCGCAAGGCCGAGACCGCCCGCGAGCTGCACCTCAACCGCCAGACGCTGTACAACCGCCTCGCCCGGATCGCGGAGCTGCTCGGCACGGACCTGGACGACCCCCAGACCGTCCTGGCCCTCTCCCTGGCCCTCCGGGCCCGCCGCCATGTGCCCCAGTGACCTGGGTGCCCGGGTGAGCCACGCGCCTCGGTGACGTACGGGCCCCAGGGCGCCGAGTGCCTCGGTGACCCACGTGCCAAGGCGAGCCACGCACCTCGGCGAGCCACGCGCGCCACTGAGCCACGTGCCCGGGTGAGTCACGCGCCTCCGCGAGTCACACGCCCCGGTAACCCACGTGCCTGGGCGAGCCCCGCACCTCGATGAGCCGTGTACCTGGGCGAGCCACGCACCCCAGTGAGCTACGCACCCGCGGGCGAGCCACCCCGCCCCAGTGAGCAAGCCCTCAGTGGCCCCGTCGCTGCGTCAGCTCGTCGTACACGCTGAGCACCTGCGCCACGGTCTCGTCCTCGGTGGGCCAGCCCGCTGCCTGGACGAGCCCGGCCGCGGCCAGCTCGCGGCGCCGTCCGGGGTCGGTGAGCAGCCGCGCCACGGCGTCCCCGAGCGCCACCGCGTCCCCGTACGGCACCAGCTCGGCCGCCTCCCCCACCAGCTCCGGCACCCCGCCCACGGCGGTCGCCACCAGCGGCACCCCGAGCCGCAGCGCCTCCTGGGCGAGCAGGGAGCGCCCCTCCCAGCGGCTGGCGAGTACGGCCGCGTCGGCGGCGGCCAGCAGCTCGCTGACGTCGTCGCGCCGCCCCAGCAGCTTCACGGGCAGCGCCTCGGCCTCGATGCGCCGCCGGAGCGCGGCCCTCAGCCGCCCCTCCCCCGCGATCACCAGCAGCGGTACGGGATCGAGCGCCTTCCACCGGTGGACCGCGTCCAGCAGCACGTCGTAGCCCCGGTGTTCGACCAGGCTGCCGACCGCCATCAGCAACGGCCGGTCCACGGCGCCGAGTTCGGCCCGGGCCTTGCCGTCCGGGGCCGGCGTACGGGGGCCGGGTACCGCGACCGCGGCGAGCCGGGCATCCCGGGCGCCGTGCCGCCGGGCCCGGTCGACCAGGTCGGAGGAGGTGCCGAGCACCACGGAGGCGGCCCGGGCCGCCCGCCGCTCCAGCATCCCCAGCACGCGGTGCCGGGCGCCGTCGGCGCAGGGGCCGGTGTGCCAGGTGACGACGAGCGGGACGGCGAAGCGCCGACCGCCCAGGGCCAGGGAGCTGCGCACCGCCGCGTGCGGTCCGTGCGCGTGCACCACGTCCGCGCCCGCGCAGACCGCCCGCAGGGCGCCGACCGCCACCGGGTCGGCGCGCCGGGGCACGGCGACGAAGTGGGCGCCCGCTCCCTGGAAGTCGAACTCCCGCTCCAGCGCGGCCGGAGCGCAGACGGTGACCCGGACGCCCCGCGCGGCCAGGCCCGCCGCCAGCGAGCGCACATGCGCGCTGCTGCCCGCGCTGCCGCCGCCCAGCACTTGGACCGTACGCAGCTGTGACACGTGAACAGGCTCCCGGGTCGGCGGTGGGCCGGTGTGGACCCCGGCCAAGGATGCCAGCCCGTACGGGCGTTCCGGCCCCGCCCGGGCGTTTCCCCGTGTCGGCGCGCGGCGGGCCGCGCCCGGGAACCACCCACACGGGTGAACCGCCACGCGGCGGTTCCCCCGGCCGGGGCGCCGCGCTTCACCCGGCCGGGGCGCGGTGGGCTCAGCCCTCCGCGCGTGCCGTCGCCAGCAGCTCCTCCGCGTGGGCCCGGGCCGTCTCGGAGTCCTCCTGGCCCGCCAGCATCCGGGAGAGCTCCCGGACCCGGTCCTCGCCCTCCAGGACGGTGACCCCTGACCGGGTGACCGAGCCGTCGTTGGTCTTCTCCACCAGCAGCTGGCGGTCCGCGAAGGCCGCCACCTGGGGCAGATGGGTGACCACGACGACCTGCGCCGACTTGGCGAGCTTCGCCAGCCGCCGGCCGATCTCGACCGCCGCCCGGCCGCCGACGCCCGCGTCGACCTCGTCGAAGAGGTACGTGGGCACGGGGTCCGTACCGGCGAAGACCACCTCGACCGCGAGCATCACCCGGGAGAGCTCACCGCCCGACGCGCCCTTGGCGATCGGCCGCGCCGGGGCACCGGGATGCGGGGCGAGCAGCAGCTCCACCTCGTCGGCGCCGGTCGGCCCGTACGCCACGGTCCGCCCGCCCACCTCGACGCCCTCGGCGTCCTCCACCTGCCGCACCGCGAACGACACCCGGGCGTGCGGCATCGCCAGCGACGCCAGCTCGGCGGTCACCGCGTCCGCGAAGCGGGCCGCGGCCTCCGTGCGGGCATCCGTCAGCTCCTGGGCCAGGACGGACAGCTCCCGGCGCAGCCCGTCGCGCTCGGCGGTCAGCTCACCGATCCGGTCGTCGTCGCCGTCCAGCTCGGTCAGCCGGGCCGCGCCCTGCTGCGCCCAGCCGAGGACGGCCTGGATGTCCTCACCGTATTTACGGGTCAGCCCCGTCAGCGCGGCCCGCCGCTCCTCCACGGCCGCCAGCCGCAGCGGGTCGGCGTCGAGGTCGTCCGCGTACCCGGCGAGCTCGCCCGCCACGTCGCCGAGGAGGATGGCGACCTCGCCGATGCGCTCGGCGAGCGCGGCCAGGGCGGGGTCGTGCGACCGTACGGCCTCCAGGGCCCGGTGCGCGCCCGCGACCAGGGTGGCCGCGTCGACGCTCTCCGGGTCCTCGGGGTTGCCCGCGAGCGCGGAGTGGGCCAGGGCGGCGGCCGACGCCAGCGCCTCGGCGTGCCCGAGCCGCTCGGCCTCCGCCGCGAGTTCGACGTCCTCACCGGGCAGCGGTTCGACCGCCGCGATCTCGTCGAGCCCGAACCGCAGCAGATCGGCCTCCTGCGCCCGCTCGCGCGCCCGCGTGGTCAGCTCCTCCAGCTCCCCGGCGACGGCCCGCAGCCGCCGGTACGCCTCCGCGTACTTCGTCAGCGGCCCGGCCACGGCGTCCCCGGCGTACCGGTCGAGGGCCTCGCGCTGCCGGGCGGGCCTGAGCAGGCCCTGCTGATCGGTCTGGCCGTGGACGGCGACGAGCTCGTCGGCGATCTCCGCGAGCACGCCGTTCGGTACCGAGCGTCCGCCGAGGTACGCCCGTGAGCGGCCCTCCGCCGAGATGGTACGGCTGACCAGCAGCGCGCCGTCGTCGAGCTCGGCCCCGGCCTCCTCCGCGCGGATCGCCGCGGTGGCGCCCGCGCGCAGCGCGATCCGCCCCTCGACGACCGCCGCCTTGGCGCCGATCCGCACCAGGGCGGGGTCCGCCCGTCCGCCGAGCAGCAGCCCAAGGCTGGTGACGACCATGGTCTTGCCCGCGCCGGTCTCGCCGGTCACCGCGGTGAACCCGGGCGACAGCTCGACGACAGCGTCGTCGATGACCCCGAGCGACCGTATCCGCATCTCCTCCAACACGCCCCCGACCTTACGAGGTCCCGGGCCCTGTGTGCGACGCCCCCCACACCCTCACCCCAAGGGCTGACCCCCGTGCCCGGTTTTTTCCCCACCCCGGCCGTGGGGACGAAGGCGCCGGGGGCTACGCCCCCTGCCCCCCGCCGAGCACTTTGTCCGCGGACCGTGACTGGCCGGTCGCGCAGTTCCCCGCGCCCCTTGAACGGGGCTGCGCCCCGAGAGGTGTGTTGCTCGGCGTGGAGCCCGGCGGGCCCTGACCGCGCACTTCCCGCGCCCCCAGAAGCACGGGCCCTCCCACCCTGAAGGAGCCGCACCCCCAGGGGCGCGGGGAACTGCGCGACCAGCCACCCACACACCCGCAGCCAAAGACCGGACCCTGAAGGGGCGCGGGGAACGGCGCGAGCAACCACCCACACACCCGCAGCCAGACCGGGCCCTGAAGGGGCGCGGGGAACGGCGCGACCAGCCCCCCACACACCCGCAGCCAAAGACCGGACCCTGAAGGGGCGCGGGGAACGGCGCGACCAGCCACCCACACACCCGCAGCCAAAGCCCCGGCCAAAAAAAAGGGGGCCGGGGCCGCAGCCCCGGGAAGCAGACCGCACCCCTCAGTGCGGCGCACCCCTCCACCCGCTCACCGGCAGCGCGAACTTCGCCACCAGCCGGTCCGTGAAGGACGCGTGGTGCAGCCGGGCCAGCCGGACCGGCACCGCCCCCCGCCGCACCTCCACCCGCGCCCCCGCCGGCAGCTCCACCGTCCGCCGCCCGTCACACCACAGCACCCCGTGCGGCGTGTGCGGCTGCACCTCGACCGCCAGCACCGAACTCGGCGACGTCACCAGCGGCTTGGCGAAGAGCGCGTGGGCGCTGATCGGGACCATCAGCAGCGCCTCGACCTCCGGCCACACCACCGGGCCGCCCGCCGAGAACGCGTACGCCGTCGAGCCGGTCGGCGTCGCGTACACGATCCCGTCGCAGCCGAACCCGGTCACCGGCCGCCCGTCGATCTCCAGGACGACCTCCAGCATCCGCTCGGGCGACACCTTCTGCACGGCCGCCTCGTTGAGCGCCCAGTCGGTGTGCACCACGTCGCCGTTGCTGTGGACCACGACGTCGAGGGTCATCCGCTCCTCGACCTCGTAGGAGCGGGTGACCACCCGGTCCACGACCTTGTCCAGGTCGTCGCGCTCGGCCTCGGCGAGGAACCCGACCCGGCCGAGGTTGACGCCGAGCATCGGCACCCCCGACGCCCGTGCGAACTCCGCGCCGCGCAGCAGCGTCCCGTCCCCGCCGAGCACGATCAGCAGCTCGCACCCGTCGAGGCACTGCGGGGTCGCCTCCTTGACCGTCCCCACGGCCGGCGAGTCCGGCAGCGGGATGTCGACCGCCTCCGCCTCCAGGATCCGCACCCCGATGCCGCAGCGCAGCAGTCCCCGTACCACCAGCTCCGCGCTGCGGATGGCGGCGGGCCGCCCGGTGTGCGCGAGCAGGAACACCGTGCGCTCGGTCGCACCCCGCTCGCCCGTACCGTCCCCCCCGCGCGTCTCCTCCGCGTTCCCCAACGAGCTCAACTAGGTCCCTCCGCCACTGCACGGGCCACATCAGCCGGATCCAGCGCGGGCGCACCGGCCCGCAGCCACAGAAAGTATTCGACATTGCCGGAGGGTCCGGGGAGCGGGCTGGCCGTGACCCCGAGCACACCGAGCCCCAGCCCGGCGGCCTGCGCGGCCACCGTGCGCACGGTCTCGGCCCGCAGCTCGGGGCTGCGCACCACACCGCCGCTGCCCAGGCGCTCCTTGCCGATCTCGAACTGCGGTTTGACCATCAGCACCAGGTCGGCGCCGGGCGCGCAGCACCGCACCAGCGCGGGCAGCACAAGACCCAGCGCGATGAAGGACAGGTCCCCCACCACCAGGTCGACCGGCTCGCCGTCGATGGCGTCGAGCGTCAACTCCCGTACGTTCGTCCGGTCCTTGACGGTGACCCGGTCGTCGCTCTGAAGGGACCAGGCGAGCTGTCCGTACCCGACGTCCACCGCCACCACGTGCCCGGCGCCCGCGCGCAGCAGCACGTCGGTGAAGCCGCCGGTGGAGGCGCCCGCGTCCAGCGCCCGGCGCCCCTCGACCTTCAGCCCCTGCGGGACGAAGGCCGCCAGCGCGCCGGCCAGCTTGTGGCCGCCGCGCGAGACGTAGTCCGGGTCGCTGTCGTCCTCGGCGACGAGGATCGCGGCGGCGGTCTCGACCTGGGTGGCGGACTTGGTGGCGACCGCCTTGCCGACCGTCACCCGCCCGGCGGCGATCAGCTGGGCGGCGTGCTCACGGGACCGGGCGAGCTTCCGGCGGACCAGCTCGGCGTCGAGACGGCGGCGTGCCACTCCTGCCACGTTCGGTTCAGCTCCTGTTGTCGTACGTATGGGACGCGGGGGACGGGACCGGCGGTCCCGAGCGGGCGTCCAGCGCGCTCAGCGTCTCGCGCAGCCCCCCGTGTACATCCTCGTACACCTCGACGTGTCCCTCCGTATCGAGGTGGGTGACGTCCGCGAGGCGCTCGACCAGCGCGTCCACCCCGGGGTCGCCGGTGGGTTCGCGCGGCGCTTCGGGGAAGGCCGGTCCCGCGGGTTCCCCGGGGGCGCCGGCCTCCGCCCCGGGCTCCGGCATCAAGTCGCTCATGGCACGACGCTACCGCGTGGGCCTGCGGTACGGTCGATCACGATGGCGACGATCGAGGAGTGCCGCGCGGCACTCGACGCACTTTCCGGCACTCTGGCCGGCGCGGACGGCGACGTGCGCGCGGCCGCCGCCCTGGACCGCTCCCTGAGCTGCCACCTCACGGACCTGGACCGCACCTTCACCGGGCGCCTGCGCGACGGCCGCGTCGAGGTCGAGCGGACGCTCCAGGGCCCGCCCGTCGAACGCGCCCAGATCCGTCTCGCCATGACGGGCGACGACCTCGTGGCGATGGTGGCGGGCGAGCTGAACTTCGCCCGGGCGTGGACGTCGGGCCGGGTCCGTCTGGAGGCCGGGTTCCGCGACCTGCTCCGGCTGCGGACCCTGCTCTAGCCGCCCCCTAGGCCCCGGAGGGGACCTTCGCCGCGTCCCGCTGCCGTGCCGCGGGCACCACCAGCGGTGTGCCCGTCTCCGGGTCGTCGATGACCTGGCAGCGCACCCCGAACACGTCCCGTACCAGCTCCGCCGTGACGATCCGCGAGGGCGGGCCCTCGGCGACGATCTCGCCGCCGCGCATCGCGATCAGATGCGTGGCGTACCGGGCGGCCTGGTTCAGGTCGTGCAGCACCGCCACCAGCGTGCGCCCCTGGGACTCGTGCAGCTCGGCGCAGAGGTCGAGGACCTCGATCTGGTGCTGGATGTCCAGGAAGGTGGTCGGCTCGTCGAGCAGCAGCAGCGGTGTCTGCTGGGCCAGCGCCATCGCGATCCACACCCGCTGGCGCTGCCCGCCGGACAGCTCGTCGACGTACCGCTCCCCCAGCTCGCCCACACCGGTCGCCTCCATCGACTCCCGCACGATCCGCTCGTCCTCGGGCGACCACTGCCGCAGCAGCCCCTGGTGCGGGTAGCGGCCCCGGGCGACCAGGTCCGCGACCGTGATCCCGTCCGGCGCGATCGACGACTGGGGCAGCAGCCCCAGGGTCCTGGCGACCTTCTTGGCGGGCATCGCGTGGATGGTCTGCCCGTCCAGCAGCACCCGCCCCGCGCTCGGCTTCAGCATCCGCGACAGGGCGCGCAGCAGTGTGGACTTGCCGCAGGCGTTGGGGCCGACGATGACGGTGAAGGAGTGGTCCGGGATCTCCACCGACAGATCCTCGGCGATCACCCGCTGGTCGTAGCCGAGGGTCACCGATTCGGCGCTGAGGCGCTGCATGTGCGTACTCCTGGAACGGGGATCCGTACGGGGACGGGGGACGTGCGGGCCGCTCATATCCGGCCCGCCTTGCGCTCGGTGACCAGCAGCCACAGCAGATAGAGGCCGCCGACCACCCCGGTGACCACGCCCACCGGCAGCTTGCTCTCGCCGAACAGCCGCTGCGAGGCCCAGTCGGCGGTGACGAGCAGGGTCGCGCCCATACAGCCGGAGGCCAGGATGTTGGGCCCGGTGGCGCGGGTGAGGCGGCGGGCGAGCTGCGGCGCGGTCAGCGCGACGAAGGAGATGGGGCCGGCCGCGGCGGTCGCGGCGGCGTTGAGGAGCACCGCGGCGAGCATCAGTACGGTACGGGTCCGCTGGACGGGCACGCCGAGCGCGTACGCCGCGTCGTCGCCCATCTCCAGCATCCGCAGCGGCCGTCCGTACGCGAGGATCACCGGCAGCAGTGCGCCGAAGAGCACGAGCAGCGGCCACACCTGCTCCCAGTCGCGCCCGTCGAGCGAGCCGGTGAGCCACACCATGGCCCGGGTCGCGTCGACCAGTTGGGCCTTGGTGAGCAGGTACTGGATGCAGGCGGTGAGCATCGCGGCGGCGCCGATGCCGACGAGCACCAGGCGGTAGCCGTGCACGCCCTTCTTCCAGGCGAGCAGATAGACGGCGACGCCGGTCGCGAGGCCGCCGAGCAGGGCGCCGACGGCGACGTCGGTGGCGTCGCCGCCGAACCAGACGATGACGACGAGCGCGCCGACCGAGGACCCCTGGCCGAAGCCGATGATGTCCGGACTGCCCAGCGGGTTGCGGGAGATGGACTGGAAGACCGCGCCCGAGATGCCGAGCGCGGCACCCACCAGGAGCCCCACGAGGACCCGGGGCAGCCGCAGTTCGTTGACGATGAAGTCCTGCTGGGCGGTGCCGGAGCCGAAGAGCGTACGGACGACGTCGAGCGGCGCGATGGCGAAGTCGCCGCTGCCGACGAGGACCACACCCGCCGTGAGGGCCGCGGCCAGCAGCGCCACGACGACGGCCAGCGAGCGGGTGTCGGCCCGGAAGGAGTAACCCCCGGGCGTGCGTACGGCCTTCACAGCTGAGCCATCCTCTTGCGGCGGACGAGAAAGATGAACACGGGCCCGCCGATGAGCGCGGTGACGATGCCGACCTGGAGCTCGGAGGGCCGGGTGATCACCCGGCCGACCACGTCGGAGCCGAGCAGCAGCACGGGCGACAGGACGGCCGCGTACGGCAGGATCCAGCGCATGTCGGGCCCGGTGATGGCCCGCACCACGTGCGGGACCATCAGGCCGATGAAGACGATCGGCCCGCAGGCGGCGGTCGCGGCCCCGCACAGCAGGGTGACGGTGACCATCGACAGGACGCGGGTCCGGGTGAGGTGGGCGCCCAGCGCGCGGGCGGTGTCGTCGCCCAGGGCCATCGCGTTGAGGGGCCGGGCGATGAGCGCGGCGAGAAGGAGGCCGACCGCCACGAACGGTGCGATCTCGGTGACCGTGTCCGCGTTGGCGGAGGCCAGCGAGCCGACCGACCAGAACCGCAGCCGGTCGAGCGCGGCCGAGTCCATCAGCTGCACGGCGTTGATGTAGCCGTAGAGCGCGGCCGTGGCGGCGGTGCCCGCGAGCGCCAGCCGGACCGGGGTGGCTTCCCGGCTGCCGCCCAGGACGTAGACGAGCGCGGAGACGACCGCGGCGCCGGCGAAGGCGAACCAGACGTACCCCGTCAGGCTGGTGACCCCGAAGAAGCTGATCGCGGAGACCACGGCGGCCGAGGCGCCCGCGCTGACGCCGAGGATGCCGGGTTCGGCCAGCGGGTTGCGGGTGAGGGCCTGCATCACCGCGCCGGAGACGCCGAGCGCGGCCCCGACGAGCAGTCCGAGCAGGGTGCGGGGCACCCGGGTGTCGTGGACGATGACGTCGTCGGCGGTACCGGAGTAGTGGAACAGCCCGTGCCAGACGTCCGCGAGCGGAATCTGTTTGGCGCCGACGGCGATGCTCGCGAGCGCCACGAGGACCAGGACCGCCAGGGCGGCGAGCAGTCCGGCGGCCCGCAGGGCGTGCCGCCGGGCGGTCGGGGCCGGGGGCGCGGCAGCGGTCTGCGCGTTCGGCGGGGAGGGGCTGTCTACCAACACGCAAGTTAGGTTAGCCTACCCTGCAAAGCCCCCAACAGGGCCCTTGATCATGGCCCACACCCACCGATCAGGGGGCGCCTCCCCGGAACCCGAAACCAGCACTTCCGCCTCAGGCGCCCGAGTCCGGCACTTCTGCCTCCGGCACCTGGATCCGGAAGCCGGCGCCCGGCATCCCTACCCGCAGCCCCGGACCCGGAACCCGATACCCCGGCACCTCTGCCCGCGGACCCGGCACTTCTGCCTCCGGCACCCGACCCCGCAACCCGGCCCCCGGCATCCCTACCCGCGGACCCGGCACCGACCCCCGCACCCCGGACCAGCCCCGCACCCGGCCCCAGGCTCACCAGCCAAGCCGCTCCAGCACCTTCCCCGCGTCCAGCTCGCACACACCCTCGCCCGCGTACGTCCAGGCCGCCGCGCACAGCGCCCGCAGGGCGTCCAGCGGCTCACCCTCGCCGTCGAGGACGAACGCCTCGTCGCGGACGGCCGCCGTCCATCCGCCGCACACGAAGTCACCGTCGTTTTCGGCCACTTCCGGCTGGCCGGTCAGCATCCCCCGCAGATCCGCGTCCACGAAGGTCGGCCGGTGCTCGGGGCGCGCGGCCAGCAGCTGGGCGGCGTCCGTCACCCCGGTGAGGACGAGCAGCGAGTCCACCTCGCCGTTGAACGCCCCCTCGATGTCCGTGTCCAGCCGGTCCCCCACCACCAGCGGCTTGCGCGCGCCCGTACGGATGATCGTCTCCCGGTGCATCGGGGGCAGCGGCTTGCCCGCCACCTGCGGCTCGGCGCCGGTCGCGATCCGCACCACCTCCACGGCCGCCCCGTTGCCCGGCGCGATACCGCGCCCGCTCGGGATCGTCAGATCGGTGTTGGACGCGAACCACGGCACCCCGGCCGCGACGGCGTACGACGCCTCCGCGAACCGGCCCCACGCCAGGTCGGGCCCGCCGTACCCCTGCACCACCGCCGCCGGGTCGTCCTCGGCCGACTCGACCGGCTCCAGGCCGCGCTCGCGCAGCGCCACCCGCAGCCCCTCGCCGCCGATCACCAGCACCCGCGCCCCCTCCGGCACCTGCTCGGAGATCAGCCGCGCCACCGCCTGCGCCGAGGTGATCACATCGCCGGCCTCGGCCGGTACCCCAAGCTCGGTGAGGTGCGCCGCCACCGCGTCCGGCGTCCGCAGCGCGTTGTTGGTGACGTACGCGAGGTGCATCCCGCCGTCGCGGGCCGTACCCAGCGAGTCGACGGCGTGCTCGATCGCCTCACCGCCCGCGTACACCACCCCGTCGAGATCCAGCAGAGCCGTGTCGTACGCCTCACTCAGCGCCCGCGCGCTCCCGCTCGGCCGCGTCCTGCTGGGCTGGCTCATCCTCATCCACTCCTCGCTCGATGCTCTCCCCCCGATCATCGCGCATGCCCGCACCCCACTTACCATGCACCAATGACCACAACTGGGCGTACGGACGACGGGCTGCGCCTGCTCCCCTTCCGCGGGCTGCGCTACGTACCCGAGCGCGTCGGCAGCCTCGCCGCCGTGACCTCGCCGCCGTACGACGTCGTGGTGCGGCCCGACGGCCTCCTGCACCTGGAGTCGGCGGACCCGTACAACATCGTCCGGCTGATCCTGCCGCAGGCCGCCACGCCCACGGCCCGGCACCAGCAGGCCGCGCTCACCCTCGACGACTGGCTGGCGGAGGGCGTCCTCGCCCCCGACGCGGAGCCCGCGCTGTACGTGTACGAGCAGCACGACGGCGCCCTGCTCCAGCGCGGCCTCATCGGGGCGCTCGCCCTCTCGGACCCCTCCGAGGGCGTGGTGCTGCCGCACGAGGACGTGATGCCGCACGTCGTGGAGGACCGCGCCGACCTGATGCGCACGACGGCCGCCCACTTCGAGCCGCTGCTCCTGACGTACCACGGCGACGCCGGCCCCAACGGCAGCGGGCCGGCCGGCGCGGACGCGGTCATCGAACGGACCGTACGGCGCGAGCCGCTGCTCTCGACGAGGACCGAGGACGGCTACAGCCACCGGCTGTGGGCGATCACCGACCCCGCCGACCTCACCGAGATCCAGAATGACCTCGCCCGCCACCAGGCGGTGATCGCCGACGGCCACCACCGCTGGGCGACCTATCTGCGGCTGCGCTCGGAGCAGTCCGCGCCCGGCCCCTGGGACTTCGGCCTGGTCCTGCTCGTGGACACGGCCCGCTATCCGCTGCGGGTGCGCGCGATCCACCGGCTGCTCCACCGGCTTCCGGTCAGCGACGCCCTGGCCGCGGTGGCCGAATCCGGCGCCTTCCGCATCCGTACGTTCTCGGTGCCGCTGCCCGACGCGCTCGACCTCCTCGCGGAGGCGAGCACCGCGGGCAACGCGTTCCTGCTGGCGGGCGACGGGCACTTCCACCTCCTCGACCGCCCCGACCCGGAGCTGCTGGCCCGTACCGTCCGCGCCGACCGCCCGCAGGCCTGGCGCGAACTGGACGCGGCCGTGCTCCACTCCACGCTCCTGGACCACGTATGGCGCATCCCGGACGCGCCCGAGCACATCATGTACATCCACGACACGACGGCCGCGGTCGAACAGGCCGAGCGGCGCGGCGGCACGGCGGTGCTCATGCATCCGGTGCGCGAGGACGTCGTCCGCGACCTGGCCCGCCAGGGCGTCACGATGCCCCGCAAGTCGACGTCCTTCGGCCCCAAGCCGGCGACCGGTCTGGTGCTGCGGAGCCTGACGGTGAACTGAGCGGTCGCGGGCCCGCGAGGGACGGAAACGCGAAAGGGCGGCACCCCGGTGGGGGTGCCGCCCTTTCCCAACTGCTCTCAGCCGCCCACGGGGGCGCCTACGCCTACACCTACGCCTAGGGAGACGCTGGCTCAGGCCTTGTCGGCCGGACCCTTGTCGGCATCGGCGTCGGCGTCGGCGTCGGCCGCGACCACGGAGTCCGAGTCGCTGTCCGCGTCCGCGTCGACGTCCGCGCCGGCGTCCGCCTCCACAACATCGAGCTCGTCCAGCTCGTCGGCGTCCTGGTCGTCGCGGTCGTCGTCCTCGGCCTCGTCCTCGTCCAGCACGCTGTCCGACGCGTCGGCGCTGTCGAGGAGGTCGGCGTCGGCCTGCTCGTCCTGCTCATCGCCGAGGGCGTCCACGAAGTCCACGCCGTCCATCTCGGCCAGCCGGTCGGAGGCGTCGGTGGTGCCGTCCTTGTCGGACTCCAGCGCCTTGGCGAACCACTCGCGCGCCTCGTCCTCACGCCCGGCGGCGAGCAGCGCGTCCGCGTACGCGTACCGCAGACGCGGGGTCCACGGCTGCACCGAGTTCGACGCCAGCTCCGGGCTCTGGAGGGTCACGATGGCGGCGTCCAGCTGCCCCATGTCCCGCCGCGCACCGGCCGCGACCAGGCGCATCTCGACCTGACTCGCCTTGTCGAGCTTCTGCACCTCGGGCGCGCCGGCCATCTCCAGCGCCCGCTCGGGGCGGCCCATGCCACGCTCGCAGTCGGCCATGACGGGCCACAGCTCGACGTGCCCGGTCATCCGCCGCGCGGCCCGGAACTCGGCCAGCGCCTCGGAGTACTTCTGCGTCGCGTACGCCGCGAACCCGGCCGCCTCGCGCACCGCCGCCACACGGGAGGCGAGCCGCAGCGCGATACGCGAGTACGCGTACGCCTGCTCGGGGTCCTCGTCGATCAGGCGGGCCACCATGACCAGGTTCTGGGCGACGTCCTCGGCGAGGGTCTTGGGCAGGCTCAGCAGCTCCTGACGCACGTCCTCGTCGATCTCGTGGCCCGTGACGTCTTCATCGATCGGCAGCCGCTTGATCGGCTCACGGTCGCGGTCCCGCTCGCGGCGGTCGTCGCCGCCACGGAACCCACCGCGGTCGTCGCGGCGGTCGTCGCGCCCGCGGTAGCCGCCACGGTCGTCGTCGCGGCGCGGGCCGCGGTCGTCACGGCGGAAGCCGCCACGGTCGTCGCGGCTGTCACGGCCTCGGAACCCACCGCGGTCGTCGTCGCGGCGCGGGGCCGGACGGTCGTCACGGCGGAAGCCGCCACGGTCGTCATCACGACGGGGAGCCGGACGGTCGTCACGTCGCCCGTAGCCGCCACCGGTGCTGGAGCCACCACGGTTGTCGTCACGGCGGAAGGAGGGACGCTCGTCACGACGGTCATCGCGACGGAAGCCGCCACGGTCGTCATCCCGACGCGGAGCCGGACGGTCGTCACGACGCCCGTAGCCGCCACCGCCACCGGTGCTGGAGCCACCACGGTTGTCGTCACGACGGCCGTAGCCACCGCCACCGGAGGGACGACCGCCACGGTCGTCATCACGGCGGAAGGACGGACGCTCGTCACGACGGTCATCGCGACGGAAGCCGCCACGGTCATCGTCCCGACGCGGAGCCGGACGGTCATCGCGACGCCCGTAGCCGCCACCGCCACCGGTGCTGGAGCCACCACGATTGTCGTCACGACGCCCGTAGCCACCGCCACCGGAGGGACGACCGCCACGGTCGTCATCGCGACGGAAGGAGGGCCGGTCGTCACGGCGGGGAGCGCGGTCGTCACGACGGAAGCCGCCACGGTCGTCGTCGCGGCGCGGGGCCGGACGGTCGTCACGGCGGAAGCCACCACGGTCGTCATCACGACGGGGAGCCGGACGGTCGTCACGTCGCCCGTAGCCGCCACCGGTGCTGGAGCCACCACGGTTGTCGTCACGGCGGAAGGAGGGACGCTCGTCACGACGGTCATCGCGACGGAAGCCGCCACGGTCGTCATCCCGACGCGGAGCCGGACGGTCGTCACGACGCCCGTAGCCGCCACCGCCACCGGTGCTGGAGCCACCACGGTTGTCGTCACGACGGCCGTAGCCACCGCCACCGGACGGACGGCCACCACGGTCGTCATCGCGACGCGGGCCGGACGGACGGTCGTCACGACGGCCGTACCCGCCGCCGTAGCCGCCGCCACCGGAGGGACGGCCACCACGGTCGTCGTCGCGGCGCGGGCCGCGGTCATCGCGGCGGAACCCACCACCGGTGCTGCCACCAGTGCTGCCACGGCTGTCGTCGCGACGGCCGTAGCCGCCGCCGGCCGGGCGGCCGCCTCGGTCGTCGTCACGGCGCGGGCCGCGGTCGTCACGACCGCCCCGGTAGCCGCCCCTGTCACCGCCGTCACGGCTGCGCCCCTCGCGCTGCGGACGGTCCTCGGGAGAGTTGGTGGACATCGGTGCGACTCCTGTCTTCGGGTACTGCAGTCATTCTCGCGCAGTCGGCTGCCCGACGCGCTTCGGAAAATTCAAGCGAAAATAAAAAAGGACCCTTGGTCCCAGCGTTGAACGCTGGGACCAAGGGTCCTGAAAGATTGTTCGGCGGTGTCCTACTCTCCCACAGGGTCCCCCCTGCAGTACCATCGGCGCTGAAAGGCTTAGCTTCCGGGTTCGGAATGTAACCGGGCGTTTCCCTAACGCT
>NZ_JBWKEI010000004.1:0-474961 GCF_056435525.1 Streptomyces sp. NPDC043908 | reverse complement strand
AGGGGCGCGGGGAACTGCGCGAGCAACCCACCACCGGGCGGCCCACCAGACGAACACGCCCCCCACCGCCGAGGTGATCGCCCCGCAGGGGCGCACCGAAGGGGCGCGGGGAACTGCGCGACCAGCCCACCACGGCCCGCAGCCGAAGAGGGGCTTGGGGGCGCGGGGAACTGCGCGAGCAACCCCCACCGGCCCGCAGACAAACCCCGGGCCGAAAAGGGGCGCGGGCAGCCGGCTACTCAGCCGCAGACGAAAGCCGGGCCCAAAAGGATCAGCCCCGCCGCCCCCGCCGCTTCAGCCAAACCCAGCCCGCCCCCACCCCCACCACACCCAACCCCCCGTACACCAGGTTCCGGTGCCCACCCCCGGAGTCGGTGCTCCCGCCACGGCCCCCCGCACCGGTCGGTGAACTCCCCCCGCCGGACGGCGACCCGCCCCCGGCGACGGCGACCCGGGTCACCGGACTCCCCTCCCCCTCGCTCCCGAACAGCAGCGCCTTCCCGTCCGGCGTGTACGTGACGGACTCCGCCTGCCGCATCAGCGGGGCGGACACCCCGTGCCGCGCCCCCGGCTTCCCGCCCTTCCAGTCGTACTCGGCCGCCCAGAAGTACCCGCGCAGCGCCAGCTTCGTCCCGTCCGGGGAGAAGGCGCCGTCGGTGACCCACGGCACGTCGCCGACTCGCCGGAAGACGTTCGTCCCGGCCGTGGAGAGGTGCGCGGGGCCCTCGTAGAGCCCGCCGCCGCCCTCCTTCTTGGAGGCGATGTAGACCCGCCCGGTGCCGGGATGGACCATCAGGGCCTCGGCGTTGCGCGGCCCGTCGGCGTACTTCACCACGTACTGCGTCGCCTTGACGGTGGCGTCCTTCAGCCGCTTCGGCTCGGGGAACTTGTAGATCCAGACGTTCTTCCAGGTGCCGCCGAGGTTGTCCCCGATGTCCCCCACGTACACGTTCCCGTCCGGGCCGACCGAGATCGCCTCGACGTCGCGCGGGCGGCCGACGCCGGTCATGGTGATCCTGGCGACGGTCTCGCCGGTCCTGGAGTCGACCGCGTAGACGTACGGCCCGTCGTCGCTGTCGTTGTGCGTCCAGTAGACGCCCGGGTGGGCGCGGCTGGCGGCGAGGCCGCTGGACTCCTTGATCCGGGGGTCCTTGATCGTGAAACCGCCGTCTCCGCCGTCGGCCGCCGCCGGTCCGGCGGCCCCCAGGACGGCGAGCCCGGCGGCCGTGGCGGCGGACAGAAGCGAACGCATCGGGAAACGCATGGCACCAAGTGTCCATCGTCACGTGGCAGCCCGTCGAAGCGGTCCAGGTGATCCGCCATCATGGCCCCCATGCGTTTCATGTTCGTCGGCGACTCCATGACCATCGGACGCGCCGGCGACATCACCTGGCGCTACCGGATGTGGCAGCACCTCAGCGCGTCCTTCGACGGCCCCTTCGCGATCGTGGGGCCGCGTACCGAGCTGTACGACACGGGGGCCGGGGCCCCGCTGTCGTCCGCGTACGGCGCGGAGGACTTTCCCGCGCCGGCCCGCCGCCATCTGTCGGGGTGGGGCGAGGGGTGGCTGCACATGGCCCCGCTGATCGCCGAGGCGGCGGCCGGGGCCCGGGCGGACGTCCTGCTGGTCTCGCTCGGCCTGATCGACCTGGGCTTCTACACGGACAGCGACCAGACGGCGGCCAACGTCCGCGCCTTCGTGGCGGCGGCGCGCACCGCGAACCCGGCGATCCGGATGGTGCTGCTGCCCGTCATCCCCAACATCCGGGCCGAGTCGGACGCCCCCTTCGCGGCCGAGGTCGCCCGCTTCAACGAACTGCTCGCGAAGGCGGTGGCGGACCTGGACCGGCCCTCCTCCCCACTGCTGCTCGCCTCGCACCCGCCGACGTACGACATCCACGTGGACACCTACGACGGCACGCACCCCTCCGCCTCGGGCGAGCACAAACTGGCGGCGGCCTTCGCGGACGCGCTGCACCAGGGGTGGGGGCTCGGCGGTCCGTACGGAGTGCCGGTGGCCGCCGCCCAGGAGGGCCCGGTCCGCTAGCGCGGCTCAGTGCGAGGCCCCGGTCAGCCGGTTGGCGAAGGTGGAGACGGTGTACGCGCCGATGCCGAGGACGACCTCCAGGGCGTTCTGCCGGGTGTAGCCGTGGGACAGGAAGGCCTCCAGGCCGGCGTCGGGGACCGCGCCCGCCGTGGCGTACACGGCGAGGGTGAACTCCCGTACGGCGTCGAGCCGTTCGTCCGAGAGCGGCGATCCCGCGCGGAGCTCCCCGATCAGCTCCTCCGCCGCGCCGAGCCCGCGCAGCTTGGCCGTGTGCATGTCCACGCACAGGGCGCAGGCGTTGCGGGTGGCGACCGTCATGACCACCACTTCGCGGGCGACCGGGTCCAGGGTGGTGCTCTCGAAGAGGGCGCTCATCTTGAGGAAGCCCTCCAGGGCGTGGGGCGAGGCGGCCATCCGGGCGACGGCCGGGGAGAGGTGGCCGAGGTGCCGGACGGTTCCCTCCATCGCGCGGCGCGACGCGGCGGGCGCGGACTCCAGGGTGTGGTCGACGAACATGGTGCGCTGCGCCCCTTAGAATGGACAACGTGGTTGACGAAAAAAAGGTAAACCAGGTTGTCGGTTCTCGCAAGGGTGATTCCGGTGGCGCCGACACGCCCGGCTACGAGCTCCCCCTGCTCCTCCTGGCGGGCTTCCGCACCCTGATCGACCGCCTCCACGCCGAACTCGCCGCACAGGGCCACCCCGACCTGCGCCCCGCCCACGGCTTCGCGCTCCAGGCCATCGGCCCCGGCGGAGCGACCGCGAGCGAGATCGGCCGCCGCCTCGGCGTCTCCAAGCAGGCGGCCGGCAAGACCGTCGACCGCCTGGAGGCGCTGGGCTACGCCGAACGCGCCGACGACCCCGCCGACGCCCGCCGCAAGGTCGTCCGCATCACCCGGCACGGCCTGGACGCCCTGAACCGGTCGGCGGCCGTCTTCGACGAGCTGCGCGCCGACTGGGTGCGTGCCCTGGGCCCCGGGCCGGTCCGGGAGATGGAGGCGTCGCTGCGCGCGGTGGTCCCGTTGGAGGCGTTCCGCCTGGACGCGTCGAGCTGGTTCGCGGGGTCCTGAGCACGTCGGCGCCCGGGCGCGCCCCGCGCCCGGCGCCCCCGCGACCGGACCCCCTTGCTTCGAGCGCACTTCAACGGCTTCGCTGGTCCCTCATGGAGTACACGCAGCTCGGACGCACCGGACTCAAGGTCAGCCGCCTCGTCCTCGGCACCATGAACTTCGGCCCGCTCACGGACGAGGCCGACAGCCACGCGCTGATGGACGCCGCCCAGGACGCGGGCATCAACTTCTTCGACACCGCGAACATCTACGGCGTCGCCGAGCACAAGGGCCTCACCGAGGAGATCGTCGGGTCCTGGTTCGCCCAGGGCGGCGGGCGCCGGGAGCGGACGGTCCTGGCGACCAAGGGCTACGGGAACATGACCCAGGACGGCAGCCCCTGGAGCACCAGCGTCTGGCCCAACGACAACAAGCTCTCCGCGCTGAACATCCGCCGCTCGGTGGAGGCCAGCCTCAAGCGCCTCGGCACCGATTACCTCGACCTCTACCAGTTCCACCACGTCGACCGGCAGACCCCCTTCGAGGAGATCTGGCAGGCCATGGACGTGCTCGTCCAGCAGGGCAAGGTGCTGTACGTCGGCACCTCCAACTTCCCCGGCTACAAGATCGCCCAGGCCAACGAGGTCGCCGCGCGGACCGGGCGGCTCGGCCTGGTCAGCGAGCAGTGCCTCTACAACCTCGCCGAGCGGCGCGCCGAGATGGAGGTGATCCCCGCCGCCCAGGAGTACGGCGTCGGGATCATCCCCTGGTCGCCGCTCCACCAGGGCCTCCTCGGCGGCGCCCTGCGCAAGGAGCGGGACGGGGCCGGGGAACGCACCAAGGGCGGCCGGTCCGCCGCCGGACTCGCGGACCCGGCGGTACGGGCGCGGGTGCAGGCGTACGAGGACCTGCTCGCCGAGCACGGACTGGAGCCGGGCGAGACGGCGTTGGCCTGGCTGCTGACCCGGCCGGGCGTGACCGGCCCGATCGTCGGCCCGCGCACCCCCGGACAACTCGCCTCGGCCCTGCGGGCGGTGGAGCTGGAGCTGTCGGCGGAGGTGCTGGCCGGACTCGATGAGATCTTCCCGGGACCGGGCCCGTCCCCGGAGGCGTTCGCCTGGTAGGCGGGAGGGGGGCGGAGTCGGGGGAGGGCGGGGCCGCGTGGGGTACTTGCTTCGAGCGCACTTCAAGGCGTTCGCTGGTACCCCATGGAGTACACGCAGCTCGGACGCACCGGACTCAAGGTCAGCCGTCTCGTCCTCGGCACCATGAACTTCGGCCCCCAGACCGAGGAGACCGAGAGCCACGCCATCATGGACGCCGCCCACGAGGCGGGCGTCAACTTCTTCGACACCGCCAACGTCTACGGCCAGAGCGCCGGCAAGGGCCGTACCGAGGAGATCATCGGCAACTGGTTCGCCCAGGGCGGCGGCCGCCGGGAGCGGACGGTCCTGGCCACCAAGGTGTACGGGAACATGTCCGCCGACAGCGCCCCCGTCTGGCCCAACCACGACAAGCTGTCCGCCCTCAACATCCGCCGGGCGGTCGAGGGCAGCCTGAAGCGGCTGGGCACCGACCACATCGACCTCTACCAGTTCCACCACATCGACCGGCAGACCCCCGTCGAGGAGATCTGGCAGGCCATGGACGTGCTCGTCCAGCAGGGCAAGGTGCTGTACGTCGGCACCTCCAACTTCCCCGGCTACAAGATCGCCCAGGCCAACGAAGTGGCCGCGCGGACCGGCCGGCTGGGGCTCGTCAGCGAGCAGTGCCTGTACAACCTCTTCGAGCGGCGCGCCGAGATGGAGGTGATCCCCGCCGCCCAGGAGTACGGCGTCGGGATCATCCCCTGGTCCCCGCTCCAGGGCGGGCTGCTCGGCGGGGCGCTGCGCAAGGAGCGCGAGGGCGGCGGCTCCCGGTCGACCGGCGGGCGCGCGGCCGAGGCCCTGGCGGACCCGGGGGTGCGGGCGCGGGTGCAGGCGTACGAGGACCTGCTCGCCAAGCACGGTCTGGAGCCGGGCGAGGCGGCGCTGGCCTGGCTGCTGACCCGGCCGGGCGTGACCGGCCCGATCGTCGGCCCGCGCACCGCCGGGCAACTGGCCTCGGCCCTGCGGGCGGTGGAGCTGGAGCTGTCGGCCGAGGTGCTGGCGTCCCTGGAGGAGATCTTCCCGGGGCCGGGCCCGTCCCCGGAGGCGTTCGCCTGGTGACGCGCGCGGCGGGCGCGGCGGCTCCCCGGCGGGGGTGTCAGCCGCGCGCCGCCGCGACGGCCACGACGACGAACATCAGCACGAGTACGCCGGCCATGATCCGGTTCCTGGTCTTGGGGTTCACGCCTACGAGCGTAACGAACCCGCCCGCTCCCCCGTTCGGCCGCCCCTGGCGCGCCACCGGCGACGAGACGGTCACACACTGTTACCGTCCGAAAGATGGACCACGCCTGCCGCCGCCGCCCCCGCCTCCTCCCGGCCGCCCTGCTGGTGCTGGGGCTTGTGCTCGGGGGGTGTTCGTCGGGGGGTGGGGAGCCGCCCGGGCCGTCGGACGAGTCCAGCCAGGAGGAGACCACCGGGCCTCCTGCCGAAGAGACGGGGGGCACGACCGGGGACACCAGCGGCGGCTCGGACAGCGGCGGCTCGGACAGTGGCGGCTCGGACAGTGGCGGCGACAGCGGTGGTGGCGGCGGCTTCGACACGGCCGGGCGGGTTTCCGGCAGCTTCGCCGGGGCCTGGCCCCTCGTCAAGCTGACGCTGCGGAACCCCTCCTCGGAGACGTACACGGGTACCGCGAGCTTCTCCGACTGCACACCCGGCCCCAACCGCTGGAGCACCGCGCCTCCCGACCAGTCCGTATCGCTACCGCCCAACGGTGACGGTCCGGAGATCACGGTCACCTTCCCCGACGACGACGGCAAGGAGACCATCCCCGAGCACACCGTCTGCGTCCGCCTCACCGGGCGGCCCACGCCGCTGGTCGGCACCGTCAAGGACGAGAATTTCACTCCGCCCGACCAGCCGGAGGAGCCCGAGCCCCAGCCGGACGACCCGGCCGTCCCCAGCGCCGACGCGAGCTGACCCGGAGGCGCCCGATGGAGGAGCAGGCCCCGGGGCAGCCCCAGCCGCCACCGCCGACTCCGGCCAGGGCCCCGTGGGGCACCTGGCTCAAGGCCCTCGCCGGATTCGTCGCGCCCACGACCTTGCTGACCGCGCTGCTCCTCTACTTCGGGTACGCCTTCACCGACGCGCAGTACGAGTACTTCGGCATCGATCCCGCGACCCTCGGCTTCTCCACCCAGGACTTCCTGCTGCGCAGTGCGGCGGCCCTGTGGATGCCGGTGGGCGTCACGCTCTTCGTCGGCCTCGTCGCGGCGCTCGGATACTTCTGGGCCGCCGCCGTCGCCGGGTCACGGCCCCACCTCCTGCGCCGTGTGACGCGGGCGGGCGTCTGTCTCCTCATGTGCGGAGTGGGGCTCTTCGCGCTCGGCGTCCTCGGCGGCTTCCAGGTCTGGCCCGCCGCGCAGCTGACCACGCCCCTGCTCCTGCTGTGCGGTCTGCTGCTCGTGGTGTACGGGCGTCTGATGCACCTGAAGGCCACCGGCCGCCCCTTCGTCGGTGAGGTGACGGCCTTCTGCATCGCGGCGGCGCTGATCACGCTCTGCTCCTTCTGGGCCGTACAGGCCTACGCCCAGGGCCACGGCGAGCACGAAGCCCGGTATCTGGCGCGCCATCTGCGGCTGAGGCCGGAGGTCGTCGTCGACACGACCGAGCGGCTGTACTTCACGGCTCCGGGGGTGCGGGAGACCTCGCTGCCGGAGGGGGGATCCGGACAGCACTTCAAGTACCGCTACCGGGGGTTGCGGCTGCTCGCACAATCGGGGGACCGGATGTTCATCGTGCCGAAGAGCTGGACGCGGCAGCGGGGGGCCGTGCTGGTTCTGCCCGTCGGGGCGGGTGTGCGGGTGGCCTTCCGGCCGGGCTGAGCGGCGCCCCCGCGCCGCCGGTGTCACGCCGCCGTAGCCAGCCGCTCCCTCGGGACCCTCGGCACGAACTCCAGGTGCCGGCGGCCGCGTCGCATGTCGACCTTGAGGCGCAGGTTCGCCGCGCGCGCCAGTGCCAGGCCGACGCCGACCGCCGCGATCGCGCAGATCAGACCGCCCAGGGCGAGGCTGATCCGTACGCCGTACTCGTCCGTGAGCCAGCCGAAGAGCGGGCCGCCCAGCGGGGTGCCGCCGGTGAAGACCATCATGAACAGGCTCATCACCCGGCCCCGCATCTCCGGGTCGGTGGCCATCTGCACCGAGGCGTTGGCGGTCACGTTGACGGTGAGGCCGAGGACCCCGACGGGGATCAGCAGCGCGATGAAGAGCCCCATGCCGGGCGCGGCGGCGGCCGCGATCTCCAGGACCGCGAAGAGCCCGGCCGCGCCCGCGAGCAGCCGCAGCCGGGTCGTGCCCCGGCGGGCGGCGAGCAGCGCGCCGATCAGGGAGCCGATCGCCATGAGGCTGTTGAACAGGCCGTACATCCCGGAGCCGCCGTGGAAGACGTCATGGGCGAACGCGCTGAGCCAGATGGGGAAGTTGAAGCCGAAGGTGCCGACGAAGCCGACCAGGACGATCGGCCAGATCAGCTCCGGCCGCTTGGAGACGTAGTCCAGGCCCTCGCGGAGCTGGCCCTTGCCGCGCGGCGCGAGCTTGGTGGGCCGCAGGTCCGCGGTGCGCATCAGGGCCAGGCCGGCCAGCGGCGCGAGGAAGGAGAGGCCGTTGGCGAGGAACGCCCAGCCGGGGCCGACCGCCGCCATCACGCCGCCCGCGACCGCGGGGCCGACGAGCCGGGCCGACTGGAAGTTGGCCGAGTTCAGGCTGACCGCGTTGCGGACCTGGTCGGGGCCGACCATCTCGGAGACGAAGGACTGGCGGGTCGGGTTGTCGACGACCGTCACCAGTCCGGTGAAGAACGCCGTCAGATAGACGTGCCAGACCTGGACGTGGCCGGAGAGCGTCATGGCCGCCAGGAACAGACCGCCCAGGCCCATCGCGCTCTGGGTGACGAAGAGGATGCTCCGCTTGGCGAAGCGGTCGGCGATGACGCCGCCGTACAGGCCGAAGAGCAGCATCGGCAGGAACTGCATGGCGGTGGTGATGCCGACCGCCACGGAGGAGCCGGTGATCTGGAGGACCAGCCAGTCCTGGGTGATCCGCGCCATCCACGTCCCGATGTTGGAGACGATGGCACCGGAGAAGAACAGCCGGTAGTTGCGGATCGCGAGCGAGGAGAACGTCCCCCGCCGGGTGCTGCCGGGGGCAGCGGTGTCGTGGGTGGATTTGTGTGCGGGGGCGGAGTCTGCTCCGGATCCCGTACTCAAAGGGGTTCGCCTCCTATCGTGCGCGGTCGTTCACAGGTGTGCGAGCTTCTCCAGTACGGGTGCGGCGGCGCGCAGCTTCGCCCACTCGTCCTCGTCCAGGCCTTCCGCGAGGGAAGCCAGCCAGACGTTGCGCTTGCGGCGGCTCTCTTCGAGCATCGCCTCGGCCTCTTCGGTCTGGCTGACCACCTTCTGGCGGCGGTCGTCGGGGTGCGGCTCCAGCCTGACCAGTCCCTTGGCCTCCAGCAGCGCGACGATGCGGGTCATCGACGGGGGCTGGACGTGCTCCTTGCGGGCCAGCTCACCGGGGGTGGCCGAGCCGCAGCGGAAGAGGGTGCCGAGCACCGACATCTCGGTCGGGCTCAGCGACTCGTCGACGCGCTGATGCTTCAGGCGCCTACTCAGGCGCATGATCGCCGAGCGGAGGGAGTTCACGGCGGCGACGTCGGCGTCGCTGTCGTGGGGCAGGTCAGACATGTTCGTTAGATTAACTCATTACTCTGGCTAAATACCAGCCGAAGCACCGCCCCCGCGCTGTAACGGTGGCCACACCCCGCCCCGTACACCGCCCCACACATCACCCGAACGAGTGAGACTCGTCGGAAAAGTGACGCACCGGGGCGGGGTCTGCGGCGACCCTCGTCCCATGGGGACCAGCGTGCTCAGCCTGCGGATAGACGGTGAGCTGCTCGAACGGCTCCGGCAGCATGCCGCCAAACGCCGAATGAGCGTCCAGGACTATGTGGTCCGGACGCTCATTCGGGACGACTTCGACGAGCGGTTCAACGCCGCGGTCGACGAGACGGAGAAGTTCTACGGCGCGGCCTAGCACCGGCCGCGCGGGGACCGGCTAGGTCAGGTCCAGGGCCGGCATCAGGTAGTAGAAGGCGAACACCGCCGAGACGACGTACATCGCCACCGGCACCTCACGGCCGCGGCCCGCCACCAGGCGCAGCACCGTGAAGGTGAGGAAGCCCATGCCGATGCCGTTGGTGATCGAGTACGTGAACGGCATCATCACCATCGTCACGAACGCCGGGATCGCGATCGTCCAGTCGTCCCAGTCGATCTGCCGGACCGAGCCCGACAGGATCAGGAAGCCCACCGCCAGCAGCGCGGGGGTGGCCGCCTGCGACGGGACCATGGTGGCCAGCGGGGTCAGGAACAGGGCGACGGTGAACAGACCGCCGGTGACCACGTTCGCCAGGCCGGTGCGCGCCCCCTCGCCGACGCCCGCCGTGGACTCCACGAAGCAGGTGGTGGCCGAGGAGGACGAGGCGCCGCCCGCCGCGACCGCGATGCCGTCCACGAACAGCACCCGGTTGATGCCCGGCATGTTGCCCTCGGCGTCGGTCAGCCCGGCCTCGTCGCTGATGCCCATGATCGTGCCCATGGCGTCGAAGAAGCACGACAGCAGCACGGTGAAGACGAACAGGACGCCGGTCAGCACACCGACCTTGTCGAAGCCGCCGAACAGGCTGACCTCGCCGACCAGACCGAAGTCGGGGCTGGCGACCGGGTTGCCGGGCCAGGTCGGGGTGGTCAGGCCCCAGGACGGGACGGTGGCCACCGCGTTGATGATCATCGCGACGCCGGTCATCACCACGATGGAGATGAGGATCGCGCCGGGCGTCTTGCGGACCAGCAGCGCCAGGGTGAGCAGGACGCCGAGGACGAAGACGAGGACCGGCCAGCCCAGCAGATGGCCGTTGCCGCCGAGCTGGAGCGGGACGGTGGTGTGGGCGGCGTCCGGGATGCGGGAGACGAAGCCCGAGTCGACCAGGCCGATCAGCATGATGAAGAGGCCGATGCCGATCGCGATGCCCTTGCGCAGGCCCAGCGGCACCGCGTTCATCACGCGCTCGCGCAGCCCGGTGGCGACCAGGAGCATCACCACGAAACCGGCGAGGACGACCATGCCCATCGCGTCGGGCCAGCTCATCCGGGGCGCCAGCTGGAGGGCGACCACGGTGTTGACCCCGAGGCCGGCGGCGAGCGCGATCGGCACGTTGCCGATGACACCCATCAGGAGCGTGGTGAACGCGGCGGTCAGCACGGTGGCGGTGACCAGCTGACCGCTGTCGAGCTGGTGCCCGTACATGTCCTTGGCGCTGCCGAGGATGATCGGGTTCAGCACGATGATGTACGCCATCGCGAAGAAGGTGGCGAAGCCGCCGCGGATCTCCCGGGCGACGGTGGAACCGCGCTCGGAGATCTTGAAGTACCGGTCCACGGCGTTGGCCGGCGGCTTCGGGGCGGGCTGGGGCGCTTCGACCTTGGCGGTGGCCGACGGGGACATGCGGAACCTCAGTCGTGAGACGGGGCGGGGAGCGGGAGCTGCGCACTGCGGAAAAGCGGCTTTACCCGAACTTCTTTGGACGTTTCAACGAACAAAACGAGTCAGCCGTAAGCCGTTTCAGTATGAATACATCAGGCGAAGATCGCTATCTCCGCGCGTAGACACAAGGGGCGCCCGGGTCGCGGACGGCCGCGAGCGGTCCGCCGGGGCGGCACGGGCCTCCCCCTACACTGATCGCATGGAGAAGTGGACCCCGAAGCACGAGGCGCCGGAGCCCCTGGAAGGGCCGGTCGTCGCCACCATCACCGGCGGCACGATCCTCTGGTTCGTCCTCTTCCTGGTCCAGCTGCCGTTCTACGGCTGGTTCGACGACCACGGCCATCTGTGGTGGGTGTGGACGTGCCTGGCCGGAGGCGGTCTCGGTCTCATCGGCATCTGGTACGTCCGCGGACGCGACGCGGCCCTCAAGCGGCACGCGGCGGAGCGGGAAGCCACGGCCGACAAGCTGTAGGGGGACGGTGCCGGGGGCGGTGTCCGGGCTCCGGGCCGGGGGCGGTGTCCGGGCTCCGGGCCGGTGTCGGGCCCGGCGGTAGGAGACGCCCGCGCGGGCATACCGCCACAGGACCATTCGTCTCCTCCCCTGGTCTGATGTTCGACGGTCCCGGCAGGTGAAGCGGGAATTCCCCCCGTACCGTCGAAAACATGACGCAGCGCGCCAATATCGACGCCGGGGCGGAACTCGACCCCGTCCACCCCGTGCCGCCGCCCGAGGCGTCCGGCCGGGCCACCGGTCTGACCGCCGCCGAGGTCGCCGAACGCGTCGCCCGGGGCGAGGTCAACGACGTACCGCTGCGCAGCAGCCGCTCCACCGGCGAGATCGTCCGCGCCAACGTCTTCACCCGCTTCAACGCGATCATCGGCGTGCTGTGGCTGGTCATGCTCTTCGTGGCGCCGCTCCAGGACAGCCTCTTCGGCTTCGTGATCATCGCCAACACCGGCATCGGCATCATCCAGGAGCTGCGCGCCAAGAAGACCCTCGACGGGCTCGCGGTCATCGGCGAGGCCAAACCCACGGTCCGGCGCGACGGGACCGCCGCCGAGATCTCCACCTCCGAGATCGTCCTGGGCGACCTGGTGGAGCTCGGGCCGGGCGACAAGGTCGTGGTCGACGGCGAGATGGTGGAGGCCGACGGTCTGGAGGTCGACGAGTCGCTGCTGACCGGCGAGGCCGACCCGGTCCTCAAGAAGCCCGGCGACCGTGTGATGTCCGGGTCGTTCGTGGTCGCGGGCGGCGGCGCCTTCACCGCGACGAAGGTCGGGCGCGAGGCGTACGCGGCGCAGCTCGCGGAGGAGGCCAGCCGCTTCACCCTGGTCCACTCCGAGCTGCGCTCGGGCATCTCGATGATCCTCAAGTACGTGACGTGGCTGATGGTCCCGACCTCGGTCGGCCTGGTCATCAGCCAGCTCGTGGTCAAGGACGACGACTTCAAGCAGTCGGTCGCGTACACGGTGGGCGGCATCGTCCCGATGATTCCCGAGGGTCTCGTCCTGCTCACCTCGGTCGCCTTCGCGATCGGGGTGATCCGGCTCGGCCGCAAGCAGTGCCTGGTGCAGGAGCTCCCGGCGATCGAGGGCCTCGCGCGCGTGGACGTGGTCTGCCTCGACAAGACCGGCACGCTCACCGAGGGCGGCATGGACGTCACGGAGCTGCGACCGCTGGACGGCGCGGACGAGGCGTACGTACGCAAGGTGCTCGGCGCGCTCGGCGAGTCCGACCCGCGTCCCAACGCCTCGCTCCAGGCGATCATCGACGCGTATCCGGACAGCGAGGAGTGGCGGTGCACGGAGTCGCTGCCGTTCTCCTCGGCGCGCAAGTACAGCGGGGCGGCGTTCAGCGAGGGCGACGGGGAGAACTCGACCTGGCTGCTGGGCGCGCCGGACGTGCTGCTGCCGACGGGCGACGCGTCCCTCGCGGAGATCGACTCCCTCAACGAACAGGGCCTGCGCGTCCTGCTGCTGGCCCGGGCCCGGCGCGAACTCGACGACCCCCGGGTGGCGGCGGACGCGCGGGCGACGGCCCTGGTGGTGCTGGAGCAGCGGCTGCGGCCGGACGCGGGCGAGACCCTGCGCTACTTCGAGGAGCAGGACGTCCACGCCAAGGTCATCTCCGGGGACAACGCGGTGTCGGTCGGGGCGGTGGCCGGCAAGCTGGGCCTGCCGGGCGCGTCACGGACGGTGGACGCGCGCAAACTGCCCGACGAGCGGGCGGAGATGGCGGAGGTCCTGGACTCCCACGCGGTGTTCGGGCGGGTGTCGCCGCAGCAGAAGCGGGACATGGTGGCGGCGCTCCAGTCCCGCGGGCACACGGTGGCGATGACGGGCGACGGCGTCAACGACGTGCTCGCCCTCAAGGACGCGGACATCGGCGTCTCGATGGGGTCGGGCTCGGAGGCGACGCGGGCGGTGGCCCAGATCGTCCTGCTGAACAACAGCTTCGCCACGCTGCCGTCGGTGGTGGCGGAGGGGCGGCGGGTCATCGGCAACATCACGCGGGTGGCGACGCTGTTCCTGGTCAAGACGGTGTACTCGGTGCTGCTCGCGCTGCTCGTCGTGTGCACACAGGTGGAGTACCTGTTCCTGCCGCGCCACCTGACGCTGCTGTCCACCCTGACGATCGGCATCCCGGCGTTCTTCCTGGCGCTGGCCCCCAACACGGAACGGGCCAAGCCGCACTTCGTACGGCGGGTGATGCGGTACGCGATCCCCGGCGGGGTGATCGCGGCGGTGACCACGTTCGCCACGTACATGCTGGCGCGGCACTACTACGAGGGCCCGGGCGCCCGCGAGGCCGAGACCAGCGCGGCGACGCTGACGCTGTTCCTGGTGTCGATGTGGGTCCTGGCGATCATCGCCCGCCCGTACACGTGGTGGCGGATAGCCCTGGTGGCCTCGATGGGCGCGGCCTTCCTCCTGGTCCTGGCGGTCCCCTGGCTCCAGACGTTCTTCGCCCTGCGCCTGGTGGGGACGGTGTTGCCGTGGGCCGCGGTGGGGGTTGCGGTGGTGGGGGCTGTGGGGTTGGAGGGGGCTTGGAGGTGGGTGGGGAGGAAGTGGGCGGAGTAGGGTCCCGCAGACCGCCTACGGCTGAACGCGCGGTTCCCCGCGCCCCTGTCGGCCGGGGATTCGTCTGCGGGCCGTGGGTGACTGGTCGCGCAGTTCCCCGCGCCCCTTATCGGCCGGGACTTCACCTGCGGGCCGGCTTCGGTTGCTCGCGCAGTTCCCCGCGCCCCTCCAGGGCTCGACTTCGGCTGCCGGTTGGCGGTGGCCGGTCGCGCAGTTCCCCGCGCCCCTTATCGGGCCGGGGATTCGTCTGCGGGTTGTAGTGGGTTGCTCGCGCAGTTCCCCGCGCCCCTAAAAGCCCGTGGCCGAGCCAACTGCTCCGGCTGCGGCCGGACCCCTCAGGGGCGCGGGGAACTGCGCGAGCAACCACCCACGGCCCGCAGACTAAAAGCCCGGTGCCCGCAGCGCAGGGGCGCAGCCCCGCGGCCTCCAGGGGCGCGGGGAACTGCGCGGCCAGCCCACCACGGTCCGCAGACGAAAGCAGGGGGTCGGGGCGCAGCCCCGTGTCGTTCAGGGGCGCGGGGAACTGCGCGACCAGCCCACCACCGGCCCGCAGACGAAAGCAGGGGGTCGGGGCGCAGCCCCGCGTCGTTCAGGGGCGCGGGGAACTGCGCGGCCAGCCCACCACCGGTCCGCAGACGAAAACCCGGGGACCCGCAGCGCTGGGGCGCAGCCCCGCGGCCTCCAGGGGCGCGGGGAACTGCGCGGCCAGCCCGTCACCGGCCCGCGGACGAAAGAAGGGGGCCCGGGGCGTAGCCCCGGGGGTTAGTCGAACCAGCGGGATCGGGACAGTTCCGCCGTCCGGGACGGGTCCTCCAGCAGCGCCCCCACCTCGAACCGCCGCGGCCACTGCCCCGCCGCCCACGCCAGCCCCGCCGCGACCCCCTCCAGCGTCGCCGCGTGCACCGTTCCGTCCGGCGCGCGGTGCCAGTCCAGCTCCACCCCGCCCGCCAGCAGCTCCTCGTGCTCGACGTAGTGCGAAGGCACTCGGGGGCCGAGCAGGACCCGGACCGCCTCCGGGACCTCCCGCTCGGTCCCGACGCTCGTCACCTCCGCCGACGCGCTCTCCCCCAGGCTCCGCACCTGGAGCAGCTCCGCCAGTTCGGCCGCCCGCGCCGGGGCGACCGGCAGCAGCGGCACCCCGGACGCCAGCGGCAGCAGATCCGGCGCGTCCGCCACCAGCGCGTCCGCCGCGTCCACGACCCGTACCTCCCCGTCCACCACCGCCCGCAGCTCGTCGGGGAGCGTCACCTGCTCGGGGTCGAGGTCGGCCAGCGCCGTGTACAGGGCGTGCAGTTGCGCGTCCGAGACCGGGCGGGCGGGGTCCGCGAGGCGGCCCAGGAGTTCGGCCGCGCCGCCGGGCTCGTCGAGCAGCGCCGCCACCGACGTACGCACGCCCAGCGCCCGCAGCACCTGCTCGTCGTCGAACCCGGTCGCGTCGGCGGACTCGTACAGACCGGCCAGCAGCGGGTCGGACCCGGCCGCGCGCAGACCCGCCGGGCGGCGCCCGCCGAGGACGGGGTGGCCGCGCAGCCACCACGCCGTGTACGGGCGGACCGACTCGGTCGTGCCGTCCGGCAGCAGGATGCGTACGGGCTGGGTCAGCGCGTCCCGCAGCGGCGGCTTCGAGAGCAGCGCGAGGGCCCGCGGCCAGGCGTCGTCGTCGACGAGGTCGAGGTCGCGGACGGCGACGATCTCGGTGGCCACGGGCGGTACGGGCGTGTGCGGCAGCCGGTCCAGGACGTCCTCGCACCACACGTCGACCGCGTCGAGCAGCCCGGCGTCGTCGGGCTCGGCGAAGTCGCCTTCGCGGGGCTCCAGTTCGTCCGGGTCGAGGACCACATCGGTGGCGCGGACCAGGGCGAACGTGGCCAGCACCCCGCACGCGGCGAGCGGCTGCTCGCCCCAGCGGGCGGCCAGTTCGCCGTCCACCTCGGCGAGTTCGCCGGGGCGGATGACGGAGGCGAAGGGGCTGCCGGGCAGGACGAGTTCACCGGCGGGGGCGAGCTCGCCGTCCTCGTCGGGCAGGGCCAGCGCCCCGAGCCACGGCTCCTCGCCGGGTTCGAGCGCGGCGTCCCGTACCAGCGTCAGTACGGTCTCGGCGAGTTCGTCGGCGTCGAGCGCGTCCTCGTCCCAGATCTCGCCGCTGTCGAGGGAGGCGGCGACGGCGGCCCGCACCTGGGGGGTGGTCAGGACGGCCCGGGGCGTGGCGGGCAGCGCGCCCAGCTTCTCCAGGAGGGGGTGGGCGGCGTCCGCGTGCGCGACCTTGAGGCCGAGGCGGGTGAGGTCGGCGGGGGTGTCGGCCAGGGGGAGCAGGATCTGGCGCGGGCCGATGGCCGTACGCCCGTCGCTCAGCGGCACCGGGAGCCCCGAGAGGCGGTCCGGGTCCACCCCGGCCAGCGTGTCGTAGAGGCGGTGCCACCACGACGGGTCGCGTTCGGCGCCGCCGATGCGCTCGATGGCGTCCCCGAGCGGCAGCCGCCCGACGCCGAGGGTGCGCAGCTCGGCCCGGCGCTCAAGCCCCGCGGGCAGCAGCGTGGGCAGCACCTCGGCCAGCACCCGCACGGTGTCGGCGCCCGCCCCCTCGACCACCTCGGCCTCGAACGGCCGCAGCGCGGGCAGCTCTTCGGAGGGCGCGGCCGGGGCGAGGAAGGCGATACGGGGCAGCCGCTCCAGGACCGCCGCGCGCAGCGCCCCGTCCAGCTCGCCCCGCCCGAGCGGGCCGGGTACGAGGTCGACGGTGCCGGTCGAGACGGGCTCCCAGTCGCCGAGCAGCCGGGCGTACGCGTCGGCGGCGCGCTCCACCAGGAAGTCGGTCAGCGGCCCCGGCGCCGGGTGGCGCCGCGCGGTGTCCAGCGGCAGCGAGGCGATGAGCAGGGCGGGCAGGCCGAGGGGCTCGTCGGTGGGGGTGGGGGCGTGGACGACCGGGGCGGTACGGGGCCGCCGCGGGGCGCCGTCCAGGTCGACGGGGACGGCCCAGGTGACCGACCAGTGCGGCCGCAGCCGCTCCTCGACGGGCCGGTCGGCGAGCAGGTCGGCGGTGAGGGGGCCGCTCGCGCTCTCGACCCGCCAGCGGTTGGCGCCGTCCCGGGTGTCGTCGATGTGGACGTATCCGTCGCGCTCGGAGCGGCGCAGCACACGGGAGCCGTCGGGGGTCTCCACGACGACCTCGACGAGGCCGGGGAGGGTGAGGAGCAGGGCGTCGTCGACGGCGGCGAGGAGCCGCTGGACGAGGTCCTCGGCGGGCTCGTCGCGCAGCGGCAGCACGACGACGGTGTCGTACCCCTCCGGCGCGAAGCCCTCGGCGGGCAGCGGGAGCCGCAGCAGGGGTACGTGGCCGTCGCGGCGGCGCAGTTCGTCACCGAGGCCGGGGCTGAAGCGGGCGGCCTCGGCGGCGAGGTCGCGGGCCTCGGCGAGCGACCAGCGGACGCCGCCGGTGCGGCCGACGACGGCCGGCTCGTCGCTGACGGCGAGGACGGCGGCGAAGCCCACGCCGAACCGGCCGACGGCGGTGCCGGCGTCGCGCCGCTTGGCGGAGGCGCGCAGGGTGGACAGCGACTCGACGCCGGTGGCGTCCAGGGGGGCGCCGGTGTTGGCGGCGGCGAGGACGGACTGCTCGCCGGGGGCGCCGGGGTGGAGGGTGAGCCGCAGCCGGCCCGGGACTCCGGCGCGGGCGGCGGCGTCGGCGGCGTTCTGGGCCAGCTCGACGACGAGGCGGTCGCGGTAGCCGCCGAGGGCGAGGTCCTCCTCGGCGTTGGCGTCCTCGCGGAAGCGGGAGGGGGTGGTGGCCCAGGCGTCCACTACGCCGCGCCGTAGCCGCGCCGTCCCGAAGGGGTCCAGCCCCTCGTCCGCCGTCGCCTTCACGATCACGCCGTACCCCGCTTCTTCGCGTCCACCGCATCGGTAACCCTGCGCCCGAAGGTACCGCGTCCCCGCTCCCGAGGGCCCGCACGCCCCCCGCACCCCTCACTCCCCCGGGCTTCGCCCCGGCCCGGTTCACCTGGCGGTGGGCCGGGGAGGCCCGCGTCCACGTCCCCGCCTGCGGGGTCACGGACACCCGCTCGCGCAGCTCCCCGCGCCCCTCTTGGGCCGGGACTTCGTGTACGGGCCGGTGGTCAGTTGCTCGCGCAGTTCCCCGCGCCCCTTAAAGGCCGGACCTCGTCCGTAGATCGTGGAGGGCTGAGCGCGCAGTTCCCCGCGCCCCTTTGTGCGCCCCTGCGGGGCGATCGCCTGGGTGGTCGCGTCCGTGCGAGGGAGCCGCATTGTGGCCCAGCCCCGCGCCCCTAAAGCCCTTGGCCGAGCCAACTGCTCCGGCCGCGGCCAACCCCCTCAGGGGCGCGGGGAACTGCGCGACCAGCCCTCCACGGTCCGCAGACGAAAGACCGGCCCGGGGCGCTGGGGCGCAGCCCCGCGGCGTCCAGGGGCGCGGGGCTGCGCGAGCAACCCCCCACGACCCGCAGACGAACTCCGGGCCGATAAGGGGCGCGGGGAACTGCGCGACCAGCCCACCACCGGCCCGCAGCCGAAGTCCCGGCCCCAAAGACCGCCCCCTTCGCGCCCCCGCCCCCGCAAGTGAAAAGGAGGCCGGGGCGCAGCCACGAAGGGGGCCGGGCGTAGCCGCCAAGGGGGCCGGGGCGCAGCTACCAAGGGGGGTGGGGCTAGGAGTGGCCCAGGTCTTCGGATTCCGCGTCCGGGGCGCCCGCCTCCACAGACCCGAACCCCTCCGGCCGCAACACCAACGCATCCGCCCCCAACGTATCCAGCACCGGCGCCGACGGCCGCGGCGGCTTCGGCATGACCGCCGCCTCCGAGTGGCCGCCGCAGCCGTAGGACAGGGACACGACACGCCCGTCCGCGGGGCTGAACTCGTTCGCGCAGACCCCGAAGGCCTGCCGCAGCGACCCGGCCAGCGGGACCAGGAAGGCGCACGACACGCAGGAGGCCGGTGCCGCCTGCGCCATCGGGGTCTTCGCGCCGAACGACTCGTCCCAGCGGTCCGCCGCCGCGTGCAGCCCGTACCGGGACAGCACGCGCGCCCGGCGCAGGCCGAGCTCCTCGGCCACCGCCGCGATCGTGCCGCGCGCGGCGCCGGGGCGGGCCACCAGCTCCGCGTCCTCGGCCTCGACCCGCTCGGCCATCTCCTCGGAGACGGCGGAGTTCGGCGGCGGGGCGTCCTCCCCGGTGTAGCCGGGCTCCAGGCGCAGGTCGTCCGCCTCGGTGGGCAGCAGGTCGCCGGGGCCCATGTCCCCGGGACGCAGCCGCTCGCTCCACGGCACCCATTCGGGGGCCTGGAGCGCGTCGGGCCCGGGCAGCAGGACCGTCTCGTCGAGGGTGACCAGTTTCGCGCGGGAGGCCCGCGCGACGGTCACCGCCCAGCGCCAGCCCCGGTACCCCGGCTCCTTGCACTCGAAGAAGTGCGTGACGACCCGGTCGCCCTCGGCCACCACCGATACGTGCTCTCCGACCACGCCGGGCGCGGCGGCCTCCTCGGCCGCCTCCCGGGCGAGGTCGACCGCTTCGGCGCACAGGCGGTCGGGGGTACGGCTTCGCGTCGTCGCAGCACTCACAGGTCTCGCTTCTCTCCTACGCCGTCTCACGGGTGCGCCGGGGACCGCGTACGTACGAGTCGCGGACGGAGCGGACCAAGGGGCCGCGTCGACGTCCGCGCCCGGGCCGTGAACTGATCAGGGGCGCGCCTTTCGCCATCCATTCTGCGGGATCGCGGAGAGGCGCGCGGCCATGAGCAGCCGCGGGCGGCGCGCCTGTCACGCTACCCCCTTCGCGGCCCGTGGCCCACCTGCCGGTCCGAATCCCTGTCGGTACGTCATGGTCAGACGGGGTTGGGGCACTATGACAGATGTGGCTACCGCGAGGTCCGTCGATACGGCCGGTCCCCTCCGCAGGGCGGGGCGGACGGTCGGCCGAGCGCTGCATCTGCCCATCACGGGCACCGCGCGTTCCATCCGAAAGGCGACACACGCCCATGGCGCCGGTGAGTCGGGCCTGGGCAAACTGATCGAACTCCACGCCGTGAACGGCGCCGGGGACGTCATGATCACCGTGGCCCTGGCGTCCACCGTGTTCTTCTCCGTCCCCACCGACCAGGCCCGCGGCCGGGTCGCGCTGTATCTGGCGATCACGATGGCCCCGTTCACCCTGCTGGCCCCGGTGATCGGTCCGCTGCTCGACCGGATGCCGCACGGCCGGCGCGCCGCGATGGCGGGCGCCATGCTGGCGCGGGCGCTGCTCGCGCTCACCATGTCGGGCGCGGTGGCCACCGGCGGCCTGGAGCTGTATCCGGCGGCGCTCGGCGTCCTGGTGGCGTCGAAGGCGTACGGAGTGGTGCGCAGCGCGGTCGTACCGCGCCTGCTGCCACCGGGGTTCTCGCTGGTCAAGGCAAATTCCAGAGTCACGCTCGCGGGGCTGCTCGCGACGGCGGCGGCGGCCCCCATCGGCGCGGGGCTCCAGCACGTGGGGCCGGAGTGGCCGCTGTACGGGGCGTTCTGCCTGTTCGTGATGGGGACGTTCCTGGCCTTCACGCTCGACCACAAGGTGGACTCCGCCAAGGGCGAGAGCAAGGCCGGTCTGGTCGAGCGCGCGGGCCGCAAACCGGGCCTGAGCTCGGTCGGCTCGTCCGTGCGCAGCGGGCTCATCGCCAACGCGGCCCTGCGCGCGCTCTCCGGCTTCCTGATCTTCTTCCTGGCGTTCCTGCTGCGCGAGCACCCGCTGTCCGGGCAGAGCGCCGCCGTGTCGCTGGGCGTGGTCGGCGTCTCGGCGGGCGTGGGCAACGCGCTCGGCACGGCGGCGGGCTCGATGCTGCGCTCGCGGGGCCCGGAGATCATCATCGTGGCGGCGCTGCTGGCCGCGCTGGGCGCGGGGGTGTGCGCGGCGGCGTTCTTCAGCGGGGTGCTGATGGCGGTGCTCGGGGCGACCGCGGGCTTCACCCAGGCGCTGGCGAAGCTGTCCCTGGACGCGATGCTCCAGCGCGATGTGCCCGAGGAGGTGCGGACCTCCGCGTTCGCCCGTTCGGAGACCGCGCTCCAGATGTCGTGGGTGCTGGGCGGTGCCATAGGGATCGTGCTGCCGCTCAACGGCGTGCTCGGGATGTCGGTCGCGGCGGGCCTGCTCGCGGTGGGCGCGCTCACGTCCGTACGGGGGCTGCTGAGCTCGTCGCGGCGCGGCACACCACACCCGCGCGTGGCGTGATCTCGGCGGACCGATAGCCTTCGGCTCATGACCGCCTCGTTCACCTCCGGTAAGGCCCGCCGGGCCGGCATCGCCCTGGGCGCTGTCTCCGTCGGCCTCCTCGCCCTCTCCGCCTGCGACAAGCCGACGCCCCTCGCGACCGTGACGGTCGGGACGACCTCGGTGAACGCCGAGGCCGCCTGCCGCAACGACGGCAAGGTGCTCTCCGAGGAGAAGCTCACCACCTGCCTGAGCAGCGTGAAGACGTCGAAGACGATCAAGTACTCGCCGGGCTCGACCCTGCGTCTGGGCGTGGACCCGGACGTGGTGGAGCACGGCGACAAGTGGATCGCGCTGCTCGACGGTTCGCCGATCTTCGGCGAGCCCATCAGCACCACCTACCGCTCGTTCCCCAACGCCGACGTCTTCGCGACCGGCGGCCAGTCCGCGGCGCCGAAGTCCCGGAAGATCAACATCGTCCAGGTGAACGAGGACAACAAGCCGAAGTCGGTGTGGGGCTTCACCCTCAAGCACGACAACGGCTGACGTGCGCGTCCTGGTCGTGACCGCCGTCCCCGCCGAGCGGGACGCGGTCACGCGGGCGTGCCCGGCGGGCGCGGACGTCCTCGTGGGGGGCGTGGGCCCCGCCTCGGCCGCCGCCGCCACGGCCAACGCCCTGGCCCGCACCCCGTACGGCCTGGTCGTCTCCGCCGGGATCGGGGGCGGGTTCCCGTCCGCCGCGCCCGTCGGCGGCCTCGTCGCCGCGTCCCGGATCGTCGCCGCCGACCTCGGGGCCGACACGCCCGAGGGATACCGGGACGTGGAGGCGCTCGGGTTCGGGCGCTGCGCCCATCTGCCGCCCGAGCCGCTCGCGCGGGAGGCCGCCGGGGCCATCGGCGCCGTGTACGGGCCCGTCCTCACCGTCTCCACCGTCACCGGCACCGCCGCCCGCGCCGCCGAGCTGGCCGCCCGGCACCCGGGGGCGGCCGCCGAGGCGATGGAGGGCTTCGGGGTCGCGGAGGCCGCGGCCCAGCAGGGGGTTCCCGTGCTGGAGATCCGGGCCGTCTCCAACGCCGTGGGGCCGCGCGACCGTTCCGCCTGGCGGATCGGGGACGCGCTCGCCGCACTCACCGACGCCTTCGGGAAGCTCCCGCCCGTACTGGAGAGTTGGAACGGTCATGACTGAGCCGCTGCGCATCGCCTACTCGCCCTGCCCCAACGACACGTTCGTCTTCGACGCCTGGGCGCACGGACGTGTCCCGGGGGCGCCGGAGCTCGACGTCACCTTCGCGGACATCGACATCACCAACGGCATCGCCGAACGCGGCCCCGGCGACGGCGGCTTCGACCTGCTGAAGGTGTCGTACGCCGTGCTGCCCTGGGTCCTGGACGACTACGCGCTGCTGCCCTGCGGCGGGGCGCTGGGGCGCGGCTGCGGCCCGCTGGTGCTCACCCGCGAGCCCGGTGTGGACCTCACCGGCAAGACCGTCGCCGTGCCGAGCGAGCGCTCGACGGCGTATCTGCTCTTCCGGCTCTGGGCGGCCGACGTGGTGCCCGGCGGCGTCGGCAAGGTCGTCGTGATGCCGTTCCACGAGATCATGCCCGCCGTGCGCGACGGCCGGGTGGACGCCGGACTCGTCATCCACGAGGCCCGCTTCACGTACCAGGAGTACGGGCTGCACTCGCTCGCCGACATGGGCGAGCACTGGGAGTCGACGACCGGGCTCCCCATCCCGCTGGGCGCGATCATCGCCCGCCGCTCGCTCGGCGAGGCCCGGCTGCGCGAGCTGGCCGGGGCCGTCCGGACGTCCGTCCGCATGGCCTGGGACGACCCGGAGGCCTCCCGGCCGTACGTACGGGAGCACGCCCAGGAGATGGATCCGACGGTCGCCGACCAGCACATCGGGCTCTACGTCAACGAGTTCACCCACGATCTGGGCGAGGACGGCTACGCGGCGGTGCGGGGGCTGCTGACGCGGGCCGCGGCCGAGGGGCTGGTGCCTCCGCTCGGCCGCGACGCGCTCAGGTTCGTGGACTAGCTCGGGTTCGTGGACCGGCTCAGGTTCGTGGACCGGTTCGGGTTCACGGACCAGCGGACTAGACGTCGAGCTGGTCCGCCACCGCCCGCAGCAGTCCGGCGATCTTCTTGCCGGCCGCCTTGTCGGGGTAGCGGCCGCGCTCCAGCATCGGCGTGATGTTCTCCAGCAGGGTCGTCAGGTCCTGGACGATGGAGGCCAGTTCGTCGGGCTTGCGGCGCTGGGCAGCGGCGACCGAGGGGGCCGGGTCGAGGACGGTCACCGAGAGCGCCTGGTCACCGCGCTGGCCCGCGACCACGCCGAACTCGACGCGCTGGCCGGGCTTGAGTGTCTCGACCCCGGCGGGGAGCACGGACGAGTGGACGAAGACGTCGCCGCCGTCGTCGCGGGAGAGAAAGCCGAAGCCCTTCTCGCTGTTGAACCATTTGACCTTGCCGGTAGGCACGTCTGTCCTCGTCCTCGTACTCGTCGTGGGTGCTCGGGGCGCCGCGGAGAACGGCTCTGGATAGCACTGCAGCGGGTCGCCTTGGGACCCGCCGACACCAAGGCTAATGGTCCAGAGGCTGCTGACAAGACGTCCCGGCGGGTCCTTACGGGCAGGGAACTACCCTGACCGAGTGAGTAACGAAACCCAAGCGAATTCGGCCAGGGACGAGTCGAACAGCGGGGACCGGCTGGTTCGCGCCGGTGTCATCGTCTTCTTCGTCGGCGCGCTCGCCACGCTGGTCACGGTGGCGCCGCTGTTCCTGCACACCTCCCCGTTCCCGCCCGTCGCCTACGCGGTGTGCATGCTAATGGGCGTCGGCTTCCTGATCGCCGGGGCGGGTGTGGTGCGGTCGGTCCGGGCGGGCCGCGGGGCGGCCTAGGGGGCGGGCTGGGGAGCGGCGGGGGGAGCGGCCCGGAGGGTGTCCTGGGCGCTGACGTACGCCTTCCACCACGGGCGGAACTCCGTGAGGTCGGCGAGGACGACGTCCGCGCCCGCCTCGCGCAGCTCCCGCGCGCCGATCGGGCCGGTCGGCACGGCCACCGAGAGCGCGCCCGCGGCGTGGGCGCCGCGGACGTCGCCGGTGTGGTCGCCGACGTACACCGAGGCGCCGTGCGCGCGCAGCGCCTCCGCCTTGGCCTCCGCCCACAGCCCGCCGATCAGCTCGTCGGGCTCCAGCCCGAGGTGGGTGAGGTGCAGGGCGGCCTGCGGCCGGTTCTTGGCGGTGACGACGATGGCGCGCCCGCCGAGCTCCTGGACCGCGCGTATCGCGTCGGCGGCGCCGGGGAGGGCGTGGGTGGGGGCGATGGCGTACGTGGGGTACAGCTCGCGGTACCGCGCGGCCATCTCCGGGACGCGGTCCTCGGGGAACCAGTGGCTCAGCTCCCACTCCAGCGGGGGGCCGAGGCGGCTGACGGCGGCGTCGGCGTCGATGGGGGTGTGGGTGTCTTCGGCGAGGCGGGTGTAGCAGGCGTGGATGCCGGGGCGGGAGTCGATGAGGGTCATGTCGAGGTCGAACCCGACGGTACGCGTAGCCATGCCCCCCATTGTGTCTCCCCCACCCCGCCCCTCCCCTGAACCCTCCGGGGGCGAGAGCCACCTTCCCTGGGCTGCGCCCCGGACTCCCGAACGGGGCTGCGCCCCGGACTCCCGAACGGGGCTGCGCCCCGGGCCCCGTCTTTCGTCTGCGGACCGTGCTGGGCTGGTCGCGCAGTTCCCCGCGCCCCTGAGGCAACTTCCCGCAGCCGAACTCCCACACTCGCCCCCTTCAGAGGCGCGGGGAACTGCGCGGCCAGCCCGCCACCGGCCCGCAGGCGAAGTCCCGGCCGGATAAGGGGCGCGGGGAACTGCGCGGGCAACCCTCCACCGGCCCGCAGACGAAATCCCGGCCGGATAAGGGGCGCGGGGAACTGCGCGGGCGACCCTCCACCGGCCCGCAGACGAACCCCGGGCCGAGCCGACCCGCTCAGCGGCGACGCCCACCCCGCCACACCAAAAACACCGCCGACCCCACCGCAGCCCCCCGCACCACCCACGGCCACACCCCCGCCACCGCATCCCCCATCGCCCCCTCCGCGATCGGCGTGCCCCAGCGGCCGTCCTGGCGGCCCCACAGCCATACCGCGCCCGCGGCCACCGCAAGGCCGGGCACGCCCAGGACCGCCCACTTCGTCTCCGCGGGCGTCAGGCGACGTGACAGGTACGCCAGGAGCCAGCCGCCGCCCAGCGCCAACCAGTTGCCCAGGGCCGCGCCCACCACCAGCAGCACCGCCGCGGCCAGCAGCAGCGGGCTGGAGAGGGACGGGCGGGGGAGCCGGATCCTCCGCCCCAGAGGCTCGTCGACGGCCGCCTCGACCGGCTCCTCGGCGCCCTCAACGGCCTTGGCCACCTTCGCGGCCTCGGCCGCCTTCGCCGCCTCCGCCCTCGCCGCCTCCGCCCTCGCCGCCTCCGCCTTCGCCAACTCCTCCGGCGGCCGCAGTATCTCCGGGATCTCCACCCCGCCCACGAACCCCGCCACCGACTCCCCGGGGCCGCCCCCGAACGGGCCCGGTTCGATCCGCCACCAGTCCGGCTCGCCGTCGGAGGAGCCGAGTTCGTCCATGCCGGCGAGGTGCGGCGGCGACGCGGCCGTCACCGGCGGAGGAGGGGCCGAGGGCGCGGGCGCGGGCGGGGGGTTCGGGGACGACTCGCGCGGGCGGGGGAAGAGCTGGCGGCGTCCCCGGCCCCCGTCCCGCTGCCCCGGCACCCCCCGCCCCGCGGTCTCCACCTCCGGCGGCGCCTCGTACGCCCCGGCCGTCGAGACGGACTCCACCACCTCGTCCGGCGTACCGAGCCGCCCCAGGATCCGGCGCACCGCCGCCGGGGAGTCGGCGCCGAACTTCGCCCGTCTGCGGTCGATCTCGTCACGCAGCCCGGACACCAGCCGCATCCGTGCCGCGGAGGGCAACTGCCGCCGCTGGGCCAGGTCGCCGACCCGGCTCAGGTAGTCGTAGACCAGCTGGTCGCTCTCGATCCCCACACCGTTCCCCTTCGTGCCCCGCCGGGGCCCGCCGCCGCCTCCCTGCCCTGACGGTAGCGCGCAGCGGCTACCGTGGGGCGGATGGGGACCGGCGAGCGCGACCAGGAGGCGCACGTGTCCGAAGCACCGACCGGAGCGGGTGGAGTGAGCGGGCCCGACAGCCACACCGACCGCGCCGACCGCGCCGCCGGTGACCACGCCGCCGGCGGCACCCGCGTGCCCGCCGCGCCCCGCACCCTCGCCGAAGCGCTCCGCTCGCGCCCCGACTCCTCCCTCGCCGCGCTCCTGCGCGCCCGGCCCGATCTGCTCTCTCCCGTACCCAACGACCTGACGCAGCTGGCCACCCGCGCCGGGACGCGGGCCTCGGTGGTGCGGGCGCTGGAGCGGCTCGACCGGTTCGCGCTCCAGACCGCGCAGGCGCTGGCCGTGGCGCCCGACCCGGCGCCCTATCCGGTCCTGCTGGCGCTCCTGGCGGGCGACGAGGGCGACCCGGCCGTCGAGGAGGCGCTGCCGGGGGCGGTCGCGGGGCTGCGGGAGCAGGCGCTGGTGTGGGGGACCGACGAGCGGCTGCGGCTGGTGCGCACCGCCCGCGAACTGCTGGCGCCCTCCCCCGCGCACCCCTCCCCCACCGGCCTCGGCCCGACCGTCGCCGAGGCCACGGCCGGGATGTCGCCGGGGCGGGTGCAGGAGATCCTCCGGGCGGCCGGGCTCCCCGCCACCCATGACCCGGTCTCCGCGGTCGCCGCGCTGACCTCGCTCTTCACCGACCGGACGCGGATGTCGGAGCTGCTCGACACCGCCCCGCCGGAGGCGCTCGCGGTGCTCGACCGGCTGGTGTGGGGGCCGCCGTACGGCGAGGTGTCGGCGGATCCGGCGCCGCCGGTGCGCTGGCTGCGCGACCACGGGCTGCTGCTGCCGACCTCGGCGCGCACGGTGGTCCTGCCGCGCGAGGCCGCCCTGCATCTGCGCGCCGGGCGCGCGCACCGGGCGCCCGAGCCGGTGGCGCCCGCCGTCGCGCCGGCCCGGGAGTACAAGCCGCAGGTGGTGGACTCCGCGGCGGCGGGGCAGGCGCTGACCGCGCTGACCATGGTCGAGGACCTGCTGGCCGAGTGGAACGAGGGCGGGCCTGCCGTGCTGCGCGCGGGCGGTCTGAGCGTGCGTGACCTGAAACGGACGGCCGCCGCCCTGGACACCACCGAGCAGGCCGCCGCTTTCTGGCTCGAACTCGCCTACGCGGCCGGGCTGCTGGCGTCCGACGGGGAGGCGGACGAGCGGTACGCGCCGACGCCCGCGTACGACGACTGGCTGGACCTGCCGCCCGCCGAGCGCTGGTCGCGGCTGGCCGCCGCGTGGCTCGCCGCGACCCGTACGCCGGGCCTGGTCGGCGATCAGGACGCCCGCGCCCGCACCCTCGCGGCCCTCGGCCCCGACCTGGACCGCTCCCCCGCCCCGGAGGTGCGCCACCGGGTGCTGGCCCTGCTCGCGCTGCTGCCCGAGGGGACCGCGCCCGACCCCGAGACGCTGCTGGCCCGGCTGCGCTGGGAGCACCCGTCCCGCACCGGCCCCGAGGACCTGCGGCCCCGGCTGGCCCGGTGGACGCTGGCCGAGGCGGAGTGGCTGGGCGTGACGGGCCGGGGCGCGCTCGCCGGGCACGGGCGGGCGCTGCTCGCCGCGGCCGGCGACACCGCCAGGGCGCCCCGGTCCGGCGCCACCGCCCCGCCCGCCGGTCTCGCGGCCGCCGCCGCGCTCGCGCCGCACCTGCCCGAGCCCGTCGACCACGTCCTGCTCCAGGCCGACCTCACCGCGGTCGCGCCCGGTCCGCTGCGGCGCCCGCTCGCCGCGACCCTGAACGTGCTGGCGGACATCGAGTCGAAGGGCGGCGCGACGGTGTACCGGTTCACGCCCGCCTCGGTGCGCCGCGCCCTCGACGCCGGGCAGGCCGCCTCCGACCTGCACGCCTTCCTCGCCGCGCACAGCGCCACCCCCGTCCCGCAGCCGCTCAGCTACCTCATCGACGACGTGGCCCGCCGCCACGGGCACCTCCGGGTCGGCGCCGCCTCGGCGTACGTGCGCTGCGACGACGACACGCTCCTCGACGAGATCGTCGCGGACAAGCGGTCGGCGGGGCTGCGGCTGCGCCGGCTCGCCCCGACCGTGCTCGCCGCCCAGGCCGACCCCGCCGCGCTCCTCGAAGGGCTGCGGGCGATGGGGTACGCCCCGGCCGCCGAGTCCGCCGAGGGCGATGTGGTGATCACCCGGGCCGACACCCGCCGCACCCCGCCCCGTGCCGTCCCCGCGCCCGTGCCGGAGGGGCCGCCGCTGCCCGACGAGACGCTGCTCGGCGCGGCGGTCCGGGCGATCCGCGCGGGCGACGAGGCCGCCACGGTCGTCCGCAAGGAGGCCCCGCGCGCCACCCCCGCCGAACCGGGCGGGCTGCCGCGCACCACGGCCGCCGAGACGCTGGCCACCGTCCAGGCCGCGGTGATGACCGGCTCGGCCCTGTGGATCGGCTACGTCAACGCGGACGGCGCCGCCAGCCAGCGGGTGATCGCGCCGGTGCGGGTGGAGGGCGGGTTCGTGACGGCGTACGACCACACGGCCGACGAGGTGCGCACGTATCCGCTGCACCGGATCACCGGGGTCGCGGAGCTGGCGGACGACCCCGCCTGAGCCGACGGCCGTCCCCCCGGTCCGGCCGTCGCACCCCCGCCCGCGCCCCGCTGAGGCACACTGGAGGTTTCGCCGCCTCCACGTACGTACGGAATGAGGGTGCACCGCGTGAACGGGCCACTGATCGTCCAGTCGGACAAGACCCTGCTCCTGGAAGTCGACCACGAGCAGGCCGACGCCTGCCGCCGGGCCATCGCGCCCTTCGCCGAGCTGGAGCGGGCGCCGGAGCACATCCACACCTACCGGCTGACCCCGCTGGGGCTGTGGAACGCGCGCGCGGCCGGGCACGACGCCGAGCAGGTGGTGGACGCGCTCGTCGAGTTCTCCCGCTACCCGGTGCCGCACGCCCTGCTCGTCGACGTCGCCGAGACGATGGCGCGCTACGGACGCCTCACCCTCAGCAAGCACCCCGTCCACGGTCTGGTGCTGACCAGCACCGACCGGCCGGTCCTTGAGGAGATCCTGCGCTCCAAGAAGATCGCCCCGCTGGTCGGCGCGCGGCTGGACGCGGACACGGTCGCGGTGCACCCCTCCGAGCGCGGCCAGATCAAGCAGACCCTGCTCAAGCTCGGCTGGCCCGCCGAGGACCTCGCGGGGTACGTGGACGGCGAGGCGCACCCGATCGAGCTCGCGGAGGACGGCTGGGCGCTGCGGCCGTACCAGAAGCAGGCCGTCGAGGGGTTCTGGCACGGCGGCAGCGGGGTCGTCGTGCTGCCCTGCGGCGCGGGCAAGACGCTGGTGGGGGCGGGCGCCATGGCGCAGGCCAAGGCCACCACGCTGATCCTGGTCACCAACACCGTCTCGGCCCGGCAGTGGAAGCACGAGCTGGTCAAGCGCACCTCGCTGACGGAGGAGGAGATCGGCGAGTACAGCGGGACGCGCAAGGAGATCCGGCCGGTCACCATCGCCACGTACCAGGTGCTCACGACCCGCAGGAAGGGTGTGTACCCGCACCTGGAGCTCTTCGACTCCCGGGACTGGGGGCTGATCGTCTACGACGAGGTGCACCTGCTGCCCGCCCCGGTCTTCAAGTTCACCGCCGACCTCCAGGCCCGCCGGCGGCTCGGCCTCACGGCGACGCTGGTGCGCGAGGACGGGCGCGAGTCGGACGTCTTCTCGCTGATCGGCCCGAAGCGGTTCGACGCGCCGTGGAAGGAGATCGAGGCGCAGGGCTACATCGCGCCCGCCGACTGCGTGGAGGTCCGGGTCAATCTGACCGACTCCGAGCGGTTGGCGTACGCGACGGCCGAGACCGAGGAGAAGTACCGGTTCTGCGCGACCACCGCCACCAAGCGGAAGGTCACCGAGGCGCTGGTGCGGAAGTTCGCGGGCCAGCAGATCCTCGTCATCGGGCAGTACATCGACCAGCTCGACGAGCTGGGCGAGCATCTGAACGCGCCGGTGATCAAGGGCGAGACGCCCAACGCGCAGCGCGAGAAGCTCTTCGAGTCCTTCCGGCAGGGCGAGATCTCGGTGCTGGTCGTCTCCAAGGTCGCGAACTTCTCCATCGACCTGCCCGAGGCGACGGTCGCCATCCAGGTCTCCGGCACCTTCGGCTCACGCCAGGAAGAGGCCCAGCGGCTCGGCCGGGTGCTGCGCCCGAAGGCGGACGGCCACCAGGCGCACTTCTACTCGGTGGTGGCCCGCGACACCCTCGACCAGGACTTCGCGGCGCACCGCCAGCGGTTCCTGGCGGAGCAGGGGTACGCCTACCGGATCGTGGACGCGGACGATCTGCTCGCGGGGGACGTGGGCTGACGGGGGCCCGTGGGCTGACGGGGGCTGAGTCCCGCGGTTCCCCGGGACCCTGATCGGCCGGGTCGTTGTCCGCGGGCCGTGGTCGGCTCCTCGCGCGGTTCCCCGCGCCCCTGAGGGGCGCCGGGCCGCAGGCGGAAGGCGGCCTGCGCCGACAGGGCGAGGCCCAGCAGTGCGTACGGTGACGCCAACGGCTGTTGCCACCAGGGGAGATGGAGGTCCAGCTCCCCCGCGTGCGGCACCAGCCACAGCGTGCGCGCGGTGAACACCACCGCCACGGCGACGGCGGTACGGACCCGCCCCTCGGCCACCAGGACCGCCAGCAGCGGAACGCACCACACCCAGTGGTGGGACCAGCTGACCGGGGAGACGAGCAGCGCGGTGAGGGCGGTGACCAGGACCCCCCACCGCTCGGGCGCCCGGCGGGCGGTCCACAGCCCGGCCACCGCGACGAGCGCCGCGACCGCCACCCCGGCCGCGCCGGGCGCGGGCGTGTGGAGCAGCCGGGCCACCAGGCCCTGGAGCGACTGGTTGTCGACGATCCACACCTTGCCGACCCGTTCGGTCTCGAAGAGCCGCCGCGTCCAGAAGTCCACGCTGGCGCCGGGCAGGACGAGCCCGCCCAGCAGCACGGTCCCGGCGAACGCGGCGGCGCCCGTCCCCGCCTCCCGCCACCGCCCCCTGAGCAGCGCGTACAGCAGGAAGAGCGCCGGGGTGAGCTTGATGCCCGCCGCCACCCCGGTCGCGAAGCCCTTGCCGGGGGAGCCGGGCGGCCTGGTGAGGTCCCCCAGGACCAGGCAGGTCAGGGCGAGGTTGATCTGGCCGAACAGCAGCGTCTGGAACACCGGTTCAAGCCAGAGCCCGGCGGCGGTGGCGGCGAGCAGGGCGGCCGGGCGGGCCGTGATTCCGGCGAACCGGCAGGACAGCCGTACCAGGAGGGCGAGCAGCAGCGCGTTGCCGACGGCGAAGACGGCTTTGAGCACCGGTACGGGGAGCCAGGTGGTCGGCACGAACAGGAGCGCGGCGAACGGCGGGTAAGTGGCGGGCAGGTGCCAGCGGGTGACGGTGAAGCCGTACAGATCGGTGCCGTGCGCGACGGCCGCGCCCTCCGCCCGGTAGACCAGGGCGTCCGCCATGGGGACGCGCAGGGCGAGGCAGAGCGCTGCCAGTGCGGTGAGTGAGAGGGCGAGCAGGACCACGCCGGTCGCGGGTGTGACGGCTGCGGCGGCTGCGGCGGCTGCGGTGGATGTAACGGGTTCGGCGGATGTGGCGGGTGTTGCTCTGCGCGAACGGTCGGTCACGTTCCGGTACGTCACGGGCGTGACCCTAGAGGATCCGACGAGCGGGCCGGGGCAGGCTCAGCGGGCAGCAGGGAGGGTGAGGGGGGCCGGGTATTCGGCTGCGGGTCGCCGCGGGCCGGTCGCGCAGTTCCCCGCGCCCCTTGGGGGGACGGGTCAGCGGTGGCGGCGGACGCCCGCTTCCTCCGAGTACTCGCCGAGGACGACGACGCTCAGGGCGGCGCCCGCGAAGGCCTTGGCGGCGCGCAGGGCGTTGCCGACGCGGTGCGGGGCGTGCTCGGCGCCGGTGGCGGTGGCGCCCCGGGGGGCCGGGACGGTGGGCGCGGGGGTGCAGGTCACGGTGCTCATGTATCCATGGTGCTCCCGGGCCCCTCCTCTTTCATCGCTCTGCGGTCGGAACCGTCCGGCTCCCCATGTCCACCTCTGGTCCAAGGCCATCCCCTACGGGTAGGACCCCGCTCCCTAGGGGCTGTCCCGGGGTCCGGGCCGGGCCCGGGAAAATTCGTTCGCCCCGCCCGGCCCCCCTGACTACAATCGCCGCTTCCCCGCCTCCCTCCGAGGAGCGCCGCCGCCCGGACGGAAACCGGCCGGCCGCCGAAGCCGCAAGGCGAGCCAGCCCGACCAGCCGCCCGGAGGAACCCCGTGTCCCCGCACGACCCCGAAGACCCCCTCAGCCGTGAGCGCGCCCACCTGGGCGAGTCGCGCGCGGCCCTGCGAGCGATGCGCGAGGACGTGCAGAACCTCGACATCAAGGACGTCACCGCGAACTGGGTGAACGCCGCCGTCCTCCAGCGCCAGATCGACGACCGCATCAAGGCCCTGGCCGACCTCTCGCACACCCCGCTCTTCTTCGGCCGCCTCGACTATCTGCACGCCCCCGGCGCCGAGTTGGCCGAGGGCGCCGGGGGCGAGCGGTTCTACATCGGGCGCCGCCACGTCCACGACGCCGAGGGCGACCCGATGGTGATCGACTGGCGCGCGCCGGTCTCCCAGCCGTTCTACCGCGCCTCCCGCAAGGACCCCCAGGACATCGGGCTGCGCCGCCGCTTCGGCTACACGGGCGGCGAGCTCACGGCGTACGAGGACGAGCACCTCACCGACCCCGCCGAGGCGGCCACCACCAGCAAGCTGCTCCAGGCGGAGATCGAGCGTCCGCGTGTCGGCCCGATGCGCGACATCGTGGCGACGATCCAGCCGGAGCAGGACGAGATCGTCCGGTCCGGCCTCGGCGGATCGGTCTGTGTGCAGGGCGGCCCCGGCACCGGCAAGACGGCCGTCGGCCTGCACCGGGTCGCGTACCTCCTCTACGCCCACCGCGACCGCCTCGCCCGCACCGGCACGCTGGTCATCGGCCCGAACGCCTCCTTCCTCCACTACATCGAGCAAGTGCTGCCCGCGCTGGGCGAGTTGGAGGTCAGGCAGGCGACCGTCGACGACCTGGTGGCGCACGTCGAGGTGAAGGGCGTCGACGACGCGCCCGCCGCGATCGTCAAGGGCGACGCCCGGATGGCCGAGGTGCTGCGCCGGGCGGTCCGCAGCCATGTGAGCCTGCCCACCGAGCCGCTGGTGGTGGTGCGCGGCTCGCGCCGCTGGCGGATCCCGGCGTACGAACTGGAGGAGATCGTCCGCGAGTTGCGGGAGCGGGACATCCGGTACGGGGCCGCCCGGGACGCCCTGCCGCAGCGCATCGCGCACGCCGTGCTCGTCCGGATGGAGCAGGCGGGCGAGGCTCCCGACGACCGGGTGCAGGACGCGGTGGCGCGCAGCGCGGCGGTGAAGGCGGCCGTGAAGGAGCTCTGGCCGCCGGTCGACCCGGCGAAGCTGGTGCTGCGGCTGCTCTCGGACGCCGACTTCCTCGCCGCGCACGCCGAGGGACTGCTCAGCGCGGACGAGCAGAAGACCATCCTGTGGGCGAAGCCCGCCCGCAGTGTCAGGGCCGCCAGGTGGTCGGCGGCGGACGCGGTGCTGATCGACGAGGCGAACGACCTGGTGGCGCGGACCCACTCGCTCGGCCATGTGGTGGTCGACGAGGCGCAGGACCTCTCCCCCATGCAGTACCGGGCGGTCGGCCGCCGCTGCTCGACCGGCTCGGCGACGGTCCTGGGCGACCTGGCGCAGGGCACCACGCCCTGGGCGACGGCGAGCTGGGAGGAGGCGCTGCGCCATCTGGGCAAGCCGGACGCGGTGGTGGAGGAGCTGACGGCCGGCTTCCGCGTGCCGCGCGAGGTGATCGCGTACGCCTCGCGGCTGCTGCCGTCGATCTCGCCGGGCCTGGCCCCGGTGGAGTCGGTGCGTGAGACCCCCGGCTCGCTGGCCGTGCGCGCCTCGGCCCCGGACGAGCTGGACGCGGACGTGCTGGCCGCCTGCCGCCAGGCGCTGGAACACGAGGGCTCGACCGGGCTGATCGCGGCGGACGCGCGGATCCCGGTGCTCGCCGAGGCGCTGACGGCGGCGGGCCTGGCGTTCCTGGGCCCGGGCGAGGAGACCACGGCCGAGTCCCGGCTCACCTTGGTCCCCGCCTCCCTGGCGAAGGGCCTGGAGTACGACTACGTGGTCCTGGACGAGCCCTCGGCGGTGGTCGACGGCGAACCGGACGAGCGCACCGGCCTGCGCCGCCTGTACGTGGCGCTGACCCGGGCGGTCTCGGGCCTCACCGTCTGCCACGCGGCGCCCTTGCCCGCCCAGCTGACCTGATCCGCCGCCGCTGAGCCCCAGGCCGCCCCAGGTCGCCGATGTCCGCCTCGCGTAGCGCTTTCGTCCTGGCGACGTCATGAATCGGCCACGGGCCCGGGCATTTCGGACACCCCGCTGGCGACGCGTCGCGCTCGTCCCGTAGGAACTCTGTTCGTAGAGATCGCCAAGGCGGTCCACAGCATCGGTCCACAGCGTCATCGCTTCAACGGGGGAGTTCACACCATGAGCAGTTCTGTCATGCGCAAGGGCGGCGGCCGGGTCAAGCTGGCGTCCGTCGGCCTGGTGGTCGTCGGTTCGCTGGCGCTGAGCGCGTGCAACGGGGACGACGGCGCGGACCAGCCGGTCGGCGGGGCGAAGCCGACGCCGTCCGCACCCGCGTCCCAGGCGCCCTCCACCCAGCCCCCGGCGCCCTCGGGCGGCGGCGGAGCCGGCCAGGCCAAGGGCGGCCAGACGTTCAAGCTGGGCGAGGCCGCGCGGTTCCCGTTCACCTACGGCACCACGACGAAGGGCGAGATCGCGCTCACCGTCGACGCGATCGAGAAGGGCGCCCCCGCCGACCTGGCCCCGCTCAAGCTCGGCGACAAGGTCAGCGGGAAGGTCCCGTACTACATCCGCTACACGGTCGAGAACGTCGGCACGACGGACCTGGCGTACGCCTCCGTCGGCCACATGAAGGGCCACCTCGGCGACGACACCGAGGCGCAGAACCTGATGGTCATCGGCCACTTCGACAAGTGCCCGAGCGAGTCCCTGCCCAAGGACTTCACCCACGGCAAGACCCAGAAGGGCTGCGCGGTCGCGCTGGCGCCCTCCGCGACGACGAAGGTCGTGTCGGCGGAGTACTGGGGCAGCCCCTTCACCATGGGCCAGGGCCTCTACTGGAAGTAGCCCGCTCCTAGTCGGCCGCGTACGGGACGAACCGCGCCCACGCGGCCGGCGACAGGGCGAGCGCGGGGCCCTGCGGGTCCTTGGAGTCGCGGACGTGGATGGTGGCGGGGCAGGTGGCCACCTCCACGCAGTCGCCGCTGGACCCACTGCTGTACGTGGACTTGCGCCAGTCGAGGGCGACTTCGACGCAGCTGTCGCCGTCTCCGCCGCTGTAGCTGCTCTTGAACCAGGCGAGTTCAGTGGCGGTCATAACGCTCCTCGCAGTTGCTTCAACAGACGCACGGAGTCCTCGGGAGTGAGGGCCTGCGTGCGCAGTTTGGCATACCGCATGTGGAGCATGCTGACGACTTTGGGATCAGAGATGAACTGGCCGCTCTCCTGCCCCTCGCAGTAACCGAACCACCGGTTCGCCGGGGTTTCGAGGAGCTGGATGGGCCCGTCCAGTCCGGCATGAACACCCCTTGCCATCGGCATAATTTGCAGCTGGATGTTCCGAGCAGAGGTGCACTCCAGGATGTAGTCGATGAGCTCGCGGGTCACGTCGGCCCCACCCGTGCGCCGCAGGAAGACGTGCTCCTCGATGATGAAACTGAACGACGTGTTGGGCCGGTCCCGCAGAAGCTGCTGCCGCTCCTGCCGGGCCGCCAACTGGACCTCGACCTGGGCGTCGGCCAGGGGCGGCACGCGCTCCCCGAACAACGTCCGCGCGTACGCCTCCGTCTGCAACAGCCCGGGTACGAGCCGCGACTCGTACGTGTAGAGGCTGATCGCGCACCGTTCGTACTGTGCCCAGCGGCGGAACCAGCGGGCGAGTCCCGGCTGGCGGTTGAGGTACTGCATCGCCCTGCGCAGGGCGTTCGTGTTGCCGAGGACCGCCTCGGCGCTCTCGACGAGGTCGGGGTCCGGCATGCGGCGACCCAACTCAACGGACGCGATGGTGTGTTTGGAGAAGCCGACCAGGACGGCGAAGTCCTCGCGGCTCAGCCCCGCGTGCTCCCGCAGGGCCTGGAGGACCGCGCCGAACGTCCGCAGACTGTCCGACGGCTCCGGCTCGCTGTCGTATCCCTCGTGGTCCCAGGCCATGTGGCTGCCCTCCGGTGAGTGGATCTCCCCGCGCGTAACTCACCCAGAGTTACGGCCCGTTGGCCGTACTGTCTACAGCACGGCCGCGTACGCTCGCGCGGAGTACGCGCTCCCAGCCTGGTCACGGGCGTGCGAGCGGCGCCACTGTGGCCCCATGCACCCCGAGAACGGAACGACGACCGCCCATCTGTCCACTACCGTACGTATGTTCAGACGCCGGATCTCCGCCACCCGGCACGGCGCGCGGCTGGCCCGGCTGCTCGCCGTCCGGCGGCTCGCGGAGTGGGGCGTGCCGCGCCACGGCGAGGCGTCGGACACGGCCGCGCTGGTCGTCGCGGAGCTGGCGTCCAACGCGGTCCTGCACGCGCGCGTGCCCGGCCGCGATTTCGAACTCGCCCTCGCCCTGCGGGAAGGGACCCTGCGCATCGCGGTGACGGACGGGCGGGGGGACCGGCGGCTGCCGGCCACCGTGGGCGCGTCGGCGGACGCGGGCGGTCGCGGCGAGGCGGAATCGGGGCGGGGGCTGCTGCTGGTGGCGGCGGTGGCCGCGCGCTGGGGCACGGAGGAGGGGCCGGTGCCGCGCAAGACGGTGTGGGCCGAGGTACGGGTGGACGGGTAGCCGGATGCCGTCGCGGTGGACGTACCGTTGGTGGCGCTTGTGTTCGAAGGGGGCATGTGTGGTGGGATAAGACGATGCGCTCCCCCGCACGCATGCAACCCCGTCCCCGTAACCCCTATGACGAACTCGCGGCCCTGGCCGATCCCGAGCCCGGCTCCGAGGGCGGACCCGAGCCCGCCGGGCTCACGGTCCTCCCGCTCGACCTCAGCCGTATGTACGCCGAGCCCGAGGACGACGCGTGGTCCCCGCCGGACCACCGCCGCGCCGGGAAGGGCCGGCGCGCGAGGCGCGGCCGTCGGCGCCGCCGCAGTCCCTTCGCCGCGCTCCCGCGCCTCGCCAAGCTGGTGTTCGCGCTGGTCGTGTGCGTCGGGTTCCTGGTCCTCGCGGACCGGTGCGCGGCGATGTACGCGGAGAAGAAGGCGCGGCAGGCGCTCCAGGACGAACTCCACCTGGCCGCCGCTCCCGAGGTGGACATCCACGGGTTCCCGTTCCTCACGCAGGTCCTGGACAAGCGGCTGGAACGGGTGGACGTCACCGTGCCGCACGTGGCCGCCGACCGGATATCGCTCGCGAAGGTGCAGGCCAGCGCGCGGAACATCACTCTGACCGGAGATCTGCCGAACGACATCCGCAGTGCGGTCATCGGCGATCTCCACGGCCGGATCACCCTGTCCTTCGACGACATGAACCGGGAACTGGCGGCCTCGCAGCTGAAGTTCAGCCGGGTGAGCGGCGACACGGTGGGCGCGGACGGCCGGCTGACCATCGCCGGGCAGGAGCTGCGCGTACGGGCACGGGCCCAGGTGCGGCTCGTCGGCTCCAGCGGGCTGTCCACGGACGTCGACGGCATGAGCCTCGACATGCCGGGCATCGCCACGTACCGGCCGGGACGGGACCGGGGGCTGACGCTGCACCGCGAGGCCGCCGACCTCATCAGCCGGGACACCGCGCGCGTGAAGGCGCTGCTGTCGGTCCCGGCGGTGGTGGAGCGGCTCGGAGTGCCGAAGGAGGACGTGGCGGCGGCGCTGCGCAGCGAGGAGAAGCTGCACGAGCTGACCGGCACGCCCCGGTTCGCCGAGCAGCTGACACGGGTCAATCTCGTCGACGTGGTGGCGGACCACCCCTGGCTGCTGTCGAAGATCGGCATCGACCCGAAGCTGGTCACGGGCCTGCTGGCGATGCGACCGCCGGAGCTCTCCGACCGCCTGTCCTTCTCGTACACGCTGCCGCGCGAGGCGCGGATGCTGCGGGTGCGGGACGTACGGGTGGAGAAGGACGGCGTGGTGGCGACGGTCTCGGGGGTGGAGCTGGCGGTGGGGAAGGGGCGGTAGGCGGGGGGCCGGGTGTGCCGGCCGGGGGCGCGGTGCCGGGCGCGGGGCTACCGCCCTCGGGGTCCGGGGCAGTGCCGGGCGCGGCGTCGGGCGCGTGGCCCCCCGGGTCCGGGGCGGGGCCGGGTGTACCGCCCCCCTGCCTGCCTGCCGTTCCTTCGCTACGCGTCCAGGGTCTCGCGCCACTGGGCGACGGCCCGGGCCGAGACGGGGGCCGCCCAGCCGTCGGGGCGCGACGCGCCGCCGATGTGCACCGCGTCGATCCCGGCGTCCCGCAGGCGCGGCAGGTGGTCGAGGCGGAGGCCGCCGCCGACGAGGATGCGGGGCTCGTAGCCCGGCTCGCCGGACCGGCCCGCCTCCGCGACCAGCGTCTCCAGGCCGTCGTCGACGCCTCCGGCCGCACCCGCCGTCAGATACGTGTCGAGGCCGGGCAGGCCCGCGAGCTCCTTGCGCAGGGCGTCGCGGTCGGCGGCGCGGTCGACGGCCCGGTGGAACGTCCACCGGCATCCGTCCAGCTCCGCCACCAGCGCCCGTACGGCCGTCATGTCCGGGGCGCCCGCCTCGTCGAGGAAGCCGAGCACGAACTCCTCCGCGCCCTCCGCGCGCAGCGCCCGCGCGTCCCGTACGAGCGCGTCCACGTCGCCCGCCGCGAAGCCGTCCGCCGCGCGCAGCATCACCCGCAGCGGGATGTCCACGGCGGCGCGGACCGCCGCGAAGGTCCGCCGGGACGGGGTGAGGCCGTCGGCCGCCATGTCGGTGACCAGCTCCAGCCGGTCCGCGCCGCCGGCCTGTGCCGCGACGGCGTCGTCCGCGTCGAGAGCGATCACCTCAAGCAGTGCACGGTTGCTCATCTGACCCCAATTCCTCGGCTGCCTACCCGTTCAACAGGTCTAGTCCAATAACAGCCTACGCGGCGGGGCGCGGGGCCGCATGCGTCAGGGGGCGGCGCGCCGGGGGCTCACTCCACGAACCGCACCTCCGGCCAGCGCCGCGAGGGCCGCTCCAGGAGGCCGGCCTCGTCGCGGCCGCGCAGCCACCGGTCGAAGAAGGCGCCGACGTACGCCTGCTGGGCGGCGACGGAACGTACCGGGTCGATGGTGCCCACGTTCTGGGTGACGAAGGCGTCCGGCAGACCGAGCCGGCGGGCGATCTGCGGGATCTGTGACTGGAGGTCGGTGAACGAGGCGTGGGCGGTGCCAGTAAGGGCCAGGTCCCGGTGCCAGCCGGTGCTGTGCCGCCACGCGGCACCCCAGGAGGGGAGGGTGTGGTGGTCGTCGCCGTCCATGCCCATGAGGAGCAGGGGGCGGGTGACGCCGTCGGTGCCGACGGAGGACGGGTTCGCCGGGTCGTGGTCGTTCTCGGTGTAGCCCATCACGCCGTCCATGTTGAGCGCGGCCCTGATGCGGCGGTCGTCGTGCAGGGTCTGCGCGGCGGTGAACCCGCCCGCGCTCTGCCCGAACATCCCGACCGCCCCGAGGTCGAGGAGCCGCCCGAGGGGGCCGGGGAGGTGGCGGAGCCGGTCGAGGACGAACCGGGTGTCGGCCACCCGTACGTCCACGACCTTCCTCAGCAGCGCGACGACGTGCTCGGGCCCGGCCTTCTTGGCGCGGGCGTACTCGCGGGGCAGCACCGTCCGTTCGAGCCGGCCCCGGGGGAACTCGACGACCTGGGCGTCGTACGGGTGGTCCAGCATCACCACGACGTACCCGCGCGAGGCGAGCTCGTCGCAGTGGGTGGTGCCCAGGGTGCGGGGGTCGCCGGCGCCGGGCGAGTAGAGGACGACGGGGAAGCCGGCGGAGTGGGGGGCGGGGTGGGCGACGGGGGCGTGGGTGTGGGCGTGGCTGCGGGTGGCGCCCCAGTCCACGCTTCCCTCGGGCAGGTCGAGTCCGCTCGTCCGGCCGTACGCGTCGGCGGCGGCGCGGGTCATCTGCGGCGCACGCGCGTACCCGCGCACCCGGCGGGCGGGATACCGCACCCCCACCATCAGCTCCCGGCAGGCCCGCGTGCCCCACGGATCCCGCCGCGCCCGGTCGACGAGCCGCAGACTCACGGTGCCGACGGGGTGGGGGCCGGTGGGTGGGGGGAGTTCGGTGTGGATGCGGGGGGTTGCGGTGGCGGTGGCGGCTCCGCTGCCGAGGAGGACGGTGGCGGCGGTGGCGGTCAGGACGATCCGGCGAGAGGGCGCGATCATGCCTCCGACTGTCCCAGGGGGCCGCTCCCCTGCCCATCGGGGAGGCCCCCGGGGCGGGGCGGGGGGTAGCCCGAGGGTGCTCACCTGCGCCCCGGTGGTGGGTGACTCGCGCAGCTCCCCGCGCCCCTGATCCGGCCCGGTGTTCGCCTGCGGCCCGGTGGTGGGTGACTCGCGCAGTTCCCCGCGCCCCCTATCGGGCCCGGACTTCATCCGCGGGTCGGCTTCGGTTGCTCGCGCAGTTCCCCGCGCCCCTAGGGGGTTGGCCGCAGCCGGAGCAGTTGGCTCAGCCACAGGCTTTTAGGGGCGCGGGGAACTGCGCGACCAGCCCACCACCAGCCCGCACACAAAAGCCGGACCCGGACACCCCAGGGGCGCGGGGAACTGCGCGGCCAGCCACCCACCACCCGCAGGCGAATCTCCGGCCCTTTCAGGGGCGCGGGGAACTGCGCGACCGGTCCACCGCCTCCCGCAGGCGGAAACGGGGCCCGGGGCGCAGCCCCGGTGGAGGGGGGCGGGGCGTCGTTACGCTCGGGGGATGGTCGATCTCGTTGCCCGTTGGGCCGACACCCTCAGCGCCGCCCGCCAAACCCCCACCCCCGACCCCACCCCCTACGCCACCAACCTCCTCACCCGCTGGAGCGAGCCCCACCGCAAGTACCACACCGTCGCCCACCTCACCGCCGTACTGCGCCACATCGACACCCTCGCCGACCACGCCGCCGCCCCCGAACTCGTCCGCCTCGCCGCGTGGTTCCACGACGCCGTCTACCGGCCGGACCGCTCCGAGAACGAGGAGCGCAGCGCGGCCCTGGCCGAACGGGCGCTGGCCGAGGCCGGGTTGGGGGCCGAGGACACCGCCGAGGTCGCCCGGCTCGTACGCCTGACCGTCACCCACGACCCCGCCGAGGGCGACACCAACGGCGAGGTCCTGTGCGACGCGGACCTCGCGGTGCTCGCGGGCGGCCCGGAGGAGTACGCCGCGTACGCCGCCGCCGTCCGCGAGGAGTACGCCTTCGTCCCCGACGACGCCTTCCGCACCGGCCGCGCCCAGGTCCTGCGCCAGCTCCTCGCCCTGCCCAGGCTCTTCCGTACCCCGTACGGCGCCCACGAGTGGGAGACCCGCGCCCGCGAGAACCTGACGACGGAGCTGGAGCTGCTCACCGGCTGAGCCACCGACCGGCCGAGCGCGACGGCCAAGACGGCCGCGGAGCCACGACGGCTGCCGGCAGCCGAAACCACCACGGCTAAGGCGCCGGGCGCCCCTTGGGCCGTCGCAGCCCCGCCCCCGTCAGCCGCCGCACCAGCTCCTTGGAGCCGACCTCCACCGCCCCGGCCCGCACCGCGTCCGCGTACCGCGACTCCGGTACGTCGTAGTGGTCGCGGTCGAAGGCGCGCGGCGGGCAGCCGACGGCGGCGGCGAACGCGTGGAGCTCCTCGTACGACACGTCGCTGACCAGGTGCGACCACATACGGCCGTGGCCCGGCCAGGTCGGCGGGTCGATGTAGAGCGTCATGCGAGCGGGCCCGCGCCCAGGCCGCCGACCGGGGCCACCGTCACCCCCGCCTTGCCGCACACCCAGTGCGGGTCGGGCCCGAGCTCGGGCTCCACGTCGAGGGCGTGCGGGTCCCCGGCGTGGCAGACGGGGCAGATGGGCCAGCGGCCGTACTTCTCCAGGAGCGCGTCCTGCACGTCCTGCGCGACCAGCCCGGCGACGTACGACGCCCCGTCCGGCCACTGCTCCACCCACCAGCGGCGGTGCGTCACCGCGTCCTCGACCAGGGAGACGACATCGGCCTGGGCCACGTCGCGCGCGGCCAGGTCCGCCAGCACCAAGGCGCGGGCGGCGTGCAGGTACTGCTCCAGGGGGTCGACGTCGTCCATGGAGCCATTGTCACCCCATCCACCACTTCCGCCCGTCCCGGGCCGAGGGGTTGACCCCGCCCCACCTGCGAAAATATCTTTCAAGGGTGAACCACGACGTGAAGGAAACTTTCACCGGCGACGCGGCTCCCCCGGCCCCCGCCGCCCTCGCGGCCAAGGTGCGCACCCTGGCACCGTCGATGACCCGCTCGATGCAGCGCGTCGCCGAGGCCGTCGCCGGGGACCCGGCCGGGTGCGCCGCCCTCACCGTCACCGGCCTCGCCGAGCTCACCGGCACCAGCGAGGCCACCGTGGTCCGCACGGCCCGCCTCCTCGGCTACCCGGGCTACCGCGATCTGCGCCTCGCGCTCGCCGGGCTCGCCGCCCAGCAGCAGTCGGGGCGCGCCCCGGCCGTCACCGCCGACATCGCCGTCGACGACCCCCTCGCCGACGTCGTCGCCAAGCTCGCCCACGACGAGCAGCAGACCCTCGCCGACACCGCCGCCGCCCTCGACACCGTCCAGCTCGGCGCGGCCGTCGCCGCCCTCGCGCAGGCCCGCCGCATCGACGTGTACGGCGTCGGCGCCTCCTCCCTTGTCGGCCAGGACCTCGCCCAGAAGCTGCTCAGGATCGGCCTCGTCGCGCACGCCCACACCGATCCGCACCTCGCCGTCACCAACGCCGTGCAACTGCGCGCGGGGGACGCGGCCGTGGCGATCACCCACTCCGGCTCGACCGGCGACGTCATCGAGCCGCTGCGCGTCGCCTTCGAGCGGGGCGCCACCACCATCGCCCTCACCGGCCGCCCCGACGGCCCCGTAGCCCAGTACGCCGACCACATACTGACCACCTCCACCGCCCGCGAGAGCGAGCTGCGCCCGGCCGCCATGTCCTCGCGCACCAGCCAGCTCCTCGTCGTGGACTGCCTGTTCATCGGTGTCGCCCAGCGCACGTACGAGACGGCCGCCCCCGCGCTCGCCGCCTCCTACGAGGCGCTCGCCCACCGCCACAGCCCGCGCACCCGCTGACCCCGGGTGCCCCCGCCCACGTCACGAGAGAGCAGCGCCATGACTTCCACGTACGGGGAACTCCGCGCCCAGCTGGCCACCCTGACCACCGAGGCGTTCCGGCCCGAGCTCGCCGACATCGACCGGCTGCCGACCGCCGAGATCGCCCGGATCATGAACGGGGAGGACGCCACGGTCCCGGCCGCCGTCGCCGCCCAGCTCCCGCGCATCGCCGCCGCCATCGACGCGACCGCCGAGCGGATGGGCCGGGGCGGGCGGCTCGTCTACGCGGGCGCGGGCACCGCCGGGCGGCTCGGGGTGCTGGACGCCAGCGAGTGCCCGCCGACCTTCAACACCGACCCCTCCCAGGTGGTCGGGCTGATCGCGGGCGGCCCGGCGGCCCTCGCCTCCTCCGTCGAGGGCGCCGAGGACTCCCGGGAGCTGGCGGCGGCCGATCTGGACGGGCTCGCCCTGACCGCGCTGGACACGGTCGTCGGGGTCTCCGCCTCCGGCCGCACCCCGTACGCGGTGGGAGCCGTCGAGCACGCCCGGGCGCGCGGGGCGCTGACCGTGGGCCTGGCCTGCAACGCCGGTTCGGCGCTCGCCGCCGCCGCCGAGCACGGCATCGAGGTGGTGGTCGGCCCGGAGCTGCTGACCGGCTCGACCCGGCTCAAGTCCGGCACCGCCCAGAAGCTCGTCCTCAACATGATCTCGACGATCACGATGATCCGGCTCGGCAAGACGTACGGGAACCTGATGGTCGATGTCCGCGCCTCCAACGAGAAGCTGCGCGCCCGCTCCCGCCGGATCGTGGCGCTGGCCACGGACGCGGACGAGGAGGCCGTCGAGGCGGCCCTGACCGCCGCCGGCGGCGAGGTGAAGACGGCGATCCTGATGCTGCTCGCGGATCTGGACGCGGCGGCGGCGGCCCGGCGGCTGGCCGAGGCCCGGGGCCGGCTGCGCGCGGCGCTGCCGTAGCCGCCCGCCGGAGTCCGTGAACGCCCGCCGGACTCCGTGAACGCCGAAGGGCGGCACCCCGTGGGGTGCCGCCCTCCGTACGTAACCGGGCTTGCCGATCCTCCGACGAGGATCAGAAGTCCATGTCACCGCCCGGCATGCCGCCCGGAGCGCCGCCCGCGGCGGCCTTCTCCGGCTTGTCGGCGATGACGGCCTCGGTGGTGAGGAACAGCGCGGCGATCGACGCGGCGTTCTGCAGCGCGGAGCGCGTGACCTTCGCCGGGTCGATGATGCCCTCGGCGATCATGTCCACGTACTCACCGGTCGCGGCGTTCAGACCGTGGCCGACGGGCAGGTTGCGGACCTTCTCGACGATGACGCCACCCTCGAGACCACCGTTGACGGCGATCTGCTTCAGCGGGGCCTCCAGGGCGAGCTTCACGGCGTTGGCGCCGGTCAGCTCGTCACCCGACAGGTCCAGCTTCTCGAAGACCGAGGAGGCCTGGAGCAGGGCCACGCCACCGCCGGCGACGATGCCCTCCTCGACGGCCGCCTTGGCGTTGCGCACGGCGTCCTCGATGCGGTGCTTGCGCTCCTTGAGCTCCACCTCGGTGGCGGCGCCGGCCTTGATGACGGCCACGCCGCCGGCCAGCTTCGCCAGACGCTCCTGGAGCTTCTCGCGGTCGTAGTCCGAGTCCGAGTTCTCGATCTCGGCGCGGATCTGGTTCACGCGACCGGCGACCTGCTCGCTGTCACCGGCACCGTCGACGATGGTGGTCTCGTCCTTGGTGATGACGACCTTGCGGGCGCGGCCGAGCAGGTCGAGACCCGCGTTCTCCAGCTTGAGGCCGACCTCCTCGGAGATGACCGTGCCGCCGGTGAGGATGGCGATGTCGTTCAGCATGGCCTTGCGGCGGTCGCCGAAGCCCGGGGCCTTGACGGCGACGGACTTGAAGGTGCCGCGGATCTTGTTCACGACCAGGGTCGACAGGGCCTCGCCCTCGACGTCCTCGGCGATGATCAGGAGCGGCTTGCCCGACTGCATGACCTTCTCGAGGAGCGGCAGCAGGTCCTTGACCGAGCCGATCTTCGAGTTGACGATCAGGATGTACGGGTCGTCGAGCGCGGCTTCCATGCGCTCCATGTCGGTCGCGAAGTACGCCGAGATGTAGCCCTTGTCGAAGCGCATGCCCTCGGTGAGCTCGAGCTCCAGACCGAAGGTCTGGGACTCCTCGACCGTGATGACGCCTTCCTTGCCGACCTTGTCCATCGCCTCGGCGATGAGCTCGCCGATCTGGGTGTCGGCGGCGGAGATGGAGGCCGTCGAAGCGATCTGCTCCTTGGTCTCGACATCCTTGGCCTGCTCCAGGAGCGCACCGGAGACGGCCTCGACGGCCTTCTCGATGCCGCGCTTCAGGGCCATCGGGTTGGCACCCGCGGCCACGTTGCGCAGACCCTCGCGCACGAGCGCCTGGGCGAGGACGGTCGCGGTGGTCGTACCGTCACCGGCGACGTCGTCCGTCTTCTTGGCGACTTCCTTGACCAGCTCGGCGCCGATCTTCTCGTACGGGTCCTCGAGCTCGATCTCCTTGGCGATGGAAACACCATCGTTGGTGATCGTGGGGGCGCCCCACTTCTTCTCGAGGACGACGTTGCGGCCCTTGGGGCCAAGGGTGACCTTGACGGCGTCGGCGAGCTGGTTCATCCCGCGCTCGAGACCGCGCCGTGCCTCCTCGTCGAACGCGATGATCTTGGCCATGTGAAGTGGTCCTCCCGGACAGGGGTGGCGTTCTTCGTGGACCGCGCCGGTGCCCGCGACGGACGGCTCGCGACCCTTGTGGTTCCTTGCCCCACCCGGTCCGCGGGCCTCACTGACCCGATCCAAGTTCTGTCACTCTCACTCGGAGAGTGCTAACGCCAATGATTAGCACTCGACCCCGGAGAGTGCAAGGCCGTCCCACCGCCACGGCCCGGTCCCGGACACCCGCCCGCCGGGGTCCGGACCGCCGAGGCGGGCCCGGACACACACGTGGGGCCCGCATCCATTTACAGAGGATGCGGGCCCCACGGGCCTGTATGCGTCGGTGGCCGATCGCGCCGAGATCAGACGGCGAGCTTGACCATGTCCGCCTGCGGACCCTTCTGGCCCTGCGAGATCTCGAACTCGACTCGCTGACCTTCTTCAAGGGTGCGGTACCCGTCCATCTGGATCGCGCTGTAGTGGACGAAAACATCCGCACCACCGTCGACCGCGATGAAGCCGTACCCCTTCTCCGCGTTGAACCACTTGACGGTGCCCTGAGCCATGCCTAACTCCCCTATTACTGGCCCTTGCACGGGACCGCACTTCGCGGACCCGGGTCAGATCTCCACCCTCCGACAGGAGAGGGTGTGCGCCGGAACGCGTCGACCGCGGCTGAATGTATCTGCCCAACTGCCCTCTGCAACAGGTCAGTCGGACGAGAATTCCGGGCGGGGGCCAGGAGCGGAATGCCGCCTATTCCAGCATTACGGGGCAAGTCGGGCCGGGCAAAGCGCACTTAAGGAGCAATATGCTCGAACACTTTGACTGCATCTCGACGCCGGTTCGTCGCGTTCTCATATGCACGTGGCATGCGCAACGAAGGGGACTTCCCCACTGTACCGCGCTCAACCACACTGAATTGCCCCCTCCGCTTAGCTTGCGGAGGGGGCAATTCAGGTAACGCGGAGTAGCTCAGCAGCCGCCCGCGACGGCCGGAATGATCGAGACCCCGGCGCCGTCCGGCGTGGCCGTCTCCAGGCCCTGCTCGAAGCGGACGTCGTCGTCGTTGACGTACACGTTGACGAACCGGCGCAGCTTGCCCTGGTCGTCCAGGACCCGGGCGGCGATCCCCGTGTGGTTCTTCTCCAGGTCGGCGATGACCTCGGCGAGGGTGGCACCCTCGGCCGCGACCTCGGCCTGCCCGCCGGTGTACGTGCGGAGGATGGTGGGGATGCGGACGTTGACGCTCATGGGGCTTCCTGCCTTCCGTCTGGGAGCTGGTGGGTCAGCCGGCCAGGCCGGCGTCGCGGAACGCGTCCAGGCTCGGGCGGATGGTCGCGGTCGGGCCGGTGGTCGGCGCCACCGCGTCCAGGGTCTTGAGGCCGTCACCCGTGTTGAGGACGACAGTAGTCAGGGACGGGTCGAGAAGCCCCTCCTCGATGAGCTTGCGGGTGACACCGACCGTCACGCCGCCCGCCGTCTCGGCGAAGATGCCCTCGGTCCGGGCCAGCAGCTTGATCGCGTCCACGATCTGCCCGTCGTTCACGTCCTCCACCGCGCCCCCGGTGCGCCGGGCGATGTCCAGGACGTAGGGGCCGTCCGCCGGGTTGCCGATGGCGAGGGACTTGGCGATGGTGTCCGGCTTCTGCGGGCGGACCACGTCGTGGCCCGCCTTGAAGGCGGTCGACACCGGCGAGCAGCCCTCGGCCTGGGCGCCGAAGATCTTGTACGGCCGGTCCTCGACGAGCCCCAGCTTCACCAGCTCCTGGAGCCCCTTGTCGATCTTCGTGAGCTGGGAGCCGGAGGCGATCGGGACGACGAGCTGGTCGGGCAGCCGCCAGCCGAGCTGCTCGCAGATCTCGTACGCCAGCGTCTTGGAGCCCTCGCCGTAGTACGGGCGCAGGTTCACGTTGACGAAGCCCCAGCCCTCGCCGAGCGGGTCGCCGATGAGCTCCGAGCAGAAGCGGTTGACGTCGTCGTAGTTGCCCTCGATGCCGACCAGCTCGCCGCCGTACACCGCGGCCATGACGACCTTGCCCTGCTCCAGGTCGTGCGGGATGAAGACGCAGGAGCGCAGACCCGCCCGGGCCGCGGCGGCGCCGACCGCGCCCGCGAGGTTGCCGGTGGAGGAGCAGGAGAGCGTGGTGAAGCCGAAGGCGCGGGCGGCCTCGACGGCGATGGCGACGACGCGGTCCTTGAAGGAGTGCGTCGGGTTGCCGGAGTCGTCCTTGACGTAGAGACCGCCGGTGACGCCCAGCTCACGGGCGAGGTTGTCGGCCTTGACGAGCTTGGTGAATCCCGGATTCAGGTTGGGCTTTTCCGCCACATTGGCCGGAACGGGCAGCAGGGGCGCATAGCGCCAGATGTTGTCCGGGCCCGCTTCGATCCGCTTGCGGAGCGCCTCGGGGTCACCTGTCGGAAGGTCGTACGCGACTTCGAGCGGCCCGAAACACAGGGCGCAGGCGAAGACGGGGCCGAGGTCGAACCGCTCGCCGCATTCCCGGCAGGAAAGCGCGACGGCGGGACCGAGATCCACGGAGGTGGCGGCGTCTGCGGTGGTGGCGTCCGCGGTGGCGACAGGGGTGGCAGCTACGTCGGCGGTGTGCACAGCCATGATGGCGAGGCCCTTTCTCCTCATCTTCCCCATGGCGCATTTCGCCATGAGACGGAATTGGCACCTTCCCCACCGTGACCTCGCGGTCGGCAGGAGGGTTGCCGGGACTTCAACGGGCCGTTCCCTCAGTCCCTCTGGATGAGCGCTGTGGCACCGGGTCCAGGACCCGGGCGTTTGTCCGCGCGACGACCCCGACATGCGAGCGCCGTCCGCGTTGTTCAAGACTGTAACCGAAGGCCCGGACGGTTGAGATAGTCGTCCGAACCGCGAGATGGATCACAGGCGGCACCCGCGCCGTCCCGCGCGCCGTCACTCACAGAGGGGTCACCGATCGTGCTGGAAGAGGTGGAACGCTGGCTGAGCAGGCGTTCCTGGTCGGCGGCCGACCGCCCGCTGGACGCGATCACGGCGGCCAAGCGCCGCACCGGCACCACGGTCAGCGTGGTCCTGCCCGCGCTGGACGAGGAGGCCACGGTCGGGCAGATCGTCACCGCGATCCGCCGCGAGCTGATGACCGCCGCCGTGCCGCTCGTCGACGAGCTGGTGGTGGTCGACTCCGGCTCCACCGACCGCACGGCCGAGGTCGCGGCCGCCGCGGGCGCCCGCGTGGTCCACCGGGACGCGATCCTGCCCCGGATACCGGCGCTGCCCGGCAAGGGCGAGGTCCTGTGGCGCTCCCTGCTGGTCACCACGGGTGACATCGTCTGCTTCATCGACGCGGATCTGAAGGAGTTCGACCCCGGCTTCGTCTCCGGCATCGTCGGCCCGCTCCTGACCGACCCGGACGTGCACCTCGTCAAGGCGATGTACGACCGCCCGTTCGGAGACTCCCCAGGTCAGGGCGGTCGCGTCACCGAACTGGTGGCCCGCCCGCTGCTCAATCTGCACTGGCCGCAGCTGGCCGGGTTCGTCCAGCCGCTGGGCGGCGAGTACGCGGCCCGGCGCTCCCTGCTGGAGCGGCTGCCCTTCCCCGTCGGTTACGGAGTGGAGCTGGGGCTGCTCGTCGACGCGCTGCACACCGTGGGTCTCGACGCGCTGGCCCAGGTCGACGTGGGCGTGCGCAGACACCGCCACCAGGACGGGCAGGCGCTCGGCCGGATGGCAGCGGCGATCTACCGCACGGCCCAACTGCGCCTGTCCCGGGCCCACTTGGTCCGTCCGTCGCTGACGCAGTTCGAACGGGCCGAGGAGGGCTTCGTCCCGCGCACCTACGCGGTGGACACCGAGGAACGCCCGCCGATGCGCGAGATCTCGGAGTACGCGGTGCACCGCGCGGCGTGAGCGGGCGCGGCCGCCGGGGGGTCCGTGACACGGTTCGCACGTTTGAGGCATTCCGCTTCGGGCTAGGTTCGTCTCCATGGTCCCCGCGCGTGCTGCCCAGATCCTCGTCGCGTCCAACCGCGGCCCGGTCTCGTACACCCTCGACCCCGACGGAACACTCACACCCCGCCGCGGCGGCGGCGGCCTGGTCTCGGGTCTCTCCGCCATCGGCGCCGAGGCGGACACCCTGTGGGTGTGCTCCGCGCTCGGCGACGGCGACCGGGAGGCGGTGCGGCGCGGGGTGGGCGAGCCGGGCGTGCGGATGCTGGACATCGACGCGGCCGTCCACACCGACGCCTACAACGGCATCGCCAACTCGGTGCTGTGGTTCGTCCACCACATGCTCTACCAGACACCGCTGGAGCCCGCCTTCGACGCGGAGTTCCGGCGCCAGTGGGGTGCGTACGAGGCGTACAACCGGGCCTTCGCGCAGGCGCTGGCGGACGAGGCGGCGGACGGGGCGGCCGTGGTCGTCCAGGACTACCACCTGGCGCTGGTCCCCGGCATGCTCCGCGAACTCCGCCCCGACCTGCGCATCGGCCACTTCTCGCACACCCCGTGGGCGCCGCCCGAGTACTTCCGGATGCTCCCGGACGACGTGGCCGCCCAGCTCCTGAAGGGGATGCTCGGCGCGGACCGGCTCGGCTTCCTCACCCACCGCTGGGCGGACGCGTTCACCCGCTGCTGCGAGGACGTCGTCGGCGGTACGGGCACCACCCGGATCGGGGTGCACGGACTCGGCGCGGACGCGGAGTTCCTGCGGCGCCGCGCGCACGAGAGCGACGTCGAGGAGCGGATGGCCGCGCTGCGCGAGGAGATCGGCGCGGGCCGCCGCGCGATCGTGCGGGTCGACCGCACGGAGCTGTCGAAGAACATCGTGCGCGGGATGCTGGCGTACCGGCAGCTCCTCGACGAGCGCCCCGAGTGGCACGGGCGGGTCGTGCACGTCGCCTTCGCCTATCCGTCGCGCCAGGACCTGGCGGTGTACCGGGAGTACACCGAGGAGGTGTCCCGGGTGGCCGCCGCCATCAACTCCGCGTACGGGACGGACGACTGGACCCCGGTGGTCCTCCATGTGAAGGACGACTTCGCCCGCTCACTGGCGGCGTACCGGCTCGCCGACGTGGCCCTGGTCAACCCGATCCGGGACGGCATGAACCTGGTCGCCAAGGAGGTGCCGGTGGTCTCGGACTCCGGGTGCGCGCTGGTGCTGTCGCGGGAGGCGGGGGCGTACGAGGAGCTGGGCGAGGACGCGGTGGTGGTGAACCCGTACGACGTGTCGGGGACGGCGGCCGCGCTGCACGAGGCGCTGTCCATGGGACCGGAGGAACGGACCGCCCGCACGAAGCGGCTGGCCGCCGCGGCGACCGCGTTGCCGCCGCAGCGGTGGTTCTTGGAGCAGCTGGAGGAGCTGCGGCGCTGATTTCGTCCGCGGACCGTGCTGGGTTGCTCGCGCAGTTCCCCGCGCCCCTGGGCAGTCAGGGGCGCGGGCCTGTGCTGACGTGCGGCTCCGCCGCGTGGGCGCGGCCGGCCGGCCGCGGTCCGCAGACGGCCGATGTCCGCCGGAGGCTTCCGGGAAGGGGTGGGGTGGGGGCTCCTACAGGCACTCACCCAGCGCCGAGAGGAACTCCACCACCGACCCCGGCCCCGGCACCCGCACATCCGCCCGCTCCGCGAGCTCCGGCACCTCCCCCGCCCCACTGCACACCAGCAGCCCCGGCACCCCGTCCGAGCGCAGCTTCTCGACCGCCCCGAACGCGGGCAGGTCACCGAGGTCGTCCCCCGCGTACACCACGGACCCCGCGCCCACCTCGCGCAGGTACTCCGCCAGCGCCACCCCCTTGTCCATCCCCGGGGGCCGCAGCTCCAGGACCAGCCGGCCGGGCTCCAGGATCAGGCCGTGCCGGGCGGCGAGGGCGGCGAGCGGGTCGTGCAGGGCGGCGTACGCGGCCTGGGGGTCGGAGGCGCGCCGGGTGTGGACCGCGACCGCCTGCCCCTTCTCCTCGATCCAGGTGCCCCGCCAGGCCCCGTGCGCGTCCAGGACGCCCGGCAGCTCGGCCCGGGCGGCGGTGACGCCGGGGTGCGGCGCGGGCGCGTGGACCGTCCCGGTCACCGCGTCCCAGCGCTCGGCCCCGTAGTGGCCCAGCACCACCAGGTGCTCCAGACCGGGGACGCCCGCGAAGCCGCCGTACCGTACGGCCACTCCCGCGGGGCGGCCGGTGATCACGGCGACCGAGGCGACCTTCGGGGCGAGCGCGGCGAGCGCGGGCACCGCGCCGGGGTGCGCCCGGGCCTGTTCGGGGTCGGCGACGATCTCGGCGAGCGTGCCGTCGAAGTCGAGTGCGATCACGGCCCGCTCGGGCGCGGCCAGGATCGCGGCCAGCGCCTCGCGCCCGGCGGACGTGGCAGGGGTCGGCAAAGGATGCGTGTGGCTGCCCATGCCACGACCCTAACGGCGCGGCCCGGATCACAGCCATGCCGGGGTGGGGGAAAGCGCCGGTCAGCCCCGGCGTTCGCGCTGCGCCTCGCGTACCCGGCGCAGCCGGTTCACCGTGACCGGGTCGTGGGCGAGCGCCCGCTCGTCGTCGAGCAGGGCGTTGAGGAGCTGGTAGTAGTGCGTCGGCGAGATCCCCAGCCGCTCGCGCACGGCCCGCTCCTTGGCGCCGGGCCCGGCCCAGGAACGCCGCTCGATGGCCAGCACGGCCAGCGCCCGCTCCCCGAGCCCGCGCCCGCCCTCGTCGTGGTCAGTCATACGTCCCAACGTAGCGCCGCCGGGCAACCGGTCCGGGCCCGGTCCACCCCCGGACCTTTCGGGGGCGCGGGGAACGGCGCGAGCGACCCACCACTCACCCGCAGACAAAGCCCGGAAGCCCGGAAGCCCGGAAGCCCGGAAGTCCGGGCAGCCCGGGCGGCCCTACTCCGCGTTCTCGGCCTCCGTGGCGACCTTCGCGATGCCCTCCAGCACCGACCGGGGATCCCCCTCCGGGGACACCGCCCCGCCGATCCGCTTCTTGATCGTCTCGCTGACCTTCGGCCAGGAGGTCTTGCCGACCGGCGGCAGCTCGGAGGTGGGCAGCGCGGCCAGGAACTCGTTCAGCTCCGGGTGCTTGCCGTCGTTCTGCATGGTCTGCGACGCCGTACGGGTCGCGGGCAGCAGGTCGTACTTGTCGGCGAAGGCCAGCACGTTCTGGTCGTTGAACGCGAAGTCGAGGAACTTGCCGATCTCCTCGCGGTGGCCGTTCTGCTTGAAGCCCATGATCCAGTCGGCCACGCCCATCGAGGCCTTGGCCTTGCCCTCCACGCCCGGCAGTTCGACCTTGCCGAACTTCACGCCCTTCTTCCTGGCCTGCTCCATGAGCGAGGGGTGGCCGTTGAGCATGCCGACCTCGCCCTTGGCGAACGCGTCGAAGGCCGCCTGCCGGTTGAGCTTCGCCGGGGCGACGGGCCCGGTGAGGCCCTCCTCGACCAGGTTCTTCTTCAGCCAGTTGAAGGTCCTGATGTTCTCGGGCGAGTCGATGTCGTAGCCGGAGATCTGGTTGACGTAACCGCCACCGCCGCTCAGCATCCACATCATCGTCTCGGCCTGGGCCTCCTCGCTGCCCAGCGGCAGCGCGAACGGGGTCTTCACGCCCTTGGCCTTCAGCGCCTTCGCGTCGGACGCCAGCTGCGCCCAGGTCTGCGGCGGCTTGATGTGCGCCTTGTCGAAGAGCGTCTGGTTGTAGAAGAGCAGCCGCGTGGAGGCGACGAACGGGATGCCGTACTGGACGCGCTTCATCTCGCCCGCGTCCGCCAGCGGCGCCAGGAAGTTCGCCTGGACGGGGATGGAGAGCAGCTGGTCGACGGAGTAGAGCTTGCCGCCGGCGGCGTAGTCGGAGTACGCGCCGATCTGCGCGATGTCGGGGGCCTTGCCCGCCTTCACCATCTCGGCGACCTTGGCGTCGACGACGTCCCACGACAGGACGGAGACCTCGACCTTGATGCGGGGGTTGTTCTTCTCGAACGCGCCGACCACGTCGTGCCAGTACGCCTTGGTGCTGTTGCCGCCCGCGATGTCGTAGTCGGCGGCGACCAGCTTGAGGGTGACACCGCCGGAGCCGCTGTCGCTGCCGCAGCCGGTGAGGCCCGCCGCCGCCATGCCGAGTGCGGCCACCGCCGCCGTCAGACCGAAGAAGCGCCGCTGCACGTGCTCTGTCCCACCCTCGTTGTTCGCCAGTCGGTCCCCCGTGAACGTCCTGTTCGCAACGTCCTGTCTACATGAGCTGCGATCTTCCCTCGCAGCCGGGGCTGAGGTCTACACCAGTTGGATATCACTTCCGCAACTTCTCCCCCTGATGCCCCACCCGTACGGCCGTATTCCGGGCGGCACTTGGGAAAACGCTTACCCCGCCACGCGGTGAGTGGACTAGACCTTTCATGGGTGAACGCGCGAGACTGTCCCCGTGAGACACGTCATCGCCCTGGATGTGGGCGGCACCGGGATGAAAGCCGCCCTCATCGGGGCGGACGGCGGCCTGCTGTACGAGGCGCGCAGGCCCACCGGCCGCGAGCGCGGCCCCGAGGCCGTCGTGGCGGGCATCCTCGACTTCGCCGCCGAGCTGCGTTCGTACGGCCAGGAGCACCTCGGCGAGAGCGCCCGGGCGGCCGGCGTCGCCGTGCCCGGCATCGTCGACGCCGAGAACGGCGTCGCCGTCTACGCCGCCAACCTCGGCTGGCGCGACGTCCCCATGCGGGCGCTGCTGAGCGAGCGGCTCGACGGCCTGCCCGTCGCCCTCGGCCACGACGTGCGCACCGGCGGCCTCGCCGAGGGCCGCATCGGCGCGGGCAGGGGCGCCGACCGCTTCCTCTTCGTCCCGCTCGGCACCGGCATCGCCGGGGCCATCGGCATCGACGGCCGCATCGAGCCCGGCGCCCACGGCTACGCCGGCGAGATCGGCCACATCGTGGTGCGCCCCGGCGGCATCCCCTGCGGCTGCGGCCAGCGCGGCTGCCTGGAGCGCCTCGCCTCCGCCTCCGCCGTCACCCAGGCGTGGGCCGAGGCCAGCGGCGACCCGGACGCGGACGCGGCCGACTGCGCCAAGGCCGTCGCCTCCGGCGACCCGGCGGCGGTGGCCGTCTGGCACGAGGCCGTCGCCGCCCTCGCGGACGGCCTCGTCACCGCGCTCACCCTGCTCGACCCCCGCACCCTGATCATCGGTGGCGGACTCGCCGAGGCCGGGGAAACCTTGTTCGTACCGCTGCGGGCGGCCGTCGAGGAGCGCGTCACGTTCCAGAAGATGCCCGCGATCGTCCCGGCGGCCCTCGGCGACACGGCGGGCTGCCTGGGCGCGGGCCTGCTCGCCTGGGACCTGCTCGCCGCCACCGGCACCGCACCCGGCACCGGGACCCCTCCCGGCGCCCCCCACTCCACGGAGGTAACCGCCTGATGGCCGCAGTCAAGGTCCTCTCCGGCGCCCGCGTCGTGCTGCCGACCGGTGTCGTCGAGAACGGACGCGTGATCGTCGAGGGCGCGCGGATCGCGGGAAGCGCGCCCGGGAGCGCCGAGCGCGTCGACCTCAGCGGCCACTGGGTCGTCCCCGGCTTCGTCGACATGCACGTCCACGGCGGCGGCGGCGCCTCCTTCACCAACGGCACGGTCGAGGACGTCCTGAAGGGCATCCACACCCACCGCCTGCACGGCACCACCACGATGGTCGCCTCCACCGTCACCGGCGAGATGGACTTCCTGGCCCAGCGGGCCGGGCTGCTCTCCGAACTGGTCGAGCAGGGCGACCTCGCGGGCATCCACTTCGAGGGCCCCTTCATCTCGCCGTGCCGCAAGGGCGCCCACAGCGAGGACCTGCTGCGCCACCCCGACCCGGCCGAGGTCCGCAAGCTGATGGACGCGGCCCGGGGCACCGCCAGGATGTTCACCCTCGCCACCGAGCTGCCCGGCGGCCTGGACTCCGTACGGCTGCTCGCCGAGCACGGGGTGATCGCCGCCATCGGCCACACCGACGCCACCTACGAGCAGACCGTCGAGGCGATCGACGCGGGCGCCACCGTCGCCACCCACCTCTACAACGCGATGCCCGCGCTCGGCCACCGCGCGCCCGGCCCGATCGCCGCCCTCCTGGAGGACGAGCGGATCACCGTCGAGCTGATCAACGACGGCACGCACCTGCACCCCGCCTCGCTCGAACTGGCCTTCCACCACAAGGGCGCCGACCGGGTCGCCTTCATCACCGACGCCATGGACGCGGCCGGGTTCGGCGACGGGCTCTACCACCTCGGGCCGCTGGAGGTCGAGGTCAAGGAGGGCGTCGCCCGGCTCGTCGAGGGCGGCTCCATCGCGGGCTCGACCCTCACCCTGGACCGCGCGTTCCGGCGCGCGGTGAGCGTCGACGGCCTCTCCGTGGAGGACGCGGTCCGCGCGCTCTGCGCCAACCCGGCGCGGCTGCTCGGCGTGTACGACAGGGTCGGCTCGCTGGAGCCGGGCAAGGACGCGGACCTGGTGGTCCTGGACGAGGCGTTCACGCTGAAGGGCGTGATGCGCCGGGGCGAGTGGATCGTGGCGCCCCCGCTGGGCTGAACCCCTCCGGACACGGGGGGGGGTGGCCGGAACCGGGCCCGTGGGGTCCGGGCCGGGCTCCGGGCACGGCGGTGGCCGGAACCGGGCCCGTGGGGTCTGGGCCGGCCCCCGTCCGTTTGGCATGATCACCCCGTGATCCTGACCGTCACGCCGAACACGGCACTCGACCTGACCTACCGGGTCCCCGAGCTCGTCCCGCACACCGCCCACCGGGTGGAGGAGGTGACCGAGCGCCCCGGCGGCAAGGGCCTCAACGTGGCCCGTGTCCTGGCCGCGCTCGGCCACGAATGCGTCGTCACGGGCTTCGCGGGCGGTCGCACCGGCGCGGTCCTGCGCGAACTGCTCGCCCCGCTCGCCCCCGTCGACGCGCTGGTCCCCATCGCCGGGACCACCCGCCGCACGATCGCGGTCGTGGACGCGGCCACCGGCGACACCACGCAGCTCAACGAGCCGGGACCGCAGGTCACGGCCGAGGAGTGGGAGGCGTTCCTGGCGGCGTACGAGCCGCTGCTGCGGGAGGCGGACGCGGTGGCCCTCTGCGGCAGCCTGCCGCCCGGCGTCCCCGTCGGCGCCTACGCCGACCTGGTACGCCGGGCCCGCGCGGCGGGCGTCCCCGTCCTGCTGGACACCAGCGGCGAACCCCTGCGGCGCGGCCTCGCCGCCCGCCCCGACCTGATCAAGCCCAACGCGGACGAACTGGCCCGGGTCACCGGCTCCCGCGAGCCCCTGCGCGCGGCCCGCGACGCCCGCCGCCGGGGCGCGCACAGCGTGGTCGCCTCCCTCGGCCCCGAGGGCCTGGTCGCGGTCACCCCCGAGGGCACCTGGCAGGCGGCCCCGCCGTCCCCGGTCCGGGGCAACCCCACGGGCGCGGGCGACTCGGCGGTGGCGGCCCTGCTGTCGTCCCTGGTGGAGGGCCTGCCGTGGCCGGACCGCCTGGCGAGGGCGGTGGCCCTGTCGACGGCGACGGTACTGGCGCCGGTGGCGGGGGAGTACGACGCCGGGGCGTACGAGGACCTGCTCCCCGAGGTACGGGTGAGCGCCCTGCCGGACTGAGCGGGCCGCCCGCGTGCCTCAGTGGCTGGTCGCGCCATGCGGTCCGCGCCGAACAGACCTGCCGACTGCTACCGCTTCCCGTACTGCTGGCTACTGCTTCTAGTACTGCTTCTTGGTCTTGCTGATCTCGACCCAGTCGAACACCGCGTCGCACTGGTTCCCCTGCTCACAGGAGAACTTGATGGTGTTCTGGCCCTTCTTGAGGTTGACCTGCGTCCACGTGTACTGCCAGTTGTTCTCCAGCTTCGGGTCGGTGGACCCCCTGAAGTTCTTCAGGCCTATCGGCTGGGCGTTCGGCTTGCCGTTGACCGTCACGGTCGCGTTGGCGTCCTTCGCCGGGATGGCGAACCGCACGTACAGGTAGTAGCCCCCGGACGACGGCAGATCGGCCTGCCAGGTCAGCGAGGCGCCGATCTGGTTGAAGCCGCTGACGTACGCCCCGTCCGTGCCCTGCGCGCCCTTGACGTCCTTGGCCAGCACCGCGCCCCCGCCCAGCTTCAGCGTCGCCGCGTCCTGCTTGGGGAGCTCCTGGGCCGGGGCGGACGGCGAGTCCGAGGGCTTGTTCGACGGCTGCTGCGGGGCGCCCGTGGAGGTGCCGCCGCCCGTGGGCGAGTTCGCGCCGTCGTCCTTCTTGCCGTCGTCGTTGGTGGCCAGCGCCACACCGATACCGATGACGACCGCCGCGACCACCGCGACCGCGCCGATCAGCAGACCCTTGGTGTTGGGGCCGCGGCTGCCGCGCCCGCCGCCGCCCGCCGCCGGGGGCGCGGGACGGCTGGGACCGCCGGCGCCCCCGCCATAGGTCTCGGGCGCCGCGTACTGGGCGGTGGGCTGGCCGTACTGCTGGCGGCCCTGCTGCTGGGGGGGCTGGCCGTACTGCTGGTTGTACTGCTGCTGCGGGACCTGCCCGTACTGGCGCTCGCCGACCGTGCGCACCTGGTTGTACGAGGTGCGGGGCACGCCGGGCTGCTGCGGTGCCGTCGGGTTGGGGTAGCCGTAGCCGCCCGAGCGGGGCGGGGTGGCGCCGGAGGCCTGTCCGTCCTCGTACAGATAGCCGAACGGATCGTCGTCCTCGGGCGTGCTCGCGCCGTTGTTGCCGGGCGTCATCCGGGGTCACTCCTCACTGTTCGCCAGCCGTCGCCGACCGGCCGAGCCTACCCCGAACGGCCGACACCATGGCCGCGACCTCGGTCTCACGCCCGTCGCGCGGGAGGCTAACCGGCGCGCCGGTGCACCTTCGCGCGCGACCGCTTCTCGATGTACATCCGCTGGTCGGCGGAGCGCAGGACCTCCTCGACGGACATCCCGCAGCTGGCCCAGCCGATCCCGAAACTCGCCCCGACGCGGACCGCCCGCCCGTCCACCCTGATGGGCGGGATGATCGCGTTGCGGAGCCGGACTGCGAGGTCGGCGGCGTCGGCCGCGCCCAGGCCGTCGGCGAGGACGACGAACTCGTCACCGCCGAGCCGGGCGACGGTGTCGCCGTCGCGCACGCCGGTCGTGAGCCGGCGCGCGACCTCGATGAGGACGGCGTCGCCGGTGTTGTGGCCGAACCGGTCGTTGATCGACTTGAAGCCGTCGAGGTCGCAGAAGAGGACGGCGAGCCCCTTGGTGCCGTCGTCCACGTCCCCCTCGGGGGCGACCATGTGCACGTGGTGGTCGAAGGGACCCGCGCCGGGCACCGGGTCGAAGTCGAAGCCGGGGTCGCAGACCGCGTGCCCCGGGGTCTCGCCCCGCCCGTCGTGCACCTGCCCGTACGCCGCGTCCAGCGCCTCCACGGCGGTGGCGCCCACCGCGTACGGGCGCTGGCAGAGCCGGGCGGAGAGGCGGGCGCGCAGCTCCGCGCTGTTGGGCAGGCCGGTGAGCGAGTCGTGCGAGGCGCGGTGGGCGAGCTGGAGCTCGTGCCGCTTGCGCTCCTCTATGTCCTCGACGTGGGTGAGCAGGAAACGGGGGCCGTCGGCGGTATCGGCGACGACGGAATTGCGCAGCGACACCCAGACGTAGGAGCCGTCGCGCCGCCCGAGCCGCAGCTCGGCGCGGCCGCCCTCGGCCGAGGTGCGCAGCAGGAGCCCTATGTCCTCGGGGTGGACGAGGTCGGCGAAGGAGTAGCGCCGCATGACGGCGGCGGGCCTGCCGAGCAGCCGGCAGAGCGCGTCGTTGGTGCGCAGCAGGCGTCCGTGCTGGTCACCGCCCATCTCGGCGATGGCCATACCGGACGGCGCGTACTCGAAGGCCTGCCGGAAGCTCTCCTCGCTGGCCCGGAGCGCCTGTTGCTCCCGCTCCAGGCGTACCAGCGCGCGCTGCATGTTTGCGCGAAGCCGGGCGTTGCTGATCGCAATGGCGGACTGGGAGGCGTACATCTGGAGCGCTTCGCGCCCCCAGGCGCCCGGGCGCCGTCCGTTGCGCGGCTTGTCGACGGAGATGACCCCCAGCAGCTCGCGCCCGCCCCCCGAGGCGTACATCGGCGCGTAGAGGCGGTCCTGGGGGTGCCACTCGTCCTCGAAGCGCGGCTCGGGGCCTTCGGTGTACCACTGCGGGACGTCGTCCTCCAGGAGCACCCAGCCCTCGGTGTGCGGGATGAACCGCAGGTCGCCCCAGCCCTCGCCCATGGTGAGCCGGCGCTCCCAGGAGGCGCGGCTGCCGACGCGTCCGGTGATCAGGGCCTCGGCGGCGGCGTTCCCGGCGAAGGCGGCGACGACGAGGTCACCGTCGGGGCGTACGAGGTTGACGCAGGCCAGCTCGTATCCGAGCCCGGCGATGACGCCGTCGGCGACGGTCTGCAGCGTGTCCGCCAGGCTGCGGGCCGTGTTCAGGTCGGTGACCACCTGATGCAGCTGCCGCAGAGTCGCAAGACGGACGTACGGCTCCGACTCGGTCTCCATTGCTCGCTCTCCCCGAGACCTCGACAGCAACTCCAGGATCCTGATTCGGCGCGTTTCTTCTCCGGCTTCCGGCCCGGCTTCCGACTACCCCGTGGGCGCTTTTCGTGCAACGTCCCCGTCACTGAATCACAGCGAGCTGCCCACTCGGTACACAGGGTCAACAATTACTGCACTCTGTGACTCAAGTCACACGGGGTGATGACGGGCGCCCCGCCTGGGGTGGGAGCGCTCCGCGGAATTAAGGAATGCAAACAGGCGTTAATGCCGGTTTTTGGGGCGGGGTGGGGGTGGTGCGGGGGTCGTGGTTTGCAGTACGGCGGCCTCCCTGCGCTCCCTGGTCCTAGGACCTCTCTGGTCCCAGGGCCCGATGTGCGGCGTTGACGCCGGAGACTAGCGTTCTGTACGTGTTGCAGACAGACGTTCTCCGAGCTCTCCCGTCCCTGCCGTCGCAGACCCCCCATGCTGAGGGGGTGAGCAATGACGAATTCCGTGCCGCGATGTCCCGGCTGGCCGGCGGGGTGGTGCTGGTGACCGCCCACGACGAGGACGCGGGCCCGCGCGGCGAGGACGTCGGCATGACGGCCACGGCGTTCCTGTCCGTCTCCATCGACCCCCCGCTGATCCTGGTGAGCGTACGCAACGGCTCCCGCATGGACGACCTGCTCGCCGAGCAGCCCCTCTGGGCGGTCTCGGTCCTCTCGGAGAGCCAGCGCCACATCGCGGGCCGCTTCGCGATGAAGGGCCGCATCAGCGACCGCCTGCTCTTCGACGACATCGCCTACAAGAGGGGCGAGCTGAGCGGGGCGCCTTTGGTGGGGGGTGCGCTGTCGACGCTGGAGTGCCGGACGGAACAGCGGGTGGAGGCCGGCGATCACACGCTGGTGATCGCCCGGGTGCTGGGGGTGGAGTTGCCCAGTGCGGAGGGGGGGCCGCTGACGTACTTCCGGGGGCGGTACCGCCAACTGGGCTGAGCGCCCTCCCGGGCGGGGTCCTTGCCTGCGGGCCGGTGGAGGGTTGCTCGCGCAGTTCCCCGCGCCCCTGAACGGCCGGGACTTCGCCTGCCGGCCGGTGGCGGGCTGCTCGCGCAGTTCCCCGCGCCCCTGAACGGGCCGGGACTTCGCCTGCCGGCCGGTGGTGGGTTGCTCGCGCAGTTCCCCGCGCCTCTTCAGGGGGCGGTGGGTGGTTGGTCGCGTCGTTTCCCGCGGCTCTGGGGGTCTTGGGCCGAGGGCGGTTCTCCGGGTGCGGTGGAGTACCTCAGGGGCGCGGGGAACTGCGCGACCAGCCCACCACGGTCCGCAGGCAAAAGAGGGGCCGGGGCGCAGCCCCGCAAGCGGGGCGCGGGGGCCGCAGGCCCCGCCGAGAGGGGTGGGGCCGAAGGTCCCGCCGAAGCGGGTGGGGGGCGCAGGTCCCGCGAGGGGGGTGGGGGCGCAGGTCCCGCCGAAGGGGGTGGGGGGGCGCAGGTCCCGGCGAAGGGGGCCGGGGTGCTGGCGCCCGGGAGGGTTGGTTACCAGTCGCGGCCCGTGCGGCCGCGTTTTGTTTCGCCTCGGGCCTTCTTCTCCCGCAACCGCCGCTCATTGATCCCCCGGGGAATCCGCGTCGCCCGCCGAGGCTTCGGCGGCGGCGCGGTCGCCTCGGCCAGCAGCGCCGCCAGCCGTACCGCCGCCGTCTCCCGGTTGCGCCACTGCGACCGGTGCTCGGAGGCCCGGACCGTCACGACCCCACCCACCAGCCGCGACTCCAGCCGCGCCAGCGCCCGCTCCTTCCACACCTCCGGCAGCGCCTCCGTACGCGCGAGGTCGAAGCGGAGCTCCACCTGCGAGTCGCTGGTGTTGACGTGCTGCCCGCCGGGCCCGGAGGACCGCGAGAAACGCCACATGAGCTCGGCCTCCGGAAGGGAGACGGAGCCGCGGATGAGGTAGGGCCCGGACATGGGCTCCATGGTCCCCCGCCCGGCGCGCCGCGTCACCCTCTTTTGCACGGCACCCGCCCGTCCGCACTCCGGCAAAGAAAGTAAAGACAACTGGAACCCGGCATGCCCTGCCGACGTTAAGAGGGATGACGGTAGCTTCGGGAACGGCCGTAGCCCGCACATCACGACGTACGACGAAGGGGACTTCCCATGGCTGTAAGCCTGTCCAAGGGCGGCAACGTCTCGCTCACCAAGGAGGCCCCGGGCCTGACCGCCGTCACGGTGGGCCTCGGCTGGGACGTCCGCACCACCACCGGCACCGACTTCGACCTCGACGCCTCCGCGATCGCGGTCAACCCGGCGGGCAAGGTCTACTCGGACGCCCACTTCGTCTTCTTCAACAACAAGTCCACCCCGGACCAGACCATCGTCCACACCGGTGACAACGTCACGGGCCAGGGCGAGGGCGACGACGAGCAGATCAACGTCAACCTGGCCGGCCTCCCCGCCGACGTCGACAAGATCGTCTTCCCGGTCTCCATCTACGACGCGGAGAACCGCTCGCAGAACTTCGGCCAGGTCCGCAACGCGTTCATCCGCATCATCAACCAGGCCGGCGGCGCCGAGATCGCGCGCTACGACCTGAGCGAGGACGCCGCCACCGAGACTGCCATGGTCTTCGGCGAGCTGTACCGCAACGGCGCGGAGTGGAAGTTCCGCGCGGTCGGCCAGGGGTACGCCTCGGGCCTCGTCGGCATCGCCCAGGACTTCGGCGTCAACGTCTGAGCCTCCGCTCCGGCACCGGCCCGGCACCGGCCTGAGCGCCGCCGCCGGCACCCGCGCCTGAGAGAACGACCCCCGAAGCCCCCCGCGCCCTTCGCGCCGGGGGCTTCGGCGTGCCCGCGCCCGGTACCCGGTTCCCACCCCCGCGAACCGCACGTTTACCGGACACCCCGCACCCCCTGACGGACACATTCCAGTCAAATACTTGTCGGTACCCTGTCAAGAACCGGTCATCCGCTGGCACGCTCACCCCACGCACCACACGCAGATGCGCCCCACGCACCTGCGCCCAACTCCTGTGCGGACACCGCCCGGACGGGCCCCACCCGCACGGGAGCCACCCACTCGCACCACCCCCCACCGCGCACCCCCACCGCGCAACGGATCGAGTGAAGGAGACCCCTCCGTGAGAACTTCCCTGCGTGCCGCCGCACTCGCCGCCACCGCCGCCATGGTCGTCGTCGGCGTCCAGTCGGGCACCAGTGCCGGAGCCGCCGACCGCGAGGCGGGTGCAGGCGCCCGCGTGCTCGGTGTGGCCGAGCGCGCCGGCGCGCTCCAGGCCGCCCAGGCCGCCGCGCCCGCCACCGCCCACCGGCTGGGCCTCGGCGCCAAGGAGGCCCTCGTCGTACGGGACGTCGTCAAGGACGTGGACGGCACCGTCCACACCCGTTACGAGCGCACCTACGACGGCCTGCCCGTCCTCGGCGGCGACCTCGTCGTCCACGCCAAGAAGGACGGCTCTTTGAAGGGGGTCAGCAAGAGCATCGAGGCCCGGATATCCGTCGCCACCTCCGGCGCCTCCCTCAAGGCCGCCCCGGCCCACGCCCGCAAGGTCGTCTGGGCCGCCGGCGGCAAGCCCGTCCTGGCGTACGAGGCCGTCCTCACCGGCACCCAGCGCGACGGCACCCCCAGCGAGCGCCATGTCATCACCGACGCCGCGACCGGCGCCGAGCTCTACGCGTACGAGGCCATCGACACCGGGACCGGCACCAGCGAGTACTCCGGCAAGGTCACCCTCGGCACCTCCAAGTCCGGCACCACGTACAGCCTGACGGACGCGGGCCGCGGCGGGCACAAGACGTACGACCTCAAGCACGGCTCCTCCGGCACCGGCACCCTCTTCGCCAAGTCGGTGGACACCTGGGGCGACGGCACCCCGCAGAACCGTGAGACCGCCGGTGTGGACGCGCACTACGGCGCCGCCGTGACCTGGGACTTCTACAAGGCCGAGCTCAACCGCAACGGCATCGCGGGCAACGGCAAGGCCGCGTACTCCCGCGTCCACTACGGCAACGCGTACGTCAACGCCTTCTGGGACGACAGCTGCTTCTGCATGACGTACGGCGACGGCGCGAACAACCTCAAGCCGCTCACCGCGCTCGACGTCGCCGGCCACGAGATGAGCCACGGCCTGACCGCCGCCACCGCCAAGCTCAACTACAGCAAGGAGTCCGGCGGGCTCAACGAGGCCACCAGCGACATCCTCGGCACGTCGGTGGAGTTCTTCGCCAACAACGCCAGCGACCCCGGTGACTACCTCATCGGCGAGAAGATCGACATCCGCGGCAACGGCACCCCGCTGCGCTACATGGACAAGCCGAGCAAGGACGGCCAGTCGGCGGACTACTGGTCGAGCACGGTCGGCAACAAGGACGTGCACTACTCGTCCGGCGTCGCCAACCACTTCTTCTACCTGCTGTCCGAGGGCAGCGGCGCGAAGGTGATCAACGGCGTCAGCTACAACTCCCCGACGTCCGACGGCTCCAAGGTCACGGGCATCGGGCGGACCAAGGCGTACAAGATCTGGTACAAGGCGCTGTCCACCTACATGACGTCGACGACCAACTACGCCAAGGCGCGCACCACGACCCTCCAGGCTGCGGCCGACCTGTACGGGGCGAGCAGCACCGAGTACAAGACGGTGGCCGCCGCGTGGACCGCCGTCAACGTGAAGTGACAACGTGAAGTGACACACCGGTAGGCCGGTCCGCCGGCACGACCCGCCCGGCTCTACGGGGACTTGGGCTTGCCCTCCCCGTAGAGCCAGGTGTCCCACAGGTCCGTCAGGGCCTCGTCGGACCGCTCCTCCACGAACCGGACGAAGTCCTCCGTGGAGGCGTTCGCGTGCCGGTACCGCTTCGTCCAGCCCTGGACGAGGTCGTAGAACGCGTCGTCCCCGACGGCCCGGCGGATCCGGTGCACCACCATCGCGCCGCGCTCGTACACCGGCTTGTTTGAGATCCGGGCGGCCGACGGGGGCTCGGCGGGCGGGAAGTCCCACACCTCGTCGTCGTCCGGCTTGGCATACACCTCGTCGAAGTGCGCCTGGGCGGACCTGCCGCCGTGGTCCTCGCTCCACAGCCACTCCGCGTACGTCGCGAAGCCCTCGTTCAGCCACATGTCCTTCCAGCGCCGGGGCGTCACCGAGTCGCCGAACCACTGGTGGGCGAGCTCGTGGACGAGGGTCGTGGTGTCGAGCTGGTCGGCGGGGATCACCGGCCGGTTCTGGGTCTCCAGCGCGTACTCGGCCGATCCCTCGGGCGCCACGATCACCCCCGTGGAGGAGAAGGGGTAGGGACCGAAGTTCTGCTTCCCCCAGGCGACGATCTCCGGGAGCTGCCCGACCACCTCGGCGGACTCCTTCGCCGCGGCCCGGTCGACCGCGGTGTGGACGGGCAGTCCCGCCACCGTGGTGACCGGCTTCAGGTCGTACCGCCCGATCGCCACCGTCGCCAGATAGCTCGCCATCGGCTCCCCGGTGTGCCAGGTGAAGGTGGTCCGCCCGTTCCTGGTGACCGTCGAGGCGAGCTCGCCGTTGGAGACCGCCGTGAACCCCTCGGGCACGGTGACCGCCAGGTCGTACGTCGCCTTGTCGGCGGGGTGGTTGTTGGACGGGAACCAGCTCATCGACCCGGCGGGCTCGCCGAGCGCGAGCGCGCCGCCGCCGGCGGGCCGCAGCCAGCCCTCGTGCGAGCCGTCCTGGTCGGTGAGGGTCCTGGGGGTCCCGGAGTAGGCGACGCTCGTACGGAACCGCTCCCCCTTGCCGATCTCGTCCGCCGGGCGCAGGGTCAGCTCGCTGCCCGCCCGGTTGGCGTCCGCGCGCTCGCCGCCGACCGTCGCCGACGTCACCTCCATCCCCGCGAAGTCGAGGTTGAAGGCGCTGAGGTCGCGGGTGGCGCGGGCGTCGAGGGTGACGCGGCCGGTGAGGTGGCCGCGGGCCGGGTCGTAGTCGAGGACGACGCCGTAGTGCTCGGCGTCGTACCCGCCGTTGCCCAGCCTGGGAAAGAGCCCGTCCCGCAGCCCCGCCGCCCCCGGCTTGCCCTCCACCCCGCCCGTGCAGCCGCCGAGGGCGAGCAGGACGGCAACGGCGGAGAGGGCGAGCCGGCGACGTCGTATCGCGCTGCGGTGATCCACACGGCGATCCTACGGGCGGGGGCGCGGGGGGCGTGAGGATGCGGGGCGGAGGGACCGTTTCGCGCCAGGTGGGGTGGGTGCTTGCGCTGGGCGGCTCGATTGGCGGGATTGCCCGGTCGGGGGGCTCCATGCGTCCGGGGGCTGCTGGGCCCGGGGGGCTACTTGGTCAGTGCGGCGACGCCCGCCTGGGCGAACTTCTCGTCCAGGTCGCCGCTGGGGGCGCCGGCCACGCCGATGCCCGCGATCGGGGCGCCCTGGTCCCGTACGGGCGCGCCACCCGCGAGGAAGAGCGTGCCGGGGATGTCCTTGAGCTGGGGCGCCTGGGCGAGGCGGCCTGCCAGCACGGACGTGGGGGCGTTCCAGGAGACGGCGGTGTACGCCTTGCGCCCGGCCGACTCGTACGACTGCGGCCCGGCGCCGTCGCCGCGCAGGGTGACCACGGTGTTGCCGTTGCGGTCGACGACGGCGACCGAGACGCGCTGGTTTTCCTTGCGGGCGGCGTCGAGGGCGGCGGTGGCGGCCCTGGTCGCGGCGGCGACGGTGAGGTGGGTGGAGTGGGTCAGGTCGCGGTCGCCCGCGTCGGCGCGGGGGGCGGCGGGGGCCCCGGCGGCGGGGGCGGCGGCGCTGGCGCCGACCGCGCCGAAGGTGCCGGCGGCGAGGGCCGTGGCGGCGAGAGCGCCGACGAGGAGCTTCCTGGTGGGCCGGAAGCCGAGCGAACGGGAGGCGTTCCGGCCCGTGCCGGAGCCCATGTCCGCGCCCGTGCTGGTGCGGGTCATGGTGCTCGTGCTCGTGTCCTTGTTCGTGTCCATGCTCTGGTTCGTGTCCATGCTCTGGTTCGTGTCCATGCTTCGATCGTGGGCCCCGGGAGGCCACCGCCCGGTCGGCGCACCGGCTGGTCCCCGGGGGCGGACCGGTCGACCCGGCCGTCATCCGATCGGCTGATGCGAGGGTGGCCGGACCGGGTGAGGATGAGTACGAATACGTACGTACGCGCAGGTCAGGAGCCGGTCAGTGGAGGCAGCGGCGGAGCGGTGCGGCGAACGGCCGGCGGCCGACGAGCGCTGGCTGCCCGCGGTGATGCACGCCGCCTTCTTCCTGCTGCTGGGCGCCTCGCTCGCGCGCTTCCTGATCCGCCACCCCGGCGACGGCCGCACCGCGTGGATCGTCGCGCTCTCGGCCGCCCTGGCCGCGCTGTACGTCCTCGGCCCCGCGCTGGGTACGCGGCTCACCCCCCGGCGGCTCGGCTGGCTGGGGGTGGTGGTGGCGGTGTGGATGGTGCTGGTGGTGCTCGCGCCGAGCTTCTCGTGGTGCGCGGTGCCGCTGTTCTACACCGGGCTGCGGACGCTGCCGACGCGGGCCGCGCTGGTGCTGGTGGCGCTGCTGACGGCGTTCGTGGTGGCCGCGCAACTGACGCTGGCCGAGGGGATCGACCCCAACCTGGTGGTCGCGCCGCCCGCCGTCGCGGCCGTCGCCACCGCCGTCTTCGTCCATATGCAGCGCCAGGGCGACCGGCAGCGCCTGCTCATCGACGACCTGCTGCGCACCCGGCGCGAACTGGCCGCCACCGAACGGCGCGAGGGCACGCTCGCGGAGCGCCAGCGCCTGTCCATGGAGATCCACGACACGCTCGCGCAGGGCCTGTCGAGCCAGCAGATGCTGCTCCAGGCGTCCGAGCGGGTGTGGGAGTCCGACCCGGCGGCGGCGCGCCGCCACGTCCGTACGGCCGAGTCGATCGCGGAGCGCAACCTGGCCGAGGCGCGCCGCTTCGTCCACGACCTCGCGCCCGCGGAGCTCGCGGCGGGCGGCAGCCTGCCCCAGGCGCTGCGGGCGCTGGCCGCGCGGGCGGCGGCCGAGTCCGGCCTGGACGTACGGCTGCACGTCGACGGGGTGCCGGTGGCGCTGCCCGACCGGGTCGAGTCGGCGCTGCTGCGGATCGCGCAGGGGGCGCTGGCGAACGTGACCGAGCACGCGCGCGCGGCCACGGCCGCGCTCACCCTCACCTATCTGGGTGACCAGATCGTGCTGGACGTGGCGGACGACGGACGCGGGTTCGCGGTCGCGGGCGTGGGGCCTCGGGGCGGCCGGGGCCACGGGCTGCCCGCGATGCGGGCGCGGGTGCGGCAGCTCGCGGGGACGCTGACGGTGGAGTCGGCGCCGGGCGAGGGCACGGTGCTGTCGGCGGCGATCCCCCTGGAGGAACGGTGAACGCGGTGGTGCGGATCCTGTTGTGCGACGACCACGCGGTCGTACGGGCCGGGCTGCTCGCCCTGCTCGGCAGCGAGCCCGACATCGAGGTGGTCGGGGAGGCGGGCAGCGGCGAGGAGGCGGTCGCGGCGGCGGCCCGGGTACGCCCCGACGTCGTGCTGATGGACCTCCAACTCGGCCCGGGCATCGACGGAGTCGAGGCGACGCGGCGGATCGCGGGGACGGGGGTACGGGTGCTCGTCCTGACGACGTACGACACGGACGCGGACATCACGCGGGCGATCGCGGCCGGGGCGACGGGGTATCTGCTGAAGGCCGAACGCCCGGAGGGGCTGTTCGCGGCGATCCGCGCGGCGGCCCAGGGCCGTACGGCGCTGTCGCCGCCGGTGGCGAGCCGGGTGATGGAACGCATGCGGGGTACGGGCGCGCCCTCGCTCACCGACCGCGAACTGGACATCCTGGCGCAGCTGTCCCGGGGCCTGGGCAACCGTGAGATCGCGCGGGCGCTGTTCATCAGCGAGGCGACGGTGAAGACGCATCTGGGGCGGATCTACGAGAAGTTGGGGGTGGAGACGCGGGCGGGGGCGGTGGCCCGAGGCAAGGAGCAACGCCTCCTGCCGTAAGCCCCCTTCCCGGGCTGCGCCCAGCCCCCTCCTTCCGCCTGCGACCGGGTGGCGACCTGGCCGCACAGTTCCCCGCGCCCCTTCGGGCCAGGGGTTCGTCTGCGGGTCGTGGGCGGCTGGTCGCGCAGTTCCCCGCGCCCCTCAAAGCCTGTGGCTGAGCCGACTGTTCCGGCTGCGGCCGACCCCCTAGGGGCGCGGGGAACTGCGCGACCAGCCCACCACCACCCGCAGACAACAACCGGACCGGCACCCTTCCAGGGGCGCGGGGAACTGCGCGACCAGCCCACCACCGGCCGCCAGACGAAGTCCGACCCAATAAGGGGCGCGGGGAACTGCGCGAGCAACCCGCCACCGGCCCGCAGACGAAGTCGGAGCCCTGAAGGGGCGCGGGGAACTGCGCGGGCGGTCACAGACGGACCCCTGGCCCGAAGGGGCGCGGGGAACTGCGCGAGCGGCCGCAGACGGGCCCCGGGCAACCGTCACGCCGCCGCCATCCGCAACCCCCGCACCGCCCCCACCCCCGCCTCCACCCCACTCGCGAACGCCACCTCCGACAGGACACCGGGAGCCGCCACCTGGTCGCCCGCCAGGAACACCCCGTGGCCGCGGTCGATCGCGGGGCGGTCGCGCCACGTGGTGCCGGGCAGGTCCACCGCCCCCGTGCGCCCCGCCGCGAGCGCGTCCCGCCGCCAGGTGAGCCGCTGGCGCCACCCCGCGAACGCCGCGTCCAGCAGCCGCTCGCCCCGCGCGACCCCGTCCGCCTTCGACTCGTGCGGCGCGATGGGGAACTGCGCCTGGAGGAGCTGGTGCCCGGCCGGCGCGAGCGTACGGCCCGCCGCCGTGAAGCGTTCGATCCAGCCCGGGGTCTCAAGGTCGGAGACGACGAACGGATCGCCCCGCCGGCTGGTGAGCCCGACGTCGAGCAGGACGGTACGGCCACTGGTCCAGCGCAGCGAGTCGTCCCCGAGCAGCCGGCGCGCCGCGTCGAGGGAGGTCGCGACGACCACCGGCCCGTGGTCGTCGGGGAGCGCGTCCACGCGCGCGGTGGTCTCCACGTGCACCCCCAGCTCCCACGCGCGCGTGGCCATCCGGTCGACCAGCGCGCCCCACCCGCCCACCGGATAGCGCGCCTCGGGCGGCAGCGCGGCCGCGCGGTGCAGCCGCTCCTGGACGAACGCGGCGGACAGCGATCCGGGGTCGTGGTGGAAGAGGGCGACCGCCGCGTAGTTGGCGGCGGCCCGGGCGGCCTTCGCGCCGACGATCCCGGCCGCCCAGGACGCGAAGTCGCTGTCCACGGGGGCGCTTTCCGGACTCTGCCGGGCCAGCTTCAGCAGGGCCAGAGGCGGAGTGTGCCGCAGCGAGCCGTCCCAGTGGAAGCGGAATCTGGCGGCCTCCAGCGGCGGTACGGAGGCGACCGGCCCCAGCAGGCCCCGGCGTTTGAGCCAGGCCCAGTGCGGGCCGCCGTTGTACAGCGCGTGCGGACCGTCGTTGGTCAGGTACGGGCCCTCGGCGGTGCGCGCGCGTCCGCCCAGCGTGTGGTGCGACTCGTACAGGTTCACCCGGGCGCCGGACTCGGCGGCGGTGATGGCCGCGGTGAGCCCGGCGAGGCCGCCGCCGATGACGGTGATCCGGTCCATTCTGCTCTCCTGTCGCTGTGCGGGCACTCATCGTTAGAGACGGAGAGAGGAGGGTGGAATGTGACAGGTAGGGGTGGGTCGGTTGTCAGTGGCGTGGTCCAGCATGGAGTCATGGCGAAGAGGGCGAGCGAAGTGACGGCGGTGCGGCGTCCGGAGGTCCGGCTGCCCCCGCTGGCACCACACGGTCCGGCGGAACTGGAACCGGAGGGTGACTACGACGGCCTGGAGTTCCGGAATCTGGACCTGTCGGGCCAGGAGGGCACCGGGGCCCGCTTCATGGACTGCGGGGTGTTCGGCTGCGTACTGGACGGGACGCGGCTGCCCGGGTCCCGTCTCATCGACACGGTGCTGTCGGGGGTCCGGGGCGTGGGGACCGACCTCTCGCGCGCGTCCCTGCGCGATGTGGAGGTCCACGACGTCCGGATGGGTGGTGTGCAGCTGCACGGCGCGGTGCTCGAACGGGTGCTGATCCGCGGCGGAAAGATCGACTACCTCAATCTGCGCGACACCGACCTGCGGGACGTGCTCTTCGAGAACTGCGTCCTGGCCGAGCCGGACTTCGCGGCGGCCCGGCTCGACCGGGTGGCGTTCGCGGGCTGCGAGCTGCGCGGCGCGGACTTCACCGGCGCCCGGATGAAGGACGTGGACCTGCGCGGCGCCTCGCTCCTGGACATCGCCCGGGGCGTGGACCGTCTGGCGGGCGCGGTGATCACACCGTCCCAGCTGGTCGACCTGGCACCGGCGTTCGCGGCGCAGGTGGGGGTGCGGGTGGTGGCGTGAGGTCCGGGCCCGGGTGCGGGTGCGGGTCCCGGTCCGGGGCCGGGCCCGGGACCCGGCGCCTAGTCCGTCAGGCGCGGGAAGCGGGACTGAAGGGTCCAGATGACCGGGTTCTCGGCGAGGTCGTCGTGCATGTCGCTGAGGTCGGCGATCACGTCGTGCAGGAAGTCGCGGGCCTCGCGGCGCAGCAGCCGGTGGCTGAAGGTGAGCGGGGGCTCGTCGCCGGGCATCCAGTCGGCCTCGACGTCGACCCAGCCGAAGCGGCGCTCGAAGAGCATGCGGTCGCTGGACTCGGTGAAGTCGATCTCGGCGTACTGGCTCCGGGAGGAGCGGCTGCCGCGCGGGTCGCGGTCGAGCGCCTCCACGGTGTCGCAGAGCGCCCAGGCGAAGTCGAGCACCGGCACCCATCCCCAGGCTGTGGACACCTCGCGGTCCGCCTTGGTGTCGGCGAGGTAGACGTCTCCGCAGAAGAGGTCGTGGCGCAGGGCGTGGACGTCCGCGCGGCGGTAGTCGGTCTGCGGGGGGTCGGGGAAGCGGTTGGAGAGGGAGTAGCCGATGTCGAGCACGCTCGATGGTCCCACGCCCGGGAGACGCCCCCCTGCCGCAGCCCCCTTCACTGGCGGCCGCGCCCCGGGGGGCGCGGGAAACCGCGCGGGCGGCCGGGCGGCCGGGTGGCCGGGTGGCCGGGCCAGCGGACCCGGCGGCCAGGAGGCGCCCTCCTGCCACAGCCGCTCCCCGGCCACCGGGCCCCGCAGGGCGCGGGAAACCGCCTGGGCGGCCGGGCGGCGCCGGCCCCCGGCACGGCCGCTCCCCAGAACGTCAGTGCCGGCCCGAGATCCGGTCCGCCACCACCGCGATCCGGTGCGTTTCGGCCGCGTGCGTGGTCAGCTCCCGGCGGTCCGCCTCGCGGTACGCCGCGTACATCCCCCGCACCCCCGCCCACCGCAGCGGCTCCGGCTCCCAGCGGCGGACTTCGTGGCCCACCCACGGCAGCGCGGTCAGCTCGGTGGGGCCGGCCTGGCCGGAGTCCTGCTGGACCAGGTCGCGCAGGGTGCGGGCGGCGAGGTTGGCGGTGGCCACGCCCGAGCCGACGTAGCCGCCCGCCCAGCCGAGGCCCGTCGAGCGGTCGAGGGTGACGGTGGCGCACCAGTCGCGCGGCACCCCCAGCACCCCGGACCAGGCGTGCGTGACCGCGACGCCCGCGAGCTGGGGGAAGAAGCGGATCAGGACGTCGCGCAGGGCCTCGACCGTCTCCGGCCGCGTCCGGCCGTCGTTGTCGGTGCGCGAGCCGAAGCGGTACGGCACCCCGCGCCCGCCGAGCGCGATCCGGTCGTCGGCGGTGCGCTGCGCGTACATGTACGCGTGCGCCATGTCGCCCAGCGTCTCGCGGCCCTCCCAGCCGATCGCCTCCCACAGCTCCGCCGGCAGCGGCTCGGTGGCGATCATGGAGGAGTTCATCGGCAGCCAGGTGCGGCGCAGGCCCTTCAGGGACGCGGTGAACCCCTCGGTGCAGCGCAGCACGTACGGCGCGCGGACCGTGCCGTACGGAGTGACCGCGTGCTTGGGGCGTATCTCGGTGACGGGGGTCGACTCGTGGACGGTGACGCCCAGCGCCTCCACGGCCGCCGCCAGCCCCTTGAGCAGCTTGACGGGGTGGACGCGGGCGCCGTGCGGGGTCCAGGCGGAGCCGACGGCCCCGGCGACCCGGACGCGCTCGGCCGTCTCCCGGGCCCCCAGCAGCAGCCGGTCCTCCTCCCCGAAGGCGAGCTCGGCGGCGTGGAAGGCCTTGAGGCGGCCCAACTGGGCGGGAGTGTAGGCGACTTCCAGCACACCGCCCCGGTGTATGTCGGCGTCGATCGACTCCTCGGCGGCGGCCCGCACGACCTCCCCGACCGTGTCGTTCATGGCCCGCTGGAGCCGCACGGCGGCCTCGTGGCCGTGCAGCTTCGCGTACCGGTCGCGGCCCGCGATGCCGTTGTAGAGCCAGCCGCCGTTGCGGCCGGAGGCGCCGTAACCGCAGAAGCGGGCCTCCAGCACGGTGATGTCGAGGAAGGGCACGGCCTTCTTCAGGTAGTACGCCGTCCACAGGCCCGTGTAGCCGCCGCCGACGATGACGACGTCCGCCGTCGCGTCGCCCGTCAGGGGCTCGCGCGGGGTCGGGATGCCGTCCTGCGCGTACCAGAAGGAGATGCCGCCGTTGATCGTCCGCGTGCTCATGGGCCTTGTTGGTACACCGCCGGACGAGCCCTGTCCAGATACGGAATCCGCAGCTACGGAAATCCCCGGCTGTGGAATCCGCGGCTAGGGGAAGCCGGGGCAGGGCCGGGCCGTGGCGCACCGCTCGCCGCGGCACGCCCCTCGCCGAGGCAGGTCGTGGACCGGGGCACGAGGACGCGCCCGGCCCGGAGCGGCTGGGGGGCGGCGCTGCGGCCGCGGTCCCGCCGAGCCCCGTCCGCGGAGCGGAACCCCCGCGACCGCTCGCCCGCCGCCCGGCTACCCTGCGGCCATGATTCGTACCGCGACGCCCGACGACGTCCCCGTCATCCACGCCATGGTCCGCGAGCTGGCCACGTACGAGAAGTGCCCGGACGAGGCGCGGGCGACGCCGGAGCAGCTGCACCAGGCGCTGTTCGGCGAGCATCCGGCGGCGTACGCGCACATCGCCGAGACCGACACCGGTGAGCCCGCGGGCTTCGCGCTCTGGTTCCTCAACTTCTCCACCTGGCGCGGAGTGCACGGCATCTACCTGGAGGACCTGTACGTACGCCCGGAACTGCGCGGCGGCGGCCACGGCAAGGCCCTCCTGACCGAGCTGGCCCGCATCTGCGTGGCCCGTGGCTACGGTCGCCTGGAGTGGTCGGTCCTGAACTGGAACACCCCCTCCATCGCCTTCTACGAGTCGCTGGGCGCCCGGCCGCAGGACGAGTGGACGGTCTACCGGCTGGCGGACGGGGCGCTGGCGGAGCTGGGAGCGACGCGGTAACCGACGGCGTCCGCGCGGCGCCGCCGAAGACCGCCGGCCCGCAGCCGCCGAAGGCCACCGGCCCGGAGCCGTCCGCCGAAGGCCGCCCGGAGCCGCTGAAAGGCCACCCGGAGCCGCCCGGAGCCGTCGGGCGGGGCCGCCTTCGGAGCCGCGCTCCCCCGGCCCCGGTCGCTACTCCACCTCGATCCCGAAGTCCCCCACCAGCTTCTCCAGACCGCCCCGGTACCCCTTCCCGCCCACCACGAAGTCCCAGTCACCGCCCGCGCGGCGCCGGAACGAGCCCAGCACCAGGGCCGTTTCGCCCGCGCGGCCGTCCGAGACGTCCAGGCGGTCCAGTTCCGTACCGGCCGCGTCGCGCAGGCGGATGGCCGCGTCCGTGAAGCCGGCAAGGTCCGCGTCCGGGTTCGCCTCGGGGTCGACCGAGGCGACCAGGACCAGGCGGTCCGCCCGGCCCGGCAGCGCGTCGAACGCCACCCGGACCGCCGCCCGGTCGCCCAGCGCGCCCGGCACCATCCGCACCGAACCCCCGGGTATCTCGCGGTTGTTGAAGAAGACGAAGTGGTCGTCGTCGAGGACGCGGCCGCCCTCGCACACCAGCGCGCACACGTCCAGGACCACCGAGCCGGTCCACGTCATGCCCAGGACGTTGAAGTCCACGTCGGACTCGGGGGCCTCCGGCGCGTCGTCGCCCGCGTCGGCCCCCGCCGCCGGTACGTCCACCAGCGTGCCCGAGGGGCCCCGCTGCTCCGGCACCCGGCGCCCCGGCCGCTCCCCCAGCCTCCCCCGCAGCCCGCACGCGTGCAGCAGGTCCACCAGCTCGGCCCCGGACACCAGCGTCAGCGGCTTGCCCTGGGCGAAGGCGTACGAGCCGGGGCCGAAGCCCGAAGTGGTCACCAGGACGCCCTTGTTGGCCCCGGCCGCCTGGACCGTGCCGTACAGGTCGCGGACCGCGGTGGGCGGGACCGTGTTGCGGTAGCGCTTGACCTGGACGATGATCCGGCCGCCGCTGATCGGGTCGGGGTCCACCGCCTCCACGTCCACACCGCCGTCGTTGGAGCGCTGGGTGGTCACCGCGTCCATCCCGCGCGCCCGGAACAGCTCGGCCACCAGGGACTCGAACACGATGGGGTCCATCACGAACAGGTCCGGATCCTCCTCGGAGTCCGCGCCGTGCGTGAGCACCCCCGAGCCGACCTCGCCCGGGCGGCGCACCGCGGCCACCGCGGCCCGCTGGTCCGGACGGGCCGACAGCCGGCCCCGTACCGCCTCCACCAGGCAGTCCACCGCGCTCACCTGCGTCAGCTCCAGGCCCTGGAAGGCCGCCCGGTCCACCAGCACACAGGCCAGCACGATCTCCGCCCGGCGGCCGGTCGCCGGGTCGACGTCGTCCACGAAGCCGTTGAGCGCCACCGCGTCCAGGACGCCGTACTCGTCCGCCGCGAACAGGTCCCGCACCACCAGCAGCACGCTCTGCGCCAGCACGTCCCGGTACAGCGCCCGCCGCTGGGTCAGCGGACGGGCGGACTCGCGCTCCTCGTCCGTACTGGCCACGTACCGTACGGACTTGGCGGCGGGGACGACGTCGAAGGCGGGCAGCTCCCAGTCCAGCACCAGCTGGCGGGCGCCCCGGTCGTACGCGCAGGACAGCTGCCGCGGGAAGCCCTCGGGCCAGGCGGAGGCCGCGTACAGGGCCGCCGAGAAGTACTCGACGACCGCGTCCGGCTCACCCGCGCGCAGACCGGCCACCAGCTCGGCCACGCCCGCGTTGTGGCCCCGGACCTCCGCGAGCCGCTCGCGCGCCCAGGACTCGTACCGCGCCCGGTAGTCGGCCAGTTGGCGGCGCCGCTCGGTCTCGGCGACCTGCGCCGCGTCCCAGTCCCGCCGGTAGGCGGCCTGGGCCTCCTGCTGGGCGCGGCGGCCCGTCCAGCCGCCCCGGGCCTCGTAGCGCGCCGGGTCCGGCATCGGCACCGGACGCGCCAGCGCCCCGGGCGAGAACGGCTCGACGGCCTCCTCGCGCAGCAGCGACGCCGTACGGAACGGGGGCAGGGCGCACCCCGCCGCCAGCAGCCCCGTCAACTCCTCCACGCGCGCGTCCAGCTCCTGCGAGCGCTGCCGGGCGTCCGCCTCACGGCTCTGGCGGTACGCGGCCCGCTGCTCGCGGTGGACCCGCGCGGCGTCCCTCTCGTGCTCGCGCTGCCGGCGCTCCATCTGCCGCTGCTGCTGGACCGCCGCCCGGTGCTGGACCTCCCGTTGGCGCTGCTCCTGGCGCTGGGCCTGTGCCCACACCCCGGCCAACCCGCTGGCACGACGACTCATACGGCTCCCCCGGCCCCTTTCCCACACACCCCTGGAGACACGATTGTCCCGGACCAGAAAGGTCCGGGACACGGTGTGACGCGGTGTTTCGGTGGAGCCGCCTGTCGGAATCGAACCGACGACCTCAAGATTACAAGTCAAGCGCTCTAGCCAACTGAGCTAAGGCGGCGGCACGTGCGCCGGGCCGCGCACGCGAGGCGCCCCCACCTCGCGACGAGGGCTCCCTCACTCTACACAGAGCACGATCGGCACCTCCAGGAAGTTCCCCTCCCGCACCTGCTGACAGATCGGACAGCGCCGGGTAGCGTCTCGTGCAGCCCACCCAGGTGGACTACACCACTTCTCCCTCTACTCGGATCGTCCGGCACGTTCCTGCCGGTGAAGGGACAGGTCTCCCATGGCCACTGTCACGTTCGACAAGGCGACCCGGATCTACCCGGGCTCCACCAAGCCCGCGGTCGACGGGCTCGAGATCGAGATCGAGGACGGCGAGTTCCTCGTCCTCGTCGGCCCTTCGGGCTGCGGAAAGTCCACCTCCCTGCGGATGCTCGCGGGCCTGGAGGACGTCAACGGCGGAGCCATCCGCATCGGTGACCGCGATGTCACCCACCTCCCGCCCAAGGACCGGGACATCGCCATGGTGTTCCAGAACTACGCGCTCTACCCGCACATGACCGTCGCCGACAACATGGGCTTCGCGCTCAAGATCGCCGGGGTCAACAAGGCGGAGATCCGCAAGAAGGTCGAGGAGGCGGCGAAGATCCTCGACCTCACCGAGTACCTGGACCGCAAGCCCAAGGCCCTGTCCGGCGGTCAGCGCCAGCGCGTCGCCATGGGCCGCGCCATCGTGCGCGAGCCGCAGGTCTTCCTCATGGACGAGCCGCTCTCCAACCTCGACGCCAAGCTCCGCGTCTCCACCCGCACCCAGATCGCCTCGCTCCAGCGGCGCCTGGGCATCACCACGGTGTACGTGACCCACGACCAGGTCGAGGCCATGACCATGGGCGACCGCGTGGCGGTCCTCAAGGACGGTCTGCTCCAGCAGGTCGACTCGCCGCGCAACATGTACGACCGCCCGGCCAACCTCTTCGTCGCCGGCTTCATCGGCTCGCCCGCGATGAACCTGGTCGAGGTCCCGATCACCGACGGCGGCGTGAAGTTCGGCAACAGCGTGGTCCCCGTCAGCCGGGAGGCGCTGTCCGCCGCGGCCGACCGGGGCGACCGCACGGTGACGGTCGGCGTCCGCCCCGAGCACTTCGACATCGTCGAGCAGAACGGCGCGGCCGCGGCGGCGGCGTCCCTCTCCAAGGAGTCCGAGGCCGAGCCCGCGGGCCTGGCCGTCACGGTGAACGTGGTGGAGGAGCTCGGCGCCGACGGCTACGTGTACGGCACGGCCGACGTCGGCGGCGAGCAGAAGGACCTCGTGGTCCGGGTGAACGGCCGCTCGGTCCCCGAGAAGGGCTCCCAGCTCCACGTGGTCCCGCGGCCCGGCGAGACGCATGTCTTCTCGACCTCGACGGGCGAGCGCCTCAGCGACTGACGTACGGCGGCACGTCAGCCGGCCCCGCACCCACCTACCGGGGTGCGGGGCTTTTCCGTGCCGCCGGGTTTGGGTGCCCCTGGATTACCGCGCGTCCGGGGGGCCGGGCGTCCGGGTTTCCGCGCGCCGGGGTTTCCGGGGGCCCGGGGTTTCCGAGGGCCCGGGGTTTCCGAGGGCCCGGGTTTCCGGGGGCCCGGGTTTCCGCACCCCCGCGTTTCCACGCTTCCGGGTTTCCACGCGTCCGCGTTTCCACGGGTCCGGGTTTCCACGCGTCCGGGTTTCCGCCCGCGCACTGTCACCTGTCGACAAATACCCCGGCAGACCGGCCATTTCGAACAGTGTTCGTCAACACGGGATTCGAAACGCCGCCTCGAACCATCCCTCGACTGGGTGACTAAATGTCGCCAAATCATTACTCCCCGCTACGCTCGCCTCCGTGACGCACACAGCCCGCCGAATCGGCCGCACCCTAGCTCTCGTCCTGCCCGTCGTCCTCGTCCTCTCGGGGACGCTCGCGGTCACCCGGGTCAACTGGGCCGGGACCAGCGACTCGCAGCTGCTGACCGCCTCCTCCCAGGACGTCTCCGTACGCGCGAAGCCACGCGCCCCGCAGGACGTCCTGCGCGACGCGCTGCTCCTCGAACTCCAGGAGAAGGACCCCGGGACCGCCCTCACCCACCTCCAGCGCGAGGTGGAGCAGCGCCCCTCGCTCGCCAAGCACTGCATGTCGATCGCGCGTGCGCTGGGCCAGGCCGCCGTGAAGCAGTACGGCCCCGCCAAGGCCCAGTCGTACTCGCGCCCCGTCTGCGACACGTCGTTCGCCTCGGGCGTGGCCCAGGAGTCCTGAGCGCGGCAGCCCGGCCGTACCGCGTCCGGTCCACGGCATAGGGTTCACCGCATGACTGCGAGCACGACTTCGACCTTCCCGACGCAGGCCGTGGTCCTGGCGGGCGGCCAGGGCTCACGACTGCGTCCGTACACCGACGACCGCCCCAAGCCGATGGTCGAGATCCCGGGCACCGGGACCCCGATCATCGGCCATCAGCTTGCCTGGCTCGCGGCGGAGGGCGTCACCGACGCCGTGATCTCCTGCGGCCACCTCGCCGACGTGCTCCAGGAGTGGCTGGACTCGGCGGACCTTCCGCTGCGCGTCACGACGGTGGTCGAGAGCGAGCCGCTGGGGCGCGGGGGCGGCCTCAAGTACGCGGCGGCGCACCTGCCGCACGGCGACCAGCCGTGGTACGCCACGAACGGTGACATCTGGACCCGGTTCTCGCTGCGCGAGATGGCGTCCTTCCACGGGGAGCGCGACGCGACGGCCACGCTGGCGCTGGCCCGTCCCCGAATCCCGTGGGGCGCGGTCGAGACGGACGCCTTCGGCCACATCACGGACTTCATCGAGTCCCCGCCGTCGCCGTATCTGATCAACGCGGGCGTGTACGTGTTCTCCTCCGCCTTCACGGAGCTGCTGCCGGACCGGGGTGACCACGAGCGCACCACGTTCCCGCGCCTGGCCCGCGAACGCCGCCTGGCCGGGTTTCCGCTGCCGCACGGGGCGTATTGGCGGGCGATCGACACGGCGAAGGACTTGACGGAGGCGGCGAAGGAACTGGCAACGCCCCGCCACTAAAACGCCCCGGCCCGCAGGCGCCCCCCGGGCCCTACCCCCCCTCCCCCCGACGGGAGCTACGCCCCCGCACCCCATCTTTTGCCCTGCGGCCCGGTGGAGGGTTGCTCGCGCAGTTCCCCGCGCCCCTTCAGACTCGGACTTCGACTGCGGGCCGGTGAAGGGTTGCTCGCGCAGTTCCCCGCGCCCCTTCAGACTCGGACTTCGGCTGCGGGTCGGTGGTGGGCTCGTCGCGCAGTTCCCCGCGCCCCTAGGGGGTTGCACTTGTCGCACGCGTGCAGTGCAGCCGGCCCGAGGAGGGGCCGGAGGCCCCTTGAGGGGCGCGGGGAACTGCGCGGGTGCCCCAGCACGGTCCGCAGACAAAGGCGGCCGCGCAGCGGGGTGCAGGGGCCGCAGGCCCCGCCGGGGGCAGGGGCGGAGCCCCGGAGTGGGGTGTAGGGGGCGCAGGCCCCGCCGGGGGCAGGGGCGGAGCCCCGGAGTGGGGTGTAGGGGCCGCAGGCCCCGCCGGGGGCGTGGGGGCGTGGTCCCCGGGGAAATGCCTTCGCCCCTCCCCCCACCCCCGGAGGGTTTGGGGAAGGGGCGGGGTGGGGGCTGAGCGCCGTCAGCCCAGTAGGCCGCCGATCGGGTTCCGGTTACCCCCCGTAGACCCCCCGGACCCCCCCGACGGAGTCGACGCACCCCCCGTCGACGTCGGCCCGGACGTCGACGACGGCGGCGCGACCGGCGCCGGCTTGTGGCGGGGCGTCGGCGCCTTGTGGCCCGTCGTCCCCTGGGACGTCTGGCTCGGCACACCCCCCACCGCCCCCGACTCCCGCACCGGCTTCGACGCCGCCCGCTTGGACGGCTTCACCGAAGGCTTGGCCGAGCCGCTCGCGGACGGCTTGGGCGAACCGGGCCGCCGCACGGACGGGGTGGAGGGCGTGGGCGCCAGCGGCGTGCCCGGGAGGTAGTTGGTGGGGTCGGAGTGCGGACCCGGCACCGTCACCATCTCGGTGGAGCGCACCGCACCGCCGAGCAGCGAGCCGATCACCAGGGTCAGCCCGACCACCACCGTCGCCATCACCGTGCCCCGCCGCAGCACCCGCCGCCGCAGCTCCCACAGCGTGGAGCGCGGGCCGAGCCGGCGCCAGGCCTCGCCGGCGAGGCGGGCGTCCAGCGAGTACACCGGCGCGCCGGCCGTGATCAGCGGGGACCAGGCGGCCAGGTAGATGAAGTCCGGCGCGTCGTACGCCGGGACCGTCTGCCAGCTCACCGTCAGCAGCAGGGCTGCCGAGAGCAGCGCCCCGAACACCGCCGCGACCCGCTGCCACAAGCCCAGCATGGTCAGCACGCCCACCACGATCTGGAGGAAGGCCACCGACAGGCCCGCCCCGACCGGATGCTGGAGCGCGAAGGTGCGCAGCGGCTCTGCGAGGGCCCACGGGTGCAGCGAGTTCAGCCACTTCATCATCGAGCCGCGCTCGCCGCCGTCGAAGTAGACGGGGTCGCAGAGCTTGCCCATCCCCGCGTACACGGAGATGAAGCCGAGGAAGACGCGCAGCGGGAGCAGGACCACGCCGAGGTTCATCCGGCGGCCCGGGTAGTACGCGTGGCGCACCTGGTCCGCGCCGTGCCGCTGGCCGCGCGCGTCGGAGCCGTCGGGTCCGTCGGGTCCGTCGGCGCCGTCGGGCCCGTCCGGGCCGTCCTCGCCGTAGCCGCGCTCGAACGCGTCGAAGTCGCCGTCCCCGTACGCCCCTTGGGTGCGCACCGCCTGGAGCAGGGCCGTCTCGGCGCCGCCCCCGGAGTCCGCGAGCGGCGCGCGCGGGCCGACCACCACGGGCGTCGGCCTGGTGTCCTCGTCGACGCGCGGGATGACCTGGGTGGTGCCCGCGTCGAGCGCCTCGCCCGGCGCGGGTGGCGCGTCCAGGCCGCGCACCGCCTGGAGCAGGCCGGTCGCCCCGGGCGCCGCCCGGCCGCTCCACACCACCGGGGCCCGGCGGCGGGCCGCCCCGGGGGCGGCCGGCATCCTCGCCGGGTCCCTCGGAGGGCGCTTCGACTGGGCCTTCGGGGCGAAGTGCACCCGGAAACTGGCGTGGTTGACGATGACCTGCGCCGGGTCGGAGTCCACCTTGACCATACTCAGGGCAGGCTGATCGTCGAACCCGGGCCGGGGCGTTCTGGTGTCCACACTCATCTAACCGAGTGATGGTGGTTTAGGACACTGCCTTGACGCAGGCGATCTGTCCGAGGCCCGTCAAGATCACCTACTCCGGACGGGCGTCGGGCGGATCCGCGTCAGCCCTTGCGGCGGCGCGCGGCCTCGTAGAGCACGATGCCCGCCGCGACACCGGCGTTCAGCGACTCGGCGCCGCCCGGCATCGAGATGCGCACCCGGTAGTCGCAGGTCTCGCCGACCAGGCGGCCCAGGCCCTTGCCCTCGCTGCCGATCACGATGACGACCGGTCCGGCCAGCGCCTGAAGCTGCTCGACCGTGTGCTCGCCGTCGGCGGCGAGGCCGACGATGGTGACACCGGCCTTCTTGTAGTCCTCCAGGGCGCGGGTCAGGTTGGTGACGCGCGAGACCGGCGTACGGGCGGCGGTGCCCGCCGAGGACTTCCAGGCGCCGGCCGTCATCCCGGCCGCGCGGCGCTCGGGCACGACCACGCCGTGGCCGCCGAAGGCGGAGGTGGAGCGGACGATCGCGCCGAGGTTGCGCGGGTCGGTGACACCGTCGAGGGCGACGATCAGCGGCTCGTCGTGGTTGTCGTACGCGGCCTCCAGGAGGTCCTGCGGGTGCGCGTACTCGTACGGCGGGACCTGGAGGACCAGGCCCTGGTGGTTGAGCCCGTTGGTCATCCGGTCGAGCTCGGCGCGCGGGGCCTCCATCAGGTTGATGTTGCCGCGCTCGCCCGCGAGCTGGAGCGCCTCGCGCACCCGCTCGTCGTTGTCGATGTACTGCTGCACGTACAGCGTGGTCGCCGGGACGCCGTCGCGCAGTGCCTCGAAGACCGGGTTGCGGCCGACGACCATCTCGGACGTGCCCTTGGGGCCGCCGCGGCGCGGGGCGGGCCGGCGGGTCGCGGCCTGCTTGGCCTTGGCGGTGGCGATGCGGTTCTTCTTGTGCTTCTTGCGGGCCTCCGCGGGGGGCGTCGGGCCCTTGCCCTCCAGGCCCCGGCGCCGCTGGCCACCGCTGCCGACCGTCGCGCCCTTCTTGTTGGACGTGCGGCGGTTCCTGCGCTGGCTGTTCCCGGCCATGACCTACCTGTTTCCGTGATTGTGCGACCTACGGGGCGTGGTGGCGACCGCGGGTCCTGCGTACGTACGTATATGAAGTGTGCCGCCCAGTCGCCCGGGCGGCACATCGCGCCTGCCCGTCAGCGGGGGCCGAGGCTCCAGCGGGGGCCGCTGGGGCTGTCCTCGACGACGAGCCCGGACTGGGCCAGCTGGTCGCGGATGGCGTCCGCGGTGGCCCAGTCCTTGCGGGCGCGGGCCGCCTCGCGCTGTTCGAGCACCAGCCGTACGAGCGTGTCGACGGCCCCGTGCAGGTCGTCGCCGCGGTCGGCCTCGCCCGCCCAGTGGGCGTCCAGCGGGTCCAGACCGAGGACGCCGAGCATGGCGCGGACCTCGGCGAGACGGGCGACGGCCTCTTCCTTGTCGTCGGCGGCCAGCGCGCTGTTGCCCTGGCGGACCGTGGTGTGGACGATCGCGAGCGCCTGCGGGACGCCCAGGTCGTCGTCCATCGCCTCGGCGAACGCCGGCGGCACCTCGGCGGCGGGCTCGACCACGCCCCCCGCCTTCTCCACGACGCGCTGCACGAAGCCCTCGATGCGCGCGAACGCCGACTCGGCCTCGCGCAGGGCCTCCTCGCTGTACTCGATGGTGGAGCGGTAGTGCGGGGTGCCCAGGTAGTAGCGGAGCACGATGGGGCGCCACCGCTGGACCATGTCGGAGACGAGCACCGAGTTGCCGAGCGACTTGGACATCTTCTCGCCGGCCATGGTGACCCAGGCATTGTGCATCCAGTACGCGGCGAAGTCGTCGCCGTACGCCTTGGCCTGGGCGATCTCGTTCTCGTGGTGCGGGAAGATCAGGTCGCGGCCGCCGCCGTGGATGTCGAAGGCGCTGCCCAGGTACTTGTGGGCCATCGCCGAGCACTCCAGGTGCCAGCCGGGACGGCCGCGGCCCCAGGGCGTCTCCCAGTCGGGCTCGCCGGGCCTGGACGCCTTCCACATGGCAAAGTCGCGCGGGTCGCGCTTGCCCGCGACGCCCTCGTCGGGCTGGCGCAGGTCGTCGATGTCCTGGTTGGACAGCTCCAGATAGCCGGGGAAGGAGCGCACGTCGAAGTAGACACTGCCGTCGGCCTCGTACGCGTGACCGCGCTCGATCAGACCGCGCATCATCTCGATCATCTCCGGGACGTGCCCGGTCGCGCGCGGCTCGTAGGTGGGCGGCAGGCAACCGAGGGCCTGGTAGCCGTCGTTGAAGGCGCGCTCGTTCTCGTACCCGATCGACCACCAGGGGCGGCCCTGTTCGGCCGACTTCGCGATGATCTTGTCGTCGATGTCGGTGACGTTGCGGATGAACGTGACGTCGTAGCCGCGGTACTGGAACCAGCGGCGCGCGATGTCGAAGTTGAGGTAGGAGCGGACGTGTCCGATGTGCGGGGCGGCCTGCACGGTCGCGCCACAGAGGTAGATCGAGACACAGCCCGGCACGAGCGGGGTGAAATCACGGATCTGCCGGGCGCTGGTGTCGTACAGGCGAATAGTCACGGGTCCAGGGTAGTGGGCCCGTGGCGGTGCCCCGCGACCCTTGGGCCACGGGGCACCGAAGTGTGACAGAAGCTTTTCCGGCGGGCCGCGGCGGCGGCGCGGCGCGCTCGGCCGCGGGGCTTTCCGGGAGCCACCGGAACGTGTCCGTCAGGTTCATCCGGCCGTCCGGTCATCCCGGTCACCCGGTCCGGTAGACCAGCGCCGTGGCGATCGCGGCGAGGCCGTCGCCGCGGCCGGGGAAGCCGAGGCCGTCGGTGGTGGCGCCGGAGACCGAGACCGGCGCGCCGACCGCGTCGGAGAGCACCTTCTGCGCCTCGTCGCGCCGCTTGCCGATCTTCGGGCGGGGGCCGACGACCTGGACGGCCACGTTGCCGATGCCGAAGCTGCCGGCCCGGACGATCCGGGCCGCCTCCGTGAGGAGGGTGACGCCGGAGGCGCCGGACCACTCGGGGCGGCCGGTGCCGAAGTGGGCGCCGAGGTCGCCGAGGCCCGCCGCCGAGAACAGCGCGTTGCAGGCGGCGTGCGCGACGACGTCCGCGTCGGAGTGGCCGGCGAGGCCGGGCCCCTCGTCCTCCCAGAGCAGGCCCGCGCACCACAGCTCGCGGCCCTCCTCGAAGGCGTGGATGTCGGTGCCGATGCCGACCTGCGGGATCACCGGGGCGAGCGGGGCCGGGGCCGGGGCCGTAGGCGCGGGCATCGGCGTCGGCTCAGAAGCCATCGTTCCCTCAGAAGCCATCGTTCGCCCTCCTGCGCGCCAGGACCGCCTCGGCCAGGACCAGGTCCAGCGGGCGGGTGACCTTGAAGGCCTCCTCGTGGCCGGGCACGACCACGACCTTCAGGCCGAGCCGCTCGACCATGGCCGCGTCGTCGGTGACCTCGCCCTCGACGTGTCCGTGGGCGCGCACCAGCGTGGCGTGGTCGAAGCCCTGCGGGGTCTGGACCGCGCGCAGCCGGGACCGGTCGGGCGTGGCGAGCACCGGCTCGGGGGTGCCGTCGGTGTGCGGCTCGACCTCCTTGACGGTGTCGGCCAGCGGCAGCGCGGGGACGACGGCCGGGGCCCCGTCCCGTACCGCCTCGATCACCGCGTCGACCGTGTCGACCGGTACCAGCGGGCGGGCCGCGTCGTGGACGAGGACCACGTCGATGCCGGGCGGCAGCGCCTCCAGGCCCAGGCGTACGGACTCCTGGCGGGTCTCGCCCCCGGGCACCACGACGAAGTCGGTCCGCTCCGGGAGGGCGTGCTCGGCCAGCAGGTTCCTGACCTCGGTGGCGCCTTCGGGCGGGGCCACGACGACGACGAGCGAGACGGCGCGGGAGGCGGCCATGGCCCGGACGGCGTGGATGAGCATGGGCGTGCCGTTCAGCGCGCGGAGCGCCTTGGGGGCGCCCGGGCCGAGCCGCACGCCGCGGCCGGCCGCGGGGATCACGGCGGCGGTGCGGAAAACGCGCGTTTCCTCAGACAAGGTTTGTGTCCTTCGGCGACATGGGTATGGCCTCAGCAAGCTGGGCGCGACGCCCCTGACCGGCCCCTTCCGTGACGACCGGTCGGGCGCTCTGCCCGGCACGGCGAGCCGCTGCGGATGCCGTGGGCGTACGAATGATGTCCGAACATGCCGCAGCGCCCGGCGACACAGCAGTAAGGTCACTGCTGGTCAGCGGGCACCGCGGCAATTACTGGCCGACCGGGAGGCGCAGCCCCCGGAGTCGGCCGGTGTCAGGACGCGAGAACCTCGTCGAGGAGGGCCTCGGCCTTGTCTTCGTTGGTGTTCTCAGCGAGGGCCAGCTCGCTCACCAGGATCTGGCGCGCCTTGGCGAGCATGCGCTTCTCACCTGCGGAGAGTCCGCGCTCGCGCTCACGACGCCACAGGTCGCGCACCACTTCGGCGACCTTGATGACATCGCCGGAGGCGAGCTTCTCCAGATTCGCCTTGTAGCGACGGGACCAGTTCGTGGGCTCCTCCGCATACGGTGCGCGCAGCACCTCGAAGACCCGGTCCAGCCCGTCCTGCCCGACCACATCGCGCACGCCTACGAACTCCGCATTGTCCGCGGGTACGCGTACCGTCAGATCGCCCTGGGCGACCTTGAGCACCAAGTAGGTCTTGTCCACGCCTTTGATCTGGCGAGTTTCGATGGCCTCGATCAGCGCGGCCCCGTGATGGGGATAGACCACGGTGTCGCCAACCTTGAACGTCATGTGACAGGTACCCCTTCCGTGGCTATCCAGAGTAACACGAGAACAGCCTGTTCTGAATGGCGTTTTCGCAGGTCAGGGCATATCTCGGGGCTTGACAACAGCAACAGGAACGTGCTGCGGAGGGCTCGCGGGAAGGGGTATTCGCAGGTCGGAGCGGCTGTTCGGGGGCAGGGAAACATGCCCGTCACACTCTTCGCAACCCCCTTCCGATGCACCGAACATCCCGGTTTGTCGGGTTCCAAGCGGTGAACTTCCACTGCTCCGTTCGGTGATCGGTCACCCGTTCGGCGGGACCGCGACTTTTTCGCGAATTGATCACCGGGTGCGGACCGGGGGGTTTTCGGTAAGGAATGCGGGGCGGTCCGGGGAATTGATCACCGGTGATATGTGAACGGCGCGGGAAACGTCGAGATCAGAGCGGGTGCGGAGGTCCGGGGGAGGTTGTGGGGAGAGTTGTGGAGACGCGTACGGCGGGTGCGCCGGGAAGGGCGCGCGACTCCCGGCGCGGCGCACCGGCGCGCAGGGGCGGGTCGGGTGCGGGCTCGCCGGGACGGCTCGGTAACCTAAGCCAGCTGACACAGACTTTGCCGTCCTTTAGATGTCCTTACGTCCAAGGAGTTGCCGCCGCCGTGAGCCGCAGCCTTCGACGCGGCGCCCTCGCCGCCTCTGCCATCGCGTTCTCGCTCGCCTCTGTCGCCGCCTGCTCGGCGGGCAACGACGCGCAGACGCTCGAAGTGAAGCCGGACAACGCCGCCGTCAAGGTCGGTGACATCAAGATCCAGAACGCGACCGTCCTGACGCAGCCGAAGGCGGACGCCCCCGGTCCGGCCGTCATCGCGGCGACCCTCTTCAACAACGGCGACAAGCCGCAGACGCTCGACGCGGTCAAGCTCGCGTCCTCCGGCGCCACGGTGAAGCTGTCCCCCGCCAAGGGCCAGAAGGGGCTCACCGTGCCCCCGCACGGCTCGCTGATCCTCGGCGGCAAGGACAACGCGTCCGCCGTCGTCGAGAACGGCAAGGAGGCCGCCAGGAACGGCGACGCCCAGCCGGTCACCTTCCAGCTGAGCAAGGCGGGCGACGTGACGCTGCGCGCCTTCGTGATCCCCTCCACCAGCTACTTCGAGGGCTACGGCCCGAGCGAGCTCCCCAAGCCCCCGGCGGCCACGCCGGGCGCGCCGGGCGCGGCCACCTCGCCGGAGGCCGGCACCACCCCGGGCGCCACCGCGAGCGGCAAGCCGGCGGGCAAGCCGTCGAACACCCCGGCCAAGGGCAAGCCGTCCGGCAGCGCGAGCACGGGTGCGGCGCACTGACGTAGACGTACACGTACGCGACAGGAGGGGCCCCGGACAGACGTCCGGGGCCCCTCCTGTCGCCTACGACGTTCCGGGACGCGCGCGTACGGCTCGGATTCCGCCACCGCGCGCCCCGCGGGGGCGGCCTACGGCTCGAACTTGTAGCCCAGACCCCGCACCGTCACCAGGTACCGCGGCGCCCCCGGGTCCGGCTCGATCTTGGCGCGCAGGCGCTTGACGTGGACGTCGAGGGTCTTGGTGTCGCCCACGTAGTCCGCGCCCCAGACCCGGTCGATCAGCTGCATACGGGTCAGCACGCGGCCCGCGTTGCGCAGCAGCATCTCCAAGAGGTCGAACTCCTTCAGCGGCAGGTCGACCTTGCCGCCGGAGACCGTCACCACGTGGCGGTCCACGTCCATGCGGACCGGGCCCGCCTCCAGGGCCGCCGGGGTGACCTCCTCGGGCTCGCCGCGCCGGCGCAGCACCGCGCGGATGCGGGCGACGAGCTCCCGGGAGGAGAACGGCTTGGTGACGTAGTCGTCGGCTCCTATTTCGAGGCCCACCACCTTGTCGATCTCGCTGTCCTTGGCGGTGACCATGATCACCGGGACGTTGGAGCGGCCGCGCAGCTGGCGGCAGACCTCGGTGCCGGGCAGTCCCGGCAGCATCAGGTCGAGCAGCACGAGGTCGGCGCCGTTGCGCTCGAACTCGTCGAGCCCGTCGGGCCCGGTGGCCGCCACGGCGACCTCGAAGCCCTCTTTGCGGAGCATGTAGGACAGGGCGTCGCTGAACGATTCCTCGTCCTCGACGACGAGCACTCGGGTCACGGAAGGACCTCCGGGGCAGGGGGCACAGTGGTGGAGTCGTGCGCGGTGGCAAAGGTGTCGTACGGCGGCTCGTCGACGGCGTCGTCGTCCGGGCCCGCCGGGTCGGGTGCGGCGCGGTCCCGGACGGCGCCGGCCTCCGGCAGCCTCAGGGTGAAGGTGGAGCCCTGTCCCTCGGAGCTCCACACCGTGACCTCCCCGCCGTGCGAGGCGGCCACGTGCTTGACGATGGCCAGGCCCAGGCCCGTACCGCCGGTGGCGCGGGAGCGGGCCGGGTCGACGCGGTAGAAGCGTTCGAAGACGCGCTCCCGGTCCTTCTCCGAGATGCCTATGCCCTGGTCGGTCACGGCTATCTCGATGAAGTCCCCGCCGGGCGCGGCGACGCGGCGGCCCGCGATGCCGACCCTGGTCCTGGCCGGGGAGTAGTTGACGGCGTTCTCGACGAGGTTGCCGAGGGCGGCGGCGAGCTGGCCGCGGTGGCCCCAGACGTACAGGTCCGCCGTGCCGCCCGCGGCCATGGTGATCTGCTTGGTGGAGGCGGGGTGGCGGGAGCGGTCGATGGCCTCGGCCACCAGCTCGTCGACCCGGACCGGCTCGGCGTCCTCCAGCGGGTCGTCGTTCTGCACCCGGGAGAGGTCTATGAGCTCCTGGACCAGGTTGGTCAGCCGGTTGGCCTCGATCTGCATCCGGCCCGCGAAGCGGGTGATCGCCACGGGGTCGTCCGAGGCGTCCATGACGGCCTCGGAGAGCAGCGAGAGCGCGCCGACCGGGGTCTTGAGCTCATGGCTGACGTTGGCGACGAAGTCGCGCCGGACCGCCTCGATGCGGCGCGCCTCGGTGAGGTCCTCGACCAGGAGCAGCACGAGCCGGGAGCCGAGCGGGGCGACCCGGGCGGAGACCGCCAGCGCCTCGCCCCGGCCGGTGCCCCGGCGCGGCAGGTCCAGCTCCACCTGCCGTATCTCGCCGTCCCGCCGGGTGTCGCGGGCCATGTGGAGCATCGGCTCCACGGCCAGCTTGCCGCCCCTGACCAGCCCCAGGGCGTACGCCGCCGAGCTGGCCTTGACCACCGAGTCGCTCTCGTCGAGGACCACCGCCGAGGAGCGGAGCACCGAGAGCACGGTGTCCACACCGGGCGGCAGGACCGCGTCCGTGTGCAGGGACGTCCGGGTGGGCCGCGCCTGGTCGCGCTCGCTCCAGCGGAACGCCAGCATGGCGATGACGCCGGTGCACAACCCGGCGATCGCTGCAGCTGCGGCGACCGCCGCGTTCACGTCCATGCCTCCAGGTTATGCGGGTGCGCGGACACTCTCCCAGCCATCCGGGTGCCTGCTCGAACGTTCGTCGCCCAGAGTTCACCATGGTGATAGTGCTGGTTCACTTGGTGTGGCCGAATCGGACGCGTAGCCCACGGACCGTGGGAGCGTGGGGGCCGCGGCATCCCCTGCCTCCCCCGGAGTCATAGCCCGGAGTCATCGAAAGAGGGACACCCATGCGGGACGCGTACCACGAGGAACTGGACTCGATCGGCGAGGGCCTGGTCGAGATGGCCCGCCTTGTCGGGTCGGCGATCGGGCGCGCCACGACGGCCATGCTCGACGCCGATCTCAAGCTCGCCGAGAGTGTGATCGCCGCCGACCAGAAGGTCGACGACCTCCAGCACGACCTGGAGGCACGGGCGATAGCCCTGCTGGCCCGCCAGCAGCCGGTCGCCACCGACCTGCGGATCGTGGTGACCTCGCTCCGGATGAGCGCGGACCTGGAGCGCTCCGGCGACCTGGCCCAGCACGTGGCCAAGCTGACCCGGCTGCGCTACCCGGCGCGGGCGGTCCCGCACGACCTGCACGCCACCATCCTGGAGATGGGCCAGCTGGCGCAGCGCCTGATGGCGAAGGCGGCCGAGGTGATCATCACCAAGGACGTCGACCTCGCGCTCCAGCTGGAGCAGGACGACGACGAGATGGACCTGCTGCACCGCACGCTCTTCCAGCACCTGATGGACGACCGCTGGAAGCACGGCATCGAGACGGCCGTCGACGTGACGCTCCTCGGCCGCTACTACGAGCGGTTCGCCGACCACGCCGTCTCGGTCGCCAAGCGGGTCGTCTACCTGGTCACGGGCGAGCACGCGGACGAGCTCCAGCCCCCGGTGCAGGTCGAGACACATCCTGTCGAAGGCGCTGCGGGCGCCGCGGGCACCACGGGCGCGTAGCGCCCGGTTGGGGCGTCCCGGAGCACGCACGGCGCGCGAAGGAGATGCGCGCGCGCCGTTGATGCGCCTGCCCCGGTGGGCATCCAATGGGGTGAGGTGCGCGCCTACCCCCAACCCCGGGAGGGACCATGACCGAGACCCCGACCCCGACCCCCACCGCGTCGAACTGCAGCTGCGGCCCCACCTGCCAGTGCGGCTGCCAGTCGGGCGGCGCCTGCCAGTGCGGCGGCGGCTGCTGAGCGAGCGGCACGAGAAGGGCCCCGCCCGGCTACCGGACGGGGCCTTTCGCGCACGCGGGTGGGCTACTTCTTCTTGCCCTGGTTCTTGACCGCCTCGATCGCCGCCGCCGCCGCGTCCGGGTCGAGGTAGGTGCCGCCCGGCTTGACCGGCTTGAAGTCGGCGTCCAGTTCGTAGACGAGCGGGATGCCGGTCGGGATGTTCAGGCCCGCGATGTCGGCGTCGGAGATGCCGTCGAGGTGCTTGACCAGGGCGCGCAGCGAGTTGCCGTGCGCCGCCACCAGGACCGTGCGGCCCGCGAGGAGGTCCGGGACGATGCCGTCGTACCAGTACGGCAGCATGCGGACCACGACGTCCTTGAGGCACTCCGTGCGCGGGCGCAGCTCCGGCGGGATCGTCGCGTAGCGCGCGTCGTCCGACTGGGAGAACTCGGTGCCGTCCTCAAGGGCGGGCGGCGGGGTGTCGTACGAGCGGCGCCACAGCATGAACTGCTCCTCGCCGAACTCGGCGAGCGTCTGCGCCTTGTCCTTGCCCTGGAGCGCGCCGTAGTGGCGCTCGTTCAGGCGCCACGAGCGGTGCACGGGGATCCAGTGGCGGTCGGCGGACTCCAGCGCCAGCTGGGCCGTGCGGATCGCGCGCTTCTGGAGGGAGGTGTGCAGCACGTCGGGGAGCAGGCCGGCGTCCTTGAGCAGCTCACCGCCGCGCGCCGCCTCCTTCTCGCCCTTCGCGGTGAGGTTGACGTCCACCCACCCGGTGAACAGGTTCTTCTCGTTCCACTCGCTCTCGCCGTGGCGGAGGAGGATCAGCTTGTACGGTGCGTCGGCCATGCGTCCGAGCGTAATCGACGCAACCGGGCCCTCGCGCGCGCGGGCGGCGAGCTGCCGCGGGCGTCTCGGCAGCTGGACGATTGACGGCCGCCGTCAATTGGGTGGCGGGCGTACGCCCCGGAATCGTAAGTTGCTGCTGTCGCCAGCACCACTTACACGGACGGGTGCTGTCCGTTCGCGCTCCGGGGGGAAACCGATGTCCGTCGCCAGTCTCAGACGAGCGGCACACGAGAGCGTCTCGGGGCTGCCCCGGGAGTTCTGGTGGCTGTGGACGAGCACGCTGATCAACCGGCTCGGGGCGTTCGTCGCGACCTTCATGACCCTGTACCTGACCCATGAGCGCGGCTACTCCGCCTCGTACGCGGGTCTGGTGGTCTCCCTGCACGGCCTGGGCGGCGTCATCTCCTCGCTCGGCGCGGGCGTCCTGACCGACCGGCTGGGCCGGCGCCCCACGATGATGATCGCGCAGACCGCGACCGCCTTCTCGGTGGCGCTGCTCGGCTTCGTGACCGACCCGGCGGCGATCGTCGCGACGGCCTTCCTCGTCGGCATGGCCTCCAACGCCTCCCGCCCGGCGGTCCAGGCGATGATGGCGGACATCGTGCGGCCCGAGGACCGGATGCGGGCCTTCTCGCTCAACTACTGGGCGATCAACCTCGGGTTCGCGGTCTCCTCGGCGGGCGCCGGCTTCATCGCCCAGCACAGCTACCTGGCGGGCTTCCTGGGCGAGGCCGCGCTGACCCTCGTCTGCGCCGTCCTGGTCTTCCTCAAGCTGCCCGAGTCCCGCCCCGAGGCGGCCGCGACGGTACGGGAGAAGGACCTGGAGCCGGAGATCGGCCTCGGCACGGTCTTCCGCGACGGCCGCTTCATGGGCGTGGTCGGCCTCTCCTTCCTCATCTCCCTGATCTTCCAGCAGGGTTACGTCGGCCTGCCGGTGGCGATGGGCGCGGACGGCTTCTCCAGCGCGGACTTCGGCCTGGCGATCGCGGTCAACGGCGTCCTCATCGTCGCCCTCCAGATCCCGGTCACCCGCGCCATCGAGCACCGCGACCCGCGCCGGCTGCTGATCGTCTCCGCCCTCCTGGCGGGCTACGGCTTCGGGCTGACCGCGTTCGCCGGCTCGGTGGCGGCGTACGCGCTGACGATCTGCGTCTGGACGCTGGCCGAGATCGTCAACTCCCCCACCCAGACCGGTCTGGTGGTGCGCCTCTCGCCCGTCCACGGCCGGGGCCGCTACCAGGGCGTGTACACGATGTCCTGGTCGGTGGCGGCCCTGGTCGCCCCGCTGCTCTCCGGCTTCGTCGTCGACCGCTTCGGCGCGGACTGGCTGTGGGGGGCCTGCGCGGTGCTGGGGACGGTGGCCGCGGCCGGGTACGCGCTGCTGATGCGGGGTCTGGCGGACGGCGAGGACGTGGTGGCCGGGGTCAGCGTCCCCGAGCGCGCTGAGCCTCGTACAGGTTCCGTGGTCTGACGGATCCGGGGGCGCCGTACGCCTCCAGGCGGGCGTGCGGGTCCCCGGTGAAGTCGGGCACGTCGATCTGGTCGAACTCCCGCACCTCGCTGATGCCGACGGTCGCGCTGTAGGGGGCGAGGCCGTCGATCTTCACCAGGCCCGCGCGGTGGTTGGTGACGGTGATGTTCCAGTGGGTGAACCGGGCGCCGAAGAGCGGCCCGGCGGAGGCGTCGCCGCCGTGCCGCCCGTCGTTCTCCACCACGATCTCCGTCCGTACGTTGGCGAACGGCAGCCCGCGGTGGGAGTCGAACGTCCCCATCTCCATCCGGCCGCGCGACCAGACGTTGTGGCTGGACAGGCCCTCCACGTTGATGCCGTGGAGCTGGGTGCCGGGGCGCGCGGGGACCGTGCGCCGGACGATGGTGAAGTCCTCCACGAGGTTGTCGTGCGAGCCCTCCCGGCAGAAGTACGGGTGGTGCGAGCCGCGCCCCTCGACGCGGGTGCGCCTCAGGGTGCAGGCGGAGGCGGCGACCAGGCCGAAGCCGTTGTCGACGTGGCGGACGACGACGTCGTCGACCCAGCAGTCGTACGCGCACTGGAGGGTCACGCCGTTGTAGCCCTTGTCGAGCAGGTGCGGGGACTGCGGCGTCTCGACGGCCTCCAGGGTGAGGCCCTCGACCCCGGAGTCCGTGAGGGCGGGGACGTGGGTGGTCAGCCGGGGGTCCCACTCGGGCCGCACGTCGAGCGGCAGCGGCCGCTCCAAGGTGACGCGATGGCCGCGCGCGCGGCGCTCGACGCGCGCGATCCGCACGGGCCATTCGTACGGGACGTACGAGGTCAGCTTGGTCTTGTCGTCCCAGGTGTACGCGGCCCGGCCGGGGCCGTCGCCGGACATGTGCTGGAGGAGGGTGTGGCGGCTGTCGTCGGCGAGGCGCAGCAGCACGAGGGCGCCGGGGCGCAGCCGGGAGGCGTCGGCGACGGTCACGGTCCAGGAGCCGCGGGGGGCGGGGGCGGTGACGGTCGTGAGGGTGCTCCACTCGTCCCGCCGGTTGCCGGTCCACCCCTCGAAGGGCCACGCCCTGGCCCGGATGGCGTCGGTGAGCGCGTCCCAACGGGCCCGCGGGGCCAGCCAGATGAGCCCGCCGGCCCAGGACCAGGAGGACTTGTCCCCGCCGTAGCGGGAGCCGTACGGGCCGATCAGCTCGGTGAGGTTCCTGGTGGCGTACAGCGTGGTGCGCGCGCTGCCCGCGCCGCGCAGGGTGACGCCGCTGTGCGCGATACGGATCAGGCCGTCGATCCGGAAGGTGCCCGGCGGCAGGACCACCACTCCGCCACCGGCCCGGCCGGCCGCTTCCAGGGCGCGGTTGATGGCGGGGGCGGCGTCGGCGGTGGGGTCCGGGGAGAGCCGGGTGACGGGCGGGCGGGGGCGGGGCGGCCGGTGGTCGCCGCCGCCGTGGCGGCCCGCGCGGGCTATGTAGGGGATCTGGGGGTGGGTGAAGGGGGCGCGGGTGAATTCCTGCCACAGGGTGGGGGGTGGGGGCGCTTGGGCGCGGGCCACCGTGGGGAGGGTGGTGGCCGCGGTGGCGGCCAGGGCGCCGCCGAGGAGGGTGCGTCTGGGGAGGGTGCGTCCGGGGAGGGCCGGGCGGGGTGTGCTCATGGACTGGCCTCCGTCACCTGTCATCCACGTACATGAACTGTGTTCAGGTGTGCGTGTTGCGCGGAGGTGAGCATGGCATGCGGAGCGGTGGTGCGGGAACCCCTTGGCCTTCCCCCACCCCGCCCCTCCCCGAAAGCCCTCGGGCGGGCGGCCGATGCCTTTTCGTCTGCGGCGAGGGGGCGGCTGGTCGCGCAGTTCCCCGCGCCCCTAACCACCTGGGGGCGCGGGGACCGAAGCGAGCGACCACAGACGACCCGCAGACGAGGCGGGCCGGCAAAGGGGCGCGGGGAACCGGTCAACAAGCCCCCACCGGGCCCTGAAGGGGCGCGGGGAACTGCGCGATCAGCCCCCACCGAGCCGCAGACGAAAACCGGACCCGGAAGGGGCGCGGGGAACTGCGCGAGCGGCCACAGACGGCCCGCAGACTAAGGACGGGCCTTGAAGGGGCGCGGGGAACTGCGCGGGCGGCCCCCACCGGCCCGCAGACGAAAACCGGCCCGAAAGGGGCGCGGGGAACTGCGCGAGTGGCCCACCACGGGTCGCAGGCAGAAACCGGGCCCGGAAGGGGAACTGCGCGAGCGGCCACAGACGGGCCGCGGGTTTCGGGCACAGCGAGCCGCAGGCTAGCCCCTCGGCTGGGTCAGACTCTTGAACGCGTCCAGGTTCCGCGTGGACTCCCCCCGCGACACCCTCCACTCGTACTCCCGCCGGATCGCCGTCGCGAAGCCCAGTTCCAGCAGGGTGTTGAAGGAGCCGTCCGCCTCCTCCAGGACCGTGCCGAGCAGCCGGTCCAGCTCCTCGGGGGTGACCGAGGAGAGCGGGAGCTTGCCCGCGAGGTAGACGTCGCCGAGCTTGTCGATGGCGTAACCCACCCCGTACAGCCGGAGGTTGCGCTCCAGGCACCAGCGGTGGACGCCGGCCGCGTTCTCGTCGGGGTGGCGGACCACGAAGGCGTTCACCGACAGGGAGTGCCGCCCGACCCGCAGCGAACACGTCGTGGACAGCTTCCTCGTGCCGGGGAGCTTCACCACGTAGGAGTCCGGCTCGGGGGACTCCCACTCCAGCTCCGCGTCCTTGAGGTACGCGTCGATCACCGCGCGTGCGTCAGCCATGGTGCGAGCGTACGCGACGGCGGTGTTCGTGCATGGCGGCGGTGTAGACGTCGGCCGTGGCCGAGGCGGCCGTGCCCCAGCCGAAGGACTCCGCGTGCCGGGCCGCCGCCGCGCCCATCCGGCCCACCAGCGACGGGTCGTCCACGAAGCGGCTCAGGGCGCGCGCGTAGTCGGCCGGGTCGTGGCCGGGCACCAGGAAGCCGGTCTCGCCGGAGCGCACCGCGACCGGCAGACCGCCCACCGAGGCCGCCACCACCGGCGTCCCCGCCGCCTGCGCCTCGATCGCCACAAGGCCGAAGGACTCGCTGTACGAGGGCATGACCAGCACCGACGCGGCCCGGAACCAGTCGGCGAGGCGATCCTGGCCCACCGGCGGGTGGAAGCGGACCACGTCCGAGATGCCGAGCCGGGCCGCCAGCTTGTGCAGCCCCTCCGGCTTCGCCAGACCGCTGCCCGAGGGCCCGCCTATCACCGGAACCACCAGCCGCGAGCGCAGCGACGGCTTCTCGGTGAGCAGCACCGCCACCGCCCGCAGCAGGATGTCGGGCGCCTTCAGCGGCTGGATGCGGCCCGCGAAGAGCGGGATCAGGGCGTCCTGCGGCAGACCGAGCCGGGCCCGGGCCGCCGCCCGGCCGTCCCCGGGGCGGAAGCGGTCGAGGTTCACCCCGGGGTGGACGACCGCGACCTTGCCGGGCTCGGCGTCGTAGAAGCGGACGAGTTCGTCGGCCTCCTCGGCGGTGTTGGCGATCAGCCGGTCCGCCGCGTCCACGATCTGGGTCTCCCCGATCACGCGCGCGGCGGGCTCGGGCGTGTCGCCCTCGGCGAGCGCCGCGTTCTTGACCTTGGCCATGGTGTGCATGGCGTGGACGAGAGGCACGCCCCAGCGCTGGGCGGCGAGCCAGCCGACGTGGCCGGAGAGCCAGTAGTGGGAGTGGACGAGGTCGTAGTGGCCGGGCCGGTGGCCCGCCCAGGCCTGCATCACGCCGTGGGTGAAGGCGCACAGCTGGGCCGGCAGCTCCTCCTTGGCCAGGCCCTCGTACGGGCCCGCGTCCACATGGCGGACGAGCACGCCCGGCGCCATCTCGACCGTGGGGGCGAGGCCGCCGGTGGTGGCCCGGGTGAAGATCTCGACCTCGATGTTGATCTCGGCGAGCCGTCTGGCGAGCTCCACGATGTAGACGTTCATGCCGCCCGCGTCACCCGTGCCCGGCTGGTGCAGCGGGGAGGTGTGGACGCTGAGCATGGCGATCCGGCGCGGTCTGCGGTGGGCACCGGGGAGCCGGAGCCGGGGCGGCCCCGCCAGGGTGCCGGTGAACCGGGACACGTACTGGCTCACGTCGACGTCCTCTCGGCCGGGAAAGGCGGGTGGCGCTGCGGGCTGGGCATGCTTCTTGAGGGCACGCGGGCGCCCTCAATGACCGGTAACCACCGGAACCCTTCCTTTCATTTCCGCTTCCCCGCTCTTTTGCCGAAAACTTGCCCATCGGGCCGCCACCGGGCGCGCACTCTCCCGGCGCCTACCCTCGTCCTATGGCTCCACCCAAGCGCCCCGTCGGCACCGTCACGCGCGGCACCACCAATCCCAACCGGCTGCGCCGCATGGACCGCTGGATCGCCGAGGTCCACGGGCCCGCGCTGCGCCGCGCCGAGGCGCCCGTCGCGGTGGACCTGGGGTACGGGGCGGCCCCCTGGACGGCCGTCGAGCTGCTCGGGCGGCTGCGGACCGCCGCGCCCGCCGTCTCGGTGGTCGGGATCGAGATCGACCCCGCCCGGGTCGCCGCCGCCAAGCCGTACGAGAGGGACGGCCTCACCTTCCTGCACGGCGGCTTCGAGGTGCCGCTGCCCCGCCCGCCGCTGCTGATCCGGGCGGCGAACGTGCTGCGGCAGTACGAGGAGGGCGAGGTCGCGGCGGTGTGGGCGCGGCTGTGCGGGCGGCTGGCGGAGGGCGGGCTGCTCGTGGAGGGCACCTGCGACGAGATCGGGCGGCGGCACGTGTGGGTCGCCCTCGACGCCTCCGGTCCGCGCACGGTGACCTTCGCGACCCGGCTCGGCTCCCTCGACCGCCCCTCGGACCTCGCCGAGCGGCTGCCGAAGGCGCTGATCCACCGGAACGTGCCGGGCGAGCCGGTCCACGCGTTCCTGCGCGACTTCGACCGGGCGTGGGCGGCGGCGGCGCCGTACGCCTCGCTGGGCGCGCGGCAGCGCTGGATCCGGGCGGTCCGGGACCTGGCGGCGGACTGGCCGCTGCGGGACGGGCCCCGGCGGTGGCGGCAGGGGGAGGTCACGGTGGAGTGGGGGGCGCTGGCGCCACGGGGGTGAGGGCGGCAGCGAGGTGGGGGTGAGGGCGGCACGGGGGTGTGCGTGTCCGGGGCACGCCCCGGGCGCTCCGGGGGCGGTTGACCTCGGACGGGTGAATCCGCGAGCTGATCGCCGCCGAGGGGAACGCACCGCCCGTTCCGTTCGTCCCACACGCGGGGGGTGACCCGTGAGGTAGCCGTCCGCCCCTGTCGTTTTGGGGGACGGCATGGCACCATCACGACGTCGCCAAAATGTTACTGACGGTAAATCACCTACCGTATTGCCTGGTGTTGTCCGGTTGTCCGGAGGGGGAGACTTAGTGCAGCCGCGCCGTTTGGCCACCGCGATCACCGTGGTGTGCGCCCTGACCGTGCTCGCGATGCCGGCCACGGCGTTCGCCGCGCCGAACCCGACGCCGGACCCGACCGCGTCGACCGCTCCTCCGGCCGCCCCGCCCGTGTCCGCGGAGCGCCTGGAGGACGTGCGCAAGCAGGTGGACGAGCTCTACCGGCAGGCGGCGGTCGCGACCGAGGCGTACAACCAGGCCCAGGAGCAGACCAAGCTCCAGTCCGCCGAGATCGTGAAGATCGCCCAGGAGATCGTCAAGGGCGAGGAGCGGATCAAGCGGCTCCGGGACCAGGCGGGCGCGACGGCCCGGTTGCAGTACCGCACGGGCGGGCTGCCGGCCGGTGCGCAGATGATGCTCAGCGGCAACCCGGAGGCCTTCCTCGACGGCGCCGGCCGGCTGCGCCAGGGCCAGCAGGCCGCCCAGGGCATGCTGGCCGAACTGCGGCGTACGCAACAGGACTTGGCGCAGTACTCCAAGGACGCCTCCGCCCAGTGGAAGAGGCTGGAGGCGAACCGGGTCAAGAAGGAGACCGCCAAGAAGGAGATCACCGGCAAGATCGCGGCCGCCGAGAAGCTGGAGTCCCAGCTGGAGGCGAAGGAGCGCGAGCGCCTCGCCGAGCTGGAGCGCAAGCAGCAGTACAAGGCGCAGACGGACTGGCTCGGTTCGGGGATACTGAAGGAGATCAACACCAGCGCGAGCGAACAGGGCCGCAGGGCGGTGAAGTTCGCCACCGACCAGGTCGGCAAGCCGTACGTGTGGGGCGCCGAGGGGCCGCGCGCCTTCGACTGCTCGGGCCTGACCTCCCAGGCCTGGCTCGCGGCCGGCCGCGGCATCCCGCGCACCTCGCAGGAGCAGTGGGCTCGGCTGCCGCACGTCGCCGTGAAGGACATGCGCCCGGGCGACCTCATCATCTACTTCGCGGACGCGACCCATGTAGGGATGTACATCGGCGACGGCGCGATCGTGCACGCCCCCCGGCCCGGCCGCAACGTGACGGTCGCGGGCGCGGGCACCATGCCGATCCTGGGAGTGGTCCGCCCGGACAAGTAAGGCAATGTGGCATATGCCATGAGCCATTTGCCGAACAGTCACCGAACGCCATTCCGCTGCGCGGCCCACTGCGGCTAGGGTCCCGGACTGGCGGCAACGCAGCCCGGCGTTCCGCGGCGCCCTCGGGAGGAGGGAGACCGGAACGATGCCCGCACCGCACATGGGGTCCCCCCGAACGCCCCGGGGAGGGCCGGAGGAACCGCTCCCGGCCGCTTCGGCCGCCGCCGGTCCGCAGGCCCCGGCCCTGCCGGGGACACGGGTGCCCGCCGCGCCCGCCGGCCCGGACGCCCCGGACGCCCTGGGAGGCACCGGCCGGGCCGTCCTGCCGGCCGCGCCGCACCCGGCCACCGCGAGCGGCCCGGGCCCGAAGGCGGCCGCCGGCGCCGCCCCGCAGCCCGCCACCGCCCTCAACCTGCTCGTCATCGAGGACGACCCGGGCGGCCCCTTCACCGTCTCCGAGCTGCTGCACAGCACCGGGACCCGGGTCCGTATCCGTACCGCGCGCAATCTCACCGAGGCCGAGCGGCTGCTCACCGACGACGTGAACTGCATCCTCCTCGACCTCGCGCTGCCCGGCCGCGACGTTGACGACGAGCTCGCGGCGCTGCGGCACCTGCTGCGCCTCGCGCCCCGGCACCCGGTCCTCGCCCTCACCGCCTCCACCCACGCCGAGCGCGCCGCCGAGGCCGTCCGGGTCGGCGCGCAGGACTACCTCTTCCGCGACGAGCTGGACGGCAGGCTGCTGAGCCGCGCCATCCGGTACGCGGTGGAACGCAAGCGCGCCGACACCGCGCAGTACAAGCTCGCGGAGTCCCGGCTGCGCGCCCAGGAGAACGCGCGCCTGGAGCGCGGGCTGCTGCCCACGCCCCTGCTTGAGGGCTCCGAGCTGCTCTTCGCGGCCCGCTACCGGCCGGGCCGCTCCCGCGCCCTGCTCGGCGGCGACTTCTACGACACGGTCCGCACCCCCGACGGCACCGTCCACGCCATGATCGGCGACGTCTGCGGCCACGGCCCCGACGAAGCCGCCCTCGGCGTCGAACTGCGCATCGCCTGGCGCGCGTTGACCCTCGCGGGCCTGAGCGGGGACGCCCTCCTGGCCACGCTCCAGCAGGTCCTGGAGCACGAGCGCGACAACGACGAGATCTTCGCGACGCTCTGCACGCTCGACATCGCGCCGGACGGCCGCCGCGCCGACCTCAGCCTGGCGGGCCACCCGGCCCCGCTGATCGCCCGCGCGGACCGCCCGGCGGGCCTGCTCGCGTACGAGAGCGAGGGCCCGGCGCTCGGCCTGCTGCCGCAGACCCACTGGCCGCGCCGCCGGGTCGAACTGGGCGAGGTGTGGAGCCTGTTGATGTACACGGACGGGCTCATCGAGGGCCGGACCGGCGTCGGCAACCAGCGGCTGGGCCAGGAGGGCATGACCGCCATGGTCAACCGGCTGCTGACCGGGGGCCTGCGCGGCGAGTCCCTGCTGGAGGCGGCGGTCACCGAGGCCCGCGAGCTCAACGGCGGTGAACTCACCGACGACGTCGCGGTGGTGCTGCTGGAACGGGCCCGGCCGGGCTGCTGACCCGGACGGACCCGAAGAGGAGGGGTGGGGCAGGGCCCCTACCCGGGGGGCAGGCCCCTACCGGCCGCCGTTGTACGGCCCGTACGGACCGTCGCTGCTCGATCCGCCGCGACGGCCGCCGCGCCCGCGCCCGCCGCTGATCGCCCGGACCGCGGGACGGACGTCCACGATGTAGACGATCACCGCCACCGCGCCGATGACCGGCAGGAACGAGAGCACCGGGAACAACACGCTGACCAGCAGCGCGATGGCCAGAATGATCAGCCAGAACGGCTTGGTCTGCTTGTCCACCGCACGGAACGCGTCCTCCCGGCGGAAGGCAGCGTCCACTAGCGCGAACAGGCTCAGTGCGGTCAGGGCTGTACTGAGCAGCCACATGAACCCCGTGAATCCCTGCATCAGCACGGTCGTCCGCCACCTTTCCCGGGATCGTCCCTACGCGGCCAAGGTACCCGTCCAACGCGGCGGACACCGCAAGGGTGCCCGCCGCCGCGACGGACCGGGGTCACTCGGAGGGCTTGGCCGCGGGCTTCTTGGCCGTGCTCTTGCGCGCGGCGGGCTTCTTCGCGGACCCGGACGCGGACACGGCCGCGGTCGGGGAGGGGGACGGGGAAGCGGACTCCGGCTCGCTCGCGGTGCCGGCCGGAGCGGGCGGGGCGACGACGGGCTCGTCGGCCGTGACACCGGCCCCGGCCCCGGTCGCGGCCCCGGTCCCGGAAGGCGCCGACGCGGGCGTCGTCGCCGGACCCTCGACGGCCTCGGCGACCACCAGGATCTCCTCGGCGGCCTCGCCGCGCCACTTCTTGACGGCGGCCTGCCCGTGCTCGGCCACCTTCTCGTACCCCTCACGGCCCTTGACCAGCGACTCGACCGCGAGGCCGACCGCCTGGAGCGCGAGGTGCTGGACGGAGTCGCCCAGCTTCTTCACGTCGCCGTCGAGCGCGCCGACGACCTCGGTCACCTTGGCGGTGACGGCGGCCTGGGCCTCCTTGGCCTGGGCGACGACCTTGTCCTGGACGACCTTGGGGTCGGTCCTGCGCACGGCCTCCAGCCGCGCCGGGACCTCGCTCTGGATCCGCTCGACCAGGCCCGGGATCTTCTCCGGGACCTTCGCGGCCTGCTTGGCGCCGAGGTCGAGCGCGCCGGCGACGAAGAAGAGGGGCTTGGGGTCGGTCAGGGCATTACGCAGCTCATCGGTGACAGCCATGCTGGTTTCCTCCCGGATCGGTACGTGGGTCAGCTCGTGGGAGCCGAGGCGGCATCGCCCGTGTCGCCGTTCTCGCCGTTCTCAGCGTTCTCGGCGTTCCCGGCGTTCTCACCGGGCTTCGGGCCCGCGGCCGGAGCAGGTGCGTCCGCGTCGAGCCCGTTCTCCTTGCGGAAGGACTCGTAGATCTGGATCAGCACCTGCTTCTGCCGCTCGTCGAGCGAGGGGTCGGCGAGGATGGCGCTGCGCGTCCCGGCCGCATCCGGCTCGCGTTCGTCGAGGATCCCGGCCTGCACGTACAGCGTCTCGGCGGAGATCCGCAGCGCCTTGGCGAGCTGCTGGAGGATGTCCGCGCTCGGCTTGCGCAGCCCGCGCTCGATCTGGCTCAGATACGGATTGGACACCCCGGCGGCGTCCGCGAGCTGCCGCAACGAGAGCTGCGCGGAACGCCGCTGCTCGCGCAGGAACTCGCCGAGACTGCCGACGTTGAGCGATGCCATGCCCCGATACTGCCTCCTCGCCGCTAACTATTGCAAGCGACCGCTTGCAAAAGTGTGCCGCGCCACGTTCCGTGCCACGTTCCGGGGCATGGCCCGCCCCGCCTCAGACCCGGCTCGCCTCCACATCCAGCGTGATCTTGATGGTGTCGCCGAGCGCCGCGCCGGTCGGGCCGCCGGTGACGCCGAAGTCCTTGCGGCTGAGCTGGGTGGTCGCGGAGAAGCCCGCCACCGAGCGGCCCTCGTACCCCTTGCCGAAGCCGTTCAGCTCCAGGTCGAGGGTGACGGGGCGGGTGACGCCGCGCACGGTCAGCTCGCCGTCGACCAGGAAGCCGTCACGGCCGCCGCGCCGCACCCCCGTGGAGCGGAAGGTCATCTCCGGGTACTTCTCCGCGTGCAGGAACTCCTCCGACCGTATGTGGGCGTCGCGCTGGTCGTGCGCCGTGGAGACCGACGCGATCCTGATCGCGGCGCGGACCGAGGACTCCAGCGGGTTCTCGGCGAGCACGATCTCGCCGTCGAAGTCGTCGAAGCGGCCGCGCACGTTGGCGATGCCCAAGTGCCGTACGGAGAAGGCGATCTCGGAGTGGACCGGGTCGATCGTCCAGGTGCCGGTCTCGTAACCGGGCAGGTCGGCCGCCGTGACGGCCGGCTCGCCGGCGGCGGACGACGGGGAGGAAGTGGCGGACATGCTGGTACCCCCTGAAGACGTAGGCGTCGAGTGGTGGAGTGCTCGCGGTGCCGTGCGCCGCCCCGCGCCCCCGCGCGGGGCCGGCCTCACCCCGCGTAGGGCTCGGCCTCTTGCTTGAACCATCGACAACATAGTGAGTCGGGACCCCGCGCGCAGCCAACTCCACCGGGCATTCCGCGTGTTGACCACTTCCCCGGGCGCGTCAGGGCCGCAGCGCGTCCGGCAGCGGCCTGCTGTGCAGGACCTCAAGCCGGGACACCGCCCGTGTCAGCACCACGTACAGCCGGTGCAGGCCCCGCTCCTCCGCCTCGGCGATCGCCGCCGGTTCCACGGCCACCACATGGTCGTACTCCAGGCCCTTCGCCATCGTCGCGGGCAGCACCGTCACCCGGGCCGCCGCCGTCAGCTCGTCCGGCTCCGCCGTCGCCACGCCCGCCGCCGCGAGGGCCGCGCGCAGCTCCGGTACGTCCGCGTCGCGCGCGATCACGCCCACCGACCCCTCGTGCGCGAGCGCCGCCCGTACGGAGTCGGCCACCGCGGCCCGTACGTCCTCGACCCGTCGCACCGCCAGCTCCCCGTCCCGGCGCAGCGAGCGGGAGGGCGGTACGGCGACTCCGAGCGCCCCGAGCAGGCCGTTCGCCAGGGCCACGATGGGGGCCGGGACCCGGAAGCCGGTGGTCAGCGGGACCACCGGGGCGTCCGGCTTGCCCAGGTGCGCCAGGTGCTCCGGCCAGTCTCGGGCCGCCCACGGCGTGGTGCCCTGCGCGAGGTCGCCCAGCACGGTGAGCGAGCCGAAGCCGGAGCGGCGGGCGACGGCCCGGCACTGCATCGGGGAGAGGTCCTGCGCCTCGTCGACGACGATGTGGCCGTATCCCCGGGGGCGTTCGATCAGGCCCGCGAGCTCGTCGAGCAGGATCTGGTCGGCCGCCGACCACTTGGCCGACTTGTACGAGCGCGGCGCCCGGCTCCACAACAGCCGCTTCCGCTCCTCGTCCGTCAGCACCCCCTCGGCGGCCTCCGCCAGCGCGTCCGGGTCGGTGAACAGCGCCGCGAGCACCTCCTCGGGCGCGACCTTCGGCCAGGCCGCGTCGACGAACGCGGAGACCGGGCGGGCCCGCGAGATCCGCTGGAGCCAGGTGTTGTTCATCGGCCCGGCCCGGCGCTCGGCTGCCAGCTGGATGACGCGCACGGCCCGGCTGCGCACCCGCTCGCGGCCCACCGCGTACGGGGGCGCCTCGGCCCGTACCTCCTCGACGATCCCCGCCAGCTCGCCCGCGCCCACCCGCCACCGGTAGGACCCGTCGGGCACCTCGACCGCCTCGAACCGGCGGGACGCCCCGGCGACCCGGGCGTACAGCGCCCGGTGCAGCACGCGCGCCATGCGGACGTCGTGCTTGACGACCGCCGCGGCCTCGTCGTCGACGGCCCGCACGGGCGTGCGCGCGACCTCGTCGTCGACCGTGGACTGCCGGATGTCGATCTCACCGAGGGCGGGCAGCACCTGGGCGATGTAGTGCAGGAAGGTCCGGTTGGGGCCGAGGACCAGCAGGCCGCCGCGCTGGATGCGCTGCGGGTAGGTGTAGAGCAGATACGCGGCCCGGTGCAGCCCGACCGCCGTCTTGCCGGTGCCGGGCGCGCCCTGGACGCACAGGGACCGGCCGAGCTCCGACCGTACGAGGTCGTCCTGTTCGGGCTGGATGGTCGCGGCGATGTCGCGCATGGGGCCGACGCGGGGGCGCTCGATCTCGGCGGCGAGGATGGCGCCGGGCGGCCCGTCCCCCTCGGCGGGGCCCGCCGCGCCCAGCCGCTCGTCCTCCAGGCCGGTGAGGTCCTCGGGGGCGCCGTGGCTGCCCGGGGCCCAGCCGAAGCGGCGGCGCACGGCGACACCGAGCGGGTCGCGGGCCCCCGCCTGGTAGAAGGTCCGCGAGACGGGCGCCCGCCAGTCGACGACCAGCGGGGGCGCGGAGGGGTGCTCGCTGATGCGGCGGCGGCCGATGTAGTAACGCTGCCCGGCGTGGTCGCCGCGGGCCTCGCCGTCCTCGAAGTCCAGCCGCCCGAAGAACAGCGGGCTGTCCGGGTCCTGCCGCAACTCCTTGGCCCAGCTGCGCAGTTGGTAGCCGAGCACCTCCGCGTCGGCGCCGGAGGCGAAGGCGTTCTCGCCGGTCACGACCCGCTCGTCCGCGCCTTCGGCCATGGCGCGCAGGGCCGCGCGGCAGGCGTCGTGGTAGGCCCGTTCCCGGCTGAGTTCGCGGTCGAGTGGCGTCATGCCGTCCAGCATAACGCAACCCGGTTACATTCTTTACTCAGTAACGAATTCTTCAGGGAGGGGCCGCATCCTGGTACCCGGTACCCGGTTCCCGGCTTCTGCCCCCCGGTCTCCCGCTGCTGCTAGCTGCTCCCACCCCTGCTCCTGCTCCCGCTCCCGCTCCCGCTCCCGCTGCTCAGGCGTACCGCCCCAGCCCCTCCCTCAACTGCGCGAACGCCTCCTCCGCCGCCGCCACCGCGCCCTCGTACACGTCCTCGGCGCTCTCGCCGGACTGGATGCGGCGCCAGTTCTCGTCCGCGAGGATCCGCTGGACGGCGATGATCTGACCGGCCGCGAGACGCGCCCCGATGTCCGTGCCCAGGGCCGCCGCGAGCGCCCCCTCGGCCCGGCTCTGGTAGGCGAAGAGCCGCGCCACCAGGCTGGGCGTGCCGTAGAGCAGCCCGTGGTAGGCGCGCACCCGGGGGTCGTCGTTCAGCCCGGTCACCGGGTCGCGGCCGGCAAGCCCCGCCAGGAAGTGGCGGCGCAGCGCGGGAAGCGGCGCGAGCCCCTCGTCACGCCCCTGGGCGACCACCCGCGCGGCCTCGTCCTCGTGGTCGGAGAACCGGTGCAGGGCCAGGTCCTCCTTGGCCGGGAAGTAGCGGAAGAGGGTCGGCTTGGAGATCCCGGCGGCGGCGGCCACCTCCGCGACCGGCACGTTGTCGAAGCCCTTCTCCAGGAAGAGGGCGATCGCCACGTCCGAGACGGCCTGGTACGTCTGCTGTTTCTTCCGCTCCCGCAAACCCATGGGTTGAGCGTACGGGGAGGCGGGGGCGGCCCGTGCTTGACCTCAACCGCGCTTGAGGCCGAAGACTCCGGATCAAGGAAGCGCTTCGCGGTTCCTGGCGGATCCAGCGACTTCGGCGAACGTACGACGGGGATGGGTGAGCGGCATGCGCGTGGCACAGGTGGAGGAGTTCGGCGGCCCGGAGGTACTGGTTCCGGTGGAGCTGCCGGACCCGGTGGCCGGACCGCACGAGGTGGTGGTCGCGGTCGACCACATCGACACGCTCTTCGTGCAGACGCAGATACGGGCGGGCGCGTTCGGCGAGTACTTCGACGTCCGGCCGCCGTACGTGCCCGGCGGCGGCCTCTCGGGCACGGTGACGGCGACCGGGGCGCAGGTCGACCCGGCCCGGTGGGCGGGGCGCCGGGTGATCGCCGCCGTCGACGCCGGCAGCTACGCGTCGCTGGCGGCCGTCCCGGTCGCCCACCTCGTCCCGGTCCCCGAGGGGCTGGGGCTGCGGGAGGCGGCGGCACTGGTCCACGACGCCGTGACCGCGCTGGCCCTGCTGGACCTGACGGCCCTGAAGGCGGGCGAGACGGTCCTGATCACGGGCGCGTCCGGCGGCATGGGCACGCTCCTGGTCCAGCTGGCCCGGTCGCGGGGCGCGCGGGTGGTGGCGGTGGCGCGGGGCGAGCGGAAGCTGGCGCTGGTACGGGGCCTGGGCGCCCACGAGGTCGTGGACGCGGCGGCCCCCGACTGGCCGGAGCGGGCGGCCGAGGTGCTGGGCGGGGCGGGCGCGGACGTGGTCCTGGACGGCGTGGGCGGCGAACTCGGCGCGGCGGCCTTCCCGTTGACGGCCGAGGGCGGCCGCTTCTCGGCCCACGGCGCCCCCACGGGCCAGGGCTTCGCCCCGGTCGACCCGGCAGAGGCGGCCGCCCGGGCGGTCACCGTACTCGGCATAGCCGACGTCCAGCTCACCCCCGACCACCGCGTCACCCTGGCCACCCGAGCCCTGGAGGAGGCGACGGCGGGCCGGCTGCGCCCGGTGATCGGGGCGGTGTACCCGCTGGAGCGGGCGGGGGAGGCGCACGGGGCGGTGGAGGAGCGCGGGGTGGTGGGGAAGGTGCTGCTCAGGGCGTAGGCGGCCGGCAGGTGTTCCTCGCCATGGGAGGGCCGGCCCGGGAGAGACGGGGGCGCGGGGCCGTAGGGATGCGGGGACGCCGGGACACGGGGACGCGGGGACACGGGGCACGGGGACGCCCGGACACGGGGGCAGGGGGACGCCCGGACGCCGGGGCACGAGGCACGGGGCACGGGGACACCCGGACGCCGGGACGCCCGGACGCCCGGACGCCCGGACGCCCGGACGCCGGGATTGGAGCGCCGAGGGAAGTACCGGGCTAGCCCCGCCGCCGCACCCGCTCCCGCAGCCAGTCCCCGTACGCCGTCCGGATCCGGGCGCGGCTGGGGACCTCGGGCAGGCCGAGGGCCTCCTTGGCGGCGGCCAGCACCCGCTGGATCCTGCCCGCCGCCCGGGCCAGCCGCAGACGGCTCGGGCCCGGCCCGGCGATGGCCCCCGGCGGGCCCGCGACGACGCCCGCCACCAGGGCCAGCGCGCCCGCGCCCACCAGCAGGGCCGCGGCCGTACGGATCACGTCCGTGTAGACGGACTGCGCCCGCTTGAACGCCAGCAGGTGCGGCAGGTCCCGCTCCCAGCCCTCACAGGCACCGGGACGGGCGGCCCCGACCGCCTCCCGCCATACGTTCTTGACCCGCCGCGCGTCGCACTCGGGGTAGTCCATCAGGTGCAGATGGGTCGCCAGCTCGTACAACGGGTCCCCGATCATGGCCAGTTCCCAGTCGATGAACCAGAGGTCACCCGCCGCGTCGACGATCAGGTTCCGGCGGTGCAGATCGCCGTGCACGAGGGAGAACGGCCGCTCGGTCAACCGCGCGGCCCGCTCCCGCAGCCCTTGCAGCGACCTGGCCGAAACGCCCAGGCTGTCGAATAGCGCGCCGAACTCCGCCACGTGCTTTCCGTAGACCTGGAACTGCGTGAAGTCGATCAGCCGGCCGAGGAAACCCGCGCTGTCCCCGTCCCGGACCGGAGGCGGCGGACCGCCCCCGGGGCCGTATTGCTTCTCGGGCAGCAATTCCAGGGAGAGTTTCCCGTGCTCGACCGCGGCCAATTCCCTGAAGAAAACCCCGAGTTGGATCATATGGCGCCGGGAGAGGCGGCCGAGCCCGCATCGCGCACGGGGGAGCGTGTGCCCCTCGATGAAACCTTGGAGGAACAGCCCCTCGGTGAATTCCGCGCAGTGGGGAATACGGGAGACCCGGCCTCTGAGCGCCATCAGAAGCGCGTCTTCGGAGGCGAAGGTACGCCGGTCGAACCAGAACAGGTTCTCCCGCCGCTCCCGCAGTTTCCCGCGCGTGTACTCCGCGCCGAGCGGGTTCCCCGGCGGGAGCACGATCGCGTACGCCTCGTGGTGGTGCCCCTGGAGGGGCCCGGTCACCCCCCGGTCGCCGTCCCGGCTGAGCCCGGCCGCCTTCAGCCGGGCCGGGGACGTCTCGGTTGCCATCGTGTCGAGCCTTCGGGTGCGGCGCGGGTCGGGCCGCGGGAGGACGGAGGAACTTCAGCGGGACTGTACCGAGCCGCCGGAGCCGGCAGTGGAGGATCCGGATGTGTTCACCGGGGTGTCGTCCGGGCCGGTTCCTCCGGCGCCCCGCGACACCCCGGCGCCTCCCCCCTCACCTGCTCAGAAGCTCATGGAGCGACTCGACCACCGGCACTCGCTCGTACCATCGGCCCTCAGAATCCTGTTCGCCGGATTCCCGGCTCTTCCCGGTCGGTACGAAGGCGATGAACGGTACTTCGAGTCGGTTGGCGGCGTCGAGGTCCTTCTCCGAGTCCCCGATCATCACGGACTCCCCCGGCGCGGACCCCGTCGAGCCGAGGGCCCGCCGCAGGCAGTCCGGATCGGGCTTCAGCCTGGCGATGTCGGCCCCGCGGCCGTGGACGTGCGCGCCGAAACTGTCGGTCAGGTCCATCCGTCTGAGGTACGCCCCCACCGCCTCGGCGGAATTGTTGGTGGCGATGCCGAGCCGGGTCTCCACGGCCCCGAGTTCCCGTATCAGGTCGGCCGCTCCTTCCGTCGGCTCGGCCGACTCGGCGGCGCGTTCCTCTTGTTGGGTGAGACGTTTCTCCAGTTCTCTCACCCACCGTCTGCCGTGCGGGCTCTGCTCGACCAGCCCGAGATAGCCGAGCGGATCGGCCGCGTACTTCCCGGGCGGGACCCTCACGTCGAGATCGCGTTCCAGCCAGGCGCGGAGGTCGTCCACCACATCGGCCGCGGTGTATTTCGCGAAGAGGTCGCACACGGGCCCGTCGAAGTCGAAGATGACGCATTGGGCGGCGTCGAGGAGATCGTGCGGGTCGTCCACAGCACTCCGTCCGTCGAGGAGGAGGCAGAATAGCGTCACCCCGTCCCCCATACTGCCCCGTCCACGCAACTGGCCCTTTCCGGCCGCCACTTCACCCGTGGGCCTTTCGTCAGCGTCCGAGGTCGAGGCTGGTGGTGATGGTCTCCCAGAGGTTGTCGAACCACCGCTGCGAGCGGTCGACGAAGGCCGCGTCCCGCGCGCCCGCACTGCGCAGGAACTGGAACAGCATCGACTGGTTGCCGAGCGAGTCGAAGATCTCCACCGAGGTGTCGGCTATCTGCTGCTGGCGCTCGGTGATGTCGTAGTAGCCGAAGAGCGCCTCGGAGCCGTTCAGCAGGTACAGCTTGATCGGCGAGGTGAGCGGCAGCGCCTGGAACTCGATGTGGACGTCGATCCCCTCGACGATGTGCAGCGCTTCCAGGTTGTCCCGCAGGACGATGCCCTGGGTGTTGCGCTGGCTCAGCCACCGTTCGTGGACGAGCCGGTCGTCGGCCGCCGAGCGGCGCACGGGCCGGGGGAAGGCGAGGTTGATGCCCCGGTCCGGCAGCAGGATGCGGACGTGGACCGAGGCCGGGCGGAACACGCCCGCGTGGATGGCGGCGAGCGGCTCGCCCAGCGCCAGGTTGAGGGTCTCCGTCGTCAGGCACACCGCGTCGATCCGCACCTCCTCGGCCCGGAACGCCTCCGCCACCCGGGGGCTGAGCACGGCCGCCGTCAGCTTCGGCTCCTCGTCCGCGGGCCGGGAGGCGGCCGGCTCGGCGCTGGCGATCCTCGCCGGGGCGCCCTTGCGGCCCTCGGTGATCAGCCCCTGCTCATGCAGCTGCCGCAGCGCCTGGCGCACCACCGTCCGCTCCACCCCGTAGTGGTCCACCAGCCAGGCCTGGGTGGGCAGTTTGGCGCCCACCGTGAGCTCGCCCGCGCGGATCCGGGCCCGCAGCGAGGCGGCCACATCGTCGGGCGTGCGCCTGGCGCCGCCGTCGTCCGTCACCTCAGGTTCCGACGTCACACCGGAACGCTACAACTATCCGACAGCCGACGGGAGTTGTTGCGAAGTTGGTTTATGGCTCTTGAGGTAGCGGGACAACTTGAGAAAGTTGTCCGCCAACTTGGTGAAGTTCGCGCGGAACCTCCATCAGGCGGACCTCTCGGGGGAGGGACTCCATGCCCATGACCGCTCTCATACTCGCCCTGGCCGTCATCGCCGCCGAGAAGCTGGTCCACCACCGGCTCGGTGTCGTCGGCAGCGTGGGCATCGTCCTGCTGACGGTCGGCCAGCAGACCGGCGAGGCCACCTTCAGCCTCATCGGCGCGGCCGCCGTGCTGGCCGCGCTCATCCCGCAGAAGACCGACACATGACCCCGCCCGCCACCCTCAGAACATGTCCGGGCACCAGGCACGCCGCCCCGTCCGCACGAGGGCGTCCGCCTTCTCCGCTGCCCCCGCCGTCTCCTCGGCGACCCGGCCCAGCGCGGCCAGTCGCACCGCCGACTCGTCTCCCAGGTACAGCGCGCCCAACTCCCGCACGTCCAGGGTCAGATCCGCTGACTCGGTCGTCGGCGCGCAGGACGCGCCGGACGGGTCCGCGTCCAGGCGGTAGCGGCCCGAGGAGAGGCCGGACGCGTCCGTGACCTCCAGGACCAGGGTGCCGGCCGCAGCGTACGTACGCGCCTCAAGGGCTCGTACGACGTCCAGCACCCGCACCCACAGGAAGTCCGCGTGCGTCACGATCCTCGCCGCGCGCGGGTCCGGCAGGAGCAGCGGGAGCAGGTCGTCGGGGGCGCGGTAGCCGGTGCGGACCCTGGCTATCCAGTCGATCGAGCAGACGAAGTGCCACAGGGCGCGCTCGGCGGCCGGGGTCAGCCCGAACAGCTGGCGTACCGTCGCGGTGTTCAGCGGCTGCTTGGCGTCGGTCCACGTCTCGTCCGCGTGATAGGCGGCCAGGCCCTCCACCTCGCCCCGCGCCGAGCGGTGGACCGCCCAGAACGGCTCGGTCCAGGGGTGGTCGTCGCGGGTGGCCGCGCCCGTGGCCAGGTCCCACCAGAGCGCGTCGCGGGTCACCGCGCCGGGCTGCCGGGCCCGGAAGCGCTCGAAGAGCTCGGGCCCCAGCTTGCGTACGTCCTCGGAGGCGACCAGTTCGATGGTGCCGCCGTCTTCGGGGCCGGACCAGCGCGGGTCCAGGCCCGCCCGGCCCGTGTCGACCTCCCACTCGGCGGTCCAGGTGGCGGGGCCGAAGCCGTACCGGCCGTAGATCGGGTACTCGGCGGCGATCAGCGTCGACACCACGTCGCCCCGCTCCCTCGCCGCCGCCAGGTCCTCGGCCATCATCCGGCTGAGCAGACCGCGCCGGCGGTGGGTCGGGGCGACGGCGACGTTGGTGACCGCGCTCGCCGGGACGGCCGCGCCGCCCACCACCGTCAGCTCCTGGGCGAACGAGCGCAGGGCCGCCACACAGCGGTCACCGTCGAAGACGCCCCGCGTACGCGAGAGATCGCTGTGGGCGAGCCGGCGCGCCCGGTCGTTCTCCGTCACCACCGGCGGGCGCAGGAAACCGGTGTTCACCGTCCGCAGCCAGTCGGTGAACTCGGCTTCGGTGACGGAACGCAGGTCGAGGGAGGGGGTGGAGGCGGGCACGGGAGCGGCTTGCTGACGCGTCGGGCTCATGCCCGCCACGCTAAACACGCCCCGGCCCGCCTGTCGCCCCAATTTCCGTGGCCCCCGGCGGGGCCAGGGCGCAACACGCCCTAGAACGCCGCCCGGACCTCCCCCACCCGCTCGGCCCCGCCCAGCAGCGGCGCGCTGCCGACGCGCTCCACCACCGGGCCGTCCACGCCCAGCAGCCGCAGGGCGCGGGCCAGGACCGGGCCCAGCGCGCGGGCGGCGCCGTCGTCGACCTTGAAGGCGAGCGCCCGCCCGTCCGGCAGCGCCACCGCCTGCACCGCCTCCGCGCCCATCTTGGACAGCACGCCGGGCACCTCGCGCATCAGCCAGGTGTCGGGGCGGCGGGTGCCCGCCACGTACTCGGGGTGCGCGCGCATCGCGTCCGCCACCCGGCGCTCGGGCGTCCCGGGCCCGGCCAGCACGAACGTACGGAAGGCGCGGGCCAGGCCCGTCAGGCTGATCGCCATCAGGGGCGCCCCGCAGCCGTCCGTGCCGACCGTCGCCACCGGCTCGCCCGCCGCCGCCTCCACCCCGTCGTGGACGAGGCGCTGGAGCGGGTGGGCGGGGTCGAGGTAGGACCGCTCGTCCCAGCCGTTGAGGCGGCAGGCGGCGAGCATGGCCGCGTGCTTGCCGGAGCAGTTCATGGTGACCCGGTCGCGGACGTGGCCCGCCGCGAGGTACGTCTCGGCCTCGGCCGGGTCCAGCGGCAGGTCGGGCGGGGTCTGGAGGTCGTCCGGGGTGAGCCCGTGCTCGGCGAGCATCTTGCGGACCAGGTCCAGGTGGAAGCCCTCGCCCGAGTGGCTGGCGGCGGCGAGCGCGAGGCGCTCCCCGGCGAGGTCGAGCCCGGCCCGCAGGACGGCGGCGGCCTGCATGGGCTTGTTGCTGGAGCGCGGGAAGACGGGCGCCGCCGGGTCGCCGAGGGCGAACTCCACGCCGCCGTCGGCCCCCAGCACCACCAGCGAGCCCCGATGCCGGCCCTCGACGAAACCGGAACGTACGACTTCGGCGAGGACCGGGGATATGACGGTGTCGGTGCTCATGGTGGAGGCCTTCCGGGGCTGGACCGCCCGGTGACCTTGGAATCGTCGGTCAGATGAGCAGGTCGTCTACTTGTGCTTCCCCTTCACGGTACCTGCGGGCGATCTCCGCGCTGCAATCGTCCGCGGTCCGCTGGAGGTGCTGGCGGCGCCGCGAGACCTGCTGCTCGTAGCGGATCAGGCGCCCCATGGCGGTGTGCAGCTCCTCGTCCGTACGGGCGTCGAGGTCGGAGAGCTGGACCTCCGCGTCCATCTCGGCCGCAAGCCGCCGGTACTCGGCGCTGCGGGGCGTGGAGAGCGTGACGTGGCGGGCGGAGGCCCGGTGCGGGGAGGGCGCGTCCGCCAGGATCTCGGAGAGCCGCTCCACGACGGGCGTGTGCGGCCCGGTGCGCCGGGCGAGCTCGGCCCGCAGGATGTCGATGCGGCCGTGCAGCAGCCGTCGTACGTAGCTGAGGTCGGCCTCGTCGCTCTGCGACTGCCGCCGCAGACCGCGCAGCTCCGGCAGCCGCAGCGCGGTCAGATCGTGCTCCGTGGTCACGGACAGGTGGTCACCGGCACGCTGGACGGGTGGTCGCGACACGGCCGCCCGCCCGGCCGACGTGCTCGTCCGGGTCAGCGAAACGGGGCCGGGCGACTGCTGCCCGGCGCCAGGAGTGCTCATGTGTCCTACCGTCCCCTCGACTGGTGCGGGATGGGGCGCACCGGCTGTCAGCATCGTGCCACTCCCCGTGGTGCATATGCAGACCCACACCACCCGTTCGGCCCCCGTGGGGCCGGATTGGTGCGTGGAATAGGTTGGGTCCCATGCGAGCGGTGGTACAGCGGGTCGACGGCGCGAGCGTCGTCGTGGCGGGCGAGACGGTCGGCGAGATCACGGGCGAGGGCCTGTGCGTCCTGGTCGGGGTGACCCACGGGGACACTCCCGAGAAGGCGGCGCAACTGGCACGGAAGCTGTGGTCGGTGCGGATCCTGGCGGACGAGAAGTCCTGCTCGGACGTGGACGCCCCGCTGCTGGTGATCTCCCAGTTCACCCTCTACGGCGACGCCCGCAAGGGCCGCCGCCCCACCTGGAACGCGGCGGCCCCCGGCGAGGTGGCCGAGCCGCTGGTGGACGAGGTGGTGGCGCGGCTGCGCGAGCTGGGCGCGACCGTGGAGACGGGCCGTTTCGGCGCGGACATGCGGGTGTCCCTGACCAACCACGGCCCGTTCACGGTGCTGGTGGAGGTGTAGCCCCCTCCGCCCCACCGCCGCCCGCCCACAACGGAGGCGACGGTTCGGCCCGCGTCCGGGATCAGGGCTCGACCACGACCTCCTGGGCGGCGGCCGTACCCCCGGCCAGCAACTCCGCGTCCACGGCGACGTTCCGCTTCACCAGCGCCAGCGCGATCGGCCCCAGCTCGTGGTGGCGGGCCGACGTCGTGATGAAGCCGATCTGGCGGCCCTCCGCGCCGTCCGCGGCGACCCGCAGCGGCGTCCCGTGCCCCGGCAGCAGCACCTCGCTGCCGTCCAGGTGCAGGAAGACCAGCCGGCGCGGCGGCTTCCCCAGGTTGTGGACGCGCGCGACCGTCTCCTGGCCCCGGTAGCAGCCCTTCTGGAGGTGCACGGCGGTGCCGATCCACCCCAGCTCGTGCGGGATGGTGCGGTGGTCGGTCTCCAGGCCGAGCCGCGGCCGGTGCGCCTCGACCCGCAGGGCCTCGTACGCCAGGATCCCGATCGCGGGGCCCTCCTCGGCGGCGAAGGCCGCCAGCTCCTCGCGCGGCAGGAACAGGTCCCGCCCGTGCGGGGTCTCCCGGACCACCGTGCCCGCGGGCGGCTGCGCGATCGATCCGGCGGGCAGGTGCACCACCGCGAACTCCGCCGTACGGTCGGCGACTTCGACGCGGTAGAAGAACTTCATCGACTCCAGGTACGCGACGAGCTCGTCCTGCGTACCGGGCTCCACGTGCGCCCACACCGTCGTGCCGTCGTCGACGAGGTAGAGCGCGTGCTCGATGTGCCCGTGCGCGGAGAGGATCAGCGCCTCGGTGGCCAGGCCCGGCCGCAGGTCGCTGACGTGCTGGGTCAGCAGCAGGTGCAGCCAGCTCAGCCGGTCGTCGCCGGTGACGGTGACGACACCGCGGTGCGAGAGGTCGACGAGGCCGGTGCCGCCGGCGAGGGCGCGCTGCTCGCGGAACAGGTCGCCGTAGTGCGCGGCGACACCTTCGTCGGGTCCCTCGGCGGGGACGGCGCCGGGCAGGGCGAGCAGAGGGCTCATCGTGGAATGTCGCTGCATGACAGCAAGCCTACGACGCGGTACCCGCGTCCCCGGCGGCTTCCTGGGCGGCGTTCTTGGCGCAGTCCTGGCACTGGCCGAAGATGGCGAAGTGCTTCATGTCCGTCGTGAAGCCGAACGTCGAGCACAGCTTCGCGGTGAACTCCGCCGCCACGTCCACGTCCGCCTCGATCACCGAGGTGCAGTCCCGGCAGACCAGATGGATGTGGTGGTGGCGGTCGGCCAGGTGGTAGGTCGGGGCGCCGTGTCCCAGATGGGCGTGCGAGACCAGACCCAGCTCCTCCAGGAGCTCCAGGGTCCGGTACACGGTGGAGATGTTCACGCCGCCCGCCGTCTTCCTCACCTCGGTGAGGATGTCGTCGGGCGTCGCGTGTTCCAGTACGTCGACGGCCTCCAGCACGAGCTGGCGCTGGGGGGTCAGCCGGTACCCGCGCTTGCGGAGGTCGCTCTGCCAGTCGGTGGTCACCACACGCCCAGTGTAGGAGCCACCGCGCGATTACCCCCGCGCGGAACGGATCTCCCTCGGATCTCCTTACGCGCGGCAGTACGCGGCCCCGTGCCCGGCGGCCGTATCCGGTCCCCCTACTCGAAGAACGCGGTCTACTTGAAGAAGGCGATCCCGTCGTCCGGCAGGTCGCCCAGGCCCCGGGCCATCGCCGCGACCTCCTCGGGCGTGACGACCTTCTTGAGGTGCGCGGACATGTACGGCCGCAGCTCCACCTCGGGGGTCGCCTTCTCGCCGACCCACATGAGGTCGCTCTTCACGTACCCGTACAGACGCTTGCCGCCGGTGTACGGGCCGGAGGCGGCGGTGCGCGCCACGGCGTCGGTGACCAGGTCGATCTGCGGCTTCTGGTCGGCGAGCTCGCCGTACCAGATCTCCACGACGCCCTGGTCGCGGACCATGACGACCTCGACCTTGCGGTCCTTGTCGATGCGCCAGAAGCCGGACTCGGTCTCCAGCGGCTTCACCTTGTTGCCCTCGGCGTCGAGGATCCAGGAGTGCGACACGTACTCCAGGAAGTCCCGGCCGTCGTGGCTGAAGGTGACGGACTGGCCGAAATTGGCCTTCTCGGCACCCGGAAAGTCGGTGACGCCCGCGCCCTCCCACGTACCGAGGAGGAACGCGAGGGGGACGAGGTCCGGGTTCAGGTCGGACGGGATCTCGATCATGAGGCTTCGATCAGTCTTTCGTTACGTCTGCGGCTGGGGCGCGGTTCAGCGCTGGCCCTGGTACAGCTTCTTCACGGCCAGACCGGCGAAGGCGAGGACACCGACGCAGACCAGGACCAGCAGGGTTTCGAAGAAAGCCTCAAGCACGGGGTGCTCCTCGGATGAGCGTGTGGGCAGTAAAGGGCCGAACCCCAGCCTAATGGGTTCGGCCACGGCCTTCTCTGTGAGGTGCGCCCCGTCAGCCCAGCAGCTGGTTCTGCGGGAGGGGTCGTGCGGGTGCGCATTACAGTTCGGCGTATGGCCAAGAAGCTCGTACTGAAGGTGACCGCGGGGGCCGACGCCCCCGAGCGGTGTTCGCAGGCGTTCACCGTGGCGGCGGTCGCCGTCGCCAGTGGGATCGAGGTCTCGCTCTGGCTGACCGGCGAGTCGTCGTGGTTCGCGCTGCCGGGACGGGCCGCCGAGTTCGCGCTGCCGCACGCGGCGCCGCTGCCGGACCTGATCGACGGAATCCTGGCGGGCGGCGGCACGATCACGGTGTGCACGCAGTGCGCGGCCCGGCGGGACATCGCCGAGGCGGACCTGATCGAGGGCGCGCGGATCGCCGGGGCGCAGGTCTTCGTCCAGGAGGCGATGGCGGAGGAGACTCAGGCGCTGGTCTATTAAGGACGGGTCTATGAGTACGGACGGCACGGGCGCGTACCGGCAGCCGTGGGCGGGCGGCCCGCCCCGGGCCCCGCGCCGGTCCGCTCAGTACTTCTTCTTGCCGTCCAGCTCGTCCCACCACTCGTCGGACTTGGGGTCCCCGGACGGGTCGTCCCACCAGCGGTCGTCCGGGCCGCGCCGGTTCGCCACCATCGCCGCGACCGGCGGGATCACCATGGCGACCACGCACATGGCGACCGCGGCCGGGACGGACCACAGCCGCACGAAGCCCCAGGCGGACACGAACAGGACCAGGCATCCGCCCATCATCCAGAAGTACTCGCGCCGGCGTCGGGCCAACATGCATCCAGCGTACGACCGGATCGGCAGGCCCGAAACGGCTCGGGAACGGGCCGGGAAGGGTCCGGAAACGGCACGGAGGACCGCACCCGGTCCAGGTAAGCGTCCAACCCCCTGGGGTGCGGCCCTCCGGCCGGTACGTGCCCGCCGTCAGACGGCGATGGCGACCTCGGCGAGTCCGCCGGTCTCCGCCACGACCGTGCGGTCCGCGGTCCCGCCGGGCACCAGGGCCCGCACCGTCCACGTGCCCTCGGCCGCGTAGAAGCGGAACTGGCCCGTCGCCGAGGTGGGGACCTCGGCGGTGAACTCGCCGGTCGAGTCCAGCAGCCGGACGTAGCCGACCACGGGCTCGCCGTCCTTGGTCACCTGGCCCTGGATGGTGGTCTCACCGGGCTTGATCGTCGAGGCGTCGGGGCCGCCTGCCTTCGCTCCACACATGGTTCTTCCTTACGTTTACGGTCGGGGGCTGTGCGGGGTTACTTGTTGGCGCCGAGCTCGATCGGCACACCGACGAGGGAGCCGTACTCGGTCCACGAGCCGTCGTAGTTCTTGACGTTCTCGACGCCGAGCAGCTCGTGCAGCACGAACCACGTCAGGGCCGAGCGCTCGCCGATGCGGCAGTACGCGATGGTGTCCTTGGCCAGATCGACCTGCTCCGCGGCGTACAGCTCCTTCAGCGCGTCGTCCGACTTGAAGGTGCCGTCGTCGTTGGCGTTCTTCGACCACGGGATGTTGCGGGCGCTGGGCACGTGGCCCGGGCGCTGCGACTGCTCCTGCGGGAGGTGGGCCGGGGCGAGGAGCTTGCCGCTGAACTCGTCGGGCGAGCGCACGTCGACCAGGTTCTGCGAGCCGATGGCCGCCACCACGTCGTCGCGGAAGGCGCGGATCGCGGTGTTCTGCGGCTTGGCCTTGTAGGAGGTGGCCGGGCGCGAGGGGATCTGCGAGCCGTCGACCAGGTCGCGGGAGTCCAGCTCCCACTTCTTGCGGCCGCCGTCGAGCAGCTTGACGCTGTCGTGGCCGTAGAGCTTGAAGTACCAGTAGGCGTACGAGGCGAACCAGTTGTTGTTGCCGCCGTAGAGGACGACGGTCGTGTCGTTCGCGATGCCCTTCGCCGACAGGAGCTTCTCGAAGCCCTCCTGGTCGACGAAGTCACGGCGGACCGGGTCCTGGAGGTCCTTGGTCCAGTCGATCCGGATCGCGTTCTTGATGTGGTTCTTCTCGTACGCCGAGGTGTCTTCGTCGACCTCGACGATGGCGACCTTCGGGTCGTCGATGTGGGCCTCGACCCAGTCGGCGTCTACCAGGACGTCGCTGCGGCTCATGCGGGTTCTCCTCCGGGGCAGGTGCGGCGGGTGGTGCGGAGGTGCGGGGGTACGCCACGCGAGCGGGCGCGGCGTTGCCTCGGCACGGGGGGTGGCCCTGAAAACGTTCAACGGGCCCGGGGAACGCGGGAGTTGCCGTCTCTTCGCAGAGAGGGACGGGTCCCGGTCAGACGGGACGACAGAGCATGGCGGCGACGCGGCACAGGTCGACTGCCCGCCGCTTCGTGAGATCCGCCTGTAGCTTCATGGGTCCGATCGTAGGGACGGACGGGTGGCCATGTCACCGGCGTGTCGCATGGTGAGACACGATCATCCGGATAGTGGGACAGCAACCGTCTGAAGCCGCCCCGCCGTCGCCCGGGGACGGCCTCACCCGGCGAACCATCTGCGGATCGGACACCCCCGTCTCACGATCCGGCTATCGAACCCCTCGGGGTCACCCCGACCCCATCCCCCCGGGGGCGCGGTGAACTGCGCGAGCAGCCCACCACCGGGCTCGCGGCCCGAAGACGGCCGCGGCCTGCCATCACGACCGCGGTCGGCCATCACCCCGCCAGGGAGACGTTCGTCCCGGTCCCCGAGAACCGCAGCCCGTCCTCCACCGCCGTCACCTTGTCCAGCTTGATCCCCCGCGGCAGACCCTGGATCTTCAGGTCGTAGTCGACGGCCTTGCGCAGCTTCTCGTCGAAGCCCGGCACCGGCAGCTTGGGCAGCTCCGAGGAGCGCACCCGCACGGTCGCGCCCCCGTCCGTCGTCACCGTGCTGTACGCGCTGACCGTCCGCCCCGCGAGCAGCACCTTCAGGCTGGCGGGAACCTGCACGCCCGCCCCTTCGAGCAGGTCCGCGAGGGGCCCGCTCACCTGCACCTGCCCCTTGGCCGCCCGCTCCGGCCCGGCGTAGCCGACCGTGGCGCCCTTGGGCGCGGACTTGGTCAGATCGGCGTACGAGATACGGGCCGAGCCGTCCGCCCGGACGGCCGTGGCGGAGGAGTAGCTGCTGTCGACCTTCACGTCGTGCAGCTTGGCGCGGACCTCGGTGACGTTGACCGAGTGGCCGTCGGCCGTCGCGGTGACCCCGCCGAGCTTCACGTCGACCTCGTCGAACTCCTTGCCCATCGCCTGGGTGAGGAAGGGGAAGCCGGTGATGGAGACGTCGGGGGTCTCCCGCAGCCCCTGACTGCTCTTTATCTTGTCGGCCACCTTCGACTCGACGACGTTCACCGCCACGCGGTCCGCGGCGACGAAGAGGCCGCCGAGAACCACCGCGACGATGAGCCATATCCGGAGTGCGCGCATTGCGTACGAGTCCCCCCACGCTGGTCGTTGACCCTGCGAGCCTAACTCCCGGAATTACCCGATCACTCGACCGATCAGATACAGAGCGGGAACAGCCGCCGTCAGCGGCAGCGCCACTCCGGCCGTCATGTGGACGAATCGCGAGGGATAGTCGTAGCTGGCCACCCGCAGCCCGATCAGCGCGCACACGCCCGCCGCGAGCCCCAGCAGCGCGCCCGGGGCGCCCACGTCCGTGAGCCGGCCGGCCACGATCCCCGCGCCCGCCGCCGCGAGCAGCGCGACCGCCACGGAGACCGGGGCGGGCAGCGGCAGCGCGCGGGCCGGGACGGCGACGGCCACCGCCACCGCGCCCACCGCCACCGCGTGCGGGATCGCGGCGAGGTACCCGGCGGCCAGGATCGTGAGCGCCGCCGAGGCCACGGTCGCCATCAGGCCGTACATCCGCTCGTCCGGGTCCGCGTGGCTGCGCAGCTGGAGCACCAGCGTGAGCAGCACCCACACCCCGAGCGTGCCCAGGATCGCCGCGGGCGCGTGCTCGTCGCCGACGGCGAGCAGCGCCGCGTCGGCGACCAGGCCGCCGAGGAAGGCGAGCGCGATGCCCTGCCGGGCGGGCCACATCCCGTTGAGCCGGAACCAGCCCGCGGCCGTCACGGCCTGGAGCAGCACCAGCGGAACCACCAGCGCGTACTGGCCGATGCCGGACGCGGCGGCCAGGAGCGCGCCGAGGACGGCGGTGAGGGCCGCGGGCTGCATCCCGGGCGCGATGATCGGCGAGCGCCCCTCGGCACGGGCCCGCTGGGCGTCGGTGATCCGGGTGTTGCCGACGGTGGTGGGCGAGCCGTAGGCGGGGCCGTCCTCACTCCGCGCGGGCGCGGCGGGCGGCTCCGGCTCGTACACCGGCGCCTCCGGGGGCAGCGGCACGGAACCCGTCTGCGGCGGCAGGTACGCGGAGTCGTCGGCGGACTGCGCGTACGCCTGTGCGTACTGCTGCCGCACGGGCTGCGGCTGGACCGGCTGCTGCTGGACCGGCTGCGGCTGCGGCGACTGCGGCTGGACCGTGGGCTGGTACTGGGTGTCCCAGGTCTGGCCCTCCCACGTCTGCGTGTACCGCTGCTGCTCCTGGTACGACGCGTCGTGCGGGAAGTGCTGCTGCTGGGCGGGCTGCTGGTACTGCTGTTGCACGGGCTGCCCGTACTGGTCGTACTGCTCGTACTGGTCGTACTGCTGATACGCGTCGTACTGCTGGGCCTGCTGGGCTTGCTGCGGCGGCTGGTGCTGCTGGGCCTGCTGGTGCTGCTGCGGGTACTGCTGGACCGGCTGCCCGTACTGGTCGAAGCGCGGATAGGGCTCTTCGTACGGATGCGGGTACTGCTGATCGCTCATGACGTGGGGGTCACCCTCCTGCGAACGGCGGGAGCACCTCGACCGTGCCGCCCTCGGCAAGCCGTACGGTCTCATGCCCACGGGTCCCGACGGGGTCCCCGTCGACGAGGAACGAACACCTCAGCAGCACACGCGTCAGCTCGCCGGGGTGGCGCTCGCGCACCGCGTCCAGCGCCTCGGCCAGCGTGGCCGCCGCATACGGCTCCTCCGCGACACCCGCGGCGGACTTGGCCGCGGCCCAGAAGCGGATGGTTCCCGCTGCCATGGCGACCCTCCTTTCGTCGTCCCCCATGATGGGCTACGCCACCGACAGCCAGTGCGCGATCCTGCGCAGCAACGCCTCCCCGGCCGCGTTCTCCGCGTGCCCCATGCCCTCCTCAAGCCACAACTGCGCAGGTCCGGCGGCTGCCAGCATCCTGGGGTGGTCGAGGGGGAAGTACGGGTCGCGGTCGCCGTGGACGATCAGGAGCGGGGTCGGCGCGATCAGCGGGACCGCCTCGACCGGCGAGAGCGGCACCGGGCTCCACGGGCGGTGGTCGATCCGGGTGGCGAAGCCGAACCGCCCGAGCAGGCGTCCGGCGGGCCGGGTCACCATCCAGTGCAGCCGCCGCATGGGGGCCGTCCCCCGGTAGTACCAACGGGCCGGCGCACTGACGGACACCACCGCGTCGGTCCGCGCCCGGTCGAGCCCCCTGTGCGTCGCCGCGTGCCGCAGGACCACCGAGCCGCCCATGGAGAACCCGACGGTGACCACGCGCGCGTAGCCGAGTGATCTCGCCCACTCCACGGCCGCCGCCAGGTCGAGCACCTCGCGGTCGCCGACCGTGGAGCGCCCGCCGGAGCCGCCGTGGCCCCGGAAGGAGAATGTGACCACGCCCGCGTACTGGGCGAACACCGCCGCCGCCCGCCGCACCGCGGGCCGGTCCGCCGAGCCCGTGAAGCCGTGCGCGACCACGATCGCGGTGTCCGTCCGGCCCGCCGCGCAGGGGTCGTGGACGGCCTCCACGGACACCCCGTCCGAGGTGCGCAGAGTGGCGCGCCGCGGTCCCCTGGTGATCGAGGAGACATCCACAGTGTGAAATCGGTCCTCCGCGCCGGAACTCATGTGGGCTATTCTGCTGGGCAGAGGATCCGGGCAGCGCAGCCCCCGGGTCCTTTTGCGTTTCCAGATCGTTGTTACGAGCAGGTGAACAAAGGCTCTCAGGGCGCGAGAACCTTGTGGATGCGCAGTGCCGTAAACGTCCTCGCAGGGACCGAGGAGGAACCGACGTCATGGGCGAGCAATCCGTGCACGAACCGAAGAAACCGACGACGACCCGGGCAGGTGGGGCGCGATGAGCTCGCTGCTGCTCCTGACCAACGCCCTCCAGCCGTCGACGGAGGTGCTCCCCGCGCTCGGCCTGCTCCTGCACAACGTGCGGGTGGCCCCCGCCGAGGGCCCGGCCCTGGTCGACACCCCCGGCGCCGACGTGATCCTCGTCGACGGCCGCCGCGACCTCCCGCAGGTCCGCTCCCTCTGCCAGCTGCTGCGCTCCACCGGCCCCGGCTGTCCGCTGATCCTGGTGGTCACCGAGGGCGGCCTCGCGGCCGTCACCGCCGACTGGGGCATCGACGACGTCCTCCTGGACACCGCGGGCCCCGCCGAGGTCGAGGCGCGGCTGCGGCTGGCGATGGGCCGCCAGCAGATCACCTCCGACGACTCCCCCATGGAGATCCGCAACGGCGACCTCTCCGTGGACGAGGCGACGTACAGCGCGAAGCTCAAGGGCCGGGTCCTGGATCTGACCTTCAAGGAGTTCGAGCTCCTGAAGTACCTCGCGCAGCACCCCGGCCGGGTCTTCACGCGCGCGCAACTGCTCCAGGAGGTCTGGGGCTACGACTACTTCGGCGGTACGCGGACGGTCGACGTCCACGTACGGCGGCTGCGGGCCAAGCTCGGCCCCGAGCACGAGTCGCTGATCGGCACCGTCCGGAATGTCGGGTACCGGTTCGTCACCCCCGAGAAGGTCGAACGGGCGGCCGAAGAGGCCAAGGCGAAGGCGGCGGCGGAGACCAAGGCCACGGCGGCCGCGCGATCCGTGGCCTCCCCACCGGGTCCGGCCGCCACGGAGCCGGAGGAAGCCTCCGTACGCCCTGCCCAGAGGTAGGTCACCCCGCGTAGACTCCCGCTCGTGGCCAAGGTGACGCGGGATGATGTGGCGAGACTTGCGGGTACGTCGACCGCGGTCGTCAGCTATGTCATCAACAACGGACCGAGGCCGGTCGCCCCGGCCACGCGCGAGCGGGTACTCGCCGCGATCAAGGAGCTGGGCTACCGGCCCGACCGGGTTGCCCAGGCGATGGCCTCCCGGCGCACGGACCTCATAGGCATGATCGTCCCGGACGCGCGCCAGCCGTTCTTCGCGGAGATGGCGCACGCGGTGGAGCAGGCGGCGGCCGAGCGCGGGAAGATGGTCCTGGTCGGCAACTCCGACTATCTGGACGACCGCGAGGTCCACTATCTGCGGGCGTTCCTCGGGATGCGCGTCGCCGGTCTGATCCTGGTCAGCCAGGGTCCCAGCGAGCGCGCGGCGGCCGAGATCGACGCCTGGGACGCGCGGGTGGTGCTGCTCCATGAACGCCCGGAGGCGATCGACGACGTGGCCGTCGTCACCGACGACATCGGCGGCGCCCAACTGGCCACCCGCCACCTCCTCGAACACGGCCACGCGTACGTGGCCTGCCTCGGCGGCGTCGAGTCGACCCCGGCGGTCGGCGACCCGGTGGCCGACCACGTGGAGGGCTGGCGGCGGGCGATGCTGGAGTCCGGGCGGCCGACGGAGGGGCGCCTGTTCCAGGCCCCGTACAACCGGTACGACGCGTACCAGGTCGCCCTTCAGATCCTCGCCGGGCCCGACCGCCCGCCCGCGATCTTCTGCTCCACGGACGACCAGGCGATCGGGGTGCTGCGGGCGGCGCGCGAGCTGCGGATCGACGTGCCGGGGGAGCTGGCGGTGGCAGGGTTCGACGACGTGAAGGAGGCGGGTCTGACGGACCCGCCCCTCACCACGGTCGCCTCCGACCGCCCCGCGATGGCCCGCGCGGCGGTGGACCTGGTCCTGGACGACGCGCTCCGCGTCGCGGGCTCACGCCGCGAACGCCTGAAGCAGTTCCCGTCCCGCCTGGTGATCCGCAAGTCCTGCGGCTGCGGCTAGCTCCGCCGGGGGCCGGTCGCCATCTGCGGCCCGTGCTGGATTGCTCACGCAGCCCCCGCGCCCCTCACGGGCCCGTCCTCACCCCGCGAACCATGAATGGACCCGGCCCCCTGACGACCCGACCGTCCTCCACCGGCGGATCACGGGCGCCCGAGGGCCGTCCTTCACCTGCGAGCCGTGGGTGGCTGGCCGCGCAGTTCCCCGCGCCCCTAGGGGGGTGTGGCTGAACCCTGTTCTCCGGATGCGCGGGCCCCCCTCAGGGGCGCGGGGAACTGCGCGAGCAACCCACCACAGGCCCGCAGACAAACGACGACCCCTCGGGGGCGCGGGGAACTGCGCGACCAGCCGTCCACAGCCCGCGGACGAAACCGGGGCCCAGGGGCGCGGGGAACTGCGCGAGCAACCCACCACCACCCGCAGACGAACCCCGGGCCAGAACCTACGCGGACTCCACCTCGACCTGAATCTCCACCTCGACCGGCGCGTCCAGCGGCAGCACCGCCACCCCGACCGCACTGCGGGCATGCACACCCTTGTCGCCCAGCACCGCGCCGAGCAGCTCGCTCGCCCCGTTGATCACGGCCGGCTGCCCCGTGAAGTCGCTCGCCGAGGCGACGAACCCCACGACCTTCACCACGCGCACGATCCGGTCGAGATCACCCACCACGGACTTCACCGCGGCGAGCGCGTTCAGCGCGCACACCCGCGCCGCGTCCTTCGCCTCCTCGGCCGTGACCTCCGCGCCCACCTTGCCGGTGAGCGTCAGCTTGCCCTCGACCATCGGCAGCTGCCCGGCGGTGTACACGTACGCCCCCGACCGCACGGCCGGCTGGTACGCGGCCAGCGGCGGCACGACCTCCGGCAGCGTCAGGCCGAGCTCGGCCAGCTTCGCCTCCACCGAACCGGAACCCGAACCCGCAGCCGCACCCGCACCGCTCATGCCTGCTTCTCCCGCTTCAGGTAGGCCACCAGCTGCTCGGGGTTGTTCGGCCCGGGAACGACCTGGACCAGCTCCCAGCCGTCCTCGCCCCAGGTGTCCAGAATCTGCTTGGTCGCGTGCACGAGAAGGGGCACGGTCGCGTATTCCCACTTGGTCATGGGGGCGACTGTAGTCGCTGGCGGGGGCAGCCTCATGCGTAGGCCGCCCGGGGACTGGTTAGGCTCGACGGTGTGAGCAGGCTCCAGGTCGTCAGCGGCAAGGGCGGCACCGGCAAGACCACGGTCGCCGCAGCCCTCGCGCTCGCCCTCGCGACAGAGGGCAAGCGCACGCTCCTCGTCGAGGTCGAGGGCAGACAGGGCATCGCACAGCTCTTCGAGACGGAGGCCTTTCCGTACGAGGAGCGGAAGATCGCCGTGGCGCCGGGCGGCGGGGAGGTGCACGCGCTGGCGATCGACGCCGAACGGGCCCTCCTCGACTACCTCCAGATGTTCTACAAGCTGGGCTCGGCCGGCCGCGCGCTCAAGAAGATCGGCGCCATCGACTTCGCCACCACCATCGCCCCCGGCGTCCGCGACGTCCTGCTGACCGGCAAGGCGTGCGAGGCGGTCAGGCGTAAGGACAAGCAGGGGCGGTACGCGTACGACCATGTGGTCATGGACGCTCCGCCCACCGGGCGGATCACCCGCTTCCTCAACGTCAACGACGAGGTCGCCGGTCTCGCCAGGATCGGCCCGATACACAACCAGGCGCAGGCCGTGATGCGGGTGCTCAAGTCGCCCGAGACGGCCGTGCACCTGGTGACGCTCCTGGAGGAGATGCCGGTCCAGGAGACCGCCGACGGCATCGCCGAGCTGCGCGCCGCCGAACTGCCGACCGGCGCCGTCATCGTGAACATGGTCCGCCCGCACCTGCTGGACGAGGAGGCGGTCCGGGGCGTCACCGGAGACCGGCGCAAGGAGGTCGCCAAGGCCCTCACCCGGGCCGGCGTCACCGGCTCGGCCAAGCTGGTCACCCCGCTCCTCCAGGAGGCCGCCGAGCACGCCGAGCGGGTGGAGCTGGAGCGCGAACAGCGGGCGGTGGTCGCCGGGTTGGGGGTCCCGGCGTACGAACTGCCGCTGATCGGTGAGGGAATGGACCTGGCCGGGCTCTACCGCCTGGCCGTACGACTGCGAGCGCTCGGGGTGGGGCAGTGACCATGGACACGGCGGCGCCGCTCGCCATCGACCCGCTGCTCGACGACCCCGAGACCCGGATCGTGGTGTGCTGCGGCTCCGGCGGCGTGGGCAAGACGACCACGGCCGCGGCGCTCGGGCTGCGGGCCGCCGAGCGCGGCCGGAAGGTGGTCGTGCTGACCATCGACCCGGCCCGCCGGCTCGCCCAGTCGATGGGCATCGACTCGCTGGACAACACCCCGCGCCGGGTCAAGGACGTCGAGGGCGACGGCGAGCTGCACGCCATGATGCTCGACATGAAGCGGACCTTCGACGAGATCGTCGAGGCGCACGCGGACCCCGAGCGCGCCCGGGCGATCCTCTCCAACCCGTTCTACCAGTCCCTGTCGGCCGGCTTCGCGGGCACGCAGGAGTACATGGCGATGGAGAAGCTGGGCCAGCTCCGGGCCCGCGACGAGTGGGACCTGATCGTCGTGGACACCCCGCCCTCGCGCTCGGCGCTCGACTTCCTCGACGCGCCGAAGCGGCTGGGGTCGTTCCTGGACGGGAAGTTCATCCGGCTGCTCATGGCTCCCGCGAAGATGGGCGGCCGGGCCGGGATGAAGTTCCTCAACGTCGGCATGTCCATGATGACGGGCACACTCGGCAAGCTCCTCGGCGGCCAGTTGCTCCGCGACGTGCAGACGTTCGTGACGGCGATGGACACGATGTTCGGCGGCTTCCGCACCCGCGCCGACGCCACGTACCGGCTGCTCCAGGCCCCCGGCACCGCGTTCCTCGTGGTCGCCGCGCCCGAGCGGGACGCGCTGCGCGAGGCCGCGTACTTCGTGGAGCGTCTGGCGGCCGACTCGATGCCGCTCGCCGGACTCGTACTGAACCGGGTGCACGGCAGCGACGCGGCCCGGCTGTCGGCCGAACGGGCGCTCGCGGCGGCGGAACACCTGGAAGAGCCCCAGGACCGGGGGGACGACGACGAGGGCCACCTGGAGGGCCACCAGGAGGGCCACCAGGAGGAGCACGGGGAGGAGGACCGCCCGGCGGGCCGCCCGGAAGTACACCTGGCAGACCGCCCGAAAGAGGGACCCGGGGAAAATCTTGTCGACGGCCGCATTGTCGATCAGGGGTACGGGAAGGCTGAGGATCGTGGCACCGGTGGTTCCTCTCCCGAAGCTCCCTCCCCCACCGGTCCCGAGGACGGCGTGTCGGTCGATCGGCTGACCGCCGGTCTGCTGCGCCTGCACGCCGAGCGGATGCGGGTGCTCGCGCGTGAACAGCGCACACGTGACCGCTTCACCGCGCTTCACCCCGAGGTTCCGGTGGCCGAAGTGGCCGCCCTGCCCGGCGATGTCCACGATCTCGCCGGGCTCCGGGCCATCGGGGAACGGCTCGCGGCCCAGGAAGAGGCGGCCGGAGCGCTCTGAGTAAGGCCGACGCGTCTCGGCGCGGATCCTCATAGATCCTGGACAGATCTTGGATCCGCATGGACGCGCCGGACGGATGCGGCCTACCCCACGGCCGCGTACGTCTCCTCCACGGCGTGCCGGTAGGCGTACGCCTCCTCGTCGTCGATGCCCACGGGCAGGATGCCCGTGCTGCGCTCGTACTCCGTACGCGCCGTCTCCAGCAGACGGCGCCAGGACGTGACGGTGGGGCGTCGGCGCAGCAGCGCGCGGCGTTCCCGTTCCGTCATACCGCCCCACACGCCGAATTCGACGCGGTTGTCCAGTGCGTCCGCGAGGCACTCGGTCCGCACCGGACATCCGGTGCACACCGCCTTCGCCCTGTTCTGAGCCGCACCCTGTACGAACAGTTCGTCCGGATCGGTAGTGCGGCAGGCTGCCTGCGCACTCCAGTCGGTTACCCAGCCCATGCCGGCGCCGTCCTCTCCCGAATCGAGGCTCCCCCACGGCGGCAGAGGCATATTCACCGCTGCCAGTTGAGGACGTTACGGAAGGTGGGCACAGCGCAACACCCCCTTCGGGCCCAATCTTGAATGGCCCGAACGGACTATGCGTACGCGGCAGATCACCCAACGGAGTGAGCCGGCGACAAACGTCAGAAACCCGACCAAGCGGGACGTTTCAGTTGAGCCACAACGGACGCCAGATGACGCATGAGGCGTAAACGGGCGGCGAATCCGGGACGGCCGCCCTCCTGCGAGAGCCGAACAGCGCTGTACGTCGACCGACACCGACACAAACATCGACTTGATGCGCGACCACACTGCTGTGACAGTTGAGAGCAGCTTAGGCCAGAGCATTGACCCGTGTCCGGCGAATCAGAACGTAGGCTGCCCCCATGGCAAAGAAGCGCTCGGGCGGTGGTCTGACCGGGACCCAGCAGGCCGCCAAGTTCGTCGGGGTGAGTGTGCTCTCCGGAGCGGTGCTCGCGGGGATCGCGCTGCCGGCGTTCGGCGCGCTGGGACTCGCGGCCAAGGGCACGGTCGAGGGATTCGACGAGATCCCCGCCAATCTGAAGACCCCGCCGCTGAGTCAGCGCACCACGATCCTGGACAACAAGGGCGGCCAGATCGCCACGGTGTACTCGCGCGACCGCACGGTGGTCCCGCTGGCGGACATCTCGCCGTACATGCAGAAGGCGATCGTCGCGATCGAGGACGCGCGGTTCTACGAACACGGCGCGGTCGACCTCAAGGGCGTGCTCCGCGCCCTGAACAAGAACGCCACGTCCGGCGGGGTGGCCCAGGGCGCGTCCACGCTCACCCAGCAGTACGTGAAGAACGTCTTCGTGGAGGAGGCCGGCGACGACCCCGACAAGGTCGCCGAGGCCACCCAGCAGACGCTCGGCCGCAAGGTCAAGGAGCTGAAGTACGCGATCCAGGTCGAGGAGGAGCTCGGCAAGAAGAAGATCCTGGAGAACTACCTCAACATCACGTTCTTCGGGCAGCAGGCGTACGGCGTCGAGGCCGCCGCCAAGCGCTACTTCTCCAAGCCGGCCAAGGACCTGAAGCTGGAGGAGGCCGCCATGCTGGCGGGCATCGTCCAGTCGCCGAGCCGGTACGACCCGGTCAACGACGCCACCGAGGCCAAGAAGCGCCGCAACGTCGTCCTCCAGCGGATGGCCGACAAGAAGGACGTCTCGCAGGCCGAGGCGGACCGCGCCAAGGCCGCGCCGATCAGGCTGAAGGTCGCCAAGCCGAAGAACGGCTGCATCACCGCCATCAGCGGCGCGGGCTTCTTCTGCGACTACGTCCGCGAGGTCTTCCTCTCGGACCCGGTCTTCGGCAAGACCAAGGAGGACCGGGCCAAGCTCTGGAACCAGGGCGGCCTGACGGTCCGTACGACCCTGGACCCGCAGGCCCAGCAGTCCGCCCAGGCCTCCATCAAGGAGCACGTCTACCAGTCCGACAAGGTCGCCACCGCCGTGACGCTGGTCCAGCCCGGCACCGGCAAGATCATGGCGATGGGCCAGTCGCGTCCGTACGGCTTCGGCAACCACGAGACGCAGATCAACTTCTCGGTCAACCGGCAGATGGGCGGCTCGAACTTCGGCTTCCCGGTCGGCTCGACCTTCAAGCCGTTCCTGGCCGCCGCCGCGATCGAGGGCGGCAAGCCCCCGACGCAGGAGTACCCGTCGCCGTACGAGATGGACTACCCCGAGACGGTCCAGACGTGCGGCGCCAAGCCGTGGGTGAACACCAACCACGAGTCGCTGGAGAACGAGAACGAGTCCGAGCACGGGCCGTACTCGCTGCGCAAGGCGATGGAGAAGTCCGTCAACACGTACTTCGTGCAGATGCTCGGCGAGATCGGGATGTGCCCGGTGTCGCAGATGACGGAGAAGCTGCACGTGGTGCAGGGCAACGGAGCGAAGCTCCCGATGGTGCCGTCCGCGCTGACGCTGGGCTCCACCGGTATCTCCCCGCTGAACATGGCGAGCGCCTACGCGGCCTTCGCCTCCCGGGGCACCTACTGCACGCCGGTCGCCATCGAGTCGATCAGGAAGGCGGACGGCAAGGCGCTGCGGGTGCCGAAGTCCTCGTGCAGCCAGGCGATGTCCCAGAACACGGCGGACGCGATCAACACGCTGCTGCGCGGTGTGACGGACTCCGGTACGGGCGCGCAGGCGGGCCTGTCGGACCGCGACAACGCGGGCAAGACCGGTACCACCGACGCGCGCAAGAACGCCTGGTTCGTCGGGTACACGCCGAACATGTCGGGCGCGGTGTGGGTCGGCAGCCCGCTCCAGAACGTCGAGATGGAGAACATCACGATCGGCGGCGTCTACAAGGAGAAGGTGTACGGCGGTGAGGTCCCCGGACCCATCTGGAAGGACGCCATGACCGGCGCCCTCTCCGGTCTGCCGGCCCCCGAGTTCGTACGGGTGGACATCCCCGACCCGCAGCAGTCGAAGGAGCCCCCGGCGGACCCGGACAACGCCAAGCCCCAGACCCCCGGCAAGAACAAGGGCGGCAAGAAGCACCGCCCCGGGGGCGGCGACAACAAGCCGGGCGGCGGAGCCGGAGGCGGCGGCATCACGGCCCCGCCGAACCCGGGGATCTCGATCCCGCCGGGAGTGATCGGCGGGGCGGGACAGACGATCGGGGGGAACTGGCCGTAGGCCGGAACCGAGAAGGGCCGCCCGGGGGATCCTGGGCGGGCCCGTAGGCCGGAAGCGAGAAGGGCCGCCCGGGGACTCTGGGCGGCCCTTCTCGCTGGGGGGCGCCCCCACGGGGCTGCGGGCTGCGTGCCCCGGTCGCTGTGGGCGAGGCCTGGGGCCCGGGCCACTAGCCCCCACCCCCGCCCGTTGTGGGCAGGCGTTCCGCAGGGCGGAACGGGTGGGCACAACGGCCCACGGTCCGCAGCCGACAACGGGGCTTGCGGGGCGCAGCCCCGAGGGGGTCGCGGGCGCCGCGCCGCCCCAAGGGGTTCGCGGGCGCAGCCGCGAGAGGGGTCCGGCGGCGCAGCCGCAAGGGGGGATCGGGGCGGGCGCGCAGCCCCGAGGGGGTACGCGGGGCTCAGCCCGCGAGGAGGCCCTTGACGGCCGCCGAGACCCGGCCCCCATCGGCCAACCCCGCCACCTTCGGCTTGACGATCTTCATCACGGCCCCCATGGCCCGCGGCCCCTCGGCCCCCGCGGCCCGAGCCTCCTCCACGGCCTCCGCGACGATCGCGTGAAGCTCGTCGTCGGACAGCTGCTTCGGCAGGTACGCGTCGAGGATCTCCCCCTCGGCCCGCTCCTTGGCCGCCGACTCCGCCCGGCCGCCCTGCTCGAACGCCTCCGCCGCCTCCCGCCGCTTCTTCGCCTCCTTGGCGATCACCTTCAGCACCTCGTCGTCGGAGAGCTCGCGCGCGCTCTTGCCCGCGACCTCCTCCTTGGCGATGGCGGTGAGGGTCAGTCGCAGCGTCGACGAGCGCAGCTCGTCGCGCGCCTTCATGGCGGTGGTGAGGTCGTCCTTGAGCGTGGCCTTGAGCGTGGTCATGCGCCCAGTGTCGCAGGTGACGCGCCCGGGGCGCGTGCCAGTTTCACGCGGGGAGCGCGGCCCCCGAGCGCGCGCGGGCGCGGCCCGGGGCGTACGTACCTCACTCCGCGCGTCTGCGACGATGGAGCGCATGCACGCGCGATACGGGATTCCCTTGAAGGCAACGGCGGCTCTCACGGCGATCGGCGCGGCCGGCGTCGCCTACGCGGCGGGCTTCGAAGCCCGCTCGTTCCGGCTGCGACGGGTGACCGTCCCCGTACTGCCGAGCGGGATGAGGCCGCTGCGCGTGCTCCAGGTCTCGGACATCCACATGGTGAGCGGCCAGCGCAAGAAGCGGGCGTGGCTCCAGTCGCTGGCGGGGCTGCGCCCGGACTTCGTGGTGAACACGGGCGACAACCTGTCGGACCCGGAGGGCGTACCGGAGGTCCTGGACGCGCTGGGCCCGCTGATGGAGTTCCCCGGTGTGTACGTCTTCGGCTCGAACGACTACTACGGCCCCAAGCTGCGCAACCCGGCCCGCTACCTGCTGGAGAAGGTCCAGGGCAAGCACGGCCTGAACGGCAACCCGCCGGCGGTCGGAGTGATCCACAACCCGTGGGAGGACCTGCGGGACGCCTTCGACACGGCGGGCTGGGTGGGCCTGAGCAACACGCGGGGCCGGCTGAAGCTGGAGGGCCTGGAGCTGGCGTTCACGGGCCTGGACGACCCGCACATCAAGCGGGACCGGTACGCGGAAGTGGCGGGCGGCCCGGAGAAGGACGCGGACCTCTCGATCGCGGTGGTCCACGCCCCCTACCTGCGCACCCTGGACGCCTTCACGGCCGACGGCTACCCCCTGGTCCTGGCCGGCCACACCCACGGCGGCCAGCTGTGCGTCCCCTTCTACGGGGCCCTGGTCACCAACTGCGACCTGGACACGGACCGCGTGAAGGGCCTCTCCACCCACGAGTCCGGCGGCCACCGCTCCTACCTCCACGTCTCCGCGGGCTGCGGCACCAACCGCTACACCCCGGTCCGCTTCGCCTGCCCCCCGGAGGCGACCCTGCTGACCCTGACACCCCGAACCTGACGACGCCCCCACGCCGTGCCCCTCCCGAACGAACCCGCCACCCCGCGCTCACCCCACCCCCCCGAAACCGGATTTCGTCTCCGGCCGCCGGTGGGCTAAAGTAAACGACGTCGCCGCGACAACCGGTGACATCGGGGTGTAGCGCAGCTTGGCAGCGCGCTTCGTTCGGGACGAAGAGGTCGTGGGTTCAAATCCCGCCACCCCGACAGCTGAAGTACCAGTTCAGGGCCGTGAGTCGATTTAGACTCACGGCCCTGATTGGCATTCCGGGGCTCCCTTGGGAGAAATCTGGGAGAAGATCTTGGAATTTCTCCCAGGAAGCGGGCTAGCTAGGACGGGCGCGCCGCCCGCTCCCGTAAGAGGGCGTCGAGCACGGCGACGGGGGACGTAGCCGCCATGGCCGCGCGGGCGTCCAACGCTGCTTCCCATTCCCCCGTCAGGTCGGCCATGAGGGCGGCGCGCATCTCCTTCGTGATGTGCGAGTAGCGTGCCTGGATCGACCCGTCGACGTGGCCCAACCGCTCGTCCATGAGCTTGGGCGGAGTGCGGAACCCTTCCATACGGGTCTTGTGTGTGTGGCGCAGACCGTGAGGCGTCATGCCCTTGGCGATGGCGACCCAACAGGAGTCGGCCCGTGCCATGGCTCCCCTACCCCGCGCCGGTACCCCCGGCCACGGCTCCCCCAGGATCGGAACGGGCCGGGCCTCTTGCGGCGCTTTCTTCGGGTACCAGCCGGACACGGCCGGGGTGAAGAGCCACGTCGCGAAGCCATTGCGGCGCCAGTGCGCTGCCTGGTCGACGGCACCACCGCCACGGGTGAAGCCAAGGTCCGCGATGGCCTGACGGACCCGGTCACGGGTTGGCTCCACGACCATGTCCGGCCGGTTGATCACGTTAGACACAGTGCCGGTGGAGACCCCCGCGCGACGGGCGACGTCGATGACCTTGGCCCCCGTCTCGCCAGTGCGGGAAACACCCTGGCCACGGAAGACGTACGCCTTGCTGTGGCAGGAGCAGGCAGCGGGCTTGGCGCGCTGAACGTGCTCAGTCAGCAAGCGGCTCAGGAACGGCGGGATGTCCACGGTCCGGTAGCTGTCGTCCTTGGGAGGACAGCGCTCGAAGTCGCCCGAGTCCAGCTCGTAGAGCTGCCAATCAACCCGGATCGCGGCCGGTCGCAGGAACGCGACTTCGAGGCCAACCAGTTCACCCCAACGCATGCCGGTGTACCCCTTGGTAACCGTGGCCACGAACTCATCGTCACGGCCGGACAGAATGGCGGCGCGCTCGGCGGTGAGCAGGATGCCCAGTGGATTCGTAGTGACCTTCTCGGGGCCGCGAGCGCTGGAACGCCCCGCTCGCTTCCCTCTGCCACGCCGCTTCGTAGCCGGGTTGGACTCGATGAGCCCTTCGTCCATCGCGTCTTCGAGCACCAGGTGAAGCGTCGCCCGCCACGTCTTAACGCTCGACAGGGCATAGAGCGCCTTCTCCTTCTTGTCCCAAGCGTCCACGTGCCCGCGCTGGATCTCGGCGAGCGCCTGGCCTTCGAACTCAGGGAGTAGGTGATCCTCCAAGTGGCGGCGGTAGTTCTGCATCGTGGACGCGGCCAAGTCCTGCTCGGCGTACCAACGGGAGGCGTACTCCCCGAAGGTAATCTGCCCGGCAGCTGGGTCCTTGCGCTTGCCCGCTCGCACCTTGGCCTCTTCGGCGTTGGCGGCCTGTACGGCTTCGCGCTTGGTACGGAAGCGGATGACGTCGCCCAGCTCGTCAACCACGGTGTCATACCTGCCCGGTTCGACCTTGAACCGGCCGCGCCAGTACGTTTTCCGGTGTTCGGCGAACCCCATGCCTTCCTCTCATGATGAGCAGCGGGCGGGACCGGTGAACCGGCCCCGCCCGCGCTGTGGTCTGGTCTTCAGGCAGTCTTCTGAGCGCGGCGCGGGGGCCGGGCGCGGAGCTGCACGATGGGCGAGTCGCCGCGCGCCGCCGCCCTGCGAGGCGCGTTGGCCGCGCGCGGCTGGTGCCGGGCAGTCGGCTGGCTCGGACGCTCTTCCAGCAGGAGGTAGATCTCCTCCACGTGCTGCCGCGTGAAACGGTAGCCACCGCCGCTACGGATGAAGGGGATACGGCGACGGCGCGCCTGCTCCTTCACCCACCACTCGGAGCAGCCGAGGGACTTAGCTACGTCGGCCGCTGAGTGGAGCTGAGGCAGGCCGGTGATCTTCTCGTTCACATCTCTCCTTCAGCGGGTTTCTAGACGACCGGTCCGAAGCGGGGATTTCTGCGTCATCGCGTCACCTGCGTCAATCAGGGCTCTGACCTGCGGGTTTTGATGACGCAGCCCGGCGGGGGCTGCGTCACCGGTGACACGGTCCCGTGTCACCGGGATGACGCGGGTGACGTGGGATGACGCACAATTCGACGGTGCGTCACCCTGTGTTGCCGCAGGTCAGGGGCCGTCTGATGGGCCCGTGGTGACGTAGTGACGCAGGTCTTCCCTTCTTAGGACAAAAGAGAAGGGGTGGTGTCTGTGGTTGTGCGTCGCCCTGTCCGGGCTTGAAGAAGGAGCCGCTTCGCGGCGCGACTCGGGCCGAGCGGCTGCCGCCGCCGGGACAGCAAGAGGAGCACTCCCGGCGGGGGCGTGCTCCTCTTCCTTGTCGGCCCGGCGGCGGTCAGAACGCGGTCTGCTGCTCCGGCTCGAGGGGCGGGGCATGGCGGGTGATCTCGATGTAGCGGGCGGCGCTGGTGCGGCCCCAGTCGACCAGGACACCCCGGGCGGCCAGGGTGGGCTGGATGCGCCGGAGCCGGTCGGACAGCACCTTGCCGGTGGTTGGCCACCCCTTGGGCAGCGGACGGCACTCTTCACCGCTGTAGAGGGCGGTCAGGGCGTGCAGCCACTCCGCCGACGTCATCCGCACCTCCTCGCCCGGGGCGAGCTCGTCGGCGTGCTTGAGGACCGTCTGCGCCAGCAGATCACCCTCGATGACGTCGTCGTTGAGGTCGTCGAGGCTGGCCCGGTAAGCGGCCAGCGTCCCGAAGCCCATGGCGGCGTCGAGCTGGGCGCACAGGTGGGCGAAGTCGGCCATCCGCAGGTCGGTCGGCGTCTCGGCCTGCACTGCGCGGGCCTTGACGGCCAGGTCGAGCAGGGAGCCGAGGACGACGGGCAGGATCTCGGCGTACTCCGCCCACAGCTCCGCCTCGGTGCGCCGCACCTTGGGCCGTTCCAGACGCAGGGTGAGGAGGCGTTCGGCCAGGTCGGGGCGGATGACGCCGACGTCGATGCCGGTCAGCAGCATCGGGCGCCGATAGCGGGAGCGGACGACGTCCCCGTCGGTGAAGAGCGCGCGTTTGATGCTCTCGGCACCGGTGATGACGCAGCACATCAGGTCGGACAGGTCCGGGGGCAGATGGGAGAGGTTGTCGAGAGCGGTGATCCATCCGGCGGCGACGGCCGTGATCATGTTCTCCTCGTCCTTGGGGGCCCGGCGCAGGTCGCCGGTCATTCCCTCGATGATCCGCACGAGCATCCGCCCGCCGGTCGACTTGCCCGCCCCTTGCGGGCCGGTGAGGAACGGGGCGGGAACCGGGGCGGACGGCCCGAGGCAGCCGATGAGCCACGCGATGGCCAGGGCCTCGGTCTTGGCGTCGGCGAAGTTGCACAGCCGCAGCAGCAGGTCCAGGCCCTTGCCGTTGGTGTCCTTGGCCGGGAGGGGGAGTTCGCCGGTGAGCTGGGTGCGCCGCCAGCACACTTCCTGCGGGTCGGGGACGCGGATGTCCCACCCGGTGGGGTGGATGCGGACCGACTGGCCGTCGTCGCGGCCCAGGTCCAGCCAGGTGGCCCCGTCGAATCCAGGGGCGACGCGGATGTGGGTGGGCTGTACCGGCTCGGTGAGGCGAGTGCTTCGATCAAGTCCAACGCCTCCTTGAGGGCGGTTCCGTTGAAGACGCCGACCCCGTCACGGAAGAGGCCGACCATGAGTTCCTGACGGTGGCTCCCGCTGGTTCCCTGGGAGCGGATCGGGCGGGCCACGGGATGGCCGGTGCGCTGGGCGTAGACGGTGCCGTCGACGGTGCGGAAGTACCGGAAGTGGGACTGCGCGTAGTCGGTGATGATCTGCCGGGCCGGGGTCTTGTCGTCCTCGGGCACAGTGCTCACATCCCCAGGGCCGTGCGGGCGTTGGCCCACGCGTCGGCGCAGTGCCGGGCCGTCTCGCCCTTGGTCTGAGCGGCGGCGAACAGCCGGGCGACGTGCACGTCAGTCAGGCACCCGCACCGGCCGTGCCGGGAGAGCACCGCCAGGAACGTGGCGTACACCGTGGCGTGCACACCGGCGGACGCGCCGATGATCCGCTGCTCCGCCATCTCCAAGCCCCGGCGGAGGTACGCGGGGGTCCGGTGCGGGCACATCCCGCCGGAAGACCGCACGGCCACGCCGACGCCGGGCGGCGAGGGCCGGTGCACGGCCGCTTTCACGGCCAGCGAGCGGACCACGTCCGGCAGCGCCACGAGCGGACCGGAGCCGGGGCCGAGCCAGCGGGCGTAGGCCATGGTCGACTTGATGTCGACGCCGGGCCGGACCGCGTTGGCCGAAGCCATGGTGCCCCGGTAGATCCAGTGCTCGCCCCGCGTCGTCGACACCGCGCGGGTGGCTGGCAGGGTCTTGTGGGCCCATGCGACGGCCGCCGCGTTGTCCAAGTCGACCACTGTCAGCCCGGCCCCGCCGGGGTGGTAGGCGACGGCTGCCGCCTCACGCCAGACCGGTGCCCACATGGGCGAGGTGAGGACGCGCGGGTTGGTGGTTGCGGCGGCCCACGCGTGGCAGGGAGCGGGGCACTGGCAGGGGCCCGCGTTCTTCATGTTGGGTCGGCCGCCGCATGCGCTGTTCTTGCAGGAAGGGCAGTTGCCGAACGGCACCTTGCCCGCGCGCAGAGGTAGAACCGGGACGCCGGCCGCCGCGAGGGCGAGGGCGACCCGCAGAGCTTCGGGCGTCGCATTCATGCCGCCGCCCTCCCTTCCAGAGCGAGGAACTGGGTAGCGATCCACTCGGTGTAGGCGGGGGGCACGGCCTGGCGGGCTTCGATGTTGCTCATCCAGGTGCAGCCCATCGCGTCGGCGTAGGCGCGCTCGCCTTTGTGCTCGAACGCCAGCAGGCCCTTGTGGTGCCAGCAGGGCGCAACCAGGTCCCCGCCGCCGCCCCACGACGTCTCGAAGGCCCGGTGGCGGCGGACGCTTAGGCCGAACTGAGTCCCGCACAGCAGGTAGTGCGGCCTCAGCGGCGCTTCGGGCACGTTCTCGATGACCCAGGGCAGCCCGGCGGCTTCCAGCCGTGCGCGGCCGGGGGTGAGCAGGTCGGGGTGGTCCGCACGGCTTCCGCGCCAGGCGGTGACCCGGGCGAAGTGCTGGCAGGGCCACGACGCGTGGACCAGGTCGAAGCCGTCGAGGGGGAAGTTGAGGGCGTCAGCCTGGTGGAAGGTGAAGGGGTAGTTCGGCTGCGGGCGGTTGTCGACGCCCACGACGTCGAACCCGGCGAGGTAGTAACCCATCGACAGGCCCCCCGCTCCGCAGCACAGATCCAGCACCCGCAGCCCGTTCGGGCGCCGCAAAGGCAGCACACGCGCGTTCACGCCGCCACCCCCAGGGCAAGAACGGGGTGGGCCAGCGCCGCACGGCCGATCCACTCGGTGTAGGCGGGCGGGACGCATTCGCGGATGCCGTCGCGGTTCATCCAGGGGACCCCCAGCACCCGCCGGGCGAGGGCAACGCCGGAGAAGTTCCCGACGAACTGCCCGTAGTGGCCGGGCGGGACGGGGCGGCCCATCTTGGCCTGCGGCACCAGGTGCGCCGGGTGCGCCGGCTGGGCGAGGGTGAAGCCGCCGCCCGGCTCGAAGAACCGGTGACGGTAGTTCTCCAGCCCGAACATGGTGCCGCACAGCGCCACCGGGCCGTTCAGCTTCGGCACCGCACCCCGTACGTTCTCGATTACCCACGGCCGCCCCGTCGACTCCAGTGCGGTGCGGGTGGGCGCAATCAGGTCCGGGTGGGCGTTGCCCTGGATGCGCTGGCACTCGCTGTCGTGCTGGCACGGCGGGGACGCGTGGATGAAGTCGAACCTGACGCCGTGCTCCAGGACGAACGCGACCGCATCGGCCTGTACGAAGGTGAAGGGGTAGCGCGGCTGCGGGGTGATGTCGACGCCGGTGACGTCGAACCCGGCGTCGGCGTAGCCCTTGGCCGCGCCGCCCTGGCAGCAGTACAGATCCAGCAGGCGCGGACGGGGCAGCACCCGCCGCGTTCGGGTGGCAGGGGCTAAGGGGCCCTCGCTGAAAGCACGCAGTTGGGTCATGCTGTAGGTCTCCTGTTCTGCAACGTCGGGATCGGAGACCGTGGGCGGCGGGCTGTCCTTGTCCGGGAGTGCCACCGCCCACGGGCACAGCTAGCCGTGGAAGTGGTTGCGCTTGAACACGGCCTTGCGGATGTGGAAGGTGTTGCCTCCGCCGCCAGCGCTGAAGACCTGCACGGCGGTCCAGCCGCCGAAGATGACGGCCGCCAGGATGATCAGCTGTGTGATGAACGCGGTCAGGGCAGCGATGAACGACGTCAGCAGCAGCAGTCCGCCGCACACGGCGAGGAAGCCGACGCCCCCGAGCGCGACGTTCACCGCCGCCCGCGAGACGGCCGGCTTGGCGACGACCGGTTCGGGCTTGGCAGGCTCAATGGCATAGCCGGTCACGACGCGGCCGTCCGGCAGGACGACGCTCGCCACGGCCGGGACGGTGCCCGGCTGCACAGGCACGAGCGGCGCCGTGTGGGCGGGTGTGAGCGGGGCGGGGGTGTGGACGTGCACGGGCGCCGTCTCACGTGCGCTCGGACGGCCGTACGTCGTGGGTTCGTTCATGGTGCTGGTCTCCCTTCCGGTCAGCGGCTGATGCCGGGCATGGCGTCGGTGAAGGCGGTGACGAGCTGGTTGACGGTGTCGGCCGCGCTGGTGTGGGCGAGGTAGAAGCCGAAGAGCGCGACGGCGACGGCCGCGCCGGCGCCGACGGCCTTGAACCGCAGAAGCAGCACGACGGCGACGGCGAGCAGCAGAACGAGCGGGACGGTGAGGGTCACGGGGTCTCCCGGCGGGTCAGCGGGTGCCAGCGCGGTAGGTGCGCGCGGCGCGGTTGTAGATCCAGCGGCCGACGCGTATGCGCTTGCCGGTGGCGTGGCAGCGGCGGCAGTGCTTGCCGCGCTTGAGGTGTCCCTTGCGGTCGGTCTTGAGGGCGTAGCCCATGCCGGAGCACTTGCGGCAGTCGCCGAACGGGCTCAGCCAGCACGTGGCGCCGTAACCGAGCGTGACGATGAGTAGGCAGGCGATAGCGAGCAGAGGGAAGCTCATCAGGGAGCCTCTCAGGGAGGGTTTGGAGGGTTTCCGCAGGTGGGCCGCTAGCCGCTAGCGACCTGATCAGACGTGGTTTAGGTCGCTAGCAGGGTCGCTAGCGCTAGCAACGGTCACCGCTAGCGCTAGCGACCCTCCGGGGCTATCCGGCGTCGCGCTTTTCGTTGCGCTGAGTAATCGCGGCGGCGAGGTCTTCACGCTTGATGCCGCGCTTATTGACCGTCTTGCCGTCGATGCGGCGGCCGATCTGCTCGGTGGCCACGCCGAACGGCTTGAGCGCGGCGGTGAGCGCTTCGGCCTTGGGCTTGGGCTCAAGTTCCGCCCACGGCCCGTAGGTCTCGGGGCGCAGGGTGGCGAGGCGGTCGACGATGGTCTCGGACCAAATCTTGGTCTCGCCCTTGCCGAGTACGGCCGCGACGTCGTCCAGGATCGTCGCGGACACCTCCGGCGCCGGAGCCTGGCCGGCCGCGTCGCCCGACAGGGTCCCTTCGGCCTCGCGCAGCGCGGCAGCCCGGGTCAGGATGCGTTCCGCATCGCGGCCATCAGCGAGATAGGTGCGCACAATCCCGGAGTCGTCCGACATGCCCTTGAGCAGGCCAACACCCTTGTGGGACTTCAGCAGCTTGGACGCGTCCAATCCCTCCGAGTACGAGCCCGCACCGAGGATGACATCGGAGACCTGGTAGGCGCCGACCCGCAGGGCGAACCGGGCCTGGTGCTGGTCGCGCAGCTCCGAGGGGCACGCCTTGTCGTCCGGCTTCTGCGTGGACGTCATGACGCTGACGCCGACGGCCGGGGCGACCCGGGCGAGGTAGACCATCAGGGACAGGATTTCCTTGCCGTGCTCGGGGTGGGTCAGGTACTCCTGCACCTCGTCCACCACAAACAGGATCAGGGGCATGTTCAGCTTCTTGTCCCGGCTGATCTCCGGGGTGAGCTTGCCCTCCGGGCAGATGTGCAACGGCAGTTCGGAGAGCCGGTGGTAGCGGTCTTCGACGTCCGCCTTCAGCTCACGCAGCGAGGTCAGCAGGTGCACCACCGGGTCGAACCCGTTCTTGGGCACGATGCCAAACCCGATGCGGTGCGCGACCAGCGCAAACTTGCGCCAGTCCGGCGACGCCTTCCCGTCGAACACGTACAGCCTCACGTACGGGTCCAGCGCGGCGGCCAGCGCAATCGTGCGGGCAGAGAACGTCTTGCCCTGACGCGGCACCGCACCGACCAGCAGCGACAGCCACAGCATCGTGGCCATGACCGGGTTGCCTCGCTCGTCCACGCCCCACGGGAACGGCTTCCAGAAGTCCACCCGCGTCGCCCCCAACAGCGGCGACTTGCCCGACGGCACGGCGAGCGGGTCACGGTCGGCGATCCAGTACGACACCCGCCGCCCGCTCGTCTCGTCCTTGTCGAGGAAGAGCTGAGTGGGCGCGATGTCCATGCCGGAGGCGAGGCGGGCATGAGCCTTCATCGCGTCCTCGAACGTCTTGCCGTACGGCAGGTCGACCACGACGCGCCAGCCGTCGCCGTCCCGGCCGATCGGGCGCGGGAAGCCGATCGTCTGGTCCTTGCTGGTCAGCCCCGCTACCTCGTGCGCGCGGATGACGATGTCCGAGGACAGCTTGCGCTTGCGGAACGTCACCTTCGCCATGTCGATCAGGGGCCGGTCAGCCGGCGCCCCGACCGCACCGAGGGTGGTGGTCATCGCGGCCACGGCCAGCATGAGCAGCCACGACGGCGCCATCACGTACAGGGTCAGTGCGGCGGCCAGTCCGACGAACCCGGCGATGGCGGCGACGATGCCGCGCAGCCGGACACGGTCGTTGCGCTGGCGCGACAGCTTCAGATACTCCGCCGCGTCCTCGCTCGCCACGGCCGCGAGCCGCAGACCCTTGCCCTCCGCGTCGAACACCCACCGGCCGATCGCCGTCGACCACCGCCACGCGCCCCGCGGGGAGTACATGCAGATCTTCGGCGTGTAGACCAGGGGCAGGCGGATCGCGTGATAGCCGGCAACAGCGGAGTAGTGGCGCACCGCCCACTTGCGCACAGCCTTGCGCTGGTCGGGGAGTTTCACCCAGTCCGGCAGCACCGGCATCCGGGCCTTGTCCTTGGCCTCCATCCACTCCGCGACCGAGGGCGGGTAGATCTCGCGCGGCGGGTCGACCGGCGCGCCCTCGCTCAGGCCGTCGGCCTCCGGGTCGGCAGTGTCGGGGAGTTCGGCCTCCCACTCTCCCGGCTTCACGACACCGGCCGGCATAGCCGGGTCGGTGGGGTCAGTCTTCTTCTTCAGCGGGAACGGCAGTACCTCAGCCGTCAGCTCGTCCGTGCCCTGCGGGTCGTCGGTGGGCAGGAACTCGGGGTTCTCCGTCACGATGTACGCACTCCTTCGGGAGTCGAAGGGTCCGGTCGGCTTGCTGTGGAAGGTCGGGCGGCCGGACCCGGTGCAGAGATGATGAGAGCCGTACTCGGCAGTAAGGGGGGGACACCTTGTCCCCCCTGGTTGAGGGGGGACAGTTCGTCCCCCTGCGGAGGGTGAGGAACGGTTCCCGCGAGTTCACGAGGTGCGTTGTTCCTCGGGGTAGGCGCAGGTCGCGCACATGCCGAGCGAGGTCGGGATGACGTATCCGGCGTCCGTGCGGCAGGCCGGGCAAGTGCGCCGGGCCTGGTTGGCCTTGGCGAGCGCGGTGCGCTTGCCCGGCGTCATCGGGCGCACCGGCTTGGCCCGGTCGACGCGGTAGAGGTAGGCGACCAGGGGGCCGCGCCGGTAGCGCGGACGCAGTACCTGCGCCGCGACCGGCTGACCGCCCGGCCGCAGTCCCTGACTGCGGAGCTGACGGCGGGTGGCCAGACCGTCGGGGGCGTAGCGCCACGGGAAGGTGGGGACGCCGAAGCGGGCGCCGTTCGGGTCGTAGCATTTGCCGAACGCCACGGCCATCACGCGGCCTTGGCCCGCTCAGCGAGGAGCGTGTCCCTCAGCGTCCGGGCGCGCGCCGGCGAGGTGTGCAGGGTGCGGCGGATGCCCTCAGCGGTGATCTGCGCGTCCGGCCAGTCAGCGGTCGCGGTGTGTGCCTCAGCGAGCAACTGATCGGGCGTGCGCGTGGGGCGGGGCGATCGGGCCACGTCGGGAACCCGTCCGGTCGCCCGGCGGGGCCGGGGGCCATCGGCCGCCGCCACCGACCGCCGCTTGGTCGACTCGACCGGCCCCGGATCGAGCGGGGCGATGGCCGGTGCGGGCTTGTGCGGGAGAGTCGACTTCACGTGGTCGACCGCCACCGGATCGAGCACCGGCAGACGCGTCAGAGCAGCGGGGGCCGGGGTCGATTCCGGCCGGTCAGCCATAGACCGATTCCTCATGGTCTTGGCAGATTCCTCCGCCTTTGTGTCCAGTGTGGGGGTGGCGCTCGTGCCGCCGAACATCGAGATCAGTGCGGCATCCGCACCACTGGTGATCCGGTCGCGTTGGACTTCCAGCAGTCGCGATCCGAGCGCCGTGTCCCCGACCCCGACCCTGCGGGCCAGACGCCACGAGGCCCGATCGGAGCGCTTGCGGATCCGGTCGCTCGGGTGGTGGGCGGCCCGGGCACGGTGGTAGGCGAGGGCTTGCACGATGTCGGCTGTGCGCCGCTCGTTCTCCGCGTCCCGGCCGTCGGTGTGGACGACGATCCGGCGGGCGAGGAACGCCATGCCCTCCGCCGACACGGACATGCCCATGGGAGTCAGGGCGTAGATCACGGTGCGTCCCGGGTCCGGCGCGGCCATGGCGCCCATGACGGCGGCGGCCGTCGGCAGCGCCCACAGGCCGGTCCGCACGACGCGCGGGGAGGACTGTCCCAGCATGGTCAGCCCTAACAGGACCAGGGCGAGGACGGCGGTTGCGCCCTCACCGGCGCCGAGGGCACCGAGCGCGGTCCCGGTGCCGTAGGCGTGCCCGATGTTGCTGTACGTGCCGATACCGCCGATCACACCCGTGCCCAGCATCGGGACGAACGCAGCGGCCAGGACACCGGTCTGAAGCCGGGTCAGCGGGTTGCGGGGCGCGTTCATGCCGCTTCCCCCGCCCCGGGCTGGTACTCGCGGGCGGCACGCAGGAACGGCACCGTGCGGGTCAGTGCGTCGGCGTACAGGGCGTCCCAACCGGCGATCTCGTCACCGGCCTCCGCCTCCGCCCGCAGGTCGGCCAGGACGTCACGGGCCGCATCCTCCCGGGCGGCACGCTCGCGGTGCGTCTCGGGCTTCAGCGGGCCCCTGAACAGGTCGATGTCGATGCCGAGCGCCAGTTCCGCGAACTCGGTGTCGCCGTGCGCTTCCTGGCCGGCGACGAAGCTGCGCATACGCATGGCAGAGCTCTCCTTGGATACGTCGGGAAGGGCGCGGGGCGGTCGGCTGTCCTGTCCGGGAGTGCGACCGCCCCGCGAAGGGGTGATGTGTGGGGGTGGGCGCCTAGCGCTCGACGACGGGCTTGTCCAGGTCGCGATGCTGCACCCGCACCGTCAGCCCGGCCGCCCGCAGATGCACGGCGAGGTGATCGGCGAAGGTCGGGGCGCGGTGGCGACCGCCGGCGCACCCGTTGGCGACGACGACCGGTCCGGCACTCGGGCCGGACCGGAACGCGCAGACCGCCCGCACGGTTGCTGTGATCAGCTCCGGGATGCCGGGGGTGTTCATCACCGCGGCACGCACCGGGGCGTCGTGCGCGGTCATGTAGCGCAATTCCGGCGACACGTGCGGGTCGCGGAAGTGGTGGCGCAGGTCGATGGTCAGGTGCGCGGCCGACGGCTCCCCGTGCAGGTAGCCAAACGAGACGATCTCAACGTCAAAGTCGGGCACGACTACTCCTGTCGCAGGTCAGGCGGGGCGGCAAGGGCTAGCTGATCTGTACGTGCCCGCTGGTCACCCGGCGGCGGACGTTCAGGTGACCGGCACCGGTGACGCGGACACTGCCGGAAGTGGCGTTCACGGTCAGACGGCCGCTGGACTGCGCGGTCGCGGCCATGCGGACGCTGCCTGAGGTGAGGTTCAAGCGGGCGTGGTGCCCGCTGTAGGCGCCGACCTTGACGCTGCCGGACGTCAGGTTCACGTCCAGCGGGCCGCCCACCTCGCCGACGATGACGCTGCCGCTGGTCAGCGAGGCTTCCAGATCACCGACGCACTCAGCGGTCAGCATTCCGGAGGTGCCGTCGTACTCCAGCCTGGCCAGCGCACCCGTGACGACGGTGTTCGCGCTGTGCGTGCTGATCGCGGCCACCGACTGTGCGGGCAGATGAACAACAGCACTGATCCGCGTCACCGCGCCCCCGGCCGGGCCGGTCGCGGTGACCTCACGGCCGTTGATGAAGACCTTGCCGCCACCGTGGCCGGTGATGTGGACGTTGCCGTTCACGATCTGCACGCCGTTCCCACCGGAGAACGTCATGGTGTTGCCGCCCACGCGAACGGTGGTGGTGCCGCCCGTGCCGCCTGCGACGTCCGGGACGCGGACCCGAAGGTTCTGCCCGGTGAGGCTGACGATGGTGTCGCGGATCGCGTCGGCCGACGGGCCGGAGGTGGCCTCTGTCGTCAGCACCATGCGCGCCTGCTTCAACTCCGGGTCGACGACGACGCGGATACTGCCGGTGGCCATCGTCAGATCCAGGGCGATCGGGCCGATGACGTCCACAGGAAGAATGCGCTCGGTCATGAAGAACTCCTGACTGCGTCGGGATAGAGACCGGGCGCGGCGGGCTGTCCTGTCCGGGAGTGCCGCCGCGTCGGGGGATGAGAGCGGACGCACCGTAAGCGGCGGTGCGTTGATGTGCCGTGGTACGTCGTCTCCTTCGGGAACACGAGCTCCCGTTTCAGGCGTATGGAGACGTGATCTTTCGATCTAAGCCCTCCGGTTGACTAGGGGTCCGGGTCCCTCGGCCCGCTCTGTCCCGGGCCCCTTGCCGTGCGCTCGGCCGCCCGCCGAAGCGGCCGACCGAGAGGAACATGTATTACGTGTTCCTCATCTTGCAGAGGGAGGTTCGCCCCGTCAAGCCCTTCGGCTGTTTGGATTCGCGCGCCCCTCGCGCTCGATGTACCTACAGAGTGGCGGCGCCGACGACGACGTTCGACTTCACGCCTGTACGGCTCAGGTCGTTCTTGGCTAGCGTGAAGTCGTACCAAGTCGTCCCGCACATGCGGAGGTTTGACGTGGCGAACGAGCGATTACGCGGCGCGATCGTCGACTTGGGCCTGACCCTTGATGAGGTAGGCGAACGTCTCGGAGTCTCGGCCAAGACGGTAGAGCGCTGGATCAACGACCCGGGGAGGAAGCCCTATCGACGCTTCCAGTACGCGACCGCCTCACTCCTGAAGTGCGAAGTGTCGTACCTCTGGCCGGACGAACGAACGTCGGCCGAGGTAACCGCCACCGGCAACGCCGAGTTGGTCAGGCTGTATCCGCACCGGTCCGTAGTGATGCAGACCCTTTGGACGAACCTGTACTCCAAGGCCACCCGGCAGTTTGACCTACTGGTGTACTCGGGGTTCTGGCTCACCGAGGACGCGACGTTTCACCGCATCGTGAAGGAGAAGGCGGCCGACGGAGTACCCATCCGCTTCATGCTGGGAGAACCCGACTCGCCGGCTGTGGCTGTGAGGGGCGAGGACGAAGGGATCGGTGCCGCGATGGCGGGCAAGATTCGCAACGCCCTCATCAACTACGCCCCGCTCTTCGGGCTCCCAGGCGTCGAGTTCCGCTTGCACGGCACCACGCTCTACAACTCGATCTACCGGGCCGACGACGAGATGCTGGCGAACGGTCACCTCTACGGGGTCGGCGCCTACATGGCGCCCGTGCTCCACCTGCGGCGCGTCCCCGGCGGTGAACTCTTCGACGCCTACGCTGAGAGCGTCGAGAAAGTCTGGCAGGCGGCCCGTCCGGTCTCGTCACCTACTGGTTGGGAAGGCACACGCTGATGAGCCGGATTGACTACTTCCGTGACCCGCACGCTCCTACCGCCAACTCGGTTGTCCCGTCGGTGACCGCCGTTGTCCAGGACGAGGCGGGACGGCTGTTGCTCATCCACAAGACCGACAACCACCTTTGGGCCCTGCCCGGTGGTGGGCACGACATCGGCGAGCGCATCGCTGACACGGTCGTTCGTGAGGTACGGGAAGAGACCGGTATCGATGTTGAGGTAGACAACATCGTCGGGCTCTACACCGACCCCGACCACGTGTTGGCGTACGACGACGGCGAGGTCCGGCAACAGTTCTCCATCTGCTTCCGGGCACACCCAATCGGCGGTTCGCTACGCACAAGTAGCGAGTCGAAAGAGGTCCGCTGGGTTGATCCGGCGGACCTTGACGGACTCGACATCCACCCATCGATGATGCTGCGCATCAGGCACGGCCTTGATGACGCGCGGCAAGAGCCCTACATCGGCTGACCGCCAACGGAGGCTTCCGCCATCCGATCCCCGACCCGCTTCGACGCTGCATGGATCTCGGGGGCCGCGCGCTGGATAAACCGTCCGACGATCGTGTCCAGGCCGTATCGCTGCACAATTTCATCTAGTCGCTCACGCGGCGTCGTCTGCGTCCCGTCCGGCGTTGTCGTCATGTCGCAGTAGAGCAAGGCGTCGACCAGGTCGGGACGCTCTAGCTCGAACTCGCCCTCAAGTTCCTGACGAAGTCCACGTTCCTCCGCTTCCAGCAAGGCACAGGAGTGATGCGCCACGAGACGAACAACCCGTTCGTCCGCGCCTTCCTGATCTCTGAGGAACCGCGCACCATCCAAGGGGTGGAAACCCGTGACCGCGATGGCCGGCGAGTAGCCGATGTCGTGAAGCACGGCCGCCGCTTCCAACACCTCCGCGTCGTTGCCCAGGATCGGGCTCAGGGAACGAGCGCGTTTGGCGACCCCGAGTGAGTGAGCCCACCGGCGCGGAAGCGGATCAGAAAGCAGCGATTCGGAGAGCGCGTACGCCCACTTTGTGAGTCCCATGACGGCCAAGGCTACGGCTGGCCGGTGGAAGCCTGGAGGGCAAGCACGGTCCGCCCCTTACCGTGCACGGTCGCCAGCAAGCCGTTTCCCTCCATCTGGGCAAGAACACGGCGCACGGCGGTCCGGGATGCTCCGAACCGCTCACACAGCTTTGCTTCGGACGGGTAGGCGTCCCCTACCGAGAGTGAGTCCTCTTTGAGCAGGTCCGTCATGCGCTCCGCGAGTGACCGCCGGTCACCTCCCCGAACCATGCGCCACCCGATCCCCGGGACGGACTCAACAACCCCGTCAGCTTCGAGAACCTTGAGTGCCCGACGGATCGTGTTCCGGGAGACACCGTGCGAGTCCATCAGATCGGCCTCTGATGGCAAGGTTTCCTTGCCGTGCTCCGCCTGAAGCTCACTTCGCAGCGTCTCCGCAATGACCAGGTAGGTTCCGCGCGGACTGGCCTCCGGCACTTCGGCTCCTCTCGCGTCGCTCCATCACTCGACGTCAAGGGTCGCACGGCCGGACTAGGCGAAGGGCAGCGCGCCACCGTGGGCAGGTGTCATCACCTACTGGGCATGCGCGATGCCGATCGCCCTGTAGACGAACGCCTTGCGCTCCTCCTCCATCTGCTGAAGGTCTCCACTCTGGTCCACACCGAAGTACTCCCCGAAGGCGCGCACGACCACCTCTACCGAGCCCAGAGCAACCATCACCGCAGCCATGACGGTGGCTGCCTCGCCCACGATCCCGTCCCCACCAGCCAAGTCCTTGGCACGCCCGATCGTCCACGGACGGCTGTGCGCTGCACCTGACGCCAGACGGTACGGCGTCGGCAACCAGGCTGGCATGACTGTGGCTGCGCGCTGAGTGATGTTGATGTCCATGGGCGCGTTTTCGCTGTCCAGGCTGTAGCCGATCAGCTTGCCCTGATTGTTGCGGCGCTCTGTGGCCTGGCACTTCTGCAAGCAGTCCTGCACGTACCTCATCATCTGACTGCTCTGCGCTTGGTCGTGCCCGTGAGCCTCGGCCTGCTTCTGCGCGTGCATGGCGTCAGTCATCCACATACCCGCAAGCCGGGCTAGGCGCCGGTTCAGCGGAGCCGTAGCGTCGAGCAGGTACTCACTGAAGAGCACACCTTCCATGACGACACGGCTCAGCGTGAGCGGAGACCACACCGGTGGCGGCTGCATCACAATGTCGTGCTCCAGCGCCCGCACGTGGTCCATCGCGTTGTCCTTCGTGAGGTTGGCGGTTTCGATGAGCATGCCCCGCAAGGCTGCTCGCTCGCTGCGCAGTGGCTCTTCGAGTGCCGAGATCTGAGCCTCCTCCCTGCGGAAGAGGGACGTCGTGTTCTGCTCGAACGCCTGGTTGTCCCTTACTCGCAGAGCGCCGTCAGCGAGTTCCCGGAACCGGGCCAGGATCTCCGCTGCCTCGCGCGCCAGCGCCTCGGTGATGGGGACGGTGAAGAGGCGCATCTCCTCACCCATGGGCACACGGTCGTTCATGCGCAGCATCGTAGGCGCCGACCGTCTCCGGCGCACCGATCTGCGAGTCCTGCATTCCTCACAGCTGCCACGCTGGCCGCCAAATAAATGACCGGATCTTGACCTGCGACAGGTCGGCACATTTCCGATGTAAATCGATCGAACATGGGGGATCGATAGCCGAAGCAGAAGGGCACGTAGTCCACCGGCGTGCCGCCGGGTCCGCAATTACCGACCGCGCTACGAAGGCACTGCTTGATTCCCGGCTTTCCGATATCGGTGCCGGTGATCCCGCATTGCGTGGCGGCACTCTCGCCTGTGTCGCGTAGATTTTGAACGTGGGTGATTTGATAAATTAGCCTGTTTGGTACCGAGTTTTCCACTGCTGCGACTTCTTTGGGCAACTGGTCGCCAAGGACGCAGGCAGCCTACTGCGTGCAGTGTACTTTGTGTCACAATCTGCAACAGGGTCATCGGGGGCCGCCCCGTATGAGCCTGAGCTATGGCCAGCAGTAACGCGCCACCATTCCGCGCGGTACTGCCCTGCACCGGCGGTCCGTTCAGCAGAAGGAGGAGCACATGTCCGAGGCGACACCCGAGGGATTTGCATTCGACGGACGAACACACGAGTGGAAAATGGGGAGGATGCCTGTAACCGAGGAAGATTGGGTTACGGAATATCGGCTGCGCGTGAAGAGCGAGGAAGGCTCCTTAAGCCTATGGGGAAGTCAACGCGATGAGATAGATAGCCTTACGCAGCAAATAGCCGACCTTACAAAAAAGAACCAGCAGCTCGCTTCCGAGCAAAAGCAGCCGATCTTTCATCTTGGCAAGCGCCCGGAGACTCCCGAAGAGATCGACGCAGAGGTTCGGCTCCGTGAGATCGAGCGGCGCTGGGAAGTGGAACTTGCAGATAGGAGACACCGGGCAGATCTTGCCTTCGATCAGTCCGGTCTCATTCGACGCGCAGAGAATGTTCGCGGCTGGGCGTTAGTTGCCGTTGTATTTGCGATCATCGCTTCTCCTTGGGTTGCCATGATCGCTGGAGTTGCAGCGGAGGACTTCAGTCTCTACGTCACCCCGGTCACAGGGATTGCTGGAGCCATCATCGGTTACTGGTTCGGCCAAGGGCAGCAGAACGAACTTCGTCCTCCGCCTATCGTCGACTCTCCGTCCCTTCCTCCCCGCACCGGGACGCAGTAGCAAGGGTTGCGCATGACCGGTCTCCCCGAACCGTGTTGCGTCCCGGGCTGGGTTTCGCGGGAACCCCTGGGCACAAAGCCTGTTGCCCGATATCAACAGGGGCGTACAAACTGGATACGGAGGCGGTACGTCCGGAGGGGCTGCTCAGTACCGTTCGTTGTCCTGGTCTTTGTCCAGTGCGTCGGCGGGCGCCCCCGTTCGCCGACGTACGCGCACTCCGTCTGACCTGTCGTTCGAACTCTCGTGAACGCCCCTGGACGGCCGCGCGGACAGTTGGAAAGCGTGTTGGGGGCAGCCCCTCACGAGTTCGAATCTCGCATCCTCCGCCAGCGCCCTACCGGACACGGAGCCGATGGCGTTGCCCTGTCACCCAAGTCACGCTCGCCGTGGTTTGACGATGCCCTGCGACGCGACAACGGCGGCCTCTGAGGCCCGGCCGGAGTGTTCGGGCGCCTCGTCGCGGGACGGTTGGCAACTGGAGAAGCAGGTTCCGGATCATCTCACGTACCCAACAACAGAAGCTCGGCGCGCTCTTCACGGCCGTCCGCGCAACCAGCGGCTTCGAGGTCGCGCCCGCAGACGGGTCTAACAGACGTGCTCCCGCAGCATGACAGCCAGGCAGAGGGGGCAGTGAGTCAGGCAGGAAGCCTTCAATCCGTATGCTGTGCAAGGCGCTTCACATCGAAGATAATCAGCATATGCCTGAAGAGATTACCGAGAACGACGAGTCCCGAGCGCCAGACGGCACCCCGTGGTGGGATCTCACCATCCAGCCCGGCACGAAGGCGAAGCGCTTCGGCCAGGAGAAGCGTCTCGCGGCCTGGCTGTGGTTCAACAAGAACGTTGGCGACACGTTCACGATGCGAGAACTGCGCGCTGCCCTGGGGCCGGATATCGCGGAGTCCGCGGAACACTTGAACCGACGCCTGCGCGAACTCCGCAAGTGCGACTGGAGCATTCCCTCCCAGCGCACCGACGGCACACTGGCGCAGGATGAGTACCGGCTCAAGGCCAAGGGCGGCCAGATCTGGCTTGTCGGCGAACGGGCAAAGTACAAGAAGTTCGCCCCCAGCGCTCGTATCCGCCGACTGGTCATGGACCAGGACGGCTCGCGGTGCAGGATCTGCGGGCTGGGCGCCGACGACACTTACCTTGAGGATGGTGAGCCGGTCCGGCTCACCATCGGTCATCTCGTTCCGCAGGAGCGGCTCAAGTCCCGAGGGGCCAGGGACGACCTCAATAACTGGCGTATCGAGTGCTCTCGCTGCAACGAGACAGTGCGTGATGAGATCCCCGATCCGGAGCAGCTGGACGAAGTCCTGGCGGGGCTCAAGCGGCTCTCGGCCAAGGAAGCAGGAGAGCTTCTCGACTGGATGCGCAAGGGAGAGCGTCCGCGGTCCCGGGTTGACCAAGCGTACGACCGCGCGCGCCGACTGGCTGGACCTGACCGTGAACGCGTGATCGGAAATCTGGCCGAGCGCCTCGGCGAGACGGGCTGACCAAGCCAAGGTCCCGTCGGCTCTCCATGGCTGGGAGAAAGTTGGGAGAAGATCTTCTCCCAACACCCGGCCGCGACGGAGCCAGACCAACTCAGACCAACGCCCTGACCTGCGCAGGTGCCTCGGGTCGGAGCTTGAGATGTGGCCCTGACCTCATTCGGGACGAAGAGGTCGTGGGTTCAAATCCCGCCACGCCGACAGCCGAAACACCAGGTCAGGCCCGGTACTGAGGAATCAGTACCGGGCCTGACGTGCGTGCGGGGGCCAATTGGCGTGCCGTTTGGGAGCCCTTTGGGTGCCGGCTTCGGGCATGGGGCCAAGGGCGGTTTCGGGGAGGCATCGGGCAGCGCGCCCGGGGGAAGCGTCCGGCAGGTGGCCGGCCGGCCGGCCAGGACGAAGACGCAGGCGGGGTCGGGCCACAGCTCCCGGTGCCGCCGTCGAGCTCGTCGCGGCCCCTCTCGGTTGCCCGTCACGGCGGGTCGGGCGCGTGCAGGCGCCGCAGCGCGTCGCGCAGCCCGCGTCGCATGGGGTCCGGGAACGCCTCGTCCTCCGCAGTGGCGACCAGCGCGGCCGCCACGTCCCGGAGCTTGACGTTGCAGTGCTGGGAGACGTCCACCAGCAGGCCCCAGGCGCGCTCGCCGGAGCACGGCGCCAGGGCCATCAGCATGCCGCGCGCCTGGTCGATCACCGCGCGACTGGTCAACGCACCGCGTAACTGCTCGTTCTCGACGCGCAGCTCACTGACTTCAACCGCCAGATCGCGCAGCTCCGCCACCGGTTCGGCGCACGGCGCCTGCCGGGCTTCGCGGCCTGTGGTCGCCTGCCGCATGGTCCGCCCCTCGCGGATGTCAGCTGTGCGGATCATGTCCGGCCCCGGTCAGCCGCCACAGAGAGTTCACGAAGCCCGGACCGAGAGAGGCGAGGGCGAGGACGGCGAGTAAGAGGGCCACGGTGGGCCTCCCGGCGCGAAGGGGCTCCCCCGCTCGACAGCGGTCACGAGGACGGAGAGCTGAGCTGCCGCCGAGGGCCAGGGCCGCGCTCAACAGCGTAGTACTGCCCGGTGGTTGTCGATAGGCGCCCGGCGTGGATGGCCGCTTGCCGCCCGCCCGAGGGCAGTGATGGGCCTGGCCCGGCGGGAAGACCCGGTACCGCCCCGGCCTGCGGCACCGCCGAAGGCCGACGGCAGTCCACAGGCGCCTGGCAAAGGCACACGAAAGGGAGAAGACTGGGTGGCGGCAGGGGACAACAGCCTGTGGGAAGGTGTCCCCGGATCACTAGCAGAGGTGGGTGGGGCATGCGTGAACTGCCGCGTGAGGAACAGCTGGCGGCCGCGTTCGTCGACCTCGCCGACACCCTGGTCCAGGACTTCGACGTCATCGGATTCCTGCACACGCTCGCCGATCACTGTGTGCACCTGTTGGATGTCGCTTCGGCCGGCGTCCTGCTCGCCACTCCCGCCGGTCAGCTGGTGGACGCGGCGGCCTCGGACGAGCGCACCCGCCGGCTCGAACTGGCCAGCATCGAGTGGGACGAGGGTCCCTGCCGGGACTGCTTCCGTACGAAGAAACCGGTCCCCGACGTGGCGCTGGCCACCCTGTCGGCCCGTATGCGGTGGCCCCGGTTCGCACCGCGGGCGACCGAGCTCGGCTTCACCTCGGTGGTCGCGGCGCCGCTCCGTCTGCACGACCAGGTGATCGGTTCCCTGAACCTGTTCAGGGACCGGCCCGGCCCCCTGGACGACTCCCAAGTGCGCCTGGCGCAGGCACTGGCCGATACCGCCACCATCGGCGTCCTGCAGCAGCGGGCGGTGAGCGAGCAGATGACCGTGACCGCACAACTCCAGGCCGCCCTGGACAGCCGCGTCATCATCGAACAGGCCAAGGGCTATCTGGCCAATCGCCGCGGCACCGGCGTCGAGGAGGCGTTCATCCTCATGCGCCGCTACGCACGCGACCACCAGACGCGGCTCACCGAGATCGCGCGCCAGGTGCTGCAGGGCACGGCCGACACGTCCCTTCTCGAGCGGCGCGACCGGTGAAGCTCCGGCCCATCGGCGCTGACCGGTGGGCCGGCCGCCGGACGGTCCGCTCCGCCCCCCGGAGGGGGTGGCGTCGGTGACGCATCCGGTGTTGGCCTACTACCTGCGCACCCTCAGCTCCCACACCGGCCCCGGCCTGGCACCGCTGCCGCTCGCGGCCTGCGCCGACATGCTCGGGCTCAGCGGGCTCGGCCTGCTCCTGTCCCCGGGCGGAGCCCCGGCCGAACTGGTGCAGTCCTTCGGAGAGCGCACCCTCGCGCTGGAGGACCTGCAACGGGTCCAGGGGCAGGGGCCGACGCTGGAGGCCGCGCGGCACGGGACACTGATACTCGTGCCCGACATTACTGACATGTCCCCCTTCGTCACGGATCGCTGGCCCGGTCTGCCGGGCGCCGTCGAGGAGCTCGGCGTACGCGCGGTGTTCTCCTTTCCGCTGCGCATCGGGGTCATCGCGCTCGGGGCGCTGACCGGACATCGCACGCGGCCCGGCGGGCTCTCCACGGACCAGCTCACCGACGCCTTCGGTCTGGCCGACACCATGGCCCAGATCATCATCGCCACCTCCGCCCACGCGGACCTGCCGCACGTTCCGCTGCTCGACGAGCCCGGTCTCCACTTCGCCGAGGTCCACCAGGCCACCGGCATGCTCGCCGACCAGCTGGACACCACCTGTGACCTCGCCCTGGTCAGACTGCGTGGCTACGCCTTCAGCCACGACACGCCGCTCCTGGACGTCGCCCGCGACGTACTGGCCCGTCGGCTCCGCATAGAGGACAACGGATCCGCATAGCAGCAAGGCGGGCACTCCCGCAGCCGCTCGGCACAACGCGTCGGCGGGCCGCCACAGCCCGCTACCTTGAAGGGCCGACCCAGATCCCGTTGGTCCTCAGTCCCCAGGGACAACCGCCTCCGGAACAAGGGTCGCCATGACCTCACCCCCTGCAAGCTCCTGCGTCAAGGAAATCCGGCTCCACGGTGCCTGCACCCTGGTGGTCCTGTGCGGCGAAATCGACATCCACACCGCCCCCGGCATCAGCTGGCACCTCGACGCCCTCACCCACGCCGGCGACACCGACCTGTTGATCGACCTGCGTCCGGTCGAGTTCATCGACGGCGCCGGTGTACGGCTGCTCAATCGCGCCCGAGCTCGAACCGGCGGCCGACACGGGCGCCTGCGGCTGATCTGCACCCGCCGCGCAACCCTGCACCTGCTCAACCACCCACGCCTGCGCCTCGACTTCGCCGTCCTGAGCGAACTGCCCGCCCCCACACCACCCGAGGCTGCGGCCTGACCGAAGCGAAGCCACGCCGGATTCCTCTCATGTGAGGCGGCGCGCACCACGCGTCCCCGGCCCCGCAACAGGGCGTGGCTGGGCCGCTGGGGCCGGGCAGTGGCGGTCGGGGCGCCGTGGTCGGGCAGTCGTGGTCGGGGCGGCCGCAGGAGTACGTTGGTGGTACCGAGAGGGACTCCTGACCGGCTTCCATGCCGGTTTCTCGCTCGGCCCATCGCACCGGGCCCGCACGACAGCCCGGGGACAGGTCGACACCATGACGGTGCTCACCACACGCCCCACACCTCCGGCCAGTCCCTCGGCCCACCCGCCGTTGCGGCTGTCCGTCAAACCCCCGGGACCGCGCACCGGGCTGCTCGACGGCGCCTGGTGGCCGCGTTCGCGCGACCTCACCGGCGAACTTCCCCTCCTGACCGCCTCGTTGGACCCGCGGTGGGGCCGCATCACGCGCGTCGCGGTCAACCCGGCCCATTGGCCCGACATTCCACGCAAGGTCCCCGTCCACGGCCATGTCGTGAAGGTGGGCTGGTTCCGCGCCGAGCAGGACCCGCACCAACTCCTGCTCCTCTCCTACCACGTAGGGCGCTGGGACCTGCTGATCATCCCGCCAGAGACCAGCCCGGAGTCGGCCGCGCGGCTGATGGCCGCCGCCTGCGATCCGCGGAACGTACGCGGTGGCAGCGCTCTGATCGCCGGTGAACGGGAGCGCCACCCCACGGCCACGGCGGGGCCGTCGGGCCGTACGCAGGCGGAAGCGTGGGAGGCGGATGGCGGCGCTCTCGCCGCCGCCGCAGCCGCCGGTACGGCCGGAGGGAGCTGACGGCGCGGGAATCCGCATCGCCGTACAGCCCGACGCCGCGCGGCGGGTGCCCGTGGCCCTCGGCCGGGGTCTCCGCCTGTGACGAACCCCGCAGCTATCCCCGGGCAGCACTGGGAGCGGCAGTCGGCTCCCACCTGACGGTGGAAACCCGTCCCACGCGGGTACCCGCCCCGATGCGCACCCCCGGCTCACCGAGAGCCGCTCACAGGCGCGGCGCCCCCGCATCGGCGAAACGGGCTGACCCCCGGGCCGCCCACCAGCGACTTCTGGCCCAAGACCCCGGCCGGCTCTTCCCAACCGAGCCCCGACCGACGTCAAGGAGCTCTGTATGTCGTCCAGTTCCACCCTCTCGACCCTTTCGCCCACTCCCGCCCCTGCGAGCCGGCGGGCTGCCTCGTCCCAGACGTACGACGGGAGCGCCCCCTTCCCCGCCGACGACCACCCCGCGCCGGCCCGCCACGGTGGCGCGCGGCTGTACGTGGCGGTCACCTCGGTGATCGTCATCCTGCCGTTCCTCGCGCTCGGCCTGTCGGCCTGGCTGCTGTGGGGACGTCTCATCCACCCCACCGACGTCCTGCTCGCCGTCACCCTGTACGTCGTCACCGGGCTGGGGGTCACGGTCGGCTTCCACCGCGGTCTGACCCACGGCGGGTACCGGGCCGCCCGTCCCGTGCGGATCGCGCTCGCGGTGGCCGGATCGATGAGCTTCCAGGGCGACGTCATCGGCTGGGTGGCCACGCACCGCCGCCACCACGCCTTCACCGACCGCCCCGGCGACCCGCATTCCCCCTACCGCTACGGCACGCATCTGCGCGGCCAGTTGCGCGGCCTGGTCCACTCCCACGTGGGCTGGCTGTTCCGCAACGACCCCACCCCCGCCGAGCGCTACGCACCCGATCTGCTCGCCGACCGCGACATCCGCGCCGTCTCACGGGCCTTCCCGTTGCTGTGCGTCCTCACCCTGGCCCTCCCCTTCGCCCTGGGCTGGGCGATCGGCGGAACCTGGCTCCACGCCCTGACCGCACTGCTGTGGGCCGGACTGGTCCGCATCGCCCTGCTCCACCACGTGACCTGGAGCGTGAACTCGCTGTGCCACATGATCGGTGAGCGCCCGTTCCGCACCCGTCGCCATGACCGGGCCACCAACCTGTGGCCGCTGGCCCTGCTCTCCTTCGGCGAGAGCTGGCACAACCTCCACCACGCCGACCCCACCAGCGCCCGCCACGGCGTCGACCGCGGGCAGCTCGACCCCTCCGCCGCCGTCATCCGCCTTCTCGAACGCCTCGGCTGGGTACACGACGTACGGTGGCCCACACCGGACCGCGTCGCCGCCCGCCGTACCTGATGGCCCCCGCCCCGCCTCCTACCGCACCGCCCGCGACGCCTCCACCTCGATTCCCTTCACCATCATCCGGTCGTCGTACGCCACCCGCACGAACTGGCCGTCGCGGAACGCGCTCAGGACGCGCTCGATCACGAACTGGCTCGGGTGCGGTAGGCGTACCTCGCGGCCGTTGACCATCAGGGTCATCGCCGCCTCGATCCCGGGGAACGCGGCGATCGGTGCCTGGACGGCGGTGGCGTACGCCACGGAGTACTGCGGTGAGGGTGGCGGTGGGGTTTGGGGCTGGGGTGGGGATGGTGGCTGTGCCTGGTCGTCCCCCTGCTGCTGTTGGAGCAGGGGCTGGAACGGGTGCTGGCGGCCCAGTTGATGCAGTTGGGCCAGCTGTTGTTGGAGGCGGTGTGGCGGTTCCGTTCCCGCGTCCTGGACCTGGGCCTGGCCGAGCTGGTGTGATCCGGTCATCTTCGTCTCCGCCTCCGCCTACTTCCGTTCGTCCCCGCCGCTCCCGCCCCTCTCAGCCCTCCCCCGTCACCCTCACCCCCACCACCTCCCCCTCATCCGTGTACCGCACCCGTACGACATGTCCGGCGCCCGCGAACGCCGTGTGGATCGCCAGGCGGATCTGTGGCTCGGGGGCGGGCAGTGTGCGCCAGGATCCGTTGACGTACAGGGCGAGTTGGCCCGGGGCGGGCAGGAGGTCGTCCCGGAAGCGTTCTGCCAGGCCCTCCGTGGTGCGGCGGGGGACCAGGTGGGACACGATCGCCCTCAGGTCCGGGCGGGTGCCGATGTGCTGGGAGGGCGGGCGGCCCGGTGCCTCCCGCTGGGGCGAGCCGGTGCGGCGCAGCAGCGCGCGCAGGGGCCCGGGCGCCAGTGGCGCGAGCCCCGCCGTGCGCAACATGCCCTGGAGCGAGGCCAGTACGCCCGCGACCTGCGCCGCCGCCGGTGACGTACCGGAGAACGCGTCCGTGTACCAGGCGTCCTCCGCCTGCCCGCCCTGGAGTTCGCCCGGCCGGTTCCAGAAGCCGCCCGCCGTGGTGACCTCGTGGCCCCAGCCCTGGGCGTCCACGCGCGTACCGAAGTTGGAGAAGCCCAGCCGGGAGCGGTCGGGGCCGTGGTCGCGGCCGTGGGTGCCCGGGGGCGGGGCGCCCGCGCCGACCATGATCGCGCCGGAGGGCGGGGCCGCCGGGTCGAACGGGTTGCGCCACCACGTCGGGAAGCCGTCCGGGCGTGACGCGTACAGCGCGTCGTCCAGGCTCTCCGCGCCGTTCCCGGCCGCCTCGACGACCACCACGCCGCGGGCCGTCGCGTACCGTACGGCCGCGAAGTCGTCGGGCCACCACTCCAGCGGGATGTGTCCGCGCTGGTCGTCGTCGGCCGCGTACCCGAAGCGCGGGCCCGGGCGGTGCAGCGGGACCAGCAGGATGTCGCCCGCCCCGAGGCGGTCGGCGGCGCAGGTGATCGCCCGGGCCGTGCCGATGCCGTGGATCGACGCGACCGCGAGGACGGCCTCCGGGACGATGCCCAGCGTGCCGCTGCCGCTGCGGCTGCCGCCGAGCACCCCGAGCACACCGGTGCCGTGGTTGCGCCAGGCCAGGTCCTCGACCGGGGTACCGGCGACCAGTCCGGCGACCTTCGGACCGAGGTCGCGGTGGCCGAGCTGCCACGCCGCCTCGACGTCGACGATGCTCACGCCCTCGCCGGAGCCGCCCGCCTGGAGCCACGCCCACGCCGCGTCCACCCCCTCGGGCGCGGGCCCCAGATAGCCCTGGCGCCCGCTGAAGTCGGGGGTGGCGGCCCCCTCCTTCTCGCGCCGCCCTTCGTCGGCGCGCTCGTCGGAACGTCCGTCGTCGTCCTCCTCCCTCCCGCCGAACGGCCCCGTCGCCGGGAGCGCGCTCGGCTTCACGTACGCCGTCTCGATTCCGGGGAGCCCCGCCAGCCGGCAGGCCAGCTCCTCCAGGCGGTCCTCACCGCCGCGGACGCGGTGGAAGAGCGTGAGGTCGGGTACGTCGGCGCCGTGCCGGGGGAGCAGCGCAAGCGCCTCCCGCACCCGTGCCTCACTGCCGAACAGCGGCTCCAGGGCCAGCTGTTGGTCCATCAGGAACATGTCCAGCGCCGGTGATCCCTGGGGCTCCCCGGGCTCCTTGGGCCTCTTGGGCTCCTCGGTGAACCCCCGGCCGCCGGCTGTAGGCCCCAGGCCGCTTCCGGTGAACCCCGAGCCGCTTCCGGCGGGCGCCGAGCCGCTTCCGGCGAGCTCCGGGAGGGCGACGACGATCAGCTCGCGCTCGACGGGGTGGTACGCGAAGCCCGCGCCCTCCGGACCGGGGTCCTGCGCCCCGGCCGGACCGGCCGCCCCGAGCGAGTCGCGCATGTTCGCCTCCCGTCCGTCGCGTCCTCGGTACGCGCTCCCCCGGGCGCCGCGGCCCTGCCGCCGGGGAGAACCCTGCTGCGGGGAGCGTGAGCTGTACAGGCCGCAAACGCGACAAAGGGCGGCACGCGCGGGACGCGACCGAAACGTGGGGGCCCGTCTCGGACACGACACGGCCCCCGAGTGGCGGGGCCGGTCCCGGACACCGGCCGGCCGGATAGGTACGGATCGGTTCCCGGACTCCCCGCCCTCGACGCCCTCGATGCCTCCGCCACCCTCGACTGGCCAGCCCGGCCACGCACTCCCAGGTCAGAACCCTTGTGGATACATTCGCGTATCCGATACGTTCCCGTATCCAAGAGGAGGACCTCATGGCCCCACCCACCCCACCCACCGCCTCGGCCCATCCGGCCCCGTCCCCGCCCGCCCCCAAGCGCGTCACCACCCGCCGCGCCCGCACCCGGCGGCGGCTGCTCGACTCCGCACTGGAGGTGTTCGCCGAGGAGGGGTTCGGCCGGTCCACCGTGGAGCAGGTCTGCGAGCGCGCCGGATACACCCGCGGCGCCTTCTACTCGAACTTCACCTCCCTCGACGAGCTGTTCCTCGCCATGTGGGAGGAGCGCTCGCAGCGGCTGCTCGCGGATGTGCGGGGCGTCCTGGCCGAGGTGTCGGCGGCAGCGCCCGAGGACGCCGTACGGGCCGCGCTGCGGGCCATCCCGGTCGACGACGCCTGGTACCGGGTCACCGCCGAGTTCACCGCGCACGCCCTGCGCAATCCGGCCCTGCGGCGGGTGATGGCCGCCCGGGAGCAGGCGATCCAGGACGCGGTGCTGCCGGTGGTCGTGGCGGCGCTCGGGCGCGCCGGGCGCCGGGTGACCGACGAGGACGCGCTCGGGCAGGCGCTCGTCGCCGTCCACGACGGCACCACCGTCCAGGTGCTGCTCGACCCCGCGAACGAGGCCGTCCGCGCCCGCCGCGAGGCCCTGTTCCTGCACGTCCTCCACGCCTACAGCACCGAAACCACCGAGAGCACCGAGAGCACCGAGAGCATCAAGAGCACCGCCACCCCGTAACCCCCTACCCCTTCAGGAGACCCCGTGAGTGACGACGCCGATGTCATCGTCGTGGGAGCCGGCCTCGCCGGGCTCGTCGCCACGTACGAACTCGTGCGCGCGGGCCGCAAGGTGCTCGTCGTCGACCAGGAGAACGAGGCCAACCTCGGCGGCCAGGCCTTCTGGTCGCTCGGCGGCCTGTTCCTCGTCGACAGTCCCGAGCAGCGCCGGATGGGCATCCACGACTCGTACGACCTCGCCCTCGCCGACTGGATGGGCTCGGCCGCGTTCGACCGCGAACGCGAGGACCACTGGCCGCGCCAGTGGGCCAAGGCGTACGTCAACTTCGCCGCCGGGGAGAAGCGGAGCTATCTGTCCGGGCTCGGGCTGCGTCTGACGCCGACCGTCGGGTGGGCCGAGCGCGGCGCGGGCACGGCGGGCGGGCACGGCAATTCGGTGCCCCGCTTCCATGTGACGTGGGGGACCGGCCCCGAGGTCGTCCGGGTCTTCCGCGAGCCGGTCCTGGAGGCCGCCGCGCGCGGGCGCGTCACCTTCGCGTACCGGCATCGCGTGGACGGACTGGTCGTCGAGGGCGGGGCGGCGGTCGGGGTGCGCGGCACCGTCCTGGCGCCGTCGTCCGAGGCGCGCGGCGTGGCCTCCTCACGGGAGGCGGTGGGCGAGTTCGAGCTGCGCGCGCAGGCCGTCGTCGTCACCTCCGGAGGCATCGGCGGCGACCACGACCTGGTCCGCCGGAACTGGCCGGTCGAGCGGATGGGGCCCGCGCCGCGTTCGATGGTGACCGGGGTGCCCGCGTACGTCGACGGGCGGATGCTGGGGATCACCGAGGACGCGGGCGGCTCGGTCGTCAACCGCGACCGGATGTGGCACTACACCGAGGGCCTGATGAACTGGGACCCCGTCTGGCCGGGCCACGGCATCCGCATCCTCCCCGGGCCGTCCTCGCTGTGGCTGGACGCGACCGGGCGGCGGCTGCCCGCGCCCTTCTTCCCCGGCCACGACACGCTCGGCACGCTCAAGCACATCACCGGGACCGGCCACGACCACACCTGGTTCGTGCTGACGCGTTCCATCGTGGAGAAGGAGTTCGCGCTCTCCGGCTCGGAGCAGAACCCCGACATCACCGGCAAGGACCTGAAGCTGGCCCTGTCACGGGTGCGCAAGGGCGCGCCCGGCCCCGTGCAGGCCTTCCTCGACCACGGCGAGGACTTCGTCGTCCGCCGCACCCTGCCCGACCTCGTCGACGGCATGAACGCGATCTCGCCGGGTCCCAAGCTCGAGTTCGACCAGGTGCACCGGGAGATCCAGGCGCGCGACCGCGAGGTCGACAACACCTACGGCAAGGACTTCCAGGCCATGTCGATGCGCAACGCCCGGGCGTACTGGCCGGACCGCCTCTCGCGAGTGGCCAAGCCGCACCGGCTGCTCGACCCGGCGCACGGGCCGCTCATCGCCGTACGGCTGCACGTACTGACGCGCAAGACGCTCGGCGGTCTGGAGACGACGCTGGAGTCCCAGGTCGTACAGCCGGACGGGACCCCCTTCGACGGGCTGTACGCGGCCGGGGAGGTCGCCGGGTTCGGCGGCGGCGGAGTGCACGGCTACAACGCGCTGGAGGGCACGTTCCTCGGCGGCTGCGTCTTCTCCGGCCGGGCCGCCGGACGCGCCCTGGCCCGCCGACTGGCGTGAGCGGACGGCCTCGGGCGTTCCAACGGGCGTCGGTCCACTACTCGTTGACCAGGACCGGGACGGACAGGACCGCGCTCGCCGGGGTGCCCGTCAACGCGGTCTTCGGGACGGCGGAGAAGTCGATGCCGGCGCCCTCCGCGCGGGGCTTGGCGTGTCCGGCGGTGCCGTGGGCGGCCTCGCCCGCCTCGCCCTCCTCCGCGTACTGGAAGGAGCCGGTGCCGACCAGGTGGCCGCGCTCGTCGTAGAACGCGGCACGCAGCTCCAGCGCCAGCACGTCACTCACGTCGGAGGTGATGGCGAAGTGGCCGGTGACGGACGGCTCGCGCTCCGAGAGCGCGAGCCCGGTGACGCGGACGCGGTCCGTGAACGGGCCCTGTTCGAGCCGCACTTCGCCCTTCGCCGGGACCTTGGCGAGGGTCTTGGCGGGAGCCGGCGCTCCGCTCGGCGCGGGGAAGGTGACGGCCGGGGCCGCCGCCTGCTCGGCCTGTACGGGCCGCTGCCCGGCGTCGGCGCCGCTGCCGTCCCCCGAGCCCCCGCAGGCCGTGGTGAGGGCCAGGGCGGCCAGGGCGAGCGCGGCCAGACGGATCGAGCGGTTCACTGCGTACTCCTGAAGTGGCGGTGCGGGGCCGGGGGAGGGTGGTCCCCCGGCCCCTGGAGGGGCGGCGATGGTCGTCAACCGCCCCGTCGGGAAGGGGCGTTGGGGCGATGTTTCACGTGAAACAGCGGAGGGCGTTTCACGTGCAACAGCGCGCTCCGACCGCCCTGCCGGGTCAGCCGCGCGGGGCCCGGCCGAACAGCGAGCGGTACATCTTGCCGTACAGCTCGGTGTTGATCTGGCTGGCCGCGAACTTCTCGGCGCCCGGCCCGTACGCGTAGATCGGCACATCGGCGCCGGTGTGGTTGCCGGAGAGGTAGGTCAGCCACAGGCTGGCGTCGGGGCTGCCGTCCTTGACGCCCGCCGGGTCGTCCGGGGTACGGAAGGTCGCCGGGGCGAAGTTCTTCGCGTCACCGGAGCCGGAGCCGTTGAGGATGCCGGACGAGCGGACCGGGTCCTTGGCACCCGACTTGTCGCGCGACGGCGTCGAGTTGTTCGCCGGGTTGCCCGCGTCCGTGTTGGCCGGGGGCGCGACGGACTCGGCGTTGGTGTAGGTGCCCTTCTCGATGATGTTGAAGCCCGCGCACTCGTGGTCGGCGGTGACGACGACGAGCGTGTGACCGTCCTTGCGGGCGAAGTCGTACGCGGCCTTGACCGCGTCGTCGAACGCCTTCACCTCGGCCAGCGTCTGGGCGGCGTCGTTGGCGTGCGAGCGCTTGTCGATCTGGGCGCCCTCGATCTGGAGGAAGAAGCCCTTCTTGGAGCGCCCGTCGAGCAGGTCGATCGACTTCTTCGCCAGGTCGGCGAGGGTCGGCTCCTGCTTCTGCGGGGCGTCCGCCGGCAGACCGGCCTTGGCCTGCTCGACGGTGAGGTTGCCCCGGTTGAAGAGACCGACGACCCTCTTGGCCTTCACGGCGTCGAGGTCGGCCTTGGTGGCGACCTTCTGGCTGGCGGCGCTCTGGGCGGGCAGGGCCGGGTCGCCGAAGCTGCCGAGCACCTGGTAGCCCTGGGCCTGGAGGGCCTTCTGGTCGTCCGGCTCGAAGCGGGCGAGGCCGCCGCCGAACACGACGTCGGCCGTGCCGTTGCGGGCGATCTGCTCGGCGACCGGGGTGATCAGCGTCTTGTCCTCGGGGGCCTTCTCGTACGAGCCGTCCGCGTTCTTCGGCAGGCAGGCCGCGTCCGAGTACACCGGGCCCTGGCAGCCGCGCAGCAGCACATGGCTGAACTGGGCGCCCGGGGTCGCGTCGGTGACCTCGGCGGTCGAGACGTTGCCGGTGGCGAAGCCGGCCTTCTTGGCCTGCTCCATCAGCGTCACGCGGCGCTTCTCGTACGCGTCCACGCCCAGCGCGGCGTTGTACGTCTTCACGCCGGAGGACCAGGCGGTCGCGGAGCTGGCCGAGTCGGTGACGAGCGCGGGCTGGTCGGTGCCCTTCTCCACGGCGTACGTGGCGACCGCGCCGGTGTACGGCAGGCGCTCCATGTTCAGCTTGCCCTGGGCGCCGTAGTAGCGCTCGCGGCCGGCGGTGACGTGGGTGCGGCCCATGCCGTCGCCGAGGAGGTAGATGACGTTGTGTATCTCCTGGCCGTGGCCCGGGAACGGGCGGCCGCCGTGCTGCGGGGCGGAGTTGGCCGTGACGGCGCTGCCCGCCGCGACGGCGGAGGCCAGCGCCACCACCGTCAGCGCCTTGCGGCGCTTGTGTCCCATGGATCTCATGGCCGCGAAGCTATGAGCCCAAAATGAACGAGTTGTGAGGCACGGGCGTACGGCGGACGAACGGCTGCGCCCTTCCCCGGTGGCGCGGCCACCGAAGGGCCCGCCACCGCCCCTGCCGGCCGTCCCCGGCAGCCGTCCCCGTCCGCACGGCTCGCGCCCCCTGCCCCCGGCCGGAGGCCCGGGCCCCTGATCGCCCCCCCGGCTCGCTCGGCATGTCCACGCCCACAGTTGTCCACAGGCTGCGGACGGTGGGGGCGGGTTGTCGGCGCGGCGGCGCATGATGGGGTCCATGAACGAGATGCCGGAGTGGGAGAAGCGGTTCAGGGCGCCCAGGGTCGGGCTCCCCGACTGGGCGGAGGACGCCCCGGACCGCTCGCTGTTCGTGTCCAACGCGACGGGGACGTACGAGCTGTACGCATGGGACCGCGCGAGCGGCGCCCAGCGCCAGGCGACGGACCGGCCGAACGGGACGACGGACGGGGTGCTGACCCCGGACGGCGAGTGGATCTGGTGGTTCAACGACACGGACGGCGACGAGTTCGGGGTGTGGATGCGCCAGCCGTTCGGCGGGGGCGCCGACGAGCCCGCCGTGCCGGGCCTGGAGCCGTCCTACCCGGCGGGCCTCGCGCTCGGCCGGGACGGCACGGCGGTGGTCGGCCGCTCCACCGACGAGGACGGCACCACGGTCCACGTCGTCCGGCCCGGGGCCGCCCCGGCCGAGATCTACCGGCACCGCGAGTCGGCGGGCGTCGGCGACCTCTCGCACGACGGGACGCTGATCGCCCTGGAGCACACCGAGCACGGCGACGCGATGCACTCGGCGCTGCGCGTGGTCCGGCTCGACGGCTCCCCCGTGGCCGAGCTCGACGACACCAAGGGCGGGGCCGAGGAGCTCGGCCTCGAAGTGCTGGGCTTCGCTCCGCTGCCCGGCGACACCCGGCTGCTCGTCGCCCATCAGCGCCGGGGCCGCTGGGAGCCCATGGTGTGGGACGTGGCGTCCGGCGAGGAGACCGAGCTCGCGCTCGAACTGCCCGGTGACGTGGTGGCGGAGTGGTATCCGGACGGCTCGGGGCTGCTCGTCGTCCACAGCTTCGAGGCCCGCAGCGAGCTGTTCCGGTACGACCTGGGGGCGGCCGAGCTGATCGAGGTGGAGACCCCGGCCGGCTCCGTCTCGGGCGCCACGGCCCGGCCCGACGGGACCGTGGAGTACCTGTGGTCCTCGGCGGCCCGCCCGTCCGAGGTGCGCTCCACCACGGGCGCGGTCGTCCTCGACCCGCCGGGGATGAAGGCACCGGCCTCGGTGCCGGTGGAGGACGCGTGGGTGGAGGGCCCGGGGGGCCGTATCCACGCGCTGGTGCAGAAGCCGGCCGGGGCGGGCCCGTTCCCGACGGTCTTCGAGCTCCACGGCGGCCCCACCTGGCACGACAGCGACGCGTTCGCGGCGGGCCCGGCGGCCTGGATCGACCACGGCTACGCGGTGGTGCGCGTCAACTACCGGGGCTCCACGGGCTACGGCAGACAGTGGACGGACGCGCTCAAGCACCGGGTCGGACTCATCGAGCTGGAGGACGTGGCGGCGGTCCGGGAGTGGGCGGTGTCGTCCGGCCTCGCCGACCCGTCCCGGCTGGTGCTGTCGGGGGCGTCCTGGGGCGGCTATCTGACCCTGCTCGGCCTCGGCACCCAGCCGGACGCGTGGGCGCTCGGGCTCGCCGTGGTGCCGGTGGCGGACTACGTGACGGCGTACCACGACGAGATGGAAGCGCTGAAGGCGATGGACCGCACGCTGTTCGGCGGCACGCCGGAGGAGGTGCCGGAGCGCTTCGAGGCGTCGTCGCCGCTGACGTACGTGGACATGGTGAAGGCGCCCGTCTACATCTCGGCGGGCGTCAACGACCCGCGCTGCCCGATCCGCCAGGTCGAGAACTACGTGGACCGCCTGGCCGCGCGCGGCGCGCCGCACGAGGTGTACCGGTACGACGCGGGGCACGGCTCGCTGGTCGTGGAGGAGCGGATCAAGCAGGTGCGGCTGGAACTGGACTTCGCGGGGAGGCACCTGGAGGCCTGACCGCCCCCGGGCACCCGGCCCCGGCACCCCGGCACCCCGCGGCCCCGGGACCCCGCGGCCCGGGATCCCGGGGGGATTCCGTACCGTGGTGGTGTGTACCGGTTCCTGCTGACGCCCCGCTGGTGGGGGATCAACGTCTTCGTCGTGCTGGCCATCCCCTTCTGCGTGTTCATGGGGTCCTGGCAGCTCGGCCGCTTCGAGGACCGCGTGCAGTCGCACAACGCGGCCGAGAAGCGGCCCGACCCCGCCGGGCAGAAGGCCGCGCCGCTGCGCGAGCTGCTGCCCGTCGACCAGAAGACCTCGGGCCGCACGGTGAACGCGATCGGGCGGTACGGGGAGCAGTTCCTGGTGCCGGACCGGCGGGTGGACGGGCGCGACGGGTCCTATGTGCTGACCCTGCTGCGTACCGACGCGGGCAAGGCCCTGCCCGTGGTGCGCGGCTGGCTCCCCGAGGGGCGCCCGGCGCCCGCCCCGCCCACCGGCCAGGTCACCGTCACCGGGGCGCTCCAGGCGTCCGAGACGCCGGGGACGGACGGGGTGAACGCCTCGGGCGGACTGCCCCGGGGCCAGCTGGGGATGATCAGCGCGGCGTCGCTGGTCAACCTGGTGCCGTACGAGGTGTACGACGCGTGGGTCACGCTGACGACGGCGGACTCGGGGATGACGGCGGTGCCGGCCGTGAAGCCGCAGAACACCGGGCTGGATCTGAAGGCGTTCCAGAACCTCGGGTACACCGGGGAGTGGTTCGTCTTCGCCGGGTTCGTGGTGTTCATGTGGTTCCGGTTGCTGCGGCGGGAGGCCGAGGCGGCGGAGGACGCGGAGCTGGGTCTGACGCCCGAGCCCCACGGCACGGCCTGAGCCCGCCCGCGGCCCGCCCGCCCGCGCCCGTCCGCCTGAGCGCGCGGTTCCCCGCGGCCCCGTTTTGCCCGGCCTGTGTCTGCACGTGCGTGGTGGGTTGCTCGCGCAGTTCCCCGCGCCCCTAGGGGGTCGGGTTCCGCCGGAAAGCCCAGCTCGGCCACAGACGCCCTTAGGGGCGCGGGGAACTGCGCGACCAGCCCGCCACGGTCTGCGGACGAACACCGGCCCTTAGGGGCGCGGGGAACTGCGCAAGCAACCCACCACCGGCCCGCAGACGAACACCCGCCCACCAGGGGCGCGGGGAACTGCGCAAGCAACCCACCACCGGCCCGCAGACGAACACCAGCCCACCAGGGGCAACCCACCACTTGGCCGCGGACGGGCAACCCGCCACCGGGCCGCAGAAGAACCCCGCCCCGGGCTCCCCCTCAGGGGGACGGTGGGGTCGGGGCTGCCAGGACTCCTGTGCGGTAGATCGTTCCGGCGCAGGCGTTGGGGATGGTCGCCTCGGCCGTCGGCGCGCCGGGCTCCGCCACGTGGGTCACCGCGACCTTGCCGTCCGCCGGGGTGGCCGGGGTCGCCGGGTCGACGGCGGCCAGTTGGGGCTGGGTGCCGGTCGTCGCGGTCACGGTGCCGGTGCCGGTGGTCGCCCCGCCGCTGCCACCGCTGACCGTCGAGGACGAGGGGTCGGGCGAGGGCTGCGGCTTGGGACAGGTCTCGGACGGCACCCAGGCGAACTTGATCTCGTACGCGGCCGTCGGCTTGAGCACCAGGCCGGTGGCTTCCAGCGAGGGGTCGGGCAGTCCGGCCGCCGGGTCGCCGGTGGCGTGGTCGACGACGGTGATCCGAGAGGCGTCGGCCGCGCCGAGGGCCTGGAAGTCGACCTTGCCGGCCCCGCTGACCTGGCAGAGCTTCTGGGAGACGTTGGCGACGCGGAACGTTCCGTAGACCTTGCCGTCGGCGTCGGGCTTGCTGATGCGCGCGGACTTCACTCCGAGTTCGGTGGCGTCGCAGGCCGGTGAGTCGGTCTGCACGGGCCCGCCGACGGGTGCGCTCGGGCCCCCCACCGTGCCGCCGGCGGAGGTCCTGCCGGGCTCCTGGGACTTCACGGTGCCGCTCGGCGTGGGGGCGGGGGTGCTGCGGCCGGAGGGCCGGCCGGCCTTTCGCCCCCCGTCCTCCACACCCGGCGCGGCCCCGGTGCCGCCCTGGGTCTGCTGGCCGTGCCCGGCGATGGTGGGCCGCTCCTCGGACGTTCCGCCGGTGTTGGCGACGTGCAGAAAGGCGGGGATCGCGGTGCCGATGAGCAGGGCCGCGGCGACCGCGCCGACCACCGCCTGCCGCTTGCGGGCCTGGCGGGCGGGGACGGCCCGGCGCAGATGGTCCAGGGCCCCGTCGGACGGCTCCAGGCCGTCCACCGCGCCCCGCAGCAGCCGGCGCAGCGCGTCCTCGTCGGGGGTGGGGCCAGGTGGGAAGGGGTCGTTCACGATGGTGTTTCCAGTCCGGTCGTCCCAAGGGCGGTCGGGCCCGTATGTGCTCTCCCCGTGGTGGCGGTCACCGTGGTGGCGGTCCTCCTGGTGGCGGTCCGCATGGTGGCGGTCTTCGTGGTGTCCGTGTTCCCCTCGGACCCCGCCCGCCCCGAACACGCCATCCGCGCCATCCGCGCCGAACGCATCGGCCGCGCTCCCCGCGCCGAACGCGTCGCCCGCGCCAAGTGTGTCGTTCTCCCGTCGGCCGCGGTGGTCGCCGCTCCCGCCGTCTCCCCGCCGGTCCTCCCTGTCCCCGAATCCCGCATTCCACTTGGCGCTCATACCGGTGCCTCCATGGCTATCCGGAGGGCCGCGATCCCGCGCGAACCGTACGCCTTCACCGAGCCCAGGGATATCCCCAGCGTCTCGGCGACCTGCGACTCGGTCATGTCCGCGAAGTACCGCAGCACGAGCACCTCGCGCTGGCGGCGCTGGAGGCCGCGCATGGCCTTGATCAGCGCGTCCCGCTCCAGCTGGTCGTACGCCCCCTCCTCGGCGCTCGCCATGTCGGGCATCGGCTTGGAGAGCAGCTTGAGCCCGAGGATGCGGCGGCGCAGGGCGGAGCGGGAGAGGTTGACGACGGTCTGGCGCAGATAGGCGAGCGTCTTCTCGGGTTCGCGCACGCGCGAGCGAGCCGAGTGGACGCGGATGAAGGCCTCCTGGACGACGTCCTCGCAGGAGGCCGTGTCGTCGAGCAGCAGCGCGGCGAGCCCGAGCAGGGAGCGGTAGTGCGCGCGGTAGGTCTCGGTGAGGTGATCGACGGTGGTCCCCGCGGCCATGGCGTCGTCAGTGCCCTCGCGCGCCGGCGTCGGCTGCGCGGGGACGCGGGTGGGGCGCGCGGTCGGCGTGGGGGCGATCACCGGCATGCCGCCGGAAGACCGCGGCCGCCGGAGCGGACGGACCACTGAGCCGCGCACCGGAATCGCGGTGATGTCGAGAACCTCTGCCACGCCAGTTGGACACGCTTCCCCCCGTCAGGGTTGTACGCGTACGGCACCGTTTTTGACAGTGCGACAAATGCCCTCATGCGTACTCGCTCTTCCCCAATGCCCCGATATTTACGGCGCCTTGATGGGCGACCGCATAGACGCTCCATGCCGGGCTGCCGGTTGCAGGGACACGGAAATGAATCGTGTAACAGGGCAACGGCGCAGTTCAAGTGGTACAGACCAGCGACTTGCTCACAGAGCGTTCACAGATCGTACAAAGTCTGTGGCCTTCTCGCCGGGAAATCGCTCTGGTATCCGGCCTCGTATCCAGCCCGGTATTCAGCCGGGGAAGTCGGCGGCGGCCAGCTCGGCGATCTGAGCGGCGTTCAAAGCCATGCCCTTGCGGAGGTTGTCTCCGCAGACGAAGAGATCGAGCGCGTACGGATCGTCGGGGGATCGCCGGACCCGTCCCACCCACGCGGGATCGGTGCCGACGGCGTCGGCGGGCGTGGGGAACTCTCCCGCCGCCGGGTCGTCCAGGAGCACCACGCCCGGCGCGGTGGCCAGGATCTCGTGGGCCCGCGCCACCTCGACCTCGTTCTCGAAGGTCGCGTGGACGGAGACGGAGTGGGTGGTGACCACCGGGACCCGGACGCAGGTCGCGGCCACCGCGAGCCGCGGCAGACCGAGCACCTTGCGGGTCTCCTCGCGCAGCCCCAGCTCCTCGGAGGACCAGCCGTCCTCGGCCGGGTCCCCGCACCAGGGCACCACGTTGAGCGCCACCGGCGCCGCGAAAGGACCGGTGTCCTCGCCCACGGCCCGGCGCACGTCACCGGGTCCGGTGCCCAGTTCCGTACCGGCGACGAGGGAGAGCTGTCCGCGCAGGGCCGCGACTCCGGCCCGGCCGGCGCCGCTGACCGCCTGGTACGTGGAGACGACGAGCCCGCTCAGGCCGTACTCGGCGTGCAGCGCGCCCACCGCCACGATCAGCGCGAGGGTGGCGCAGTGCGGGGAGGCCACGATGCCGCGCGGCCGCATCCGTACGGCATGGGGGTTGACCTCGGGCACCACCAGCGGCACGTCCGGGTCGGTCCGGAAGGCCGCCGAGGTGTCGACGACCACGGCGCCCTTGGCCGCGGCGACCGGCGCCCACTGGGCGGCGACCGGCTCGGGCACCAGGAAGACGGCGACGTCGACGCCGTCGAGCGCCTCCTCGTCCAGCGCGAGGACCTCGCACTCCTCGCCGCGCACGGTGAGCTTGCGGCCCGCCGAACGCGGCGAGGCGACCAGTCTGATCTCGCCCCAGACGTCCGCGCGCTGGGACAGGATCCGGAGCAGCACCGCGCCGGCGCCCCCGGTCGCTCCGACGACCGCGAGCGCCGGCTTGCGGGTCATCGTCCGGTGCCCCCGTAGACGACCGCCTCGTCGGAGTCGGAGTCGAGGCCGAAGGCGGTGTGCACGGCGCGGACGGCCTCGTTGACGTCGTCGGCGCGGGTGACCACCGAGATGCGGATCTCGGAGGTCGAGATGAGCTCGATGTTGACGCCGGCGTCGCTGAGCGCCTCGAAGAACCCGGCGGTGACGCCAGGGTTGGTCTTCATCCCGGCGCCGACCAGCGAGATCTTGGCGATCTGGTCGTCGTAGCGCAGCGACTCGAAGCCGATGGTCGTCTTGGCCCGCTCCAGGGCGTCGATGGCCTTGCGGCCCTCGGCCTTGGGGAGCGTGAACGAGATGTCGGTCAGCCCGGTCGAGGCGGCCGACACGTTCTGGACGACCATGTCGATGTTGATCTCGGCGTTGGCGATGGTCCGGAAGATGGCCGCGGCCTCGCCCGGCTTGTCGGGGACCCCGACCACCGTGATCTTCGCCTCCGAGACGTCGTGGGCGACTCCGGAGATGATGGCGTGCTCCACCTGCTGACCCTCCGCCTGGGAACGTGGTTCGTTGCTGACCCAGGTGCCCTGGAGTCCGCTGAAGGACGACCGCACATGGATCGGGATGTTGTATCGGCGCGCGTACTCGACGCAGCGGTGCAGCAGCACCTTGGAGCCGGACGCGGCCAGCTCCAGCATGTCCTCGAAGGAGATCCAGTCGATCTTCCGGGCCTTCTTGACCACCCGCGGGTCGGCGGTGAAGACACCGTCGACGTCCGTGTAGATCTCGCAGACCTCGGCGTCGAGCGCCGCCGCGAGGGCGACCGCCGTGGTGTCGGACCCGCCGCGGCCGAGCGTGGTGATGTCCTTCTTGTCCTGGGACACGCCCTGGAACCCGGCCACGATCGCGATGTTGCCCTCGTCGAGGGCGGTGCGGATGCGGCCCGGCGTGACGTCGATGATCCGCGCCTTGTTGTGGACCGAGTCCGTGATGACGCCGGCCTGGCTGCCCGTGAACGACTGGGCGTTGTGGCCCAGGTTTTTGATCGCCATGGCCAGCAGCGCCATGGAGATCCGCTCCCCGGCGGTCAGCAGCATGTCGAACTCACGGCCGGTAGGCATCGGGGATACCTGCTCGGCGAGATCGATCAACTCGTCCGTCGTGTCGCCCATCGCGGAAACCACGACAACGACCTGATGGCCGTTCTTCTTGGCTTCCACGATCCGCTTGGCGACGCGCTTGATGCCCTCGGCATCGGCAACGGAGGAGCCTCCGTACTTCTGCACGACAAGGCCCACGTGCGCTCCTCGCTCAGTCCATTACTGCGGTCGGCTCAGTCTAACGAGCGGGCCGGATCCGCCCGGGAGGTGCCACATCGTGAGATGTCCCGCTCGCGATGCGGCGAGTCCCGGGAGGGGGGGGTCGGATCCGGTCCGCTCGTGGAGGCGCACCTGCCCCTCCACCGCGCGGGTACGCATGGTGTGGGACGGCTCACAGGGCGGCGGGGCGTCGCGGGCCGCTTGCCCGCACGCCGGACTTGCTCGCCCGTACGCCGGACCTGCTCGCCCGTACGCGGACTACTTGACCGTCCGCAGACCCAGCGGGCCCGCGATCTCCTCGGCCATCACCCGTCCCGCCTCGTCGGCCAGCGAGTCCTCGGACAGGTCCTCGTCCGTGTCCAGGCCGTCCAGCTCCTCCAGGGGCTGGTTGAGGCGGACATGGGCGACCAGGGACTGGAGGGCGCGCAGGGTGGCGGAGGCGGTGGAGCCCCAGTTGGAGAAGTAGGAGAACTGCCACCACCACAGGGCCTCGCTGGTGCGGCCCGCGCGGTAGTGGGCGAGGCCGTGGCGCAGGTCGGTGACGACGTCGGCCAGGTCGTCGGAGATCCGGCAGGGGACGGGCGCCTTGCGCGGCTCGTACGGGTCGAAGACCTCCGAGTACACGTCGATCGGCTCCAGCAGGGCGGCGAACCGCTCCCGCAGGTCGTCGACGTCCGGCTCGGGGCCGAGGTCCGGCTCGTACCGCTCGTCCGGGACGATGTCCTCGTGCGCGCCGAGGCGGCCCCCGGCGAGCAGCAGCTGGGAGACTTCCAGGAGCAGGAACGGCACGGCGCTGTCCGGCTCGTCGCCCTTGGCCACCTCGGTGACCGCGACGATGAAGGACTCGACCTGGTCGGCGATCTGGACCGCGAAGGAGTCCGGATCCTGGTTGACCGCGTGCAGCGTTGCGTCAGACATCGAGAAGTCGCCTTCCTTCAAAGGCCCGCCCGAGCGTGACCTCGTCCGCGTACTCAAGGTCTCCCCCGACGGGGAGTCCGCTGGCCAGCCGGGTGACCCGCAGGCCCATCGGTTTGATCATGCGGGCGAGGTACGTCGCCGTGGCCTCGCCCTCCAGATTCGGGTCGGTGGCCAGGATCAGCTCGGTGACGGTGCCGTCGGCGAGCCGGGCGAGCAGCTCGCGGATGCGCAGATCGTCCGGGCCGACGCCCTCGATGGGGCTGATGGCGCCGCCGAGCACGTGGTAGCGGCCCCGGAACTCACGGGTCCGCTCGATCGCCACGACGTCCTTCGGCTCCTCCACCACGCAGATGACGGCCAGGTCGCGGCGGGCGTCACGGCAGATATTGCACCGCTCCTGCTGCGCCACGTTTCCGCACACCTCGCAGAACCGGACCTTGTCCTTCACTTCGAGCAGGGCGTGCGCGAGCCGGCGCACGTCGGTGGGCTCGGCCTGGAGGATGTGGAAGGCGATCCGCTGCGCGCTCTTGGGACCGACGCCGGGCAGCCTGCCCAACTCGTCGATGAGGTCCTGGACCACGCCTTCGTACAACGGACTGCCTCTCGTGGGTCTTCCGGGTGCTTACGGTAGTTGGTGGGCGGGCGCCGCAGAAGGGCGGACCCGCGTTGTTCACCACTGTTCACATGGGCGGTACCGGCCGCGGGGCGCACCCGCGGGCGCGCCCGTCTCAGAAGGGCAGGCCCGGCATGCCGCCGAGGCCCTGCGCCAGCGGGCCGAGCTTCTGCTGCTGGAGCTGCTGGGCGTTCTCGTTGGCCGCGCGGACGGCCGCGACGATCAGGTCCGCGAGGCCCTCGGTGTCCTGCGGATCGACCGCCTTCGGGTCGATGACGAGGCCGCGCAGCTCGCCGGAGCCGGTCACGGTCGCCTTCACCAGACCGCCGCCGGCCTGGCCGTCGACCTCGGTCGCGGCGAGCTCCTCCTGCGCGCGGGCGAGGTCCTGCTGCATCTGCTGCGCCTGCTGGAGCAGCTGCTGCATGTTGGGCTGGCCACCACCAGGGATCACGGTGCACTCCGTCTTCACGTCGACTGCTGCTGACTGCTGCTGTTCGCTGCTGCTGTCTGTTCCGTGCCGGAAGGATCCGGCACTCCGAGCCTACGTGGTCTCCCCGCGCCCTGCTCCGCAACTCTTTCGAGTGACTCCACGGAGGTTCTCCGACCTGATCAAGGCCCACTTACGGGGTGAAATCCCGGGATATCGGCTCTGGCCCCCTCCATTCGGCGGTAGGAAGGGCCGTCACGTCTCGGGGGAGGCCGAAAAGACGTAACTGTACGTGACTGTACGTTACGTCACCGTCACTGTCGCCGTCCGTCTGCGGTGATCGGATGACGTGGGATGACGTGGGATGTCGATTCGCACCGCGGAGGGAGCGCCGGGTGAGCCAGCCGGAGATGCAGCCCGAGGGGCCCCCGGGACCGCCCCGGGACGAGCGCGACCTGACCGGACGCCCGTTCCCGCTCGGCGACTGGGGCGAGCCCGCGGAACGGCTGGACGAGCTGTACCGGTGGGTCGAGGCGGGGGCGCTGCGCACGGCCGAGTGGTACCTGGCGGACCGGCTGTGGAAGCGGCGCGGGGCGCGGGCGCTGCGGGTGGGCACGGCGGGGGGAGCGATCGCCGGGGCGACGCTGCCGCTGCTCGACGTGACGGGGGCGCTGTCGGGCGCCTCCGGCTGGGGCTACGTCTTCCTCCTGCTCGGCGCGGCGTGCCTGGCCTGCGACCGCTACTTCGGGCTGACGTCCGGGTGGATGCGGGACGTGGCGACGGCGCAGGCGGTGCAGCGGCGGTTGCAGGGGCTCCAGTTCGACTGGGCGTCGGAGAGCGTACGGGAGGTGCTGGGGCCCACGGAGGGGACGGCCGGGGAGGCGGCGGAGCGGTGTCTGTCGGTGCTGCGGCGGTTCTCCGAGGACGTGACGGAGTTGGTGCGGTCGGAGACGGCGGACTGGATGGTGGAGTTCCGGTCCGGGCCGGCGCCGTTGGTGATGCAGTCCCTGGCGTCCTCGTCCCCCCGCCCGGACGCGGCACCCGGCCCCGGCCGCTTCCCGCTTCCTCCGGGCACCCGCCCGAACATGCCGCGGCAGCGGCCACCGGAGTCGCCCCGGTAGGCGGCCGCTGCTCCGTCTGCGGGTGAGTGGGGGCTGCTCGCGCAGTTCCCCGCGCCCCTTTTCGGCCGAGTGTTTGTCTGCGGGTCGGTGGGGGCTGGCCGCGCAGTTCCCCGCGCCCCTTCGGGGCCCGGTTTTTGGCTGCGGGTTGTCTGGGGTTGCTCGCGCAGTTCCCCGCGCCCCTAGGCGCCTAGGGGCGCGGGGAACTGCGCGCTCGGCCCACCACGGTCCGCGGGCCGGAGCTCAGGCCGCCCGCCCGAGGACTTTCGGGAAGGGGCGGGGTGGGGGTACCGCCTCAGCGGCGCGGCAGGAGCGTTCTCGCCAGGCGTCGCGCCAGCGGGGGCCGCGGCTCCGGGGGCGCCGGAGGCGTGGCGGCGCCGCCCGGGGACGCCACCCCCTCGTGGCGGGAGCGCGGCGCCCCAGGCGCCACCGCCCTCTTCCCGTCGATCCGGATCAGCGGCGCCCCCGCCACCTCCTCCACCCCGTGCCACAGATCGGGCCGCGCCCCCAGCCACGCCAGGAGCTCGGAGCGCACCGGCTCCGGATCCGACCACGTGCCGTAGAACTTCGTGCCCGTGATGCAGACCGGCCGCAGCCCGTGCGTCGCCACCGCGCCCCACACCGCCGCCGCCACCCCGGGACAGTGCTCCGCCCGGAAGTCGTCGAACGCCACGATCCCGCCCGGCGCGATCAGCTCCCGCGCCGCCTCGATGTCCCCGTACACGTGCTCGTACAGGTGCGAGGCGTCCACGTGGACGAAGCGGCAGCTCCCGGGGCGCACCCGCGAGGTGATCACCGAGGTGGGGGCCTGGACCACGACCGGCAGCTCGTCGTGGAAGGAGAGGTAGTTCGCCTCGAAGGCCCGCCGCGTCAGGGTCGCGTACGAGCGGTCCATCTCCTCGCTGTTGGGGTCGTCCGGCGCGGGCGAGTCGAACAGGTCGCAGACCGTGAACGTCTCGCCCGCCCGCAGGTACGACCCGAGGAAGATCGCGCTCTTGCCCAGGTACGCGCCGAGTTCCAGCAGGTCGCCCCGGAACCCCTGGCGCTCCTGGCGCGTCAGGAACCAGTCGAAGAGCAGTTGGTCGGCGGGCCAGAACCACCCCTTGACGTCGGAGAAGCGGGCCGGGGCGGCGCTCGCGGCGCTCGTCGTTTCTGCCATGGACCCGGTCCTACTCCCGCCGGATGGCGCGGAGTTTACGGCCGGGGGTGGGGCGGGTGGTGCCCCGGCGACATCCCCCCGCCGGCCGGGGCCTAACTGAAGATGATCATGGATCCCTGCGCCAGCGAGCGCGTCGCCGCCGCGTGCAGCCCCAGCCACACGTGCCGCTCCCGGGCGAAGGGGCTCTCGTCGTACGGGATCGGGCCGGCCGGTTCCTCCAGCGAGGTCGGGCGGTCCGGCGGGGCCGGGGCCATCGGCGGGTTCACCGGGTCTATGCCGATCGCCGGGGCCACGAACTCCAGCTCCCGCAGCAGCCCGTGCGTCGAGCCCAGCGGACCGCCGCCGGCCAGCAGCTCCTCGTTGGCGAGCGGGGTGTGGAAGTCCACCGGCACATACGCGCCCGCGTGGTCGTAGTGCCAGACCAGATGGGACTGCTGGGCCGTCGTCTCGAACATCTCCAGGAGCTGTTCGTAGTCGCCGCCGAGCTCGTCCACCGGGGTCACCGCGAGCCGGCAGAGCTGGAGGAGGTAGGCGCGGCGCAGGAAGTGCAGCGCGTCGTAGTCGAAGCCCGCGACCGGGGCGACGTCGCCCGAGAGGCCGGGCATGTACGCGAAGACGGGCACGGGCGGCAGCCCTGCCTCACCGAGTGCCTTGTCGTACGAGGCGATCTCCTCGGCGAACGGGTTGTCGGGGCTGTGGCACAGCACGTCGACGAGGGGGACCAGCCACAAGTCACAGGCCACGGGGCTCCTTACGAGGTCGCGATGGTCGGGACAGCGTAGTCCGCCGAGCACGCTCCGCGAAGCTCGCCCGTCAACTCCCGTGCCGAGCACGCGTCAACGCGCCGCCGGACCGCCGGCTCGGGCGTCCCACACGTCCCGGAAGACCCATGGACGTCTCCCCCTCGCCGTCGGCCCTCAGCGGCCCACGTCCCAGATCCATACCCCGTCCACCCGGCGGCCCTCCCTGCCGAGCAGCCGCGTCACCGTCGTGTACAGCGCCTCCTCGTTGTCCTGCGGCGGCAGGACGACGAGCCCGGCCTTCCAGTACGCCAGGTCCGCCCGCGCCTGGGCGCGCCAGCCCTCGTCGATGTGCGGGATCGCGGCGCCGTAGCGCACGTCGCGCAGCAGGTTGGAGGTCCAGCGCGGGGAGGCGCCGTAGATGCCGATCCGGTCCGGGCCCCAGGGGCCGTTGAAGTAGCCGCCGGGCAGCGGGAAGCCGAGGTCCGCGCGGACCTGCCAGTGCAGGGCGTCGGCGGCGGCCGGGTCCGGCAGCGGCACGGTCACCACGGACTCGCCGGGCTTCACATACGCCCGCCACAGCCCGTCGGCGAAGAACGACGGCACCGGCGTCCGCCCGGTCACCGGAAAGGGGGTGGGGACGATCGGCAGCAGCGCCGCCGCGACCGCCACGAGGACGGCCGCCCGCCGCACCCGGCCCGCCGTGGTCAGGCGTCCCACCGCGAGCGCGACCAGCGCGCCGAGCGCCGGCGCGCAGACCATGGCGACCCGGCCCTCGATGACCGACTCGAAGAGCGGCCGGTGGGCGAGGGCGCGCCAGGGGCCCGGCAGCACCACGTGCGTGTAAGGGATCCGGATCCTCTGGCCGAGCGAGAGCAGCGCGGCGGCGGCCGCCGTGAACGCGAGCGCCTTCACCAGCGCGTGCCGCCACAGCCGTACCGTGATCGCCAGGGCCAGGACGATCAGCGGCCAGCCGTAGAAGGCGTTCTGCTCGGTCCGGTTGAGCGCCAGCCCGTCCGCCGTCGTCTCGTCGCCGAGCAGCGCCCGGCCGGAGAACTTCAGGAACGACAGCGGGCTGTTGCCCGCCGCGTCGCCGTGCAGCACGGAGTGATAGCTCTGCTCGCCGAAGAACTGCCGGGTCAGCGGGTAGGCGACCAGCGGCAGACAGACCAGGGCGGCCACCCCCAGGCCCCTGGCGAGCGTGGGTCCGGCCTGCCGGATCACCTCGCGGCGGGCCAGCGCGTACGACAGCGCGAAGAGCAGCGTGCCGAGCGCGGCGAGCAGCAGCACCTCCTCGCCGAGGAAGATCTGGTACGCGCCGAAGAGCCCGAGCAGCACGCCGTCGCGGCGCACGTCCGCGGCCGGTGCGCACAGCCGCAGGGCGCGGTCGAGGATCACCGGGATCATGAACAGGACGCAGAAGTTCGGGTGCGCGTTGGCGTGCGAGACCATCGGCGGCGCGAAGGCGGCGAGCGCCCCGCCGAGCCCCGCGGCCCACGGGTTGCCGGTCACCCACCGCGCGAACAGCCGGTACCAGGCGTACGCCGTGGCGGTCAGGCCCAGGGTGAGGACGAGCGCCCAGGTGACGGTCGGGCCGAGCGTCAGCGTCACCGGCGCGAGCGGTACGGACAGGCCCAGCATGGGCGTGTTGCCCATGAGGTTCACCCCGTCCGGATAGCCCTGGAGCGTGGTGAAGAGCGGGTCGCGCAGATGCCGGACGTTGTCGGCGGTGACCGAGAAGAACCACTCCCACTGGTTCTGGTCCTGCCCGGAGTCGGCGAGGTAGCCGTCGCCGAGATCGGCCCACAGGTTCTTGTAGAGCAGGACCGAGGCGAGCAGGAAGAGGCCGGACAGGGCGAGGCTCGCACGGCTGGCGGAGCGCGCCTTGAGGCGGACGAGTTCGAGGAGCACCCGGCCGTAGTCGGCGGGGCCGACCTTGGAGCCCTCCTGGTGGGACCAGCGGACCGGGACCTCGGCCACGGCCCAGCCGCGGCGGCGGAAGTACTGGAGTATCTCCACGTCGATGCCCCAGCCGTCGAGGCGGGCGTCCGCGAAGGCCGCGCGCGCCTTGTCGCCGTCGAAGAGCTTGAAGCCGCACTGGGTGTCGTGGATGCCGGGGACCGCGACGGCGCGTATCAGCCGGTTGCCCATCCGCCCCAGCCACTCGCGGACCCGGCTCTGGTGGACGGCTATGTCGGCCTCGGGGTGGGCGCGGGAGCCGATCGCGGCGGCGGCCTCGGCGCCGTCGAGCTCCTTGGTGAGCCGGTCGAGCTCGGCGACGGGGGTGGCCAGGTCGGCGTCGGTGACCAGCACCCGGGCGCCCCGGGAAGCGGCGACGCCGAGGCGCAGGGCGTGGCCCTTGCCGTGGTTGCGGTCGGCGGCGACGAGACGGATGCGCCGGTCGGCGCCGGCGGCGTCCCGGGCGACGTCCGCCGTGCCGTCCTGGGACCCGTCGTCGACGACGATCAGCTCCCAGGAGAGCGGGGCGTCGTGGAGGTGGTCCCGGATCGCGTCCAGGGTGGGACCCAGGCGTCGTTCCTCGTTGTACGCGGGGATGACGACCGAGAGGTCGAGCAGGCCGCCGTCGATCACTTCTTCAGCCGCTCCGCCCAGGTCAGCGAGTGGTCGTTGTACGCGCTGATCACGGCGTACGCGGCGTCGCCGTCGCCCTCGACCACCGCGTCGACCAGGTCGCCGTGGCCGTTCCACAGCCAGTCGCACAGGTCGGAGCGGCCCCGCAGGTACGGCACGGCGAAGACCCAGCACTGCATTCGCAGCCGGTGCAGGAAGTCCGAGATGTAGGGGTTCCCGGCGAGGGCGCCGAGCTCGCGCCAGAACCGCAGGTCGTACCCGATGAGGATGTTCAGGTCCCCGCTGCGGGCGGCGCGGGCGCACTCCTCGGCGCGGCGCCGTACGGAGACGAGCGCGGGGCCGTGCCCGGCGCCCAGCTCGGTGATCTTCTTGAAAATGCCGTTCACCACGACGGTCCGGGCCTCGACCATGCCCCGGTAGTCGTCGACGGAGAACTCGTGGACGCGGAAGCCGCGGTGCTGGTCGGAGTCGAGCAGCCCCTGCGCGGTGAGGTCGACGAGCGCCTCGCGCACGGGGGTGGCGCTGACCCCGTACTGCTCGGCGATCTGCTTGACGGTGAACTCCTCGCCGGGCTGGAGCCGCCCGGCCAGTATCTCGTCACGCAGCGCGTCGGCGATCTGCTGCCGCAGCGTACTGCGGGTCACGCCTCCACTCGCGGGCACGGGCGCCCCTCCCCTCGTCGGTGTTCCGCACACGATAGGCCAGGGGGCCCTGGGCGGACGGCGGGGCGGGGTGAGCTGCGGGTTCGCCCGCGGGCCGGTGGAGGCTCGACGCACAGTTCCCACCGGGCCCGCGGACGAAGGACGCAAGGGGTCCGGGGCGCGGCCCCGGAGGGCTCAGACCGTGTACTCGTCCGCCACGGACAGCGCCTCGTCCAGGACCGCAAGGCCCTCCTTCGCCTCCGCCTCGGTGACGTTGCAGGGCGGGACGACATGGGTGCGGTTCATGTTGATGAAGGGCCAGAGGCCGTTCTTCTTGCAGGCCGCGCCGAAGGCGGTCATAGGGGCGGCGTCGGCGCCGGAGGCGTTGTACGGGACGAGCGGCTCGCGGGTCTCCCGGTTCCGCACCAGTTCGAGCGCCCAGAAGACGCCGGTACCGCGCACCTCGCCGACGGCCGGGTGGCGGGCGGCGAGCTCGCGCAGACCCGGCTCCAGGACGGTCGCGCCGATGTGGGCGGCGTGGGCGACGACGCCCTCGTCCTCCATCACGTTGATGGTGGCGACGGCGGCGGCGCAGGCCAGGGGGTGCCCGGAGTAGGTGAGGCCGCCGGGGAAGGGCCGCGTGTCGAAGGTGGCGGCGATCTCGGCGGAGATGGCGACGCCGCCGAGGGGGACGTACCCGGAGTTCACGCCCTTGGCGAAGGTCATCAGGTCCGGGGTGACGCCGTACAGGTCCGCGGCGAACCACGATCCGGTGCGGCCGAACCCGGACATGACCTCGTCCAGGACGAGGACGATCCCGTACCGGTCGCAGATCTCGCGGACGCCCGCGAGGTAGCCCGGGGGCGGGGTCATGATGCCGGCGGTGCCGGGGATCGTCTCCAGGATGATCGCGGCGATACCGGCCGGGCCCTCGAAGGCGATGGTGTCTTCCAGGTGGGTGAGGGCGCGGGCGCACTCCTCGGCCTCGGTGGTGGCGTAGAAGGGGGAGCGGTAGAGGAACGGGGCCCAGAAGCGGACGACGCCCGCCGAGCCGGTGTCCGAGGCCCAGCGGCGGGGGTCGCCGGTGAGGTTGATGGCCTGGGCGGTGGCGCCGTGGTACGAGCGGTACGCGCTCAGCACCTTGTGGCGCCCGGTGTGCACCCTCGCCAGCCGGATGGCGTTCTCCACGGCCTCGGCGCCGCCGTTGGTGAAGAAGATCTTGTCGAGGTCGCCGGGGGTGCGCTCGGCGATGAGCCGCGCGGCCTCGGAGCGGGCCTCCACGGCGAAGGCGGGCGCGAAGGTGGCCAGCTTGCCCGCCTGCTCCTGGATCGCGGCGACGACCTTGGGGTGCTGGTAGCCGATGTTGGTGAAGACGAGGCCGCTGGTGAAGTCGAGGTAGCGCTTGCCGTCGTAGTCCCAGAAGTACGACCCCTCCGCGCCGGCGACGGCGAGCGGGTCGATCAGGCCCTGGGCGGACCAGGAGTGGAACACGTGCGCGCGGTCGGCGGCCTTCACGGCCGCGCCGGTCCGGGGGTCGGGGTCGACATGAGGGGTCATGGGGCCAGGGTAAGGAGTGGGGGGTGGGGGTGGGGATGGCCAGGTTGTCTGCCGTGGGGGGCGTGGGTCGGCAGGGTGTCGCCCCTTGCGGGGCGGTCGTCCCGGGAGACGGGTTCCCCGGCTTCACGGTCACCGGCCGGCCGGTGGTGGGCTGGCCGCGCAGTTCCCCGCGCCCCCAAAGGACCGAGCCAAACGACCCCGGCCAGGGAAGACCCCCTCAGGGGCGCGGGGAACTGCGCGAGCAAGCCCCACGGCCCGCAGACAAAGACAGGTTTCGCGGTCACCTGCGGACCGCCCCGGGCTGGCCGCGCAGTTCCCCGCGCCCCCAAGGGGCCGAGCCACACACGCCCCGGCCACGCCCAACCCCCCAGGGGCGCGGGGAACTGCGCGAGCAAGCCTCCACGGTCCGCAGACAAAGACACGCTGCACGGTCACGCCGCGCCCCCGCACGAGGGGGACGGGGTCGGGCCAAATTGGGGCGGTCAGGGGCACCCAACTTCCCCTCCCACTATCCTCAGGCCGTTGAGCTCGTTCGAGCGAGGGGGGCGGCGGGCGCCATGGAGAGGCTTCAGGACGGGGATCCGCAGCGGATCGGGGCGTACCGGCTGCTCGCGCGGCTCGGGGCGGGCGGCATGGGGCAGGTCTATCTCGCCCGTTCCGACCGCGGCCGCACCGTCGCCGTCAAGCTCGTGCGCGAGGACCTCGCCGCCCGCGAGGAGTTCCGGGGCCGGTTCCGGCAGGAGGTGCGGGCCGCCCGGCGCGTCGGCGGCCGGTGGACCGCCCCCGTCCTCGACGCCGACACCGAGGCCCCCGTCCCCTGGGTCGCCACCGGATACGTCGCCGGCCCCAGCCTCCACACCGTGGTGGGCGGCGACCACGGCCCCCTGCCGGAACGTTCCGTACGCGTCCTGGCCCGCGGCCTCACCCACGCCCTCCAGGACATCCACGCCGCCGGGCTGATCCACCGCGATCTGAAGCCCTCCAACGTCCTCGTCACCATCGACGGCCCCCGCGTCATCGACTTCGGCATAGCCCGGGCCCTGGAGACCGCGGCCGGCGAGAACCTGACCCGTACTGGCGCGCTGGTCGGCTCGCCCGGCTTCATGGCCCCCGAGCAGGTGCGCGGCGACCGGATCACCCCGGCCTGCGATGTCTTCTGCCTGGGGTCCGTGCTGGCGTTCGCCGCCAGCGGCAGACTCCCCTTCGGCGGCAGCGACAGCGGCGTGCACGCGCTGATGTTCCGGATCGCCCAGGAGCCCCCGGAGCTGGACGGCGTCCCGGAGTCCCTGCGCGACCTCGTCCGCGACTGCCTGCACAAGACCCCCGGGTCACGGCCCTCGCTCGACGCGATCCTGGAGCGCCTCGGCCCCGAGGACGCCTCCCCCGGGCCGTGGCTCCCCGGCCCGCTGGTCGCCGAACTCGGCAGCCACGCCGTGCAGTTGCTGGACGTGGAGAACCCGGAGGGCGGCACGGCGCCGACCCCCGCCCTGCCCCCGTCCCCCGCCCCGCCCCCGATGCCCGCACTCCCCCCGGGCCCCCCGCCCCCGGCGGCCCCGGCACCCACTCCGACCCCGACCCCGACCCCCACCCCGACCGTGATCTCCCCCAACGGCACGGGCACCCCGCCACCCCTGTTCCCTCCCGCCTGGGCCAACGGGAGCGGCCACGGCCACCCGCCCCAGCCCCAGTACCCCCACCCGCACCCGCACTCGACCCCGAACTCGACCCCGCACCCCAACCCGTATCTGGCCTCCCCCCAGCCTCCCCACGCCTACGGCTATCCCCAAGCGGCTCCCCCCTACGGCTACGGCCCGCCCCCGCCCCCCGACGAGGAGCCGCGCCGCAGCACCAGGTCGACGGTCGCGCTCGTGGTCGTGGCGCTGGTCGTGGCGGTCGGCGCGGGCGGCTCCGTGTACGCGTACATGAACGGCGACAGCGGGAAGCCGAAGCGGGCGGGCGGCTCCTCGGCCTCGCCCGCCCCCTCGTCCGGCGAGCCGACCCCCGGCCCGGCCACCAGCGGCACGAGCGGCACGAGCCCGAGCCCGACCCCCGGCGAGAGCCCGGCCGGGGACATCCCGCGGCAGTACCTCGGGACGTGGGCCGGGTCCATCGACAGCGGCTCCGGGCACAGCACCCGCCGCCTGGTCATCGAGCCCGGCAAGGTCGGCGACACGGTGCTCACGCTCACCGCCGACGGCCCGCTGGACTCCGGCGGCACCTACCACTGCGTCTTCCGCGCCAAGCTCGCCGCCGCGCCCACCGGCCCCGACGGCCCGCTCAAGCTCGGCCCGTCGACCGTCGAGTCCGGCCCGACCACGTCCTGCTCCCCGGGCGCCGCCACCACCGTCACGCTCCTCGCGGACGGCCGGCTGCGCCGCGAGAACGACGACACCGGCGAGCAGTTGACGTACGACAAGGCCGGGGAGCAGTGACCGGGCAGGCGGCGGGAGCCGTGCGGGGCGTACGCCGCCGGCTCAGCGGGCGGCCGCCTGCGTGACGAGTTCGCGGAGCGGCTCCGCCGACTCCGTGCCCGACCTGCCGAACGGCGCGTCGAAGCTCCAGACCAGGAACAGCAGGAAGACGATCAGGCCGCTGAAGATCCCGGCGAGCAGCAGCTCCCGGGCCGAGCGGCGGATCTGGAGCGTGAAGATCAGCCCGATCGTCACCACAGCCCCGGCGAGAAGGCCCAGCCAGACGACGTCCGGCAGGGTGGAACCGGCGCCCGCGATCCGGGTGTGCCGGGCGTCGTCGGCGGTGGCGATCTGGTCGAGCAGCGGCTGGTACGCCTGCGCCTGGAGGTCGTTGGCGGGGGCGCGGTGGGCGACGTCGCTGCGGACGGCCGCGAGCAGCGCCGCGCCGTCCGGCTCCGGTTCCCGGCCCTTGACCAGCAGGGGCCATTCGGCGGTCACCGCGTGCTGCGCGTAGGTGCCGATCTCGCCGCGGATACGGTCGCGCACGGCGGGCGGGTAGACGTCGACGCGCTGCCCGACCTCGTACAGCGCCTGGGCCTCGCGCCGTACGGAGTCCTCGGCCGCGCCGCGCGCCTCCCACACGCCCGCGATCGCGAGGCCGAGCACGATGGCGTAGACGACGCCGACCATCATCACCATGTACTCGATGACGTCGGGCGTCTCGCTGGGGTCCTCGGCCTCGGCCACCCGCCGGTGGCGCAGCACGGTGACGCTCAGGACGACGGCGCAGACGAGCGCCATGGCGACGACGAGGACTAGCCATTGCGACACGGGCGGGCTCCGGAACGGGATCGGGGGCGGAGGATGGCGGCGGCCAGGACGGCCGGGGTGGTGACGAGGAGCATCAGCGTGACCGTGGAGAACCCGGCGGGCGCCAGGTGGCCGGTCGCACTCGGGTGGTACGCGCGGCCGAAGCGGTGGCCGCGGGCCGCCGCCGGCCGCGGCACGCTCGCGTCGGCCGCCCGTGCGGGGACGGCTCGCGGCCCGGGACGCGGCCGGGCCGCCGCCACCGCCGCCCGGGGGCGGGCCGGGGGCGCGAGGGGCCCGGGGCCGGGGCGTTCGCCGCGGGGCGCGGGCCGCGGCCGCGGGGCCCCGACGGGCGCGGCGGGCGCTGTGGGCGCTGTGGGCGCGGGCGGCGCGGCCCTCGGCGGCGGCACGGGGCCCACCGGACAGGCGCCGGTCTCCGCGTACACCTGCGCGCCGATCGGGCCGAGCGCCACGCTCACGCCGAGGCAGAAGAGCAGCTGACGGGTGATCACACCCGGCAGAACGATTTTCCGGGCCGCCGCGATACGGCCGGGGCACCGGCAGTACCGACGCCGAAGGGCCTGCCGGTACGTACGTACCGGCAGGCCCTCGGGGGTGGAGCGTCCGTCCTACAGGAAGGAGTTGATCTCGATCGTCTCGGTCCGGCCGGGGCCGACACCGATCGCGGAGATCGGCGCGCCCGACATCTCCTCCAGCGCCTTCACGTACGCCTGCGCGTTCTTCGGCAGGTCGGAGAAGGTCTGCGCCTTGGTGATGTCCTCGGACCAGCCCGGCAGCATCTCGTAGACCGGCTTCGCGTGGTGGAAGTCGGTCTGGGAGTACGGCAGCTCCTCGACGCGCTTGCCGTCGATCTCGTACGCCACGCAGACCGGGATCTGCTCCCAGCCGGTGAGGACGTCGAGCTTGGTGAGGAAGAAGTCCGTCAGACCGTTGACCCGGGTCGCGTACCGCGCGATCACCGCGTCGAACCAGCCGCAGCGGCGGTCGCGGCCCGTGGTCACACCGCGCTCGCCGCCGATGCGGCGCAGGTCCTCGCCGTCCTGGTCGAACAGCTCGGTCGGGAACGGACCGGCGCCGACGCGGGTCGTGTAGGCCTTGAGGATGCCGATGACGCGGCTGATCTTCGTGGGGCCCACGCCCGCGCCCGTGCAGGCGCCGCCCGCGGTCGGGTTCGACGAGGTCACGAAGGGGTACGTGCCGTGGTCGACGTCGAGGAGCGTGCCCTGGCCGCCCTCGAAGAGGACGACCTTGCCCTCGTCGATCGCGTCGTTGAGGATCAGCGTCGTGTCGGCCACGAACGGCTTGATCTGCTCCGCGTACTGGAGCATCTCCTCGACGATCTTCTCCGCCTCGATCGCGCGGCGGTTGAAGACCTTGGCGAGCAGCTGGTTCTTCGACTCCAGCGCCGCCTCGACCTTCTGCGTGAGGATCGACTCGTCGTACAGGTCCTGGACGCGGATGCCGACGCGGTTGATCTTGTCCGCGTAGGTCGGCCCGATGCCGCGGCCGGTGGTGCCGATCTTGCGGGACCCGAGGAACCGTTCCGTCACCTTGTCCAGGGTGACGTTGTACGGCGTGATCAGGTGAGCGTTACCGCTGATGAGCAGCTTGGACGTGTCGACGCCGCGCTCGTTCAGCCCGCTCAGCTCGGAGAGCAGGACCGCCGGGTCGACGACGACTCCGTTGCCGATGACCGGGGTACACCCCGGCGAGAGGATCCCGGAAGGGAGAAGATGCAGCGCGTACTTCTGGTCGCCGACGACGACGGTGTGGCCGGCGTTGTTGCCGCCCTGGTAGCGCACTACATAGTCAACGGATCCACCGAGGAGGTCGGTGGCCTTTCCCTTGCCTTCGTCACCCCACTGAGCACCGAGCAGCACAAGTGCGGGCACAGGCGTACACCCCTTCCGGGCGGGGCATGTCCAAGGTCAGGGGCGTGTCGCCGCCCTCACCCGCGTGCCCCGGAATAGACGAAGCCCCTGGCGCAATAGCGCAAGGGGCTCTTGCACAAAGATGCTACCCGAGGAAGGACCGACGTGTCGGCTGCCGACCGGCTACTGGTGGTCATCGACCCGGTCGCCCGCCGTATCGACGGCGAGTCCGTACGGATCGCGAAGGATGTGCTGTCTGCGGCCGCACAGGCGAAAATATGCTGGCCGGAGGGGGTGGAGGAGTTCTCCCGGGCCCTGGCCAGGCGGGGTGGGCGGCGGCTGGTGGTGGTGGGTGACGACCATGTCCTGCTACGTACTGTGACCTTGCTCCAACGGGAGCACGGACTGTCGGGCCCGGCCCTTTCCGTGGTGCCCGTGGGCAGCGCGTCCGCCGTGGAAATCACCAGGTCACTGGGGGTGCCGACGGACGCGGTGGCGGCCGCCCGGGCGGTCCTGGAAGGCGTCCCCCGCCGCCGCGGCCTCCTGGTGGACGACGGCGGCGGCGTGGTGCTGGGGGAGCTGCGCATCCCCGCGCCGGCTCCGGCGCCCGTCCGGGCCGCGGGTCCGACGGTGTGGGGGACGTGCCGCTCGCTCGTCCGGACGCTGGTGGGCGCGCCGACCCCGGTGGCGGCGGCGGTGGCGCACCACCTGCGGATCGAGACGGACGGCACCCTCCTGACCGACCTGGACCGTCCCCTCGCGGGGGTGTCGGTGGGGTGCGGGGACGGGGTGGCGCAGGTCGTGGTGGAGGAGTGCGGGGGGTCGGTGGTGCGGGGGCGGGGGTCGGTGGTGGAGGTGTCGGTCGGGGGGGTGTCGGTTGGGGGGATGTACGGGGGCGGGGCCGCCGGGGGGCGCGGGGGCGGGTCCGAAGGTGTCGCCGGGGGCGGGTCCGGGGGTGGGGTCCGGGGCGGAGAGGGGTTCCGGTACCGGGCGGGGCCGGTGGTGGTGGGGCCGGTGTGGAGTCGTACGTGGACGGCGGGATCGTGGGCGCTGATGGTGCCCGCGGGGGCTGAGGCGGCCGGGGGCTGAGGTGGCCGGGGCGGAGGCGGCCGGTTGTCCGGGCGGAAGTGGCCCGGGGCGGCCCGTGGCCCGGCCGGAGGCGGTCCGGGGTGGCTGGGGAGTCAGACCTCCACCTGGAGGGCGGTGAGGCCGCGGATCACGTACCCCGGCTTCCACCTCGGCTCGGCCAGCAGCCGCATGCGCGGGGCCTGGCGCAGCAACAGACCGAACGACGTGGCCAGTTCGAGGCGGGCCAGGGGCGCGCCGAGGCAGTAGTGGATGCCCGCGCCGAAGCTGACATGGCGGTTGGTGGCGGGCGGGCGGCGTACGTCGAAGGTCTCCGGGTCCGGGAACACCGCCGGGTCGCGGTTGGCTGAGCCGAACAGCAGGGCGACCTCGCTGCCCCGGGGGATGGGGGTGCCGCCCACCTCGATGTCGTCGAGCACCCAGCGTTCGAAGAGCTGCAACGGGGTGTCGTAGCGCAGCAGTTCCTCGACGGCGCCCGGGAGGAGCGCCGGGTCGGCGCGCAGGAGGGCGAGCTGCTCGGGATGGCGGAAGAGCGTCCACCAGCCGTTGGCCGTCGTGTTGACCGTGGCCTCGTGGCCGGCGTTGAGGAGCAGGACGCAGGTGGAGATCAGCTCCTGCTCGGTGAGGGTGGTGCCGTCGGTGTCGTGGACGGCGATGAGCGCGGAGACGAGGTCGGGGGCGGGGGCGCGGCGCCGCTCCCGGATCAGCTCCCGCAGATAGGCCGAGAACTCCACGGACGCCCGGACCGCGCGGGCGGCGGTCTCCTCGTCCGGGTTGAGCTCGTACATCCCGCAGATGTCGGCCGACCAGGGCCGCAGCAGCTGCCGGTCGGCCCCGGGGACGCCGAGCATCTCGGCGATCACCGCTACGGGGAGGGGCTCGGCCACCTCCGCGAGCAGATCCCCGCCGCCCGCCGCGACGAAGTCCCCCACGAGGCGGCGGGCGATCCGGTCGACGACGGGCGCCAGCTCCTCAACCCGTCCGGGCGTGAACGCCTTCGCCACGAGACGGCGGATACGGGTGTGGTCCGGGGCTTCGAGGTCGAGGATGCCGTGGTCGTTGAGGGTGTGGAACGGCTCGTGGGAGGGCGGCGGCGGGGTACGGCCGAACTCCTCGTGGCTGAACCGGTGGAGGTAGGTACGCCCGAGGCGGCGGTCCCGGAGGAGGGCGGAGACGTCGGCGTGGTGGGGGATGAGCCACTGGTGGGTCGGGGGGTGGTGGTGGGCTCGGGCGGTGCGGCGGAGTTGCTGGTAGGCGGGGTAGGGGTTGGCTGTGAAGTGGGGGGAGGTGGGGTCGAAGGGGCTGGTGTCCATGAAGACTTCTTCCCCACCCCGCCCGCCCCCTCAAGCCCTGGGCGGGCGGCCCGGACTTCGTCAGACGGAGACGGGGCTCGGGGCGCAGGCCCGGGGTGGGGGTCAGGACGGGGTGATCAGGCGGGATTCGTAGGCGTATACCGCTGCTTGCGTCCGGTCGCGCAACCCCAGCTTCACCAGCACCCTGCTCACATGCGTCTTGATCGTCGACTCCGCCACCACCAGCCGGTCCGCGATCTCCGCGTTGGAGAGGCCCTGGGCGATCAGCACCAGCACCTCCGTCTCGCGGTCCGTCAGCTCCTCCACCTGCACCGCCCCCGGCGCCACACCCGGCGCCACCCCCCGCCGCACCGGCGCCGCCCGGGCGAACTCGGTGATCAGGCGGCGCGTCACCGAGGGGGCGAGGAGCGCGTCCCCGGCCGCCACCACCCGTACCCCCTCGGCGAGTTGGCGCGCGGACGCGTCCTTGAGGAGGAAGCCGGAGGCCCCCGCCCGCAGCGCCTGGTACACGTACTCGTCGAGGTCGAACGTCGTCAGCACCAGCACCCGCGCCCCCGCGTCCGCCGCCACGATCTCCCGCGTCGCCTCGATCCCGTTCATCTCGGGCATCCGGATGTCCATCAGGACGACGTCCGGGCGCAGTTCGCGGACCCGGGCCACCGCCTCCCGCCCGTCGACCGCCTCGCCGACCACCTCGATGTCCCGCTGGGCGTTGAGCAGGACCGAGAAGCCCTCCCGGACCATCATCTGGTCGTCGACGATCAGGACGCGGATCCCCGTACCGGCGCTCGCGCTCATGCCTCCACCGCCTCCGCAGCCTCCGCAGCCTCAGCCGCCCCGTCCCGCGCCACGGGGATGAAGACCGCGACCTCGTACCCGCCGTCCCCGGTCCCGCCCGCCGTCATCTCGCCGCCCAGCATCGCCACCCGCTCCCGCATCCCGGTGATGCCGTGGCCGCTCCCGGGCGATGCGGGCACGGCGGCGGTCGGCGGGCCGTTGACGACCCGCAGGCCGACCCCGCCGAGCACATACCCGACCTCCACCCGCGCCTCGGCGCCCGGCGCGTGCCGCAGGGCGTTGCTGAGCGCCTCCTGGATGATGCGGTACGCGGAGAGCTCGACGCCCTGCGGGAGTTCCCGCACCGCGCCGGTGACCGCCTTGGTCACCTCAAGCCCCGCGTCGCGTACGTTCGCCAGCAGCCGGTCGAGGTCGGCGAGGGTGGGCTGGGGGGCGTCCGGCGCCTCGTAGTCCTCCGCGCGTACGACACCGAGCACGCGCCGCAGTTCGGTCAGCGCGGCCACCGCGTTCTCCCGGATGGTGGCGAACGCGGCCGTCAGCTCCGCGGGCGGGTCCTCGACGCGGTACGGGGCCGCCTCCGCCTGGATCGCGACCACCGACATGTGGTGCGCGACCACGTCGTGCAGCTCGCGCGCGATGGTGGTGCGCTCCTCCAGCACGGTCCGCTTGTCGCGTTCGACGGCGGTGACCGACTGCTGGACGGTGATCTTCCGCTCGGCGTCCCGGCGGACGTTCACCAGGACGGCGATCAGGAGCAGGATCGCGGACGTCACGGCCATCGGCCCCTCGTCCGAGCCGCCGTAGCCCCCGTAACCGCCGTACCCGCCGGGGAACCGCATCAACGAACCGAGCAGCAGCGTCAGCACCCACATCCACGCGGCGGTCCGGGGCCGGGTGCGCAGCGCCACCACGACCATCACCGCGAGCTGCGCGAGGAACCCGCCCGGCCCCCACGGCCAGACGGAGAAACCGCCCCCACCCCCGCCGAGGACGGCCATGACCACCGTGGACGCGCACACCGCCCACCAGGCGCCGACCGGCCGTATCAGGGTCATGGCGACGGGTATCGCGGTGAGCAGACCCGTGGCCGCCCAGACGATCAGCCCCGGACCCGAGCCCTGGGACCGGTCGGTGTACGTGATCATCGCGGCGCAGAACGCGACGAAGAGCACGGCCGCGTGCGCCCGCCAGGCGGCGTACCCGCGCAGCCGGGCGGGCAGCCGGCGGGTGAGCGGGCCGTCCGTGCGCATCGGCGGCAGCGGCCGGTAGGCGAAGGCGTCCCGGAACAGGTCCTGGCGGAGCCCGCCGAACAGGTCCATGGCGAGCAGGAACTCGGGGCTGCGCCCGCCGCTGCCCGGCGTACCGCCCGGCGGGGGGCTGAGGGTCTCGTTCACGGGACCACGGTAGGCGGGGGCGGGTGCCCGGGGCGTCCCCTGCGCTGCGGATCCGGCGGCGTCCGTCTCAGGTACTACCCGAGGTACTGGGGCCGAGGTACTGGGGCCGGTGGCACCGGCCCGCGGGGCGCCGGCCCGCGGGGCGCCGGCCGCCGGTCTAGTACGCGAGCTGCGCGATCTCCTCCGCCACGACCGCGCAGGCGTCGGCGGCGGGGTCGATGAGGGGGAAGTGGCCGACGCCGTCGAGCACGGTGAACCCGACGGGCTCTCCGGCGCGGGCGGCGGCGTCGGCGTACGCCTCGGCGACGGCCATCGGCACGACGACGTCGTCCCGGCCCTGGACGAGGGTGGTGGCGATGCCGGTGGGAAGGAGGGCGGCGGGGTCCGCGTCCGCGACCCGGGCCTCGGCCCTCGCCTCGCCGCCCGGCCCCTCGCCCCCGAGGAGCTGGAGCACGGCCCCGTCGCACACGTCCAGCGCCAGGGCGGTGGCGAAGTCGGCGATGGGGGCGAGGGCGACGACACCGCGGAGGGGGACGGGGGCGGGGGCGTGCCACGGGGAGGTCGGCGGCAGGACGTGGCGGGCGGCGGCCCACAGCGCGAGATGGCCTCCGGCGGAGTGGCCGGTGAGGACCGTACGCCGTGGGTCGGCGGTGGGGAGGTGAGTGCGGACGAGGGCGGGCAGGGCGTCGAGGGCGGCGGCCACGTCGTCGAACGTGTCCGGCCAGCGTCCGGCGACGGGGGTGCCGCCGCCGCCCTGCCTGGGCAGCAGGCCACCGCGCCTGTACTCGACGTTGGCGACGGCGAACCCGCGGCGGGCGAGGAAGTCCACGAACGGGGTGAGGTGCCCCCGGTCGTACCGCTCACGCCAGGCGCCCCCGTGCAGGGCGACGACGAGGGGGGCGGCCGGGGTGTCGTGGCGGGGGGCGTAGAAGTCGATGACCTGGTCGGGGTGGGGGCCGTAAGGGGCGGTGGTGTCCGGGGGGACGTGGGGGTGCGAGAAGGCGGAGGCGGCTTCGGCGGCGTCCTGGGGGTTGGGGGGGAGTGGGTCTTGCATGGGGGCGCCTTTCTGGGGGATGTGTGCGGGCCGGGGCTTTGTCTGCGGGCCGGGGTGGGTTGCTCGCGCCGTTCCCCGCGCCCCTTTCGGGTCGAACCTTTGTCTGCGGGCCGGTGGTGGGTTGCTCGCGCAGTTCCCCGCGCCCCTTAACCGGCCGGAATCTTGTCTGCGGGCCGGTGGTGGGCTGCTCGCGCCGTTCCCCGCGCCCCTTAACCGGCCGGAGCCTTGTCTGCAGGCCGGTGGTGGGTTACTCGCGCCGTTCCCCGCGCCCCTTGACCGGCCGGAACCTTGTCTGCGGGCCGTGGTGGGCTGCTCGCGCAGTTCCCCGCGCCCCTTTCGGGGCGGGTGGGGCCGGCGCGTCGTTCCCGCGCCCTTGTGGGGGCTCGGCCCGTGGCTTTTAGGGGCGCGGGGAACTGCGCGGCCAGCCACGCACGGTCCGCAGACAAAAAGGGGGTACCAGGGGCGAAGCCCGGGGCAGCGGGGCCGGGCCGGGGCAGTCCCCGGACGCCGCGGGGTCGGGGTGCAGCCCTGGGAGCCCCCCCACCCCCGGAGGGTTCAGGGAAAGGGCGGGGTGGGGCTAACCCAGGGCCGAGGACAGCGCCCGCGCCGCCCTCTCCGCATCCCCGAACCCCACGTACAGCGGCGTGAACCCGAACCGCAGCACATCAGGACGGCGATAGTCCCCCACCACCCCCGCGGCTATGAGCGCGCGCATCACATCCCCCGCCCCCTCACACCGCAACCCCACCTGGCTCCCCCGCTCCGCGTGCGCGGACGGCGTCACCGACTCCACCCGCCCCGCCGGCACGTACGCCTCCACGCACTCCAGGAAGAAGTCCGTCAGCGCCAGCGACTTGGCGCGGACGGCGTCGATGGAGACGCCCGTCCAGACGTCGAGGGCCGCCTCCAGGGCCAGCATGGACAGGATGTCCGGGGTGCCGACCCGGCCCCGTACGGCGCCCGCCCCCGGGGCGTACTCCGCGCGCATCCCGAAGGGGTCCTCGTGCGAGTTCCACCCGGGCAGGGGGGAGTCGAAGGACGGCTGGTGGTCGCCCCGTACGTACAGGTACGCCGGGGAACCCGGGCCGCCGTTCAGGTACTTGTAGGTGCAGCCCACCGCGAAGTCCACCCCGTGCGCGTCGAGCCCGACCGGCAGCGCGCCCGCGCTGTGGCACAGGTCCCACACGGTGAGCGCGCCCGCCTCGTGCGCGGCGGCCGTGATGCCGGGCAGGTCGTGCAGCCGGCCCGTGCGGTAGTCGACGTGGTTGACCAGGACCGCCGCCGTACGCGGGCCCGCCGCCGAGGCCATCTCGCCGGGCGCGACCGCCCGGACGGACCGGCCGGTCATCCGCGCCGCGGACCCCGCCACGTACCCGTCCGTCGGGAACGTGGACGCGTCGACGAGAATTTCGTCCCGGTCGGAGGGCGCCAGGCGCACCGCCGCCACCAGGGCCTTGAAGACGTTCACGCTGGTGGAGTCGCCCACCACGACGCGGCCCGGCGCGGCGCCGACGATCGGCGCTATCCGGTCGCCTATCCGCTCGGGCGCCGTCCACCAGCCGCTCTCGTCCCAGGAGCGGATGCGCAGCTCGCCCCACTCGCGGGTGATCACTTCCTGCATGCGCGCCGGGACGTGGCGCGGCAGCGCGCCCAGCGAGTTCCCGTCGAGGTAGACCGTGGTGTCGTCGAGGGCGAACAGCTCGCGGTGCTTGGCGAGGTCGTCTGCGGCGTCCAGCGCCGCGGCCTTGCCGGCCAGGGACTCAGACATGGCTGCGCGCCGTCCACAGCTCGGGGAACACGCTCTTCGCGGCGCGCTTCTCCAGCCAGGCCACGCCCGCCGAGCCGCCCGTGCCCGTCTTCGCGCCCATCGCTCTCCTCGTCGCCACCAGATGGTCGTTGCGCCAGCGCCACACCAGCTCGCCCACATCGGTCAACGCCTCGCCCAGGCGCACGAGTTCCCCGTTCTGGTCCCCGGTGTAGAGCGCGGCCCAGACCGCCTCGACCTCGGGCGAGGGCTCGTACCGCTGGGAGAGGTCGCGCTCCAGGACCGCGGCCGGGACGGCGTGCCCCCGGCGGGCGAGCAGGGCGAGCACCTCGTCGTACAGGCTCGGCTCCTGGAGCGCCTTCTCCAGCTCGGCGTACACGCGCGGCGCGCCCCGGTGCGGCACCAGCATCGACGCCGACTTGTCGCCCAGCAGGAACTCCATCCGCCGGTACATCGCGGACTGGAAGCCGGAGCCCTCGCCGAGGGCCGAGCGGTAGGAGTTGAACTGCGCGGGGGTCAGCTGGGCGAGCGGCGTCCAGGAGGCGTTGAGGGCCTCCAGCTCGCGTACGGACCGCTTCAGCGCGTCCACGGCCACCTGGACCCGGTCCTCGCGCAACGCGCGCGTGGCGGTCTCCCACTCGTGGACGATGACCGTGAACCACAGCTCCATGACCTGGGTGGTGACCAGGAAGACCATCTCGCCGGGGTCGTCGGAGCGCAGGTGCTGGAGGTGGGTGAGGACGTCCGCCTGGACGTAGTCCTCGTACGGGGTCGTGCCCGCGAAGTCCAGGTTGGGGGCGTCGGCCGGGTCGGTGGCCGCGGCGGTGGCCGCGGCGGTGGCCGCGGCTCCGGAGCGGGCGGCTTCGGCAGAGCGGGCGGCTTCGGCGGATCGGGCGGCTCCGGCGTTTTCGGCCGGTTCGGACATCTTTGATGACATCGCTGTCTCCTCGACGTGTCCGGGTAGCGGTCCGCCCCTTCCTTCATCGGCATCGGAGCCCCGGTCCCCACCCGCATCATAAGCACGCCCCCTCCACCCACGTCAGGGCACGGACGGGCCCTCCACGAAGCCACCCGACTCGGTGTACGGCCAGGCGTTGGACGTGCAGCCGTTCAGGCCCTTGATCTGCTGCTGCATCACCGGGGCGGGCCGGCCGGGGCCCGGACAGGCCATGTGCCCGTGGAAGCCGATCAGGTGGCCGATCTCGTGGTTTATGATCAGATGCCGGTACTCGGCGGGCGGTCCGTCGTACTGCGGCGAACCCTTCACCCACCGCTTGAGGTTGACCACGACACCGTCGGTGACCTCGCAGTTCAGCTCGCCGTGGGTGTCGCCGTTGACCGCGCAGAGCTTGTCCGTGGTGGCCGGGGTGGCGATCTTGATGGTCACGTCGGCGGCGCGGTCGCCGGAGACCAGCTGGAACCGGCCGCGGCCGTGCGCGGCCCAGCCGCGGGGGTGGGCGAGGATCGCCTGGATCTCGGTGGCGGCCCGGGCGGGCGAGAGGTCGACGCCGTTCTCGACGAGGACCCTGTAGCGGCGCAGGGGGCCGCCGGTGCCGACGGGGGCGCCGGAGGCGCGGGCGGGGGTGAAGGTGCCGGGCCCGGAGGCGGGCACGCCCTTGCCGTCGTGGGCCGCGGCATCGTTGTCACCCGGGCGGCAGGCGCTCAGGGCCGCCCCGCAGACGAGGGCGAGGCCGAGGAGGCCGCCGACGAGGAGGGCGCGTGGGCCGCGCCGGGGAGCGTGTCCGCCACCGCTGCGGGGCCGGGCCGGGCCGCCCGCACGACGGGCTCCGTTGCGGGCTGCTCGCTTGCCCAAGACAGACTTCTCCCCTGCTCCCGGCTGGAGTTGGGGGAGAGGTGTGGGGCCTCGTGCGCCAGCGCGTCCGCGTTGCTCACTCGTGCATGAGCGACGTTCTTCGTTCGATTGTCCTGTATTCGATGCTGCGTGCGATCGTACCGCCCGTACGCCAATTGTCCGGGCGGTACGCATACGCACGGATCAGCTCAGCGTGTCGGCCGCGAGCGGCGAGGAGTCCCGCAGGAACGCGGTGCAACGCTCGAACTCGGCCTCCTCGCCGATGGCCTGGGCGGCGCGGGCCAGGGCGTGCAGCGCGCGCAGGAAGCCGCGGTTGGGCTCGTGCTCCCACGGCACCGGGCCGTGGCCCTTCCAGCCCGCGCGGCGCAGCGAGTCGAGGCCGCGGTGGTAGCCGGTGCGGGCGTACGCGTACGACTCGACGGTGCGGCCCGCGTCGAACGCGTCGTCCGCGAGCTGCGCCCAGGCGAGGGAGGAGGTGGGGTACTTGGCGGCGACGTCGGCGGGGGCGGTGCCCTGCGCGAGGAGTTCGCGGGGTTCCGGGTCGTCGGGCAGGTGGGTGGGGGCGGGGCCGCCGAGGAGGTTTTCGTGAAGGGACATGGAGCCAGTCTGCCGCGTCCGACCGACAACCGGGTCCTCTCCCCCCACGCCGCCCGCTCCCGCGCCCCTGAGAATGCCGCTGCGCGGCAGCCCCTGGGAGCCCCGCAGGAGCGCATCCAAGGGGCGCGGGGAACTGCGCGAGCACCCCGGCACGGTCCGCGGACGAACCAAGGGGGCCCGGGGGGAGAAGCCCTCGGCGGCCCCGAACGTCAAACCTCCCGGTCCCGCTCCAGCGGCGGCCCCGCCACCCCGCAGCAGACCCGGCACTCCGCGTGGCACCCCGCCCGCGGACGCCGCACCGTCGCGTACGCCAGCACCGCGCCCACCGCCAGCACCCCCGCGCACACCGGCATCGCCCGCCGGAACGTCGAGCCGAACTCCGCCGCCGAGCGGTACGCCGACGGGGACATGCCCGCCACCAGCGGCAGCGCCGCCACCGCGATGAGGCCCGCGGCCCGCGCCGCCGCGTTGTTGATGCCGCTCGCAAGGCCCGCCCGCCCCGCGTCCACCGACCCCAGCACCGTCGCGGTGAGCGGCGCGACCAGGGTGACCATGCCGAGGCCGAGGACGACGACCGCGGGGAGCACGTCCCGCGGGTACGACGCGCCCTCCCCCACCCGCAGCATCAGCAGCATCCCGCCCGCGCACAGCAGCGGCCCCACCGTCAGCGGCAGGCGCGGGCCGATGCGCTCCCCCAGCTCGCCCGAGCGGGCCGAGAGCAGGAGCATCAGGGCCGTCGTCGGGAGGAGGGCCGCGCCGGCGCCGAGCGCGGAGTACCCCGCCACCACCTGGAGCTGGAGCGCCGCCAGGAAGAAGAAGCCGCCGAACGCCGCGTACACGCACACCGTCACCAGGTTCACCGCCGTGAACTGGCGCGAGGCGAAGATCTCGGGCGGCAGCATGGGGTCGGTCAGCCGGCGTTCGAGCCGGAGGAAGGCGATGCCCGCCAGGACGCCCGCCGCCGCCGCGCCCAGCACCAGCGGGGACGCGCCCTGCCCCGGCGCCTCGATCAGCGCGTACGTCACCAGCGCGAGCGCCAGCGCGCCCAGCGCCGCGCCCGTCGCGTCGAACCGGGCCGTGTGCACGCGTGCGTCCCTGGACTCCGGTACGTGCCGCAGCGCCACCGGCACGCACAGCGCGGCCAGCGGGACGTTCAGCAGGAAGACCCAGCGCCAGCCGGGGCCGTCCACCAGCCAGCCGCCCAGGAACGGCCCCACCGCCGCCCCGACGCCGCCCAGGCCCGACCAGACGCCGACGGCCGCCGCCCGGTCGGCGGGGGCGAAGCTCGCCTGGATGAGGGCGAGGGAGCCGGGGGTGAGGAGCGCGCCGCCGATGCCCTGGAGGGCGCGGGCGGCGATCAGGACGCCCGCGTCCGGCGCGAGCCCGCACAGCAGGGAGCCCGCGGCGAACCAGACGACGCCGACGACGAAGACCTTGCGGCGGCCGTACCGGTCGCCGAGCGCGCCGCCCAGCAGGATCAGCCCGGCGAGCGTGAGCATGTACGCGTTGACGGTCCACTGGAGCACGGCCATGTCCGCGTCCAGGTCCGCCCCGATGCGCGGCAGGGCCACGTTGACCACGGTCGAGTCGAGCATCGCCATCCCGGACCCGAGCACGGTCGTGAACAGCACCCACCGCCCCGCCGCCGTCCCCATCGTCACGCTCATGCACTCCACTCTCGCGGAACGCACGGGGCCCGGCACCCCCCGCGAGGGGGATACCGGGCCCGGACGGGGGAGCGCGGGCTGCGGGCCCGCGCGCCCGTTACTTCAGCTTCGTGCCGGTCGAGCGCAGGTTCGCGCACGCCTCGGTGACGCGCTTGGCCATCGACGCCTCGGCGAGCTTGCCCCAGGTGCGCGGGTCGTACGTCGACTTCTTGCCGACCTCGCCGTCGACCTTCAGGACGCCGTCGTAGTTGCGGAACATGTGGTCCGCGACCGGACGGGTGAAGGCGTACTGGGTGTCGGTGTCCAGGTTCATCTTCACGACGCCGTTCTCCAGCGCGGTCGCGATCTCCTGCTCGGTGGAGCCGGAGCCTCCGTGGAAGACGAAGTCGAACGGCGAGGCCTTGCCGTACTTGGCGGCGACGCCCTCCTGGAGGTCCTTGAGGAGCTCCGGACGCAGCACGACGTTGCCCGGCTTGTAGACGCCGTGGACGTTGCCGAAGGAGGCGGCCAGCAGGTAGCGGCCCTTCTCGCCCAGACCGAGCGCCTCGGCGGTGCGCAGCGCGTCGTCGACCGTGGTGTAGAGCTCGTCGTTGATCTCGTGGCTGACGCCGTCCTCCTCGCCGCCGGTCGGGGTGATCTCGACCTCCAGGATGATCTTGGCGGCGGCGGCCTTGGCGAGCAGCTCCTGGCCGATGGCCAGGTTGTCCGCGAGGGTCTCGGCGGAGCCGTCCCACATGTGCGACTGGAAGAGCGGGTTCAGGCCCTTGGCGACGCGCTCGGCCGAGACCTCCAGGAGCGGACGGACGTAACCGTCCAGCTTGTCCTTGGGGCAGTGGTCGGTGTGGAGCGCGACGGTGATGTCGTACTTGGCGGCGACGACGTGCGCGAACTCGGCCAGGGCGACCGCGCCCGTGACCATGTCCTTGTTGTACTGGCCACCCAGGAACTCGGCACCGCCGGTGGAGATCTGGATGATGCCGTCGCTCTCGGCCTCCGCGAAGCCGCGCAGCGCAGCGTGCAGGGTCTGGGTCGAGGTCACGTTGATGGCCGGGTAGGCGAACTTGCCTGCCTTCGCCCGGTCGAGCATCTCGTTGTAGACCTCGGGGGTTGCGATGGGCATCTGTCCGCTCCTTGTGATGTGCGGGGTGTGCGATATGTGCTGGCCCTGACCTGGGGGCGACGTCATCGTCGCGGCCCATCTTTCCAGACTCCGCGCCCGGCTCCACCCCGCGGACGCGGGAGAGGGCGGCTGTTTCACGTGAAACAGCCGCCCTCTCACCGAAAGCGCAGGTCAGAGTCGGTGGGCAGGGGTACGGGGGCCCGGCCCACCACTTTCGGAGTGCCCGTCAGTCGATCTTGCCGGGTACCCCGGACCGGTTACCGCCGCCCCGGCATCCGGGGCGGCGCACCCACCGCCGCGCGGCCGCTACGCCAGGCCCAGATCGCCGAGCTGGTAGCCCGTGAGGTACGTCAGGCCCGCTCCGGTGATCGCGTCGGCCGCGCCCCGGTCGACGATCGTGGCCACGGCGACGACCTCGCCGCCCGCCTCCCGCACCGCCTCGACGGCCGTCAGCGGCGAACCGCCGGTGGTGGAGGTGTCCTCGACCACCAGGCAGCGGCGGCCCTTGACCTCGGTGCCCTCGATCCGGCGCTGCATGCCGTGCGCCTTCTGCGCCTTGCGGACGACGAAGGCGTCGAGGCGGCGGCCGCGCGCGGCCGAGGCGTGCAGCATCGACGTCGCCACCGGGTCGGCGCCCAGGGTGAGGCCGCCCACGCAGTCGAAGTCCAGGTCGGCGGTGAGGTCGAGCATGACCTGGCCGACCAGCGGCGCGGCCTCGCCGTCCAGCGTGATCCTGCGCAGGTCGATGTAGTAGTCGGCTTCCCGGCCCGAGGAGAGGGTCACCTTGCCGTGGACCACGGCCTTGTCCTTGATCTGCTGGAGCAGGTCGGCTCGTACATCAGTCATGTCGGCCAGCTTAAAGGCGGCGCCAGCTCCAGGTCGTCGCCAGCTCCAGCGGGTCCACCGGCGTCACCAGCCGCGGCAGGGTGTTGAGGCCGTTGGGCGGGCCGGACTGCGGCTCCACGCACACCGCCTCCTCCTGCTCGTCATAGACCACCACCCACTCGCTGCGGCTGGTCACCTTCAGCTCCAGCTGCCGCGGCCAGGTGAGGGTGACGTCGACGCCGTCGGGCATGCCGAAGCAGTCGTCCCAGGGGCCGGGCAGGGGGTCGATGCGCCGGCCGGTGGGCAGGTGGTCGTCCCCGCGCTCCTCCTGCCAGGCGGGGGTGAACCCCAGCTGTACGTCCTCGCCGCCGAGGCTGCGCCGGAACCAGGGGTGCCAGCCGACCTGCGCCGGGAAGGAGTCGCCGTACGTCTCCACGCCCATGGTCATCGTCAGCGCGCTCTCGGACAGCTCGAAGATCTGCGTCACGCGACCGGTGTACGGCCAGGGCTCGGCCAGGTCGTACGTGAAGTGGGCCTCGGCGTGGCCGGACTCGGTCTCGCCGGTGCGCACCCGCTTCCAGGCCGTGTCGCGGCCGGTGCCGTGGATGGCGTGCGGCGCCGCGTTCAGCGGAAGGCGGTGGTTGGTGCCGCCGTTGCGGAACTCGCCGTTCTCCACCCGGCCGCACCAGGGCACCATCGGGAACGAGCCGTACTTGTCGCCCTGGCGCAGCACTTCCGTACCGCCCACACGCAGGCTCTCGATCCGGCACCCGAGGTCCGGACGGACCGTCAACTCGACGTCGCCGGCCGCCAGCCGGACACTCTTGTCGCTACTCACACCCCCGACACTACTGGCGTCACCGCACCCGCCCGCGCGCGCGTCGCCGTGTCCGGCCGACTGGAGCGGGTCAGCGGCGCCGGCGCAGGGCGCGGCCGACCACCACCGCGGAGGCGAGCGCGAACGCGGCGGCCGGGGCGGCCCAGCGCAGGGTGGCGCCCGCGCCGGAGCCGGCCGGGGCGGGCACGGGCGCGTACCGCCCGCGCGGCGGCGCGTGGTCGACCTCCTCGGCGCTGCGGCCGATCATCGTGCGCCGGGCGTGCGCGGCCTCGGCGGGCAGGTAGTCGCCGTCCCCGGGGATGTCGAACTCCTCCTCGGCGAGCGGGTCGAGCGAGGGCGGCGGGACGGCGGCGTCGAAGACGGAGTGGCCGAGGCCGGGGTCCTCCGCCGGGTCCTCGCCGCGCGCCGCGGCGTCCACGTCCGCGTCGGCGTCCGGGGTGGAGGCGGTCCCCGACCCGGAGGTGGTGGGCCCGGCGGGACCGGCCGCGGGCTCCTCGCCGGGCGCGGCGGCGTCCCGGGGCGCGGCGTCGTGGGGGGCGGTGTCGGGCGCGGGGATCTGGGGCGCGGCGGCGTCGGGTCCGGAGGCCTCCGCGCCCTGGACGGCCGCCCCGGCCTCGGTCGCGTCCGGCTCGCCGGTGTCCCGGGCCGTGTCGCCGCTCTCCTCCCCTGCTCCCCGGGCGTCCGCCGCCAGGGCCGCGCCGAAACGGTCCAGCAGGCGGGCGGCCGAGGCCCGGGTGCCCTCGGGGGTCGCGGTGGCCACGCGGCCGTCCGCGGTCGCCGTGGCGGTGACGGACATCCGGGTGCCCTCGTCCTGGGGCGCCAGCCGGAGCGTCAGGGAGAACCTGCCCGCGCCGGTGCCGCGCGCCTCGGTGCCCTCGGCCTCCACGCCGAAGGTGTCCTCGTCGAGCTCGGTGATCCGCATCGTGCCGCGGTAGGTGATCGTGTGGCCCTCGACGCGGAGCTTCAGCCGGCCGGCGACCGGCGGCTCGCCCGCGTCCTGCTGGAGACCGGGGACGCAGCGGGCGACCCTGCCCGGGTCCCGCAGCGTCTCACGCAGGGACTGGACCTCAACCGGAACGAACACCTCATGCTCCATGGGTCACGAGCCTACTCAGGGGTGGCCGTCCCGTCTCCGCAAACGACGCGCCGGGCCGCGCCGAACCCGCCCGTCCGGGCCCCGCCCCCGACCCGGACGGGCCCGCGCGGCCCCGCGGCCCGCCGTCATCCCGTATAGCGCGGGTGCACCAGCGTCGACGGGGGCAGTTCCTCGCGGGGGCGGTCCTCGCCCAGGGGCTCCAGCTCCGGGGCGAGCGGGGCGCCCGGCGGGCCGGACGGGGAGGCGAGGACGAAGCCCCAGTCGTGCGGGGCCCCGGTGGCGCCCGAGGCGCGGTCGGGGCCCGCGGTGAAGCCCGTGAGGCGGCCGGTCGCCCGGTAGGGCACGGTCCACAGGCCCGCGGAGCGGACCGTCGACTCCACCGTCCAGTACGTGTGCGTCCGCGTCGCGACCGGGCCCGCGTGCACCGCGACGCGCCCGCCGGGCGCCAGCACACGCGCGGCCAGGCCGAAGAACTCCTCCGAGTACAGCTTGGTGCTCGGGGTGATGCCCGGGTCCGGCAGATCGGAGATCACCACGTCGAAGGGCCCGGCCGAGCGGCCGGGCCCGCGCAGCCAGTCGAAGGCGTCCGCGACCACCGGCCGCACCCGCCGGTCCTCGTACGCGTGGCCGTTCAGCGCCGACAGGGCCGGGTCGTGGCGGGCCAGGGCGACCACGCCCGCGTCCAGCTCGACCAGGGTCACCGCGCGCACGTCCGCGAAGCGCAGGGCCTCGCGCGCGGCCAGGCCGTCCCCGCCGCCCAGGATCAGCACCCGCCGGTGCCGCCCGGACTCCATCGCGGGGCCCACGAGCGCCGAGTGGTAGCGGTGCTCGTCCCGGCCGCTGACCCGCAGCCGGCCGTCGAGGAACAGGTCGAGCGGGCCGCCGGGGCCGTGCCCGGTGCGGCTGCCGGTGAGGACGATCTCCTGGACGCCGGTCTGCACCGCGACCCGCACCTGACCGCCGTACACCGCGCGCCGCGCCGCCTGTTCGAAGGCGCCGACCAGGGCCGTGGTGACCGCCAGGACGGCGAGGACCAGAACGTTCGCCACGAGCAGCCACCAGCGGGCGCGGGGGGTCAGATCGCGCCGGAACAGCCACAGCACCAGCGCCCCGCCCGCCACCGCGTTGACCGCGCCGGTCAGCAGCGCGCCGGTCAGCTGGCCCAGCAGCGGCAGCAGCAGGAAGGGGAAGGCGAGGCCGCCGACGAGCGCTCCCACGTAGTCGGCGGCGAACAGGTCCGCGACCGTGCCGCCCGGGTCCTGTCGCGAGACGCGCTGCATCAGCGTCATCAGCAGCGGGATCTCCGCGCCGATGAGCACGCCGATGCCGAGCGAGAAGGCCACCAGGGCGTAGCGCGCGCCGCCGAGCCAGGCGAACGTCGCGTACAGCACCATCGCCGAGCAGCCGCCGACCAGCGCCAGGGCCGCCTCGATCAGGCCGAAGCCGACGGCGGCGTGCACCCGCAGCCGTTTGGCGAGTAGGGAGCCGATGCCCATGGCGAAGACCATCACGGACAGCACGACGGAGGCCTGGGTGACCGAGTCGCCGATCAAGTACGAGGCGAGGGCGACCAGTTCGAGTTCGTAGACGAGTCCGCAGGCCGCGCAGATGAACACGGTGCCGAGCACGATGAACCGCGCGGTGCTGCGCCGGGGTGCCGGCGGCGGGATGCCACAGGGCAGGACGGGCACAGACGGTTCGATCATGATGGGAACGCTACGTCACGACTCGCTGGCACCTTGTCACCCACAAGGGTGCAACTCGCGCACGGCGGAGGGAATTACGGTCCCCCGGGTGGCGGCGCACCCCCTCCTGCCTGCACGCATCCTCACCGCGCGAGGGGCGCCGCCGTCCGGACACCGACCCTCGTTCGGGTCACCACCAACTGTCCCTCCTGCGGGTACGCGTGCCAGGTCCGCCAGCGCACCTGGCCCTCGCTGCGCTGCGCGAGCATCGCGGTGAAGGCGTGCGGGGAGCCGGGAAACGTCCCCGCGAGGCCGTTGGGATGGTCGGCGACCAGCGCGAGCAGCTCCTGCGCGCGCCCCGCGAACGAGCCCCCGGAGAGCGTCTCCACCCGTGCGGCGAACTCGTACTCCCACTCCCCGAGGTGTTTCGCCACCCCGAGGGGGAGCGGGGTGCTGCTGCCGGGCATACAGGCGACGGTCTCCGAACAGGAGCCCTGCTCCTCTTCGAGGAGCACCTGGTGGGAGGCGCCCAGGAGCCTCAACTGGAGTTTCGCGCCGGACAGTTCGAGGTCGAGGACGGCCAGGGCGGGCAGCGGCTCCCGGCCCAGCGCCCAGGCGAGGTCGCTGGCACGCGTGTCGGTGTAGGCGGTCTTGAGAGTCGTGAGCATGGGTGGGCTCCGCAAAACGCACATGGGGAGGGTGGACGACCGGGGGCACCCCGGAACCGTGCGGGGGAAGGGGGGACCGTCTGCTCGGGTCCGCCCGGGTGGGGGGAGGTTCCGTGGGCTGCGTTTCTCAACAGCGAGGGAATCATGAAGTACGCGGCGCTCACAGCGTTTTTACCCAACTTGACGTGGTTTCCATCCCCTGGGAGGCAAGCCGGTTCACCTGTTCAATGCGAGGGTGCGCGCGGGAGCGCCCGGCGGGTGCGGACCCGCCGGGCGCCGGGAAGGGGCGTGCGGACGGAATCGGCTGCCCCGTGTCAGCCGCGACCGCCGCACGCCGTCAGCTGGAGCCGCAGCCGCCGCCCCCGCCTCCGCAGGACGAGCCGCCCCCGCAGGAGGAGTGGCCGCCGCCGCACGAGTGGCCGCCGTGGTGGCCGTGGTGGCCGTGGCCGCCCCCGCTGTCCCCGGCCCACCAGGGACCCGACGAGCCGGCCGCGCCGGCGGAGCCGCCCCCCTTGGACGAGTACCACCCCCGCCGCCACCTGGCGTTGCTTCCCCTGGTGACCCTGCCGACGACGTACCAGATCAGTACCAGTACGGCCCCCGCGACGACATATCCCATCTCCCCCACCGTCCTTCTGCATCGTGTGACAGGGGGATGCCCTCGGCCCGCGCGCGCGAAAGCAGACTTGAGCAACTCCAGAGGTTGCCCACAGGATGGCCGCCATGACCTCCAGCGCGCGTCCTGTCCTCAACCGCCGCCTCGCCGAGTTCGGCACCACGGTCTTCGCCGAGATGTCCGCCCTCGCGGTGTCGACCGGAGCCATCAACCTCGGCCAGGGCTTCCCCGACACCGACGGTCCCGACGAGGTGCGCGAGGCCGCCGTGCGCGCCCTGCGCGACGGACGCGGCAACCAGTACCCGCCGGGTCCCGGCGTGCCCGAGCTGCGCACCGCGATCACCGACCACCAGCTGCGGCGCTACGGGCTGGCGTTCGACCCGGACCGCGAGGTGCTGGTGACGGCGGGTGCCACCGAGGCGATCGCGGCCTCGCTGCTCGCGCTGGTGGAGCCGGGGGACGAGGTGATCGCGCTGGAGCCGTACTACGACTCCTACGCGGCCTGCGTCGCCATGGCGGGCGGCACGCGCGTGCCGGTGACGCTGCGGCCCGACGGCGACCGCTACCGGCTGGACCTGGACGAGCTGCGCGCCGCCGTCACCCCGCGCACCCGGCTGATCCTGCTCAACACCCCGCACAACCCGACCGGGACGGTGCTGAGCCGCGAGGAGCTGACCGCGATCGCGGAGCTGGCCCGCGAACGGGACCTGCTGGTGGTCACCGACGAGGTCTACGAGCACCTGGTCTTCGACGGCGAGCACGTGCCCGTCGCCACCCTGCCGGGGATGCGCGAGCGCACCCTCACCATCGGCTCGGCGGGCAAGACGTTCTCCTTCACCGGCTGGAAGGTCGGCTGGGTGACGGGCGCGCCCGAGCTGGTGGCGGCCGTGCGCTCCGCCAAGCAGTACCTGACGTACGTGGCCTCCGGGCCCTTCCAGTACGCGGTCGCCGAGGCGCTGCGGCTGCCCGACGCGTACTTCGACACCCTGCGCGAGGAGATGCGGGCCAGGCGGGACCTGCTGAGCGCGGGGCTGGCGGCGGCCGGGTTCGGGGTGTACCGCCCGGCCGGCACGTACTTCGTCACCACCGACATCCGCCCGCTGGGCCGCGAGCTCTCGCACGGCGGCGACGGCTTCGCCTTCTGCCGGGCGCTGCCGGAGCGCTGCGGGGTGGTGGCGATTCCCAATGCCGTCTTCTACGACCACCGGGACGCGGGCGCGCCTTTCGTCCGATTTGCCTTCTGCAAGAGGGAGAGTGTGCTCGAAGAGGCCGTCTCCCGGCTGAAGGCGCTCGCGGGCTGAGCTCGCGGGACGAGGCGCCGCGAGAGTCCGGGGAGGACCGACCACGCGCGCGCCCGGAGGTGCACCCTGTCCGCCGAGATCACCGCCCTCGTACGCCGGTCCGCGGACGCCCTGTCCACGCCGCGCCGGCTGACCGCGCTGCGCCGGGCGGCCCCCGCGCTCGGGCTGTTCGCCGCCGCCCGGCTCACCGGGATGCTGGTCCTGGCGGTGTGGGCCTGGCACCTGGGGCGCTCGCCGCGTGCGCTGCTGGCCACCGCCTGGGACGCCGACTGGTACATCAAGATCGCGGCGAACGGCTACGGGCGCACGCTGTACTGGCCGGACGGGACGGTCCAGAGCGATCTGGCGTTCTTCCCGTTCTACCCGAGCCTGCTGCGGCTGGTGACGACGGCGCTGCCGGTGGCGGGCGGCACGGCCGGGCTGCTGGTGTCCTGGTCGGCGGCCGGGGCGGCGGCGTGGGGGATCCACGCGGTCGGGGAGCGGCTGGCGGGGCGGCGCACGGCGACCGCGCTGGTGCTGCTGTGGGGGCTGCTGCCGCACTCGGTGGTGCTGTCGATGGCGTACACCGAGCCGGTGATGACGGCGCTGGCCGCCTGGTCGCTGTGGGCGGTCCTGGAGCGGCGCTGGCTGTGGGCGGGCGGCCTGGCGGTCCTGGCGGGCCTCTCGCGGCCCAACGCGGTCGCGGTGGCCGCGGCGGTCACGGCGGCGGCCGCGGCGGCCCTGTGGGGCGGCGGGCGGGGCGCACGGCGGGACTGGCGGGTGTGGGCGGCCGGGGCGGTGGCGCCGCTGGGCTGGTGCGGATACGTCCTGTCGGTCGGCGCCCGAAGGGGTGATCCGCTGGGCGGCTACTTCGCGGTCCAGGCCGCCTGGACGTCCCGGTTCGACTTCGGCCGGGGCTCGCTGCGCTTCGTACGGAAGCTGGCCACCGGGCCGTTCGACCTCGGCTACACGATGGCGTTCCTGATCACCGTGGCGGCGCTGCTGCTGTTCGCCCTGTTCGTGCTGGAGCGCCCGCCGCTGCCGCTGCTCGTCTACACGGGGGTGCTGGTGCTGATCACCGTCGGCGGGTCGGGGTTCTTCGAGTCCAAGCCGCGGTTCCTGCTGCCGGCGTTCCCGCTGCTGCTGCCGCTGGCGGCGGCGCTGACGAAAGCCCGGCCGCGGGCGGCGGTCACGGTGACCGCGGCCCTGGCCGGGCTGTCGTTCGCGTACGGGGCGTATCTGCTGACGCTGGCCCCGATGGCGCTGTGAGCGGTGCGCGTCAGGCGTCGTCGCCGGGCGCGTCGCCCTCGTCGCCCTCGGCGCCGTCGACGGCCTTCTCCAGGCCCAGCTGCTCCACGAGCCACTTGTCGAACTCGATCGAGGCGCGGACCCAGCTGACCGTCGAGGAGACGAAGTGCTCCAGGGCGACGCCGGTGCCGATCAGCATCTGCGCCTCACCGATGAGGCGGACGGCGCCGTCGTCGTGGGTGTGCGTGTAGACCTTGGGCCACAGGGTGCGGCGGTTCCAGTCGTCGATCGTCTCCAGCAGCGCGACCTTGTCGTCGATGCCGTGGGGGCGGTCGTAGAAGGTCCGCACCGAGAAGACCTGCTGGTCCTCCTCGCCGCGGAACATGAAGTACGTGCGGAACTCCTCCCACGGAGCGGCGAGGTCGCCCTCGTCGTCCACGACGTACTTGAGCTCCATCTGGTCCAGGAGCTGCTTGACCAGATCCTGGTCGGGTACGACGGGCCCGGCCGGTCCACCGGTGGGCTGCGGGCCGGGCTGAGCCCCGAAATTCGGAATCGAGGACGGGTCGATGCTCATCGTGAATCTTCCTTCGTACGGTTCCGGTCATCCTCTCCCATGCCGGGCGGGGGCTGGCAACCCCCGCCACGGGTATCCGCTGACGGCTGACCGAATCCCGGCGCGGCCACCCGGCTACAGGCTCTTTCCGGTCGCCGCACCCACGCTCAGGCCGTCCCCCACCCGGTCGACGCGGACCGTGTCGCCGTCCTTGACCTCGCCCGCCAGGATCTCCTTGGCGAGCCGGTCGCCGATGGCGGTCTGGATGAGCCGGCGCAGCGGGCGGGCGCCGTAGGCCGGGTCGTTGCCCTCGTGGGCGAGCCAGGCCAGCGCCTCGGGGGTGACGTCCAGGGCGAGGCGCCGGTCGGCCAGGCGCTTGGCGAGGCGGGCGATCTGGAGCTCCGCGATGTGGGCCAGCTCGTCCTTGGTGAGCGCGGAGAAGACCACCAGGTCGTCCAGGCGGTTGAGGAACTCGGGCTTGAAGGACGCCCGCACCACCTCCAGGACCTGCTGCTTCTTCTCCTCCTCGCTGGTCAGCGGCTCGACCAGGTACTGGCTGCCCAGGTTGGAGGTCAGCACCAGGATCGTGTTGCGGAAGTCGACCGTGCGGCCCTGGCCGTCGGTGAGGCGGCCGTCGTCGAGGACCTGGAGCAGGACGTCGAAGACCTCCGGGTGCGCCTTCTCGACCTCGTCGAGCAGCACCACGCTGTACGGGCGGCGGCGGACCGCCTCGGTGAGCTGGCCGCCCTCCTCGTACCCCACGTACCCGGGCGGGGCGCCGACCAGGCGGGCGACGCTGTGCTTCTCGCCGTACTCCGACATGTCGATGCGGACCATGGCCCGCTCGTCGTCGAAGAGGAAGTCGGCCAGCGCCTTGGCCAGCTCGGTCTTGCCGACGCCGGTGGGGCCCAGGAAGAGGAAGGAGCCGGTGGGGCGGTCGGGGTCGGCGATGCCCGCCCGGGTCCGGCGCACCGCGTCCGAGACCGCGCGGACCGCCTCGGACTGGCCGATCAGCCGGCGGCCCAGCTCGTCCTCCATGCGCAGCAGCTTCTGCGTCTCGCCCTCCAGCAGGCGACCGGCCGGGATGCCGGTCCAGGAGCCGACCACGTCCGCGATGTCGTCCGGGCCGACCTCCTCCTTGACCATGGTGTCCTTGGAGGCCTCCTGCTCGGCCTCGGATGCGGCCTCCAGCTCGCGCTCCAGGGTCGGGATCTCGCCGTACAGCAGCTTGGAGGCGGTGTCGAAGTCGCCGTCGCGCTGGGCGCGCTCGGCCTGGCCGCGCAGGTCGTCGAGGCGCTCCTTGAGCTCACCGACGCGGTTCAGGCCCTCCTTCTCCTTCTCCCAGCGGGCGGTCAGGCCGCGCAGCTCCTCCTCCTTGTCGGCGAGGTCGCGGCGGATCTTCTCCAGCCGCTCCTTGCTCGCCGCGTCCGTCTCCTTGGACAGGGCCAGCTCCTCCATACGGAGGCGGTCCACCGACCGCTGGAGCTCGTCGATCTCCAGCGGCGAGGAGTCGATCTCCATACGGAGGCGGGAGGCCGCCTCGTCCACCAGGTCGATCGCCTTGTCCGGCAGGAAGCGGGAGGTGATGTAGCGGTCGGACAGGGTGGCCGCGGCCACCAGCGCGCTGTCGGCGATCTGCACCTTGTGGTGCGCCTCGTACCGGCCCTTGAGGCCGCGCAGGATCGCGATGGTGTCCTCGACGGTGGGCTCGGCGACCAGGACCTGCTGGAAGCGGCGCTCCAGGGCCGGGTCCTTCTCGATGCGCTCGCGGTACTCGTCGAGCGTGGTGGCGCCGACCATCCGCAGCTCACCGCGGGCCAGCATCGGCTTGAGCATGTTGCCCGCGTCCATCGCCGAGTCGCCGCCGGCGCCCGCCCCGACGACCGTGTGCAGCTCGTCGATGAAGGTGATGATCTGGCCGTCGCTCGCCTTGATCTCCGACAGGACGGTCTTCAGGCGCTCCTCGAACTCGCCCCGGTACTTCGCCCCGGCCACCATCGCGCCCAGGTCCAGCGAGACGAGCCGCTTGTTCTTCAGCGACTCCGGGACGTCGCCCTTGATGATCCGCTGGGCCAGGCCCTCCACGACCGCGGTCTTGCCGACGCCGGGCTCACCGATGAGCACCGGGTTGTTCTTGGTGCGCCGGGAGAGCACCTGCACCACCCGGCGGATCTCCTGGTCCCGGCCGATGACCGGGTCGAGCTTGCCCTCGCGGGCGGCGGCCGTGAAATCCGTGCCGAACTTCTCCAGGGCCTTGTACTGGCCCTCCGGGTCGGGGGTGGTCACCCTCCGTCCTCCTCGTACTGTCTCGAATGCCTCAAGGAGCTTCTTGGCGGTCGCGCCCTGCTGGGAGAGGAGCTCGCCGGTCCGGCCGCCCTTGGCGGCGAGGCCGATGAGCAGGTGCTCGGTGGAGAGGTAGTCGTCGCCCAGCTCCTTGGCGCGCTGCGCGGCGTCGGCGATGACGGCCAGCAGGTCGCGGTCGGGCTGCGGCGGGGCGACCGTGGAACCGGCCACCTTGGGCAGCGCGGCGAGCAGCCGCTCCGCCCCGGACCGGACGGCGGCCTGGTCGGCCCCGGCGGCGGCCAGCAGGTCGGTGATGTTCTCGTTCTCCTCGCCGGTCAGGAGGGCGAGCAGCAGGTGCGCGGGCGTCAGGTCGGGGTGTCCGTCGGACACGGCCCGGCTGCTCGCGGCGTTGATCGCGTCCCGGCTCTTGTTGGTCAGCTCGGCGTCCACGCGCGGTCTCTCCTCCTCGGCGCAGGGGGTACGAAATCCATGACTCATCCAGCGTACATAAAGTTGAGCCCATTCCGCTCAAGGTGGCGGGGACGAGTTCCGCGTAGGTTCGGCGCATGAGCACGAGCACGGACACGGCGGCCGTCCCGGCCTCCCGCACGCGTACCCCTGTGGACCCCCGGCAGCCCGACGCGGCCTATCTCGCCTTCTGGCGCGAGCGCCACCTGTGCACGCTGACGACTCCGCGCCCGGACGGCAGCCCGCACCTGGTGCCGGTGGGGGTCACCTACGACCCGGAGGCGGGCGTGGCGCGGGTGATCGCCAACCGGTCCAGCCGGAAGGTGCGGAACGTGCTGGCGGCCGGTGAGCAGGGAGCGCGGGTCGCGGTCTGCCAGGTGGACGGGCGCCGCTGGGCCACCCTGGAGGGCCGGGCGTACGTACGGACGGAGGCGGGGCCGATCGCCGAGGCGGTGACGCGGTACGCCGAGCGGTACGGGCGGACGCCGCGCGAGAACCCGGACCGGGTGCTGATCGAGATCGTCCTGGAGCGGGCGATGGGCCGGGGCTGAGCCGGGCCCGGCCACGCGCGCGGGGCGCGGGCGGGCCCGTACCCGGGCAGCACAGCGGCGCCACCGTGTTCAGGTCCACGATGGCGCCGCTGTGTGGGGGAAGCGCCTGAGCGATTTACAACGACGGGGGAATCGCTTCAGGCACTGCGGGGGGTGGCGGTAGACGACTCGGGGTCGAACAGTTGGTGGTCTCGCTGGTCCAGATTGACGAACACCATGCCGTAGCGCACGGCACAGCGAATCGGCTGCGGCGCCCCGCGCGGCCGGCGCAGGCACCGGTAGGCACGGACGTCCTCGTCGTCCTCGCGCGCGACCAGGATCGGCTCGCCGAACAGGGTGACCATCAACGAATCGCCACGGTGGGGGATCGCCGTGACGAGGTCGATGAAGTGCCACCCCGAGCGGTAGGCCGTGGCCATCTCGCGCCGGAAGACCCGGTCGTCCGGCGGGAGGCTCATGCGCTTACACCCGCGGGCGCGACCTCCCAGGTAGGCTCCACTGGAGCCGCCAGGACCCGCGTCACCGGCTTGTGCTCCCAGGTGGGCTCTCCCGGAGCCGCCACGGTTCCGTGGGACGGCTTGCTCTCCCACGTGGGTTCCCCACTCGCGGCGAGAGCGCAAAGAGCAGCCGCGACAACGGCTATAGCGCTAAGTGCTCGAACCATCCTGCTCATGGCCGATCTCCACCTCTTTATGATCATTCCCTCCCCCCGCGCATAAGACGATGGCTCACTCTGAGCGCTTCCACCAGCGAGGCCAGGCATCATGTTCCTGTAATTCAGGAGTATGAGGGGGGTGTAATCCGGTTGTATCAGGGGCACTTCGGACATAGTCATGGCCCTACAGACCTGTGCGAGATGGGCAAGACCCTCTACGCCACCGCGTTGCGTACCGGCGGAATAACTCGCACGGAAGCCCAGGCCGCTCCCTGTCTCATCGATCTCGCGCTGCTGCGGCCCGACGCGGACGACGCGGAGCAGCTGCGGCCGGTCCCTCCCTCCGTCGTCCTGAACCAGCTCGTGCAGCCCCTGGAACGCGAGATCCAGGAGCGCAGGAAGCTGTCGATGTCACTGGCCAGCACCTTCGAGCCGTTCATGGCGATCACCAGCGAGGACGCGGCGAGCACCCACGCGATCACGGTCCTGGAGGGCCTGGAGCTCATCAACGCGACGCTGGACCGCGTCATCGACGAGTGCACCAAGGAACTGCTCACCATCCAGCCCGGCAGCGGACGCAGACCCGAGACCCTGGAGTCGGGCCTGCGCCGGGTCCAGCCACTGCTCGACCGGGGCGTCGGGATGCGCACCCTCTACCAGCACACCGCCCGCCACCACTCCGCGACGATCGGGTACGTGGAGCGCATCGCGCCCTACGGCCTGGAGGTCCGCACGCTGGAAGAGATCATCGACCGGCTGATCATCGTGGACCGCCGGGTGGCCTTCATCCCCGCGCGCAGCGACCGCCGGGTCGCGCTGGAGCTGCGGCACGAGGGCCTGGTGCAGTATCTGGTCGGCGTCTTCGACCAGTTCTGGCTGCACGCGGTGCCGTGGGAGGAGGAGGTCCCGTACGGCTCCTCCAAGGCGGAGGGCATCACGGGCGTCCAGCGCTCCATCGCCAAACTCCTCGTGGAGGGGCACGTGGACGACTCCATCGCGCGGCGCCTCGGGATGAACGTCCGCACCTGCCGCGCCCACATCGCCAAGCTGAACGCCGCCCTGGGCAGCGGCAGCCGCGCCCAGCTCGGCTATCTCATCGCCCAGTCCGGAATCCTGGAGCAGGACGACTGAGCCGGGCCCCGCGCACCTCGTACGGGAGCGGCCGCCCTCTCCCCTTCATACGTGCGGGTGGCTGCCCGGTCTCATACGTGCGGGTGGCTGCCCGGCGGGTCGCCGTCGTCCGCGGGCCGGCCGCGCTGGCGCCCGCGCGGGCGGTGCGGCATGAGGTCCCTGCCGCGCGCCTCGCCGGTGCCGACGATCGGCAGCGGGTGGCCAAGGCGGCCGTCGGGGGTCTGAGGGAAGCGCAACAGCCGCCCGGACGGCGGCGGTTGGCCCGCCTCGGGGTGCCCGGCCGCGTCCCGTTCGCCGTCGCCCCCGTGACAGGCGTCCTCCTCCACCGGGGGCCGCGGCCCGTCCTCGCCCCGCCGGGCGGCGCGCCCCTGCGCGTCCGCCCCGCGGCCGACGCGGGCGTGTTCCTCCCAGCCCTCGCGGAACCAGCGGAGCTGCTCGTGCTGGAGCTCCTGGTCGGTCAGGACCCGTACGCCGTCGAGGCCGGCGCGCCGGACCTTCTCCCCCAGTTCGATCAACAGGCCGCCCAACACCTCGGCCAGAGCGTCCTGTTCGCCTCCTGAACCGTCGCCGTCCGCCATCCCCCGCCCTCCTTCACACCCCCGGGCTGCCGGCCCCCTCACGTCCGTCCGGCAGGAACGCCTTCGTCACGCGTACGAACAGCTCGCGCAGCTCCTCGGGCACCCCCATGAGCCGGGCGGCCTCCTCGGGGCCGAGCGGCACCGCGCCCTCCCCGTCCTGCCCGCCCCGGCCCACGGCGATCGGCAGATCGTCCTCGGAGAGCCTGCCGGAGCGGATGAGCATGTCCCGCAGCGGTACGCCGAGCACCGCCGCCAGTCTGCGCATGGTCTCCAGGTCCGGCATGCTCTGGCGCTGCAACAGCCTGCTCACGGCGGCCCGGTGGACCCCGGCGTCGTCCGCGAGCTTGGACTTGCCGCCCCCGCGCGGGCTGTCGATGTCGTAGTTCCGCAGCCGCATCAGGCGCTCGATCCAGGCGGCGAACTCCTCCAGCCCGTCCGCATGACCGCGACCGCCGTCGCCGCGGTAGCCCTGTTCGTTGCGGGCGCCGGCCCGTGCGCTCGAACCCATGTGGTCGCTCTCCCTCGTCGCGGGAGACAGCGTACCCCCGGGGCGCTCGCGCGACAGTAGGTGCGCGCCCGCACGCATGAGTCGCTTGCGTACGCGCACGCACCGTGTCACCCTGATCACGCGTTCGCAATTTGCCGAACTCGTGTTCCCATACGTGGGGAGGGGTTTGCACGTGCCCGCACACCTGACCACTCGAAAAGCCCATATGACCTCGTACTTGTCCCGAGCGGCGGACGACCTCGACTGGCGCAGGGCCGCCGCCTGCGCGAACCTCCCACAACAGTCCGTGTTCGCCCGCGTCCCCTCCGACGCCGAACCGGTATTGCGAGCATGCAATCAGTGTCCCATCCGCACCGAGTGCGAAGTGGTCGTCGACCCCGCGCACACCTTCTTCGACGGGGTGAGCGGCGGACGGCTCTGGCGCAACGGCCGCGAGGTCAAACGGCCCCCGACGCCCGCGCCCGGGCAGGCGGAGCGATGAGCGGCGGACGCGCGGACGCGGTGTGGCTCCAGTCGCTGGCCCGCCGCTTCCCCGACCTCCTCGCGGAGCTGGCGCCGTCCCCGGCGGGCCCGCGGGAGCGGCCCGGCGGCTCGCTCCGCTCCACCACCGCCCCGATCCGGCTGCACATCTCCGACGCCGTACGGGACATCACCGACGGCGTGGTCGAGCTGGAGGAGGCGGTACGGGAGCGGCTCGGCCTGCGCCCGCCCGCCCCGGCCCCGGTGGTGGCCCGGCTGGCCCGTATCGCCGAACTCCTCGACGCCGTGGACGAGTTGCCGGACCTCGCCGCGCACGTGACGGCCGAGACCCGGCGGATGGCCCGGCGCTGTGCCCGCGAGCTAGGGGACCCGGAGCAGATGATCCGGATCGGCGGGCGCTGTCCCGCGTGCGCCTCGGTGTCGCTGCGCGTCTTCCCCGAGCGCGGCGCCGTGCTCTGTGTGAACCCCGTGTGCCGCCATGTCGTCCGCACGGACCTGGAGGAGGCCTCGTGACCGCCTTCCCGGCCCCGGGCCTGGTCTCCGGCGAGCTCGCCGCCGCCGAGGTGGCCGTCTCGCCCGCGACCCTGCGCAAGTGGGTCCAGCTGGGCCATCTGCGCGCCTCGGGCCGGCAGGGGCGCAGGCTGCTCTACCGGCTGGAGGACGTGTTCGCGGCGGAGCGTTCCGTCCACCGCGACGAGATCCCGCACCACTGACCCGGCCCGCTCCGCCGCCTGGCGTGACCAGCTCTCCGCCTGGCGTGACCCGTTCTCCGCAGGGCCCCACCCGCACCCCGGGTGGGGCCCTTCCGCTGTCCCCGCTCACGCCCCAACCCCCGCCCCGAGCAGGCCTGTTGCGGGATCGGGCACCCCCGATCACACTGGGAGCAGCGGCAGAACCGCGCCCACATCCGGGGCGACGGGTCTGCCGCTTCGTGCTGCTCCGGCCGCTTCCCTCACGCCCCTCCGCCCAGGAGAAGGGCGCCGCGGCCGTGCCTGCGGCACACCACCGTGAAAGGAGTCCCCAGTGGACCAGATCCTGTTCTGGAACGCGGTGGCCCTGGAGGCCGACCGCACGACCCACACCACGGGCGCCCCCGCCGAGGCGGGCACCCGGGGCCCGTGCGGCGCCTCCCGGGCGCTGGCCCTGACCCATCTCGCCATGCACGACGCCTACTTCGCCATCCACCCCGGCCACGACTGCTACCTCGGCGACTCGCTGCCCGAGGCCCCGGCCGGCGCCTCCTCCGACGCGGCCGTCGCCGCCGCCGCGCACGCCACGCTCAGCGCCCTCTACCCGGCCCAGAAGGAGTACTTCAACGCCCAGCACCGGGCCGCCGCCCTGCCGTCCGGACCCGGCACCGGCCCCGGCCACGCCTTCGGCCTGCGGGTCGCCCGCGCGCTCCTGTCGCTGCGCGGCGCCGACCCCGGCCTCGGCGACGACGGCTACGTCTACTCCACCGCCCGCGGACACCACCGCCCCGACCCGGTCGACCCCGGCCAGAGCGTGTACGCCGCGTACTACGGCGCCCGCTCCCACCTCTTCGCGGCCACCACCCGCCACCACCTGGACGCCCCGCCGCGGCCGGGCAGCCCGCGGTACGAGGCGGCGCTGCGCCAGGTCCGCGCCAAGGGCATCGCGACGCATCTGGCGGGCGCGCTCCCCGAGGACCTGCGGGCCGGCCGGCGCACCCCGCGGGAGACGGCCATCGGCGTGTTCTGGGCGTACGACGGGGTCATCGGCCTGGGCACGCCGCCGCGCCTCTACAACATGATCGTCCGCAAGGTCGCCGAGGCCCAGCGGAACGACACCGCGCAGAACGCCCGGCTGTTCGCCCTCCTCAACGCGGCGATGGCCGACGCGGGCATCCTGGCCTGGACCGACAAGTACGTCTACGACCTGTGGCGCCCGGTCGTCGGCATCCGCGAGCACGACCCCTCCTCGGGCCCGGCCGGCACCGGTGGGGCGCCGCTCGGCGCGGACGCCGATCCCGAGTGGCTGCCACTGGGCGCGCCCAACACCAACAACCCCGGTGGCCGGGTCAACCGGACGCCGAACTTCCCGTCCTACCCCTCGGGCCACGCCACCTTCGGCGCGGCGGCCTTCCAGTCGGTGCGGCAGTTCTACCGCCACGGCTCCTACGGGCCGGACAACCTGGCGGCCGGTCTCGAGTTCGTCTCCGACGAGCTGAACGGCACGACCACCGACACCAACGGGATCGCCCGCACCCGGGTGGTCCGCACCTTCCCCGGCGGGCTCTGGGACATGATCCGCGAGAACAGCCTCAGCCGGGTCTTCCTCGGCGTGCACTGGAACTACGACGGCTGGGTCCCGAACGCCTCCGGCGACATGGACCTGAGCCTCAACATCGGCGGCGTCCGCCTCGGCCTCGACATCGCCGACGACATCGCCGCCCACGGCCTGCGTGCCTCCCGCGCGGCCGGTCCCGCGGCCTAGGGCCCGTACACCGTGCGTCTGCTGCCCCGCGGCCGAAAGCCGCATGCCAAGAAGGCCGAGAAGGCCGAGAAGGCCAAGAAGAAGGAGTCCCCCATGGATACGAACGAGACCTCCGGCGCGCAGACCCGCGCCGTGACCGCCTCCGGCTCCGGTCACCCCGGCGACAACCCGCCCCCGCCCCCGGCGCGGCGCGGCGGCTTCGTCTATGTGATGAGCAACCAGGAGACCGGCAACTCGGTGACCGTCTTCGCCCGTGACGTCTACGGCAACCTGACCCGCAAGGGCACCTACCCGACCGGCGGCCTCGGCGTCGGCCGCAGCTACGACCTGGAGGACACCTCCGACCCGCTGGTCTCGCAGGGCTCGCTCATCGCCTCCGAGGACCAGCGGTTCCTGTTCGGCGTCGACTCCGGCAGCGACGAGGTCTCCTCGCTCGCCGTCGAGGGCGAGCGGCTGCGGCTGGTCAGCCGGGTCCCCGCCGGCGGTGTCCGCCCGGTGAGCGTGGCCGTCCACGGCAACCTCCTGTTCGCCGTGAACGCCACCGACGGGTCCATCGCCGGCTTCCGCGTCGGCGACGACGGCTCGCTCACTCCGGTGGAGGGCTCCCGCAAGGCCCTGATCGGCGGGGCGGGGGCGGGCCCCTCGCAGATCCAGTTCACGCCGGACGGCACCCGGTTGATCGTCACCGAGCGGCAGACGAACATCATCGACGTCTTCCCCGTCGACGCCTACGGCCGCGTGGGCGAGCCGGTGCGCAACCAGTCCGCGGGGCTCGCCCCCTTCACCGCCACCTTCCACGGCGACGTGCTGATGGTCACCGAGATCATCGGCGCACCCGGCTTCCTGGGCTCCATGTCCACGTACCACGTCGGCCGCGACGGCACCCTCCAGGTGATCAGCGCGTCGGTGACCACCACCGAACTCACCACCTGCTGGACGGCGAACAGCGTCCTGGACCCGGGCGTGGTGTACGTGGCGAACGCCCAGAGCGGTTCGATCGGCGCCTTCCGCATCGACGAGCGGGGCGAGATCACGCTCTTCCCGGCCGACGGCCACCTCGCCGTCAGCAAGAACTCGCACGCCACCCAGGACATGGCCATCACCAACGACGGCCTGTACCTGTACGTGCTGACCGCCGGGATCGACGAGAAGATCGCCGACCCCCGGCTGCCCACCTACGTGGAGGGGACGCCGTACTGCGACAAGATGTCGATCAGCGCCTACCGCATCGAGTCCAGCGCGGGGCTGACCACGCTGAAGGGCTTCGGCGTGGCCGATGACCCGCCGCGGGTGATCAGCCCCGGGGTGCTCGCGCCCAGCGCGGGCGGGCTTGCCCCGGGATCGGAGGGGATCGTCGCCTTCTGACCCGCAGGACCCCGTGCGGACCCGGACCGTGCCCGGCCGGTCGCGCCGTTCCGCGCCCGGCTTCGGGCACGGCACGGCGCGGCACCACACCGCACGGCACCGCACCGCACCGCACCGCGTCCACCGGGCCCACGGCCGTCCCGCGAACGCCGGGCGTGGGCCCGGCCCGTGCCTCCTACGCCGCCAGGACCGCCAGGTCCAGACGGCGCAGCCGGTCCGGGTCGGCCCGCAGCGTGATCCCGGTGATCCGGCCCCCGGCCAGGGTGAACCCGATGACCACCTTGAGCTCGCCCCCGGGCGCCCACACGGCTCCCACCGTGCCGTCCACCAGGGCGAGCTGGGCGGTGTGGGCGCGGCCGTTGAACGTGCCGGCCACCGCCGCCGCGCCCCGGACCTCGCCCATCGCCCCCACCTCCACGGTCGCCCGGTCGGCCCGGACCACCACGTCCGGGTCGAGCAGGTCGAGCAGCGCGTCGAAGTCCCCGGCGCGCGAGGCGGCGAAGAAGGCCTCGACGACCTCCCGCTGGCGGGCCAGGTCCGCGTCCGGCACCGGAGCGGACTCCTGCACCCGGCGCCGGGCCCGGCTGGCGAGCTGGCGGGTGGCGACCGTGGAACGCCCCACCACCGGGGCGATCTCGTCGAAGGGCACCATGAACATGTCGTGCAGCACGAAGGCGATCCGCTCGGCGGGCGCCAGCGTGTTCAGGACGACCAGCATCGCCAGGCCCACCGAGTCCACGAGCAGCACCTCGTGCTCCGGGTCGCCCGGCTCCTCGTGCCCGCGCCCGCGCACCGGCACGGGCTCGTCGTACAGCAGCTCGCGCCGGGAGTCGCGCGAGCGCAGCATGTCCAGGCAGACGCGGCCCACGACGGTGGTGAGCCAGCCGCCGAGGTTCTTCACACAGCCCGCGTCGGTGCGGCTGAGGCGCAGCCAGGCCTCCTGGACGGCGTCGTCCGCCTCGTTGAGGTTGCCGAGTATCCGGTAGGCGACGGCCCGCAGATGGGTGCGGTTGGCCTCGAACCGCTCGGCCAGCCGTTCGCGCTCGTCCACGTTCACGGTCACGTTGTTCCCCTGCCTCACCCGTAGAGGTGACACCGACTGTATCCGCTGACCCGCCCGGCGGGTACGGCGATCCGGCTCTCAACCCCGTTACGGAACCGGCCATTTGAGGGAGGCACCATGGCCGCACCACCCGCGACACCCGCCCCCGGCGCCCCTCGCGCCGACGCGGCCCGCGCCCAGCGCCTGGAGGCGTCCGGCCGCTCCTGGGCCTTCGAGCTGGGCGGCGAGCTCTTCGAACTGCCCGGCGAACTCACCCGCGCTACGGCCCGCGCCCTGCGCGCCCTGGGCGGTGACGACCTGGGCGCCTCGCTCGAACTCCTCCTCGGCGGGGCCCAGTCGGCCCGGCTGCGCCGCCACCGCCCCTCACCGCACGACATCGAGGCGGTCCTCGCCTCCTGGGGCCGCGACACCGGGCTCGGCCTGGGGGAAGGCTGCGCCTCGGCGTGTACGTGGAGGACAACGCCGAGGCGCTGGAAGCCGCGCTCCTGCGCCACTACGGCGTGGACCTCCTGGACTGGCACCGCGGCCGGCTCTCCTCCCGCCGGCTCGTGGTCCTGATCCGCCATCTACCGAAGGAGCCCTCATGGTGAACACCGGCCAGGCCGAAGGAGTCGCGATCGAATTGGAACGGCTGCGGCGCGCGGTGGAGGTCGGGTTCGCCACCACGCGGGGCGACCTGGCACTGCTGCTCCAGCGCGCCGACCAGACCGACAAGACGCTGGGAGAACACGACGACCGTCTGGACGCCCTGGAGCGCGGGCGCTGGCCGCTGCCCGCGATCGCCGCCCTGACCTCGTGCGCGGCCCTCGCGGTGAGCCTCTGGCAGGGCACGGGCCATTGACCGGCGGCCACCGGTGGAAGGCCCCGGGCCGCACGCCGGGGCCGCGCCCCGGATGCCGCGCGCGGGCCGCACTCCGCGCCGGGTCCCGCGCGCCCACGCGAAAGGGCCCGCCGCCCCCTCGTGGGGACCGCGGGCCCTCTCGTTCGTTCGTCGAGCCACCGGTGTCGCGTCCGGGCGGTGGACCGCGCTAGTGCGTGTCCTTCGGCCTCTTGGGCCGCCAGACCACCAGGGCGCCGGTCGGCTGCACGTCCTGGTACGGCACCAGGTCGCGCCGGTACGACGCGTGGACCTGGGCCTCGCGCTGCCGCATGGCGGCCGCCGCCCCGTCCACCGCGGCCGAGAGCTCGGCGACGCGCTGCTGGAGCGCGGCCACCTGGTTCTCCAGCTCGATGATGCGCTTGATACCGGCCAGGTTGATGCCCTCGTCCTGCGACAACTGCTGCACCGTACGGAGCAGTTCGATGTCGCGGGCCGAGTAGCGCCGGCCGCGCCCGGCCGTGCGGTCGGGCGAGACCAGGCCGAGGCGGTCGTACTGGCGCAGGGTCTGCGGGTGCAGACCGGAGAGCTGAGCGGCGACCGAGATGACGTACACCGGCGATTCATCGGTCAGTTCGAACGGATTGCGTCGTCGGCCGTCCATCTCATGCTCCCTTCGCGGCCTGGAACAGTTCTGCCCGCGGATCCTCGTCCGCGGTCGCCTCGCGGAACGCCTCCAGGGCCTCGCGCGCCTTGTCGCCGAGGTCCTTGGGCACCATGACCTCCACGGTGACCAGCAGGTCCCCGCGCGAGCCGTCCTTGCGGACCGCGCCCTTGCCCCGGGCCCGCATCGTACGGCCGTTGGGCGTGCCCGCGGGGAGCTTCAGGGTGACCGGCGGCCCGCCCAGGGTGGGCACCTTCACCTCGCCGCCGAGCGCCGCCTCCGCGAAGGAGACCGGCACGGTGACGGTGAGGTTGTCGTCCTTGCGGCCGAAGACCGGGTGGCTGTCCACGTGGACGACCACGTACAGGTCGCCCGCGGGGCCACCGCGCTCGCCCGCCGCGCCCTTGCCGCGCAGCCGGATCCGCTGGCCGTCGAAGACGCCCGCCGGAATCCTGACCTGCATGGTCCGCGAGGACTTGGCGCGGCCGCTGCCCTTGCAGACCTCGCAGGGGTTCTCCGCGATCAGACCGCGGCCCTTGCAGTCCACACACGGGTCGGTCAGCGAGAAGCCGCCGCCGGTGCCGCGCGAGACCTGTCCGGTGCCGACGCACGTCGGGCACACCCGGGGCGTGCCGTTCTTGTCGCCGGTGCCCGAACAGGCCTTGCAGGGAGCCTGGCTGGAGAGCCGGATCGGGACCGTGGCCCCGTCGACCGCCTCGGTGAAGCTGAGCGTCACCTCGGACTCCAGGTCCTGGCCGCGGCGCGGCTGGGTCCGGGTGCCCGGGCCCGCGCCGCCCCGGTTGAAGAGCCCGCCGAACACGTCGCCGAGCCCGCCGCCGAAGCCGCCGGCCGCCCCGCCGCCCTGGGCGCCCCCGAAGAGGTCGCCCAGGTCGAAGTTGAAGCTGCCGCCGCCGGCGCCGGGACCGGCCCGGAAGCCGCCGTTGCCGAAGAGGGCGCGCGCCTCGTCGTACTCCTTGCGCTTCTTGGGATCACCGAGGATGTCGTTCGCCTCGGAGACCTCCTTGAAGCGCTCCTCCGCCTTGGCGTCGCCCTTGTTGGCGTCCGGGTGGAACTCGCGGGCGAGTTTGCGGTACGCCTTCTTGATCTCGGCCTCGGTGGCGTCCTTGGGGACGCCGAGGACCTTGTAGTAGTCCTTCTCGACGAAGTCCTTCGTGCTCATCGACGTCCCTCCTCCCGGACGACCACTTCACCCATGACCGTCGCGTCAGCCCTCGTCCGGGCCACCGCTCTCCTCTTCGGCCGTGCCGCCGCCGCCTTCCTTGGCCTCCTTGCCCTCCTTCGCCGCGCCCGGCTGGGGCTCGGCGACGGCGACCCGCGCGGGGCGGATCGTACGCTCGCCGATCCGGTACCCGGGCTGGAGGATCGCGACGCAGGTCGTCTCGGTGACGTCCGGCGCGTAGCTGTGCATCAGGGCCTCGTGGACCGTCGGGTCGAAGGGCTCGCCCTCCTTGCCGAACTGCTGGAGGCCCATCTTCGCGGCGACCGTCTCCAGCGACTCGGCCACCGACTTGAAGCCACCGGTCAGCTCGCCGTGCTCACGGGCCCGGCCGATGTCGTCGAGCACGGGCAGCAGCTCGGTCAGGAGGCCGGCGACGGCGATCTCCTTGACCGTGACGCGGTCCCGCTCCACGCGGCGGCGGTAGTTCTGGTACTCGGCCTGGAGGCGCTGGAGGTCCGTCGTGCGCTCGGCGAGCGCCGTCCGGGCCTGGTCCAGCTCGGCCTGCAGGGCGATCTCCTTGGCTGCGTCCCCGGCCGGGGCCGCCTTCTCCTCCTTCGAGGAGTCGGCGGCCTTCGGCTCGGCGTCTTCCTGTGCGCCGGAGGGGACGTCGGGCTTCTCCTCGAAGCCCGGGGTCTCCTCAGACATCAGGCCGCGCCACCCTTCGCGTCGCCCGGCTTCTCGTCGTCCACGATCTCGGCGTCGACGACGTCGTCCTCGGCCTTGGGAGCCTCGGCGCCCTCGGCGCCGGCGGCACCCTGGGCGGCCTGGGCGTCCGCGTACATCGCCTGGCCGAGCTTCTGGGAGACGGCCGCGAGCTTCTCGGTCGCGGTGCGGATCTCCGCGGTGTTGTCGCCCTCGGCGGAGTCGCCCTTCAGCTTCTCCTTGAGCTCGGCCACCGCGGCCTCGACCTCGGTCTTGACGTCGCCGGGGACCTTGTCCTCGTTGTCCTTGAGGAACTTCTCGGTCTGGTAGACGAGCTGCTCGCCCTGGTTGCGGGACTCGGCGGCCTCGCGGCGGCGGTGGTCCTCCTCCGCGTACTGCTCGGCCTCCTCGCGCATGCGGTTGACCTCGTCCTTCGGCAGCGAGGAGCCGCCGGTGACGGTCATCTTCTGCTCCTTGCCCGTGCCCAGGTCCTTCGCGGTCACGTGCATGATGCCGTTGGCGTCGATGTCGAAGGCGACCTCGATCTGCGGGACCCCGCGCGGGGCCGGCGGCAGACCGGTCAGCTCGAACATGCCGAGCTTCTTGTTGTACGCCGCGATCTCGCGCTCGCCCTGGTAGACCTGGATCTGGACGGACGGCTGGTTGTCCTCGGCCGTCGTGAAGATCTCGGAGCGCTTCGTCGGAATCGTGGTGTTCCGCTCGATGAGCTTGGTCATGATGCCGCCCTTGGTCTCGATGCCGAGGGACAGCGGGGTCACGTCGAGGAGCAGGACGTCCTTGACCTCACCCTTGAGGACACCGGCCTGGAGGGCGGCGCCGATGGCGACGACCTCGTCCGGGTTGACGCCCTTGTTGGCGTCCTTGCCGCCGGTCAGCTCGCGGACGAGCTCGGCGACGGCGGGCATACGGGTGGAGCCACCGACGAGGACGACGTGGTCGATCTCGGAGAGCTGGATGCCCGCGTCCTTGATGACGTTGTGGAACGGGTGCTTGCAGCGCTCCAGGAGGTCCGCGGTCAGCTGCTGGAACTGGGCGCGCGTCAGCTTCTCGTCCAGGTGCAGCGGGCCCTCGGCCGAGGCCGTGATGTACGGCAGGTTGATCGAGGTCTCGGTGGACGAGGACAGCTCGATCTTCGCCTTCTCGGCGGCCTCGCGCAGGCGCTGGAGCGCCATCTTGTCCTTGGAGAGGTCCACGCCGTGGCCGGACTGGAACTGCTTCACCAGGTAGTCGACGACGCGCTGGTCCCAGTCGTCACCACCGAGGTGGTTGTCACCGTTGGTGGCCTTCACCTCGACGACGCCGTCACCGATCTCCAGGAGGGACACGTCGAAGGTGCCGCCGCCGAGGTCGAAGACGAGGATCGTCTGGTCGTCCTTGTCCAGGCCGTACGCCAGCGCCGCGGCGGTCGGCTCGTTGACGATGCGCAGGACGTTGAGGCCCGCGATCTCACCGGCCTCCTTCGTCGCCTGGCGCTCGGAGTCGTTGAAGTAGGCCGGGACGGTGATGACCGCGTCGGTGACCTTCTCGCCGAGGTAGGCCTCCGCGTCCCGCTTCAGCTTCTGCAGGATGAAGGCGCTCATCTGCTGCGGGTTGAAGGTCTTGCCGTCGAGGTCGATCTTCCAGTCGGTGCCCATGTGGCGCTTGACCGAGCGGATGGTCCGGTCGACGTTGGTGACGGCCTGCCGCTTGGCGACCTCACCGACGAGGACCTCGCCGTTCTTGGCGAAGGCGACGACGGACGGCGTGGTCCTGGCGCCTTCGGCGTTGGTGATGACGGTGGGCTCGCCGCCTTCGAGAACGCTGACGACGGAGTTAGTCGTGCCCAGGTCGATGCCGACCGCACGTGCCATTTCGGTTTCCTCCAACTGACATCTTGAGTGGAACTGACTCAAGGATGCATGACTCGCCCCGAGCGGTCAACAGAGCTGAGTCTGGGGGGCTCAACTTTTATGTGCGGCTTATGCGCGTGCCCGGGGTCCCACCAAGTCAGTCGGCGTGTGCGGCCTGGGGCGGGACCTGTTCCGAGGGGGCCGGGGCGTCCTCGCGCAGGAGGATCAGTTCGCACTGGAGGAGGCGTCCGTCGCGCGGGTCCGCGAGGCCCGGCCGCACCGACATGAGCGAGAGCCCGAGCTCCTCGCGCGCGTGGGCGAGCACATCGTCGAACCCGGCGCCCCCCTCGTGCAGCGGCACCAGCGCCGCCCCGGCCTGGAGCCCGACGATCTCGTCCGCGTACGCGCCCGCGCCCCGCAGCACCTCGTGCTCGTACCCCTGCACCGCGAGCCGTACGAAGACCCGCTCGCCGGGCGCGGTGACGCCCTCCCACAGGGCGTCCAGCCGGTGCGCCTCGACGCACCGCGTGCCGGTGTACGCGGTGTGGGGCGCGGCGGCGCGATGGCGGGGCAGCATCGCCAGCGCCGAGCTGCTCACGCCCGCGTCGCCCGCGATGTTCAGGGTGAGCGGCCCGCTGCGGTCGGCGAGCGCGTAGGGCAGCACCGACCAGAAGGGGTCCTCCGCGGCCCGCAGCCGCAGCTCGGCGCGGGGTTCGCGCAGCGGCTCGAAGGAGACGATCCGCCCCTCGTAGCCGCAGCGCCGCAGCATCGTGCCGTACGCCCCGCTGTACGCGCCCACGTCCAGGACCAGGTCGATCTCGTACCGCCGCAGCAGCCGCACCAGGCGGGCGCCGTCCTCGTCGGCGGGCCGGCCGGGCGCGCCGAGGGGGCGGGCGAGGCGGCGCAGGGCGGTCCGGGCGCGGTCGCCCATCGCGATCATGTCGATGCTCACGCCGGTGCTCCTTCGCGGGCGGCCCCGGGGGCCGGTTCGGTACGCAGGGCCGCGTCGCCGTAGACCGGCACCCGCAGCAGGGCCACCACCGCGACGGCCGTGCCGAGCACGAGCGGCAGCACGGCGGCCGGGGCGAGGCGGCCGTCATGGACGAGCAGCGCGGTGACGGTGCCGAGCAGCGCGGCGACGCCGAGGACGACGGCCGTGCCCTGCACGGTCAGGCCGACGCGGCGCAGCCGGTGCGCGATGTGGTCGGCCGCGCCCTCGGCCAGCGCCCGCCCGGCGAGCCGGCGCGACACCAGGACCAGCACCGCGTCGGCCAGGACCACGGCGGTCAGGGCGGACAGCGAGGCGGTGGCCCGCGCCGGGTCGGCCTCGGTGTGGACGAGTACGGCCGCGCAGGCGAGCAGGAAGCCGGTGAAGAGCGAGCCGCAGTGGCCGAGGACGATCCGCGCGGGGTGCCAGTTGTGCACCAGGAACCCGGTGAGGGAGGCGGCCAGCACGCTGAGCAGCAGGGCGAGTCCGGTCAGCGCGTCCTCGATGGCGCAGACGGCGAGCCCGAGCGCGATGACCGCGGCCACCGTCCCCATCGCCCCGTCGGTGGCGTCCAGCAGGCTGAAGGCGTTGGTGACGAGCACGATCCAGAGCACCGCGAGCGCGCCCGTCCCCGGGGAGAGCCCCGACGCCAGGGCGACCACCACGGTGGCGGCGGCGGTCTGCACCCCGATCCTGACCCGGGCCCCGAGCGGGCGCAGGTCCCCGGCGAGCCCGAGGAGCGCCACGGCCCCGGCGGCGCCGAGCAGGGGCCCGACCCCGTCCCCGAGCTCGGCGAGCCCGAGCACCGGGCCGGCTCCGACCGCGGCGAGCGTGCCCACGGCGACGGCGATGCCGCCGAGGTGCGGGGTGCGGGCGGGGCGCGGGCCCCCGGCCCCGGCACGCAGGACGGCCGCGCGGACCACCGCGGCCAGCAGGGCGGTGCACAGCAGGGCGGCGACGGCGGCGGTGAGCCCGGAGATCATGCGAACCAAGTTAGATTGTTATGTCCGTGTATGGGCTGAATAACACGATGGACATTTCAAAAGTGCCGGAAACCCCGTCCACACTGAGGGCCGCCTGAGCGACACAGATCACCGCGTGCGCGGCTACAGCGCCGCCGCATAAATGGGTACGCTCAGACGAGCTCGATAAGTTACTGCTTAGTAATCCCTGGCAGGCCCGAGGAGCCCCCACATGCAACTCGCCGCGATCATCGTGTCGCTGGTCCTAATCGCGGTCGGCGTAGCGCTGTTCGGCCGTGCAATCTGGCAGATCTACCGGTTCGTGCGGCTCGGCCAGCCGGTGCCCGCGGGCACCCGCACCGACGAACCCGTCCAGCGCACCGTGACCGTGGTCAAGGAGTTCCTCGGCCACACCCGGATGAACCGCTGGGGCGTCGTCGGCGTGGCGCACTGGTTCGTGGCGGTGGGCTTCTTCTCGCTGCTGCTGACGATCGTCAACGCGGTGGGGCAGCTCTTCCAGGCCGACTGGCTGATCCCGGTCATCGGCGACTGGCTGCCGTACGAGATCTTCGTCGAATTCCTCGGCCTGATGACGACGCTCGGCATCCTCACGCTGATCACCGTCCGCCAGCTGAGCAAGGCCGACAAGCCGGGCCGCAAGTCCCGGTTCGCCGGCTCCAACACCGGCCAGGCGTACTTCGTCGAGACGATCATCCTCATCGTCGGCGTCTGCATCATGACGCTGCGCGCCCTGGAGGGCGTCCAGCACGGCGTGGACAGCTACGAGCCCGGGTTCTTCGCCTCGTACCCGCTCATCCTGGCCCTCAAGGGCCTGAGCCTGACGACGATCCAGAACCTGACCTACGCGGTCGCGGGCCTGAAGATCGCCGCCTCCTTCATCTGGATGATCACGGTCTCCCTCAAGACCGACATGGGCGTGGCCTGGCACCGCTTCCTCGGCTTCCCCAACATCTGGTTCAAGCGCGAGGCCGACGGCTCCACGGCGCTGGGCGCGCTCCAGCCGATGACCTCGGGCGGCCAGCCGATCGACTTCGAGGAGCCGGGCGACGACGACGTCTACGGCGTCTCCCAGATCGAGCACTTCTCCTGGAAGGGCATCCTCGACTTCTCCACCTGCACCGAGTGCGGGCGCTGCCAGTCGCAGTGCCCCGCCTGGAACACCGGCAAGCCGCTCTCGCCCAAGCTCCTGATCATGTCCCTGCGCGACCACGCGCACGCCAAGGCGCCGTACCTGCTCGCGGGCGGCGGCAAGGACATGGAGGGCAACGAGAAGGCGACGCCCGAGCAGCTGAAGGACGTCCCGGCCGCCGCGATCGCGGAGGCCGAGCGCCCGCTGATCGGCACGCTGGAGGAGAACGGCGTCATCGACCCGGACGTCCTGTGGTCCTGCACCACCTGCGGCGCCTGTGTCGAGCAGTGCCCGGTCGACATCGAGCACATCGACCACATCGTCGACATGCGCCGCTACCAGGTGATGATCGAGTCCGCGTTCCCGTCCGAGGCGGGCACGATGCTCAAGAACCTGGAGAAGAAGGGCAACCCCTGGGGGCTCGCCAAGAAGCAGCGTGTGGAGTGGACCAAGGAGGTCGACTTCGAGGTCCCGATCGTCGGCAAGGACGTCGAGGACCTCAGCGAGGTCGACTACCTCTACTGGGTCGGCTGCGCCGGCGCCCTGGAGGACCGCGCCAAGAAGACCACCAAGGCCTTCGCGGAGCTGCTGCACATGGCGGGCGTCAAGTTCGCGATCATGGGCGGCGACGAGAAGTGCACCGGTGACTCGCCGCGCCGCCTGGGCAACGAGCCGCTGTTCCAGCAGCTCGGCCAGGAGAACGTCGCGATGCTGAACATGGCGTTCGGCGAGGATGACGACGAGCCGGAGACGAAGAAGCCCAAGTCGTCGAAGAAGATCGTCGCGACCTGCCCGCACTGCTTCAACACGATCGCCAACGAGTACCCGCAGCTCGGCGGCGAGTACGAGGTCATCCACCACACCCAGCTGCTCCAGCACCTCATCGACGAGGGCAAGCTGGTCCCGGTGACCCCGGTGGAGGGTCTGATCACGTACCACGACCCGTGCTACCTGGGCCGTCACAACAAGGTCTACACGCCTCCGCGCGAGATCATGGACAAGGTCCCGGGCCTGCGCCAGCAGGAGATGCACCGCCACAAGGAGCGCGGCTTCTGCTGCGGCGCCGGCGGCGCGCGGATGTGGATGGAGGAGCGGATCGGCAAGCGCATCAACAACGAGCGCGTCGACGAGGCCCTCTCCCTCAACCCGGACATCGTCTCCACGGCCTGCCCGTTCTGCCTGGTCATGCTGACCGACTCGGTCAACGGCAAGAAGAACGACGGCCAGGCGAAGGAGTCCGTCCAGGTCGTGGACGTGGCGCAGCTGCTGCTCGACTCGGTGAAGACGCCGGCGGACCCGACGGCCTCCGAGGACGCGGAGCCGGCCCCGGAGCCCGAGCCGGTGAAGTAACCGCACCCGACGGCCCCGCACCACCCACAGCGGCCGGTCCCCGCCCCCAGGCGGAGACCGGCCGCTGTCGTGTACGCGAGGACGGCCGGAGGCCGGCCGAGGCCATCCGGAGAACAGAGGCAGCACAGATGCAGGACGGACGCGGGACGGACGCGGGACGGACGCGGGACGGACGTCAGCACAGACGGCCACCCCCCGCTCACCCCTGGCCCACGATGGGGCATCCTGTGGCGCGTGACGAGGCCGATGCGTACGCGAAGAACCGTGGCAGGTGCGGCAAGAGCGGCAAGAGCGGCAGGAGCGGCCGCCGTGGTCGCCGCGGCGGTGTGGGGCGCGGCGGGCTGCCAGTCCGCCCCCGCCCGCCCGTCGGCGCCCGCCACCGAGGCCGGGTCCGTGCCGCCACCCGTGGAGCCGCGACGGCCGGTACCGCACGGCCGCGGCAGCACCGTCCCGTACGACTTCAACGGCGACGGCCACCGCGACCTGGTCGTCGACGACCTGGCCAAGGACGAGAGCGAGCGCCACGGCGACGACGCCGGTATCGCCGTCGTCTACGGCACGGACCCCGCCCGCGCCCTCGACCCGGCCGCCCGCCAGATCCTCACGACCCGCCACGACGCGGCCCCGGTCCGCGGCGAGCGGCCCGCCACCTTCGAGGCCGAGGCGGCGTGCGACCTGGACGGCGACGGCTTCGGCGACCTGATCGTGACGACCGACCCGCCGTACGACGGCACCGGCCGCCCGCCCGTACCCCTCCAGGTCCTCTTCGGCGGCCCCGGCGGTCTCACCACCCGCGCGGTCGTCCTCGGCATCCCCGGCCGCGCCCGGTACGGCGACGACTGGCCCGACCACCCCGTCTGCGGCGACTTCGACGGCGACGAGGCCATGGACCTGGCGGTCACCGCCACCGGCGGCCGCATCAGCTTCCTGCGCGGCCCCTTCGCCCGCACCGGCGCCCCGCGCGCGGCGGGTGCCCCGCTCCCCGGCGGCGGCCCGGTCCTGGCCGCGCCGGAGCCGGGAGCGGACGTGAACGGGGACGGCTGCGACGACCTGGTGGTCCGCGAGTCGGCCGCCCCCGGCGCGCGGGCCCGGCTGCTCCTGGGCGGCCCCCGCGGCCCGGCGCGCCCCGGCGGCACCTACACGTACGGCCCCGCCACCTCCGCCCGTCCCCCGCGGCCGCCCGCGACCACCCTGCCCGGCGGCGGCGCGGCGCCGGTGACGGACGTCCTCCAGGTCGCGGACTTCACCGGCGACCAAGTGGCCGATGTGGCGGTCCGTGTCCACCGGGACGAGACGCGCGACCTGGTGGCGGTGTACGCCGGAACGGACACCGGCGTACGGGAGAAACCCCTGGTCCGGTTCACGACGGCGGGCTGGGGCCGAGCCCGGCGGGCCGCGCCCCCGGCCCCCTCCGGGACCCCCTAGGGGATGTCACAGCTCAGCCGCAAAGACGCCCCGGACCCGCCGCCCCGGCTTGGCGCCCCGTCAGAACAGGTACGTTCGAAAGCGTGGCAGGATTCAGGATGGGGCGCGGCCGGGACGACCGGAACCCGCGACGGCGACCGCAGCAGGGACAGGGGCAGGGACACGGCCAGGGAGGCCAGTGGCCCGCCTCTCCGCAGCAGCGCGCACAGCAGCAGTACGGATACGGGCAGCAGCAGCCGCACCCGCGGCAGGACGAGCCGGAGTACTTCGGCGACCCGTACGGCGGCCAGGGCCAGGGCGGTTACGGCCAGAGCGGCTACGGCCAGGGCGCTCCCCAGGGGTACACGCCCGCCCAGGACCCGTACGCCAACAACCCGGGCCACACCCAGGCCTTCAGCATCGACGAGGACCCGTACGGCCAGGGCGCGACCTACCGCGCCGGCGCCGCGGCGGCGCCCCCGTCCGGCCCCCGGCTGCGCTGGAAGGACCTGCTGCACGGCATCGTGACGCGGCCGGGACCGACGTTCTGGCAGATGCGCGACTACGCCGTGTGGGGCCCGGCGCTGACCATCACGTTCCTCTACGGCCTGCTGGCGATCTTCGGCTTCGACAAGGCCCGCGAGGACGTCATCAACACGACGCTGAACAAGGCCGTCCCGGTGGTCCTCACCACCGGGGTGGTCTTCGTCCTCGGCGGCATGATCCTGGGCGCGGTGACCCACACCATGGCCCGCCAGCTCGGCGGCGACGGCTCCTGGCAGCCGACCGTGGGCCTGTCCATGCTGATCATGTCCCTCACGGACGCGCCCCGGCTGCTCCTTGCGCTGTTCCTGGGCGGGGACAACGGCCTGGTGCAGGTGGTCGGCTGGGTGACCTGGCTGGCGGCGGGCGCGCTGTTCACGTCGATGGTGAGCAAGTCGCACGACCTGCCGTGGCCCAGGGCACTGGGCGCGAGCGCGATCCAGCTGGTGGCGCTGCTGAGCCTGATCAAGCTGGGCACGATCTAGCGGGCACGCGGGTACGCGGGTACGCGGGTACGCGGGTACGCGGGTACGCGGGTACGCGGGTACGCGGGTACGCGGGTACGGGTGCTCGGTGGATACGGGGAGGGGCCCGGGGTTTTGTGAACCCCGGGCCCCTCCCCGTGTCGACTGTCCGTCCCTTGTCTGTCCCTGCCTGCTCTACGCGTCGAGGACCTGACCCTCACGGCGTACGACGGGCGGCTCGACGCTCCACGGGAAGTTGATCCACTCGTCGGTGCGCTTCCAGACGTACTCGCACTTCACGAGCGAGTGCGACTTCTCGTAGATGACGGCGCTGCGGACCTCGGCGACGTGGTCGACGCAGAAGTCGTGGACGAGCTTGAGGGTCTTACCCGTGTCGGCGACGTCGTCCGTGATCAGGACCTTCTTGCCGGAGAAGTCGATCGCATTGGGGACGGGCGCGAGCATGACCGGCATCTCCAGGGTGGTGCCGACGCCGGTGTAGAACTCCACGTTCACGAGGTGGATGTTCTTGCAGTCCAGGGCGTAGGCGAGACCACCCGCGACGAAGACGCCGCCGCGCGCGATGGAGACGACGATGTCGGGCTCGTACCCGTCGTCCGCGATGGTCTGCGCGAGGTCGCGGATGGCGCCCCCGAACTTCTCGTAGGTCAGGTTCTCGCGTACGTCGCTCATGTCACTCACACCTGGGTCCGATGGAAATTGAGGAAGGACCGCGAGGCGGTCGGTCCGCGCTGGCCCTGGTACCGGGAGCCGTACCGCTCGGAGCCGTAGGGCTCCTCGGCGGAGGAGGTCAGCCGGAAGAGGCACAGCTGCCCGATCTTCATGCCCGGCCAGAGCTTGATCGGGAGGGTCGCGAGGTTGGAGAGCTCCAGCGTCACGTGCCCCGAGAAGCCCGGGTCGATGAAGCCGGCCGTGGAGTGCGTGACCAGGCCGAGCCGTCCGAGCGAGCTCTTGCCCTCCAGCCGGGACGCGAGGTCGTCGGGGAGGGAGATGACCTCGTAGGTCGAGGCGAGCACGAACTCGCCCGGGTGCAGGATGAAGGCCTCGTCGCCGTCGGGCTCGACGAGCCGCGTCAGGTCCGCCTGCTCGACCGCGGGGTCGATGTGCGGGTACCGGTGATTCTCGAACACCCGGAAGTAGCGGTCGAGCCGTACGTCGATGCTGGACGGCTGGACCATGGATTCGTCATACGGATCGATACGGACGCGACCCGCGTCGATCTCGGCCCGGATGTCCTTGTCTGAGAGAAGCACGTCCCGAGGATACGCAGGGTGCGCGGGCCCGCCGTAATCGGACAGACCCGCGCGCGCCACCGCGTACGGCCCGGGCGGTTGCCTACCGCCGCTCGCCCGCCACGGGGACGGCGTGCCGCAGCCGGGCGCAGCGGGGGCACCGGAGCAGCCGGCCGGGCCCGATCCGCTCGGCCCCGAGCTGCTGCATCGGGAACATATCGGTGGTGAAGACGTGCCCCTCGGCACAGCGGACGACGGTGCGCTCCAGCGAGTCCATCAAGTGGCTCAAGTCCCTTCCCCAACAACAAGCATGGACGGAGAAACCACCACATTAAGGGATGAACGGGACGCCACTCCAAGCGGCACTCCGACACCGCCCCCACCCCCGAGGACCCCCAGCACCGTACGCCCCAACTCCGGCCCCCCACACCCGAATCCCGCCACGCGCAACACGAGAAGCCCCCGGGCGGATACGCCTGGGGGCGGGGATGAGGTAAGGTGAGCAACGATGCGAGGCCCTTCGGGGGATCGTTGCGCGAGTGTAGTTTAATGGTAGAACATGAGCTTCCCAAGCTCAGAGCGCGGGTTCGATTCCCGTCACTCGCTCCATGGAGAAACCCCAGGTCGACGACCTGGGGTTTTTTGTCATCTAGACCATTTGGCTCCGCATGACATTCGCGTGCCATAAGGGACCGAATACTGCACCTAGTCGAGCGGCACAAGCCCATCCAGGGGGGCGCGCCGCCAAATCATCTCGAATCCCGAGACGGATTTCATGTGATCTGCACCATTCGTGCGGCGGGCGCATGTTCCTGCGCAGACGCGAAAGCGCCTTCAAGCGCGACAACAAGAACATGACAGTGCCAAGAGATGCGGGTATCGGTCCCGGCACCGCACTGGTCACACCTCTCGGACAGTCGCGGCCGGATTACTGCGGCCTTGTAACAGGCACCGCTCGATCAACACGCGGGCTCGTCACAGATGCCCAACGAACCTTGTCCGCCGCTAAGTTCACCGAGCCGGGCTCTTGGACATCCACTTCCCCCGGCTCGGGGGACTGACCGACTGCCCGCTTCGGGGAGGATTCACATGGGACGCCGCACCAAGTTATTGACCGGACGTGCTGCTGCCACGCTCGCACTCGCACTGAGTCCGATGGCCCTCGGGCCCCTGTCCGCCGCCCACGCGGACGGAGCGTCGGAGTCCGACGATCCGATCGTCGTCTCGGACACCGGCAACGCCACGGCCAAGCTGACCATCGTCCTCGACAAACAGGCTCCGGAGGACCGCCCTCACGGCGACGACACCCCGGTGATGTCCGACGAGCAGGTGGCCGACGAGCTGACGAAGTTCAACGACGTCGTGGACGTCGCCTCGACCCCCGAACCGGCGGGCACGCTTTCGGCAGAGGAACTGAGCGTGCTCTCGGCCGACAACGACTCCCCGGACACGCCGGAAGCCGCGGACGATACCGCTACCCCGATGCGTGTCGACCCGGGCGGCGGAGGTGGCCGGTCTGTCCTCAAGTGTTACGACAACCGGAGTTGGAGCGACGCACGCGGCACCTTCGTGGCGCGCCACAACTGTGCCTACAACAACATCAACTGGGGATACAAGATCTCCCCGGCGGTACGGGCCATCATCAGCAGTCCGGTGCGGGAGACCGGCCTGCGCTGGTGGAAGAACAGGAAGAGCCAGCCCGCGAACAGCCCCCACACGGTCGGCTCGTCGTACCTGTTCCACGGGACCATGGGCAAGGTCAACGCGTGGGACGCGGTGGACTACCAGGACTACATGACCTTCTCCGTCAAAATCGGTGGCCGCACCGGCCGCGGCACGCTCACCTTCGCGGGCGGCGTCGTCCCTATCCGCGGATAATCCCCGCATGCATCCCACTGACATGGTGACCCGTCAGGCCGAGGCGATCGTCAACCGTCTCGGCCTGACAGGCCGGTGCGAGATCTCGGTCGTGACCCTTGGGTACGACCCAACAGCCCTCACGAGGGAAACCGTAACTGCCCCCTTCCCGGCGGAGGCATACAGCTCCTGGCTCACAGTGCAGTCAGGGCCGGCGCCGCTCGACGATGAGCCACCCCTGGGCGAAGGCGTCCACGTCCTGGTCTCCAGCGCCGACGAGTCCACGCGGGTCCACCTGCCACCGGACATGGAGGACGTCGAAGCCCTCGTGCTCCTGGCCGACCGGCTGCAGGACTGGGCCATCGAGCTGACACACGGCCAAGCCCTGCCCCCGTGCCCAGGGCACCCGCACCCGATGTCCGCTGCCGCGGTGGACGATAGAGCGGCCTGGGTCTGCCCTGCCAGCCCCGAACAGGTGTTGCTCTTGATCCCCTGATCCGCCGACCCCGTCACAGCGCCGCCGCTCCAAGCCAGCGGGCACCAGGGGTGTCAAGATGGCCACTTCGACGGCCGCCACTAACCTTGTTTCCGCAGTTCAGGACGGTATCCGCAGCTCAAGCCCCGCGTGATTCCCAAGCTCAGAGCGCGGGTTCGATTCCCGTCACTCGCTCCATGGAAAACCCCAGGTCGACGACCTGGGGTTTGTTCTTGTCCAGACCATTTTTGGGTTGCGTGCCATTCGCATGCCATAAAGCGCCGATTACGGCCCCGAATTGAGCCCCTAAGCCCCCACCTTGAGGGCGGGCCCCCGGGTTGTCTCGAATCCTGAGATGCACTTCGTGTGACCGCACCACTCGCACGGTGGCTCCTGAGCCGACTCGCCGCAGAGTCGGCATCGGCATGGTTTCCGTTTAGGGGGAGGACGCCTGAAAGGGCGGGGGCACCATGCCCTGCCGAACGCTCGAGCCGGTCCGGCCCATCAACGGTTCGGAGGAGGCCTTTTCGGCGGCCGTCGCCGGCGCCCTGCATCGGCGACGGCCGCCGGCGCGCGGAGCAGCGTCCCCCATTCACGGGATCCGCGCGCGCGGATCGTCCTCGCAGCCAGTGGGGCATCGCGGGAGTACGGCCCCAACTCGAAGAGACCGGGAGGACGCGGGCCGGAGTCCGTTCACGTCCGTTGCGGGACGTGGTTCCGGCCACGGGAAGAACATGTCTCTCCCGACCCGGGGGCACGGGGTCGGAAACCGCCCACCGCACAGGCCTACACCGCTGCCTCTGACTCGGTGGGCGTGGAGTTCCTTGTTGCAGCAGCCTAGGACGGGTTGCCCCCAGGCAACAGGCCACTACCGGCCGAATCATCGCAGGGGCCGCCCGGAACCGAGGTCCTGCGGATCCGGTCTCAGTTCACGGACGTGCGGCGGCCGAGCGCCCCCTCCAGGGTGCCCACCACAGCGAAGACCTGGTCGAGCCCCAGGATCCGGAGCATCCTGCGGACGACGGGGCCGGCGCGGACGAGTGTCAGGCGTCCGCCCCGCTCCTCGACGCGTCGCCGCGCACGGCACAGCATCCCCAGCCCGCAGCAGTCCAGGAACTCGACAGAGCCGAGATCGACCACGATGTCGGTATGCGGACGGTCGGTCAGTGCGTCCATCTCGGCGGTGACGCACAGGACGACGGCCATGTCGATCTCACCGAGCAGTTCGACGACAGTCCGCCCTGCCGTCTCGCGGACGCGCATCTGGTGGACAGAAGGGCCGACAGAGAAGTGGACGGAAGAAACGGGCTCCCGGGGCATCGCGCCATCTCCGTGGGGTTCGCGAGATGCCCGCTTCGACAGCGAAGCGGGCGTCAGTGGAAGTCCTCGGCCACCGGGAGCACGGGTGACGACCAGGTGACTCTAGGCCGCCCCAGGTCGGGAACAGGCCATCCCCTCGAACAGAAACGATTCACTCGAAGTGAGATACACCTGTTCGGGTAAACATTTGCTGATTAGCTTGACCGTGAGCTCAACAGGTGCCACTGGACCAGGCGGTCATCTCCTGAGGCATCGGCCGTCAGCACGGGCCTCCGTCGGCGGCTTCGGCTCCTCACCCACCGTTTCCGTTACGCTCGTGATGTGACGCGCGAACGTTCATCCGCAGATCACTTCGGCGTCGTCGCCGTCGCGTCGTCCGCGGGCGGCATCCAAGCACTGAGCGCGGTGCTCGGCGGCCTGGGCCCGGAGCTGCCGGTACCCGTGCTGCTGGTCCAGCACCTGGACCCACGCCACCGGACGGTGCTCGACCAGGTCCTCGCCCGCCGGACCGCGCTTGTGGTCAAGATCGCGGATGCCGGGGAGCGCGTGCGGCCCGGCACCGTGTACATCGCCCCTCCCGGCCAGCACCTCCTCGTCGACTCGGAAGGCGTCCTGAGTCTGTCCACCACCGAGCCCGTCCACTTCGTCCGTCCCTCCGCCGATCTTCTCTTCGAGTCGGTCGCCCGTGCCTACGGTCCGGCTGCGATCGCCTGCGTACTCACCGGGACCGGCCGGGACGGAGCCACCGGAGCCGGTGCCGTGCAGGCGCACGGCGGCACGGTGATCGCCCAGGACCCGATGACCGCGGAGTTCGCCGGGATGCCCCAGTCGGCCGTGGACACCGGGGCGGTCGACTTCGTGCTACCTCTTGAGGAGATCGCCGCGGTCGTACGCGGACTTGTCGAGGCCGAGAGGCAGTGATGGGCGGACCGCAGGACGCTGAGGACGACGAGGCGCTGGAGGAGCTGCTCACCTTCATCCGGGACGCCCGCGGTTTCGACTTCACCGGCTATAAGCGCTCGACGCTGGCCCGGCGCATCCACAAGCGGATGACCGACGTCGGCATCCGCTCGTATCCGGACTACCAGGATCTCCTGGAGACCGACGCGGACGAGTTCAGCGCCCTGTTCAACACCATCCTGATCAACGTCACCTCCTTCTTCCGCGACCCGGAGGCGTGGACCCTCCTCCAGCACGAGGTCGTCCCCGAGCTGCTGGAAACGCTCGACCCGGATCAGGAGATCAGGGTGTGGAGCGCGGGCTGCTCCAGCGGCGAGGAGGCGTACTCGCTGGCCATGATGTTCTCGGAGGCGCTGGGCATCGAGGAGTGTCTGCGCCGGGTCAAGATCTACGCCACGGACGTCGACGAGGAAGCACTGCGCGAGGCCCGTTCCGGGCTGTACACGGCGAAGGCCTTGGAGTCGCTCCCCTCGGACCTGCGGGACACGTACTTCGAGCAGAACAACGCTCAGTTCAGCTTCCGCCTCGACCTGCGCCGCCGGGTCATCTTCGGGCGCCACGACATCACCCGTGACGCCCCGATCTCCCGGCTCGACCTGCTCGTGTGCCGGAACACGATGATGTACTTCAACGTCGAGGCCCAGACACAGATCATCGACCGCTTCCACTTCGCCCTGCGCCCCGGCGGTTTCCTCTTCCTCGGCAAGGCCGAGATGCTGCTGAACGACGGCGAGCGGTTCGAAGTGGTGAACATGCGCCAGCGCGTCTTCCGGCGCAGGGCCGGCGTCAAGGGACCGGCCTATCACCCGGCCCCCTTGAAGATCAGGGCCGCCACGGGCAGCGAGGTGCACTCGGTGGCGCGCACCCGCCAGCTGCGCGACCTGGTGCTCGACGCCGGCCCCACCCCCTTGATCGCCCTCGACGCCGACGGAACCGTCGTCGCGGTCAACAGCCAGGCGAGAATCCAGCTCGGCCTGAGCACCAGCGACATCGGCCGCCCCTTCCAGGACCTGGAAGTCTCCTACCGGCCGGTCGAGCTCCGTTCCCTGATCGACCAGTCCACTCACGAGCGCCGGACCCTGCGGGTCAACCGCGTCGAGCGGCGGGGGGCCGGGGACGTCCTGTACTGCGACATCCTCATCCAGCCACTTTCCGGACCCAGCGGGCTGCACGTCGCCACCGTGATCTCCTTCACCGACGTGACGGTCGCCACGCAGCTGAAGGCCGAGGTCAAACGGGTCCGGGAGGAGCTGGAGACGGCGTACGAGGAGCTCCAGTCCACCAACGAGGAGCTGGAGACCACCAACGAGGAACTCCAGTCCAGCATCGAGGAACTGGAGACCACCAACGAGGAACTCCAGTCCACCAACGAGGAACTGGAGACCACCAACGAGGAACTCCAGTCCGGCAACGAGGAACTGGAGACGATGAACGAGGAGATGCGCATCCGTACGGACGAACTGGACGAGGCCAGATCGTTCCTGGAGGCGGTCCTCACGAGCATCGCGGCGGGTGTCGTGGTCCTGGGCAAGGACCTGAAGGTGAAGAGCTGGAACCGGGGCGCCGTCGACCTGTGGGGACTGCGCGCCGACGAGGTGCTGGACCGGCCCTTCTTCGACCTGGACTTCGGCCTGCCCACCGAGGAGCTGCGGCCCGTCGTGGAGCGATGCATGGAGACCCGCGAGCGCTCCGGCCCGCTCGGTGTGGGGGCGCTCAGCCGCATCGGCCGGCCCATCACCTGCGACGTGTTCTGCTCCCCGTTCGGCGGAAACCACGGCGGCGTCGTCCTGATGATGGAAGAGAGCCGAAACCACACCTTCCACTCACCCCCGGCGGCGTAGCGTCGTACTCATGGACCCTCAGGGGCGTGGGGAGCACTTCGGACTGACAGCGGTGGCCCGGCAGCGCGCCGCGCTGGCCCGGGACAGGGCGGACCGGGCGGACGCGATCGCCGAGCGGCACGAGCTCCTGGCCACGCGGCCCGGTCAGGAGTTCCACGCCCAGATCGCGAAGACACATCGCAGGACCGCCGACAGCCATCGCGCCTCGGCCCGCCTCCAGGACGGCTTCGCCCAGCGCGCCGCGGCCTGGTCCGAAGGGCAGAGCGCCCGGCCGCGGTTCATGACGGTGGTCGCGGAGACGTGCGGTACGCCCAGCGCGGCGGTCGCCCTGCTCGACGCCGAGCAGAACCAGCTCGCGTTCGCCGCGTCGAATCACCTGGCCGTCCTGGCACAGGATTTGGAGTACGTACTGGGCGAGGGCCCGGGGCGGGACGCGGCGGCGGGGCAGCGTCCGGTGCGGGTGTCCGGGCCCGAGATCGAGGCGCGCTGGCCGTGGTGCGGGCCTTCCCTGCTCTCGCTGGGCATCGCCTCGGTGGCCGCCGTACCGCTGCGGGCGCAGCGCAGCTGCATCGGCGCGCTGACGGTCTTCGGCACGCGGCCCGCGGACACCGCGACCGCTCACCTCGCCGAGGTCGCCGAGGCCCTCACCCACATCGTGCTACTCGACCCCGACGCCGACCCCCACCTCTACGGCGGGACGGACATCCGGGCCACCGTGCACCAGGCGGCCGGAATGGTATCCGCGGGTGCCGGCTGCTCCGTCTCGGACGCGCTGGCACTCATCAAGGCCCGGGCGTTCGCGGAGGAGGTCTCCTGCGACACCGTGGCCCGGCAGGTCGTACACGGAGACCGGAAACTTATCTGAGAGAGGTGTCATGACACCCGAACAGCGGCTCGCCGACGCGTTCGTGGCGCTGGCCGCCAGCACGGCGGGCGGTTCGTCGGGCGTGCCCGGGCCACTGAGTGTCCTGGCCTGCCGTGCCCCGGCCCTGCTCAACATCCCCGCTGCGACCGTGGTGTTCGCTCCGGCGGACTACGACGCGGCGCGCGCGGCCGGCTCCGACCCCCAGGTGTCCCGCCTGGAACACGAGGCCATCGGTTGGCGCGAGGGCCCCGGTCACGACTGCCACCGGGCCGGCACCGGTCCCTGGTCCCAGACGGCTCTCACCAGCCGTCCCATCAGGCAGCGGTGGCCGCACTACACCCCGCGGGCGCTGACGCTGGGCTACACCCACGTCGTGACCCTCCCCCTGCGCGAGCACGCCGTGACGAGGGGCGTGCTCACCCTGCTGTCCGGTGCACAGCACTCCTTCCCGCCCGCGACGCTGGTCCTCAGCCGGTCGCTCGCGGACTTCACGGCCGTCATCATGGAACGCGCCCGCGAGGCCGACCGCAGCCGTACGCTCGCCGCTCAGCTGGAACAGGCGCTGGCCAGCCGCGTGGTCATCGAACAGGCCAAGGGCGTGATCGCGACCCGCCGGGCGGTTCCCCTGGATGAGGCCTTCGAACTTCTGCGCCAACACGCCCGTTCACGGCAGCGGCCGCTGAAGGACGTGGCGCTCGAAGTGATCGAGGGCCGCGCGGATCCCGGTCTCACCGATCGGTGAACCGCGCGCCGCGGCCCCGCTGCCTCGCATCCGGGGCGGCGGAACACGGCCGGTTCACGTGGTGTTGCCCGCTGCCCGGCCTCCTAGCATGTGGGGTGTCGGAGAGCGCCGGACCGTGTCCCACCGTCGGCCGGTGCGTCCCCCGTTGATCCGGCCCCCGGTCCCCGGGCCCTCAGCACTCTCCACGCTCTGAGCGGCCGGAACCGCGCATGCACCGCGTCACGGCGGTTCCGGCCTGTCGTCCTCCTGGCGCGTTCGAGCCGGGGTGTACTCCCGCGCACTCCGGGTGCCGGTGAGGACGGTGGTGCGAGGACCGCACGGAGGGGGACCGTGCCGTTCCCGCACTCGTGGCCGTCGCCGATGTCAGCCCATGCCTCCGGCGGCGGCCCTCACACGCAACGGGCGTCACCGGGGGATTCAGCCGACCGCTGCGGTCTCAGACGCGCCGCGCCCGGTCGTACGGACGCGTCGCGCGCCCGCCGCGAGGTCTCGGGTGGTACGCCTCAACCGGTACGGCGGGCTGCGGAACAAGAGCCCGGAAGGCGTTCGGGAGGCAGTGGGTCGACCGGGGTCCTGGGCCGCACAGCCCCACGGTAGCCCCGGCGGGCCCGCCTGACAGGGCTCTGAATCAGCCGTCCTCGATGTGGCCGGGGGCGGGTGCGGACGGGCGGCCGAGGATGTGGCGGACGGGGGGGCTCCGGTCACAGCGGCGCATCCAGAGCCCCCGGCGGCTCACCCCCCAGCACCCGCCGCGCCAACGCCCCCAGCCCCTCCGCGATCTGCTCCCTGCTCAGGCCCCGTTCGCGCTGGTGGCGGAAGAGTTCGGGGGTCAGGGGGGCCAGCAGGTGGTCCGCCAGGGGCTGGGGGTCGGGGAGGGCTGCCTCGCGTACGAGGTGGGTGACGTGTACGTGCCAGAAGCCGTACGCGCCCGTGCCGAACCGTGCCGCCCCGGTCTCCGCGCCCAGGGCCAGTGGCAGGTGCGCCTCCAGGAGCGTGGTCATCTCGGCGTAGAACGCGGCCAGTCGCTCGGCCGGGGGCGCGGGCCGTTCGCCCGGACCGCCGCCGGGGCCCAGCGGCGATGCGCCGCGCAACAGTTTCTCCTGGAGCGCCCGCTCGTGCTCGTCCAGCAGGGCCCGGGCGATCGCCGCCCGGTCGGGATAGCGGCGGTAGAGCGTCCCGCGACCGACCCCGGCGGCCTTCGCGATGTCCTCCATGGTCACCGAGGCGGGGTCGCGTTCGGAGAAGAGGCGTGCGGCCGCCGCGAGGATCCGGGCCCGGTTGCGGGCCGCGTCCGCCCGCTCGGGCGGGGCGGCGGGAGCCCCGGCCCCGGGAAGCAGCGGCAGCAGCGGCCGGGGCGGTGTCGGTTCGCTCATGGCAGCACCGTAGGCAGGAAGTGGACAAGGTGTCCAATTAGGCGTACGGTCCGGACCGAGGCTAAGTGGACGGTGTGTCCACTTAGCCTGTCGTCGGTCGTCATCACGCCCTCCACCTGCCAAGGAGCCCCCATGCCGCACCTCCTCCACCTCGACTCCAGCGCCCGCCGCGACTCCTTCTCCCGACGGCTCGGGGCGACCTTCGTCGCCGCGTGGCGGGCCGCCGGCGGAGGCACCGTGACGTACCGGGACCTCGCCGCCGAACCCGTGCCGCCGATCGGGGAGGCGTGGACCCGTATCTGCGACACCCTCCTGCGCGAGGGCATCACCGACATCCACCGCTACGGCGAGGCCGTGCGCACCGACGAGGAGCGGGCGGCCTGGGCGGTCGTCGGGCCGCTCCTGGGCGAACTCGTCGCCGCCGACGTCGTCCTCGTGGGGGCGCCGATGTACAACTTCGGCGTCCCGGCCGCCCTCAAGGCCTGGATCGACCAGGTCACCTTTCCCAAGATGGTGCTCGCGCCGCGCAAGTTCGTCGTCGTCTCCGCGCGCGGCGGCGCCTACGGCCCCGGCCTGCCCCGCGAGCCGTTCGATCACCAGGGCCGCTATCTCCTCGACTTCTTCCGCGGTCACTACGCCGTCGAGGACGCCGAGGTCATCAGCGCCGAGCTGGTCAACGCGGGCGTGGACCCCGCGCTGGCCGCGCGCCGCGGGGAGCAGCGGGAGTCGTACGCCGCCGCCACCTCCGAGGCCCGTGAACTCGCGGAGAAGCTCGCCCACTTCACCGTCGCCCGGGAGGACTGACCGTGCCGTGGATCTGGCTGCTGCTCGCGGGCGCCGTCGAGGTCGCCTGGTCGCAGAGCATCGGGCCGACCCAGGGCTTCACCAGGGTCCCGCAGACCCTGCTCTGCCTGCTCCTCATGGTGGGCGCGGTCTACCTGCTGTCCCGCGCCATGGCGGAGCTGCCCGCGGGCCTCTCGTACGCGCTGTTCACCGGCATCGGCACGGTCGGGGCGATCGTGCTGGGCGCGGTGGTCCGGCACGAGCCGCTCGGGCCGGGCCGGGTCGCGGCCCTGCTGCTGATCGTGGCGGGGCTCACGCTGGCCCGGCTGACCGCGTGATCACCGGGTTCCGCCGTGCCGTCGCCCCCGTTCGAACCGGTCCCGCCCCTCCTCCAGTTCCACCAGCGGCCCCGGGTAGCCCGTGGCCCGTGCCTCCCGGGGAGGGAGTTTCCACGGTTCGTGGATGTGGCGGTCCGGTACGTCCGCGAGTTCGGGGATCCAGCGGCGCACGTACGTACCGCGCGGGTCGAGGCGTTTGCCCTGGGTCACGGGGTTGAGGACGCGGTTGGGGCGGGTGTCGGTCCCCGTTCCCGCCGCCCACTGCCAGTTCATCTGGTTGTTGGCGATGTCCCCGTCGACCAGGAGGCCGAGGAAGTGGCGGGCGCCGACGCGCCAGTCGGCGTACAGCGTCTTGGTGAGGAAGCTCGCCGCCAGCAGCCGGCCCCGGTTGTGCATCCAGCCCTCGTGGGCGAGTTGGCGCATCGCCGCGTCGACCAGGGGGTAGCCCGTGCGGCCCGCGCGCCACGCCTCGATCTCGCGCGCGTCCTCGCGCCAGCGGTCGCCCCGGGCGCGGTAGTCCCTGTGCGACGTCTCGGGGCGGGCCGCGAGGACCTGGTAGTGGAAGTCGCGCCAGGCCAGCTGCCGTACGAACGCCTCCGCGCCCGGCGAGGGCCTGCTCCTCGCCAGGTGGGCCAGCTCAGCCGCCGACAGGGCGCCGAAGTGCAGGAACGGGGAGAGGCGGGAGGTGGTGTCGGCCGCGAGGTCGTCGTGGCCGTCCGCGTAGCCGTCGAGGCCGGACGCCAGCCACGACCGCAGCCGCTCGCGCCCGGCCCGCTCGCCGCCCCGGGCCAGCCCGGGCGAGGTCCCCTCCACGTCCGTACGCGGACGCAGCGGCTCCGAGGCGGTCTCGGGGACCCGCACCCGGCGCGGCGGCGGGACCACGTCCCGTACGCCCTCCTGGGTCCAGCGGCGCAGGTACGGAGTGAACACCGCGTAGTGGTCGGAGCCCGCCGGGGTCACCTCGCCCGGGGCGAGCGCCGTCACGACCGCGTCGTGGACCACCAGCGCGCCCCCGGGCAGCGCGTCGCGCAGCGCCGTCTCGCGCCGCACCGCGTACCGGCTGGGGCCGCCCGCCAGGTGCACCCGGCGCGCGCCCGTCTCGGCCACCACGGCGCGCACCTGCTCCACCACGTCCCCCGAGCGCACCACCAGGCGTCCGCCGCGCTCGCGCAGGCCGGTGTCGAGGTCCGCGAGGCAGTCGGCGAGGAAGGCCCGGCGGTTGGGCGCGTCGAAGCCCGCCGCGCGCACTCCGTCGTCGTACACGAACAGCGGCACGACCTCGTCGGCCTCGCGGACGGCGGCGTGCAGGGCGGGGTTGTCGTGCAGCCGCAGGTCGGCGGTGAACAGCGCCACGGAGACGGTCATCCGCTCATCCTCCGCGAGCCGCGCCCACGAGGAGGGGAAGCGCGGCCGGGAGTCACCCCCGCCCCACGCCTCGGCACCCTGGCCCTGCGGCAGGGCGCGGCCCTCTCAGCCGCGCCACCCCTGTGCGCGCAGCACCGCCGCCACGTCCGGCGCCCGGTAGTGCTCGCCCTTGAGGACCTTGCCGTCGGCGCGCAGCACGGGACGCCCGTCGGGGCCCAGCTTCGTCATGTTGGCGCGGTGGATCTCCGCGATGACCGCGTCGAGGTCGATGCCGTGGACCAGGGCGGTGCCGTACGCCACGTACACGACGTCCGCCAGCTCGTGGGCCAGGTGGTCCAGGGGGCCCGCCACGGAGACCTCCGCCGCCTCGGCCGCCTCCTCCACCAGGAGGTCGCGGCGGTGGGCGGCCAGCTCCTCGGGGATCTCGGCCGGAGTGGTACGGGCGTCCAGACCGAAGGTGGTGTGGAATTCCCGGACGAGGGACGCGGGACTCGGCGCGCCGGTGGAAGCGGAGGCTTCGGTTCGCTGTACGGGGGTGCTCATTCGCCCCACTTTACGTTCCCCGCCCCAGGCCAACCCGTCGCTCCCGTACGCCCGTTACTCCCTGGCCAGAAGGGAGTGGATCTGCGGCCAGGAGGGAGTGGATCTGTGCATCTGCGATCGGTGCGGCCCGCCTCGGGGGCTCCCGACGCCCGGGTCGCCGGGGCCGGGGAAGGACGGCTGCGTACACACGTACGCACGCGCTATCGGCGGGGCGACTGTTCCTGGCGCCTGACTCGGTGTCATAATGTATGGGTAGCCCTTCGTGCATCCCCCGTCGCGAAGGGCTACATCTCTGTCCGGGCACGCCCGAGCGCGGCCGCACGCGGCTCTGCCCGGTTCCGGGCATGGCGTGGCCTTCACACGGGCAAGGGACTCCCCTCGTGGCCCCCTGCCCGTGTTTTTTCGAGTTAACATTGGCGTAGAGTGTTTGTGCAAGCCCAGTTCCGACCAGACGGGGTGGGGGGACAGATGGAAGACCGCACGCCTGAGTTGACGACCCTGCAGCAGAAGGTCGCCTACATGGTGGAGAAGACCTTCCCCGGCGAGACCGTCTCGGGGCGGGCGTTCTCCGACCTGGTGAAGGAGCGCGGCGGGCATCTGTCGCACAGCTACTTCTCCAACATCCTCGCGGGCAAGGTCACCCACCCTTCCGAGGACATCCTGAAGGCGCTCGGGCTCGGCTTCGGAGTCGACTGGCGCTTCTTCAAGGAGGAGTCCGAGGTCGTCGACGACGTGGTGGCCGGACTCCAGTTCCTCGCCAAGCGGCGTACGGGCGAGATCAGCGGGCTCGCGGGGCGCGGGCTCGACGACGAGGGCCTCTCCGCCGAACTCCTCCAGTTCGCCCTCTCCCTCCTTGAGGAGACCAAGGGCGCCGAGGGCGGCGAGGGCGCCGCAGGCACCACCGGGAGCTAGGACGGCCCCTCCGCCCGGGAGCGGAGTCCTACCCCCGGTCACCCGGTCCTGACCGTGGTCGTGTTCATGCCCGTTCGTTAAGATGCGCCGATCCATCGCATGCCATACGACCGCGTGACCACGCCCCAGAGGGACCCAGAGGCCGACATGTCCATGCGCGAGCTGCGGAGAGAGTGCGAAGCGGGGCTTGCGGACCTGCCGATCCCCGCCCCGTTCAGCATCCCGGCGCTCGTCGCGAACATGGAGCAGGCCCGGGGCCGGACCATCGTGCTGCGGGAGCTGCCCGAACGCCTCGCGCGCGTCAACGCCGCCTGCGGGCTGCGGCTCAAGGCCGGCGGGACCAGTCTCGTCCTCTACCGGCGCCGCCCCACCGACTACCAGACCCAGCACGTCATCCTGCACGAGCTGTGCCACGAGTGGTTCGACCACGGCACCTCCCTCGACGCCGACCAGCTCGCGGCGCTGCTCCCGGTCTTCGACAGCTCCCTCGTCGACCGGATGCTGAAGTCCGGCGCCACCGTGCAGGCCCGCGCCCAGTACGACACCCACGACGAGCGCGTGGCGGAGTTCGGCGCCTCCCTCATCCCCCGGATGGCCCTGGACGTGACCAGCGACGACATGGTCGGACGGCTCTCCGACTCGCTCTCGCGGCCGGTCGCCCACCGCCGCCGGGGCTTCTTCCGCCGCGACTGACCCCGCGCTGGTCCCCCGTGCTCGTCCCCGCGCTCCTCCCCGTCCTCGTCCCCGTGCCGGTCCCCGTCCTCGTCCCCGCGACCTGCCCCCTGGAAGTCCCCCGCTCCCCCCGCTCCCCACGAAGGAACCCGTGAGCCCCCTCGACCTCGCCGGCTACCTCATAGCCGCGCTGATGACCGCCGTCGCCCTGTGGCGTATGCCCGCCGCCCTGTGGGGCGACGAGGAGGACAAGCGCCGGCGCGCCCTGTGGGGCTGTTACGCCGGGTTCGCCGTCGCCCTGTGGACCAAGACGAAGTTCGTACGGATCACCCTCAACGACAGCGAGGTCACCGACCTCGCCGTCCTCATCAAGCACTACACCGCCACCATCGCCATCCTGGCGATCCTCAGCTACATCGTGGCGATCTACGGCCACTTCCCGGACGAGGGCGCCGTCCCCCGCCACGTACGGTTCGCGCGGACCGTGCAGCGGGTCGCCGCCAAGGCGTCGGCGGCCACCCTGGTCCTGCTGACCGTGCTGTTCTTCACCGTCGTCGACCGGTCCGTGCCCTCCGACCGCTTCGTCTCCGACCACGCGGGCCAATGGGGCGCGACGCTCTACATGAGCGTGTTCTACCTGTACTTGGGCGCGTCCTCGGCCGTCTGCGCCTACCAGTGGGCGCTGGCCACCGGCAACGCCCGGGTGCGCCATCTGCGCCTCGGGCTCGGCATGATGACGTTCGCCATGTTCATCGGCGTCGCCTACACCCTCAGCCGGACGCTGTTCCTGTGGGTGAGCGTCGTGGACCGGCCGGGCAAGTCGTTCGCGCTCCGCTTCGACGAGGTCACCGAGGCCTCGCAGATCGTGCTGTTCGCGTTCTTCGCGCTGGGCGCGTCCATCCCCGCGTGCCACAAGGGCTGGCGGCGGGTGCGGCTGTGGCGGGCGCAGGCCCGGCTCCACCCGCTCTGGTACGAGCTGATGACGGCCTTCCCGGACCAGCCGTTCGAGCCGCCCCGGTCCCTGGTCCGGGAGCTGACGCGCTTCGACACCCCGGCCGACCTGCGGATCGACCGGTGGGCCGCGGACATCGCGGACGCGGTGGAGAAGCTGCGCCACTATGTGCCGGACGAGCTCCTCGACGCGGCCAAGCGGGCCGCCGGGGGCGGGGCCGGGGCCGCAGACAGCGCGGCGGCCGGGAGCGAGGCCGTCGGCCCGCTCGCCGACGCGTACTGGATCAAGGCGGCGCTCGCCGCCAGGACCGGGGGCGCCCCCGCCGGCCGGGCCGCCGCCATCGAACCGCAGCACGCCACCGACCAGGACGGCGAGGTCGCCTGGCTGGTGCGGGTGGCCGCCGCGTACCAGACGATTCCGCACGACCGGGCCCGCGAGGTCCTCGCGTCGGCGCGGACCGGAGCCCGGGAGAGCACCGCGTGACCAGCACCACCGACAGGAACACCCCCGACCACCGCACCACCGACAGGACCACCCCTGACCCCCACACCACCGACAGCCGCACCACCGGACTCGACGACCCGGCCCGGCGGCCCGTCGCCCTGGCCGTCACCAACGTCCTCCAGCCCCGCAACTGCCTGCTCGTCGGCATGCTCGGCATCGGGTACGCGGCGGCGGGCGACTGGACCGGCCTGCTGTGGGGGTTCCTGGGCGCGCTGTGCGCGGGACTGATCCCGGCCGGCTACATCGAGTGGGAGCGCGGACGCGGCACCTGGGGCGACCGGCATGTGGTGGACCGTACGAAACGGGCGCCGATCTTCTTCGTCATCCTCGGCTCGATCGGCACCGGCTCGCTGGTCATGGTCCTCGGGGACGCGCCCGTCGGCATCCTCGCGGCGATGCTCGCGCTGTGGGTGATGACGATCGGGCTGCTCGCGGTGAACACGGTGTGGAAGATCTCGGTGGACGCGTCGGTGGCGTCGGCCGTGGTGGCGCTCCTCGCCGCCGTCACGCACGAGCCGCTGTGGCTGCTCCTCCACACCCTCACCGTCGCGGTGTGCTGGTCGCGGGTGGCCCTGCGGTACCACACCGTGGGGCAGACCGTGGCGGGGGCGGCGCTGGGGGCGGCGACGGCGGGGGCGTTCCTGTTCGTCTGACGCCGAGCGCCCCGGGCGGCCGCGAGCCGTCCGGGGCGTCCGGGGCGTTTGGGGCGCGCCCGGCTCCGCCTTCACACCTTCACATGTGGATCGGGCTCGCGTCCCCGCCCTCCGTCGGGGGCACCCGGGGCGGGCCCTTGCGGTAGAGGATCACGGTGAGGAGCAGGCCGAGGGCGAAGAAGGCGGCCGACCACCAGTAGGCCGTCGCGTAGCTGTGCAGCTGGGCCTTGGCGAGGACCTGCGGGGTCGGCTGCCTGCCGACCAGGTAGTGGGTGGCGGCGCTGGTGGCCAGGGTGTTCAGGAGCGAGGTGCCCACCGAACCGCCCACCTGCTGGCTGGTGTTGACCATCGCGGAGGCCACGCCCGCGTCGTGGGCGGCGACCCCGGCCGTGGCCAGGTTCATCGCCGGCGCGAAGATCAGGCCCATGCCGCACCCCATCACCAGCAGCGGCGGCAGGACGTGCGGCGCGTACGTGCTGTCGACGTCCAGCGCCGTCATCCACACCAGGCCCGCCGCGCCCAGGCCCATCCCCAGCGGCACGATCGGTTTGGCGCCCACCCTGGGCACGAACCGGTTCTGCGCGATCACCGAGGACGCGATCATGATCACGACCATGGGGATGAAGGCGAGTCCGGTCTTCACGGGCGAGTAGCGCAGCACCTGTTGCAGGTAGTACGTGAGGAACAGGAACACCCCGAACATCCCGGCGCCCGAGATGAACATGGCCAGGAACGAGGCACCGCGGTCCCGGTCGAGGACGACGCGCAGCGGCAGCAGCGGGTGCGCGGCACGCCGCTGCCACGCGACGAACGCCACCAGCAGGACACCGCCCGCCGCCAGGAACCCCCAGGTCTGCGCGGAACTCCAGGAGTGCTTCTCGGCGTTGGAGAAACCGAAGACGATGCAGAACAGACCCGCCGAGACCAGGAGCGTGCCGGGGATGTCGAGCTTGGGACGGTCGGCCGGGGCTCCGGGGTGCAGCAGCCGCAGGGCGCCGAGGAAGGCGATGGCCGCGAAGATGAGGTTCACGTACAGACACCAGCGCCAGTTGAGGTACTCGGTGAGCAGACCGCCGAGCAGCAGTCCCACCGCGCCGCCGGTGCCCGCGATGGCGCCGTAGATCCCGAAGGCCTTGGCGCGCTCCTTCGGGTCGGTGAACGTCGTGGTGAGCAGCGAGAGCGCGGCCGGCGCGAGCAGCGCGCCGAAGACGCCCTGAAGGGCGCGGGCGAGGACGAGCACGGTGAAGCTGGGCGCGGCGCCGCCGATCGCGGAGGCGACCGCGAAGCCGACCAGACCGGTCAGGAAGACGGCCTTGCGGCCCACCAGGTCCGCGACGCGTCCGCCGAGCAGCAGCAGCGAGCCGAAGGCCAGGGCGTACGCGGTGACGATCCACTGGCGGTTGCCGTCGCTGAAGCCGAGATCGCTCTGCGCGGAGGGCAGGGCGATGTTCACGATGGTGGCGTCCAGCACCACCATGAGCTGCGCGAGGCCGATGACGGCGAGGACCAGCCAGCGGTGTTCATGGGCGGCGCCCTGGTGGCCGGTGCGCCCGGCCGCCGCGGCGGCGGCCGTGGCCGCGCCCTCACCGCGCCGGGGCGGCCCGTCGGGACTCGCCCCGCCCGCCGCTTCGGCGCTCGCCTCCGGTGCCGAAGCGGCGGCGATGCGTTCCGCCCTGCCCTCTTCGACGGCGTCCTTGGTATGACGACCCATGGCGTACGTCTCCTTACGAGGGGATACGCGCCCTTCATCACGCTAAGGGGAGGTACGGGGTTCCGCCACGCGAGTGACGCGGGGGGGCTGGTGGGGTGAACGCCCCGGCGGAGACGATCATGCGCGGGCAACGACGGGAAGTGCCGGGCAACGCCGGGAGCGACTCGGAGGGGTCGCGCGGCGGTTACGGCGGTTACGGCGGTTACGGCGTCGAAGCCGTCCGCCCGCCCGCCGCACCCAGCTCTGCCCCCGTCCCCGTCCCCACCCCCGCCAACAGCCGGAACCGCAGGGCCACTTCGAGTTCGAAGCGGGCGTCCGGGTCGTCGAGCGCGGCGCCGAAGAGGTGCTCGATCCGGCGCAGCCGCTGGCGTACGGTCTGCGGGTGCAGCTCCAGCCGCTCCGCCACCTCCGGAGCGCTGCCCCGGTGGCACTGGAGCCACACCAGGAGGGTGGTGGCGAGCCGGGTGGCCTGCTTGGGCGTGAGGTCGTCCAGCGGCCGGAGCCGCCGGTCGGCGAAGAGCCCCACCAGCGGCTGGTCCCCGAGGAGCAGCAGCTCCGGCAGCCGCTCCTCGCAGCGGACGATCCCCTCGGGCTTGCCGACGATCCCCCCGGGCTTTTCCAGGCGGGCGAGCAGGGTGCGCGCCCAGCGCAGCGAGTCCGCCGCCATCGCGAGCGGCACGGCCGGTCCGACCACCGCGCCGCGCGCGTCGAGCGCCCCCGCGAACACCTGGTCCCGGAAGGCCGTCCCCGGCTCCGGGACCAGCAGGAACGGCTCCGGTCCCTCCAGGTCGGCGAGGACGTCGGGCGGCAGCCTGCGGTGGATGCGGTCGCGCTCGGCGGGCGGCCCGAGCGCGACGCACGCCACCGTGTCCGGCAGCGTCCACCCCGCAGCCGCAGCCGCCTGTTCGAGGGCGGGCCCGGTGGTACGGGAGACGATCCGCTCCAGCAGGTGGTGCCGCCGCCCGAGCGCGCCCGCCTTGTCGGCCTGCGCCTCGGCGTAGCCGCGCACCGAGACGGCGGAGATCTCGTCGATGTGCGCGAAGACGGCCTCGGCGAGCAGGACGACCTGGTCGGCCCCGACCCCGGCCCGCCGCGCGGCGCGCGCGTACCGCCGCCAGGCGACGCGGGCGCCGAGCCGGTACGCGGCCTGGAGCGCGTCCAGGCTGCGGCCCTCCGCGAACTCACCGCGCCCCAGCACCCAGTAGACCCGCCAGCGCTCGCCGCCCGGGTCGGCGGACGCGCCGGCGCCGCCCTCCACCAGATCCGCGAATTCGGCGAGAGCGGTTTCCACACCCATCTGGATTCCGTGCCCGAATTTCCCGTGCAGCGGCCTGGAGAATTCCGGCACGTGCTGGCGTATCTGCCGGATCACCTCGGCCGCCGTGGAACTCTGTTCCTTTCGCAGCTCCGCCGCGAGCGTGCGCGGCAGAGCGGCCCATGGCCCGGCCATGCGTGCGAGTATGAGCGGTTGTTACTCGCCAGTCAATAGCCGTGATGCCTGCCTTCCGGGGCTCTGCCGCCACGCCGGATGGCGGATTACTCACCCAGGTGACAACGTCTCCGCAATGCGCGGCACGGCGGCTTCACCGGCCCGCAATTCCGAACTCGGCAGGTGAATGCCCACCTTTAGCGAAAACCCCCCATGGCGGCGCGCACCTCGTCGAGCGTGGCCTCGGCGACGGCGTTGGCGCGTTTGTTTCCCTCGTGGAGGACGTCCCGTACGTACGAGAGGTCGCGCGCGTACTCGGCACGGCGCGCCCGGAGCGGCGCGAGCCGGGTGTTGACGGCCTCGGTGACGGCCCGCTTGAGCGCGGCGGCGCCCCCGTCACCGATGTCGGCGGCGACAGCGTGCGGGTCCCGGTCCTGGCAGAGCGCGGCGAGCTGGAGCAGCCCCGAGACGCCGGGACGCCCGGCCGGATCGTAGGTGATGCGGCGGTCCGCGTCGGTGGTGGCGCGGCGGATGAGGACGGCGGTCTCGTCGGCGGTGGCGGAGAGCGGGATGGAGTTGGAGCGGGACTTGCTCATCTTCGTCCCGTCGGTGCCGAGGAGGACGGGCGCGGCGGAGAGCATGGCCTCGGGCTCCGGGAAGACGGTCCCGTACCGGTCGTTGAAGCGCCGGGCGATGGTCCGGGTGACTTCGAGGTGCGGGACCTGGTCCTGCCCGACGGGGACGACATCGGCCTTGCAGAAGAGGATGTCGGCGGCCTGGTGCGCCGGATACGTGAACATCAGCCCGCTGACGGCGGACTGGCGCGAGTGCGCGATCTCGTCCTTGACGGTGGGGTTGCGGCCGAGCTCGGCGACGGAGACGAGGCTGAGGAAGGGGAGGAGGAGCTGGTTGAGGGCGGGGACGGCGCTGTGCGTGAAGACGGTGGCGCGGGCCGGGTCGATACCGACGGCGAGGTAGTCGAGGACGAGGCGGTGGGTGTGGCCGAGGAGGTCGTCGGCGATGTCGCGGTCGGTGATCACCTGGTAGTCCGCGACGACGACGAAGATCTCGGCACCGCTGTCCTGGAGGCGGACGCGGTTCCGGAGGGTGCCGAAGTAGTGGCCGAGGTGGAGGGGGCCGGTGGGGCGGTCGCCGGTGAGCATGCGGGTCATGGGTCTGTGCCCTTCTGGGGAGGTGGGTGGAGGCCGTGGTCCGGGGGGACGGCCGTCTCCCTGCCTCCTCGCGGAAGGGGCGAGGCGGGACATGCGAAAGGGCCGTCCGATACCGAACGGCCCTTTTCGCGAACGCGCATACGCGCAGATCCGGTGGCCGCTCCTAGGAGGAGCGCCACCAGGTGGAGTGCTGCGCGGGGGTCATGGGGGGAGTGTAACGGGGGTGAGAAATAGGGGGTAGCGACTTCTGGTCCTTGGTCGGCCCCCATGGGCAGGGACCGCGCAGGCGGGGTGGGGGTATCCGTTCCCCGCACCCCGGTGGGCCCACCGAAACCGGGCGGGCCCCCGCGCCCCTGTAGGCCACCCCGGACTGCGGCTGCGGCCTGATCCACCCGGACCCTCCCCCACGTGCGGACCGTGGAGGGTTGCCCGCGCAGTTCCCCGCGCCCCTCAAGGGGCCGTGCCCGAGCAGGGTTTCCCGGTTGCGGGGGGCTGCCTCAGGGGCGCGGGGAACTGCGCGAACGGCCCCCACCGGCCCGCAGCCGAAGGGCTACCGATCCGCGCAGCGGAGCCGTGGGCGACAGTGGTGCGGCAGTGTCGGATGCAACGGCGGCGCACGGCCGCCAGCGGCGGGGGCCACTGCCTGGAGGCCCGGGCCTGCGCAACCCGGCCGAACGGGCGGGCGGGTGGGTCATGGGGGCGCGCCGATCACGGCCTGCGGACGCCTTCCGGTCGGAGCCGACCACCAGAGGCCCGGGCTTGCCCAACCCCGCCGCACGGGCGGGCGGGTGGGCCGTGCGGGGTGTCGCCCGCCGGCCCGCGGACGCCCTCCGGTCGGAGGCACCCACCAGAGGCCCGGGCCCTCCCAGCCCCGCCGCACGGGCGGGCGGGTGGGCAAACACTCCCGCCCCCCTCAACCCCTTGGCGAAGCAATCGCCCGAGCCGCTCGGACCTCCTGGCGGAGGGGGCCCAGTACCCCCTCCTCCGGGCCCGTCAGCGACGCCCGTACCTCCACCAGCGTGGACGACGCCCGCAGCCCGTCCGCCAGCCCGCGCAACTCCCGTACCGCCGCCTCCACTTCCTCCTCCGCCGGAGGGGCCGCGCCGTGGTTGACCCGTACGCGTGCCGCCGTCGTCGCGTCCACGATCCGCTCCACCGCCACCACCAGCGGCCACCACGCCGCCGCCCGCGCCCCTGTCGGCGGCGGCTCGGTCAGCGCGCGCTGGAACTCGGAGCGGACCACCGACAGGTCGCGGTAGATCCGGCGGCGCCGGCGCACCCGTTCCGCCTGGTCCTGGCCCTCCCCGCCGAACGCGCACTCCACGTACCCCGCTGCGTCCGCCACCGCGTCCGCCAGCCGGTCCCCGATCCGGGTGTGCCAGCTCTCCGGCCACAGCAGATAGCCCGCCACCAGCGAGATCCCGCAGCCGATCAGGCTGTCCCACAGGCGCGGCAGCACCAGGCCGAAGCCCTGGTGGTTCAGGAGGTCCGACAGGAGCAGGATCACCGGGGTGATGGCCGCCGTCTGGAAGGCGTACCCCTTCGCCGAGAACGCCGGGATCAGCGCGGCCAGTACCACCATCACCGGCACGTCCCACCACCCGCGCGGCACCTCCGCCAGCACGGCCGCCGCGGTCACCAGACCCACCGCCGTCCCCAGCGCGCGCAGCACCGCCCGCGAGAACACCGACCCGAAGTCCGGCTTCAGGACGAACGTGACGGTCAGCGCCACCCAGTACGAGCGCTCCACCGCCACCAGCGACACCAGCGCCTGGGCGAGCCCGATGCAGAGCGCGAGCCGCAGCCCGTACCGCCAGGAGGCCTGGGAGAACAGCACGTTGCGCGCGCCCCGCCGCACCCGGATGCGCAGCGCCGCCGGGCGCCCGAGCCGGTCGTCGACGTTGTACGGGTCGGGGTCCGGCTTGTGGACCACCACGGCCGCGTGCCGCAGCGCCGCGTCCACCGCCCGCTCCGACGGCGCGGCCGCCTCCGGCAGGGCCAGGTCCTGCACCGGTCCGGTGCGCGCCCGCTCCACCGCCGTCGCCAGCTCCCGTACGGCCGCGGGGATCTCGGGCGGCAGCGGACGCCCGCGCAGATGCGCCGCGGGGGCCGCCTCCACCAGGGGGATCACCACGTTCAGCTGGGCGAGCAGCCGCACCAGGGGGCTGCGCCGTCCGTGGTCGCGGGTGCGGCGCGCGAGCACCAGGTCGTACGCCTGGTTGAGCGACTGCGTGACCGCCTGCCGCCGGGCGTCGTACGCCGGTGTGCCCGCGGCTTCGAGGAGATCGGCCACCGCCCGGTAGGTGGAGGCTACGGCCGTCCGTTCCGGGACGCGGTTGCGCAGCGGCCAGCCGAGCAGGGTGAGCAGCAGGACGAAGAGCCCGCCGAGGGAGAGCAGCAGCGGGGCCTTCCACCAGGGCGAGGGCATCGGCAGTCCGGCCCCGACCACGGCGTTCAGCAGGAGCAGCAGCCCGGACACGGACGCCACCGCCCCGATGGACGAGATCATTCCGGAGACGAGCGCGACCAGGGTGAGCGCGGCGACCGCGAACCAGCCCTCGCCGTACACCAGGGTCCCCAGGGTGACCCCGAGGGCGCCGAAGAGCTGCGGCACGGCGATGTTGAAGACCCGCATCCGGTACGCGTCGGCGGTGTCGCCGATGACCCCGGAGAGCGCGCCCATGGACACCAGCGCGCCGTACGTCGGCTGGTCGGTGGCGAAGCCCACGGCCAGCGGGGCCGCCAGCGCGATGCCGGCCCGGGCGACTCCGGGCCACACGATCGGGGTGCTCTGCGGGCGCAACCCGCTGACCAGCCACTGCGGCGGCGCGAGCCGCACCCGTCCCCGGCCGCCCGGGCCCTTGTCCACGTCGAGCTGTGCACCCATGGCATCAGTATGCGATCACGGTGAATAGAACCTTTTGGGTGGGTCTACCCGTGCCGGGAGAGAGCCGTGCGGGCGAATATTTATCCACACCCTGTGGACAAACTTTCCCGCCCACCCCGAGAAAACGGACATCTACGGCACGTCTACGGCACGAACAGCGTCTTCCCCCGCGCCCCGCCCGCCCGGTTCCGCTCCATCGCCTCCGCCACCTTCTCCAACGGGTATTCCGCCTCCACGGGCACGTGCACGTCACCCGCCAGTGCCGCGGCCGCCAGCGCGTCGAGCAGCGCGCCCGACGCCGTGAGCTGGAAGTTCACTCCCCTGTCGGACGGGGCCGCGCCCCGGGTGCTCAGGGCCGCGCCGCCCGGACGCATCAGCCGGGCGTACGCCTCGAAGGCCTCCGCGTCCGCCGACACCAGGTCCACCACCGCGTCCACCCCGCCCGGCACGGCCCGTTCGCACGCCTCGCGCACCGACTCCTCGGTGGAGTCGATCGCCAGGGCCGCGCCCAGCGCCCGCATCCGCTCCCGCTCCGCGCCCCGCACCACCGCCACCACCCGGATGTCCCGCGCCGCCGCCAACTGGGTCAGCGCGCTGCCGACCCCGCCCGCCGCGCCCACCAGGAGCATCGAGTCGCCCGGTTCGAGCGCCATACCCGTGCGCAGGATCTGGAGCGCGGTCATCCCGGCCGTGGGCAGGGCCGCGGCCGCCCGCAGCGCGAGCCCGTCGGGCACCCCGGCGATGGTCGCGTCGTGCGGCATCGTCACGTACTCCGCGTACGTGCCGGTCCCCACCGGTGGCCGCGCCGCCTGCCCGTACACCGCGTCGCCCACCACGAACCGGTTCTCGCCGGGCCCGACCACGTCCACACGGCCGGCGAAGTCGACGCCGAGGACCAGGGGGAAGACGTGCGGGGCCCGGCCGTCGAGGAGGCCGTCCGCGACCTGCCAGTCGAACGGGTTGAGGGCCGCGTACGCGACCTTCACCAGCACTTCGCCCGGGCCGGGTTCCGGCTTGGGGACATGGATGACCTCCGGCGTGGCCCTGAAGGCCTGAACCGCGACAGCGCGCATACCTTGACGCCTCCTGCTCGGCTAGGCCCCCCTGCAACCGGGCTTCCGGACGGTCCGATCCTCACCCAGGAGCGCGCCGCCCGCACCCCGGGCAACCCGGCCCGCCCCGCGAAGGGACCCGCCCGGCCGACGGGTTCGCCGGACCGACGGGTTTCGCGGGGCCGACGGGTTCGCGGGGCCGACGGGTTCGCGGGGCCGACGGAGTCGCCGAGCCTGGCGTCGCGGGCCGCTGTCCCCGCCGGGGAGCGGTCCGCGGTGCGCTCAGCCCGTCAGATGGGCGCGCACGGCCGCGTTGAACTCCTCGGGCCGCTCCAGGTTGGGCAGATGGGCCGCCCGCTCCACGACCACCAGGGCGGACCCGGGGACCGCCGCGTGCATGGCCTCGGCGTCGGCGACCGGGGTGTACGTGTCGTCGCGGCCCACCACGATCAGGGTGGGAACGGTGACCGTGGTGAGCAGCTCCCGGTAGTCGGGCCGCTCGGCGCGCCCGCGCAGCGCGGCGGCAGCCCCCTCAGGGTCGGTCGCGGTCATCATCCGGTGCACCCGCGCCTTGACCGCCGCGTCCGCGTACGGCGCCACCATCTTCTCCAGGACCTCGTCGGCGTACGGCTTCATGCCCTCGCGTACGAGCCGGTCGGCCGCCTCGCGGCGGGCGGTGCGTCCGGCCGGGGTCTCGGCGGCGGGGAAGGTGTCCGCGAGGAGCAGACCGCTGATCCGCTCGGGGAAGAGGCGGTAGCACTCCATGACGATCTGGCCGCCCATGGAGAGCCCGCCGAGGAGGAAGCGCCCGAGGCCGAGCCGGTCGGCGAGCGCCAGGACGTCCTCGGCGAAGTCGGAGAGGAGGGTGGTGGTCGCGCCGGGGGTGCGGGGCGCGCTGCCGTAGCCGCGCAGATCGGGGGCGACGACCCGGTGCGAGCGCGCGAACTCCTCGGTCTGCCGGTCCCACATCGTGCGGTCGAAGGGATGGCCGTGGACCAGGAGCAGGGCGTCGCCCGTGCCCCGGTCGGTGTAGGTGGTGGGCATGTCAGGAGGCTAGGCGGGCCCAACCCCTCGGTGCAATAAGATCTTTGCTCTCGGTGCAATGTGGCGTCTCGGTGCAAGACTGCTCCCGGGGCACTGCTGCTGCTCCCGGTGCACTGCGGGCGGGATCTGGAGGTGCGATGGACTACCTGCGGCTGGCGGACGGGGTCGCGGCGGCGATAGCCGACGGAAGGCTGCGGCCGGGCGACCGGCTGCCGCCCCAGCGGACGTTCGCGCGCCGCCACCGGGTGGCGGTCTCCACCGCGATCCGGGCGTACGGGGAGCTGGTGCGGCGGGGCCTGGTGGTGGGCGAGGTCGGGCGCGGCACGTTCGTCCGGGCGGCGCCGCCGCACCCCGGGTCGGTGCTCGCCGAGGACAGCGGCCGTACGCCGGTGAACCTGGAGCTCAACTACCCCGTGGCGGACGGCCAGTCGGAGCTGATGGGCCGTGCCCTCACGGCTCTGTCCCGCCCGGACGTGCTCCTTCGAGCGACCCGCCCGGCGGCGGCGGACGGTACGCCCGAGGCGCGGGCGGCGGCGGCCCGGCTGCTGGCCCGCCCCGGCTGGCGCCCGGACCCGGACCGGCTGCTGTTCGCGGGCAACGGCCGTCAGGCGATCGCGGCGGCGCTGTCGTCACTGGCCGGGCCCGGGGCCCGGGTGGGCGTGGAGGAGCTGACGTATCCGCTGGTCAAGGCGGTGGCGGAGCGGCTGGGGGTCACCCTGGTGCCGATCGGGACGGACGGGTCGGGGATGCTGCCCTCGGCGCTGGAGGCGGTGCACCGGCGGACGCCGCTGAGCGCGGTGTACGTCCAGCCGACGCTCCACAATCCGCTGTCGCTGACGATGCCCGGGGCGCGGCGGGCGGAACTGGCGGCGGTCCTGCGGGAGTCGGGGCTCGCCGCCGTCGAGGACACGACCTGGGCGTTCCTGGCGGACGGGGACGGAACGCCCGCACCGCTGGCGGCGTACGCCCCGGAGCGGACCCTGCTCGTCGACAGCCTCTCCAAGCGGCTGGCGCCGGGCCTGACGGTCGGGTTCCTGAGCGTGCCCGAGGCGTACGGGGAGGAGGCCGCGCGGGCGCTGCGGTCGGGGGCGTGGACGGCGGCCCGGTTCGCCCTGGAGGCGGCGGTGCGGTGGGTGGAGGACGGGACGGTGGAGGCGGTGACGGCGGCGAAGCGGGCGGAGGCGGCGGCGCGGCAGGCGCTGGTCGCGCGCCACCTGGGCGCCTTCTCCGTCCGTACGGACCCCTGCTCCTTCTCCTGCTGGTGGGAGCTGCCCGAGCCGTGGCGGGCGGAGACCTTCGTGGCGGCGGCCGTCCGGGAGCTGGGGGTCGCGGTGACGCCCGGGAGCGCGTTCGCGGTGGGCGCGGGGTCGGCGCCGGACGCGGTCAGGGTGGGTCTGGCGTCGCCGCCACGGCCGGTGCTGGACGCGGCGCTTCGCCGGCTGGCGGAGCTCGCCGTACGCGACCACCGGGCCGTACGCGACCACTGAGCCGTACGCGACCGCTGAGCCACGCCGTCAGCGCCAGCGCGAGACCGGCGGCGACGGCGGCCCAGGCGGTGGTGCGCAGGAGGGCGGTGAGGGCGTCGTACACGCCCGCCGCCGTGCCGGGGTCGGCGCGGGGCGGGAGGTCGGCGAGGGTCAGGACCCGGCCGAGGGCGACCAGCGCGCGCAGCCCGAGCCCGCCTGCGGCGATGCCGAGGCCGACGGCGGTGACGTGGGGGCGCACGGGTCCAGCCAACCCCGGGTTGCCGGGTGGGGCGCGCGGGTGTGGGCTGTATGGGGGAAGTGTCGTGGAAGGTGCTGTGGAAGGTGCCGTGGGAAGGAGCCCGCCATGTCCTCACACGCAGCGATGCCGAGGAGGCGGCCGACGTCGAGGCCGAGCCGCGCCACCGGCAGGCCGTCCCGGCTCGGCCTGCCGCCGGCCCTGACCGCCCTGCCGCTCGTGACCGGCGTCTTCTACGGCTTCTGGGCCGCGTCCATCAGCCGCAGGGGCGGGGAGGTGACGGGCGGGAACATCGCGCTGGGCCTGGTGTCCGGGGCGGTGATCGCGGCCCTGGGCCTCGGCCTTCTGCTGATCCAGGGCCGCCTGCCCCGCGAACTCCGGGCGCTGGCGTTCGGAACGCTGTTCGGCGCGGGGACGGGGTTCCTGTATGCCCAGTCGGGCGAGAGTGTGCTGGGGGCGGCGGGGATGGGGGCGGTGCTGGGGGCGGGGATGGGGTTGGCGGCGTTCTATGTGTTCTACACACGGGAGTGAGGGCACCGCTCGGGGTGCGCCCTTCGCCTGCGGCCCGGTGGGGGGCTGGCCGCGCAGTTCCCCGCGCCGCTCTTGGTGCCCGGCCTTCGTCTGCGGACGAGTAGGGGCTGACCGCGCAGTTCCCCGCGCCCCTGGGTAGTCCGCCTGAGCGGCGAATCCTGGCTCGGCCCCGGGTGCTTGTTCTTCACCTGCGGACCGTGGATGGCCGGTCGCGCAGTTCCCCGCGCCCCCAGGTAGTCCACCTGAACCGGTGAACGCGGCTCGGCCACAGACCCCCTACTCTTCGCCTGCAGACCGTGGACGGCTGGTCGCGCAGTTCCCCGCGCCCCTAGGTAGTCCACCCTGAGCCGGTGAACTCGGCTCGGCCACAGACCCCCAGGGGCGCGGGGAACTGCGCGAGCAACCCACCACGACCCGCAGACACACGACGGCCCGGCCCTTCAGGGGCGCGGGGAACTGCGCGGGTGCGCCTCCACCGGTCCGCAGACGAAGGCCGGGCGCAAAAGGGGCGCGGGGAACTGCGCGGTCCGGCAACCCGTTACCCACAGCCGCCCCGCAGGGTCCCCCCTCAGAACAGCGGCAACTGCCCCGGGAACGGGGCCACCTCGTAGCCGTCCAGGGTCGGCTGGCCCAGGCCCGGAGGGGCCGGGCGCTTCGAGCCGGGGCACAGCGTCAGCTCGCCCCCACCCGCCACCCGCGCCCGCGGATCATGGCGCACATACCGCCCCGCCACCACAGCCACGGCACGGCCGCACGACGGACACGAACGGCGGGGAGAGACACTCGGCATGCGGCCATGCTGCCAGAGGGGTACGACAACCGGGGCGGAGCGGACCCGTCGGGCAGCCGGCCGCATGCCGGGCCAGGAGCTACGCCGCCGGCTTGAACGCCGACGCCAGCCCGTTGCGCCACAGGCTGTTCACGCGCGAGCGCTCCGTGCTGTTCGGGTACGCGTTCCGGCACGACGTGCCCGGCCCGCCGCCGGACATCAGCTCGCTGCACGGACCCGAGTAGTGGTCCGGCAGCCCGAGGACGTGGCCGGTCTCGTGGGCGACCACACGGACCGAGTAGTACTGCTGGTTCTGCTGGTAGTCCAGGAAGATGTACCCGCCGCCGTGCCCGTCCGTGGACGCGTACGAGCCCTGCGGGTCGTTGCCCTCGTAGTACGAGAAGTCCGCGCCGGACGACGACTCGGCGAGGCGGACGTTCTGCACCGAGGAGTTCCAGATCTGCGCGGACTGCGATATCTGGGAACGGAAGCTCGGCGCGTTACGGGTGCTGTAGTAGACGGTGACGGAGGCCGCCAGCGGGTTGGCGGCCCGCTTCTTGGCCACGGACTTCATCACGGCGTCGTAGAACGCCTTGTTGTTGGCCGCCTCCTTGGCGGACCCGGCGTACGACGCGCCGTGCACGTACGCGGAAGAGGACGACGAAGAGGAAGACAGGGAAGCGGCGGAGGGGGCGGCGGCCGTGGCGGGGATCGCGCCCAGGCCGGCGAGCGCCAGACCCAGGGCGGCGGACAGGACGACAGTCCTCTGGTGTCTCATGGGGGGCTCCTGCTCGTTCATTCGTGGGGGTGTCCCCGGTGGGTTGCCGGGGGCAAGGGCGAGTGTCGGGGAGCCGGATGTGCCCGGGGATGATGACAACCGGCGATAACCCCGCGTTATCCGCCCGGATTCGGCCGTCTAGTGCGGGACATGACAAGCGCTTTACGCTCGGGCCATGGAGCTCGACGTGAGGCATCTCCGCGCGCTGTGCGCGATCGCCGACACCGGCAGTCTGCACAGGGCCGCGCGGCAGCTCGGAACCAGCCAGCCGGCCCTGACCACCCAGCTCCGGCGGATCGAGCACTCACTGGGCGGCCTGCTCTTCTCCCGGGAGCGCACCGGCTGCCGCCCGACACCGCTGGGCCGGACCGTCCTCAGCCGCGCCCGGCCGCTGCTCGCGGGGATGGACGCGCTGCTCACGGAGGTGCGCGCGGCCGTCGACGGCGTGGACGGGCGGCCTCGGCTGCGGATCGGGTCCACCGCCAGCCGGGCCATTCCGGGGTGGCTGCGGCGGCTGCGCGAGCGGCTGCCCGGCACGGAGACGCAGCTCCATGTCGACGTCTCCGCCCACGCGTTGCTGAACCTGGTCGCGGCGGGCGAGCTCGACGTGGCCTTCGTCCACCAGGTGGAGGGGTGCCCGCTGCGGGTGCCCGAGGGACTCGACGTGCGGGTGCTCGTCGAGCGCGAACCGCAGTTCATCTCCCTGGCGGCCGACCATCCGGCGGCCGAGGAGGACGTGGTGGACCTCGCCGATCTGGCGGGGGACCGCTGGATGGTGGATCCCAGTGTGGACGGGGAATGGGACGGGCTGCGGCGCGTGTTCGCGGAGGCGGGCCTCAACCCCCGTGTGCTGCACGGCGATTACCTGACGGCGGCGTCCCTGGTGGCGTCCGGCGAGGTCGTCACGCCCTGTCAGCCCACGTCCCGGCCCCGCGCGGACATGGCGATCCGCCCGCTGCGGGGGGACCCGCTGGCGGTGCGGCTGCTGCTGGCGGCGCGGGCCGGGGCGTACGAGTCGGGGGTGTACGGGACGGTGCACTCGGCGCTGGACGCGGCGTACTGGGAGGCGGCGCGGCAGTCCGCCCCGTACCGCACCTGGCTGTCGGGCCCGCTGGCCCTGCGTCCCTGACGGTGCCCGGCGCGGCGCGGACCCCGCGTGTACCCGGGCGATCCGGGGCAGCAGACCGATCGGTGACGGATCCGTCCGGGGCGTAAGCGGTACGGCGTCGTCCGCCCCCTGCCGAGGTTGACCGGATCGGATCGCTAACCTTACGTGTCCACGCTCGTGCTCCCGCTCACGCGGCGTGGGTACGCAACGCCCTGCACCACCCTGCACCGCACATCGCACCCAACTCATGCGAAAGGCCTCGCCCATGGGCATTCGGAGCTTGCTGCGCAAAGTGTTCGGACGCGATCGCGACGCGGAGAGCGCCGACCTGACGGCGGCTCCGGCGGAGGAGTCGGCCCCGGCCGCGGCGGCCGTACCGGCCCCCGCCGAGGAGTCGGCACCGGCCGCGTCCACGAACCCCACCCCGACCGTCCCGGCGCCCGCCCGGCGCGACCTGTCCCCCGCGGAGGAACTGGTCGCGGCGGCGTTCGACGCGACGCCGCGGGCCGCCGTCCCGGCGCCGACGCGACCCGTGGAGGACGCGTCCCCGGCCGAGCAGTCGGCACCGGCCCCGGCTCCGACCCCGGAGTCGAAGCCGAAGCCGAAGGCGAAGGCGGACCCGGAGTCGAAGGCGGAGCCGAAGCCGGAGCCCGCCGCCTCCGAGGTCCCGCAGCCGCGCGCGGAGTCCCCGCGGGCGGAGAAGACCACGGAGGCCGAGCCGAAGCCGCAACCGCCCAAGGCCGAGGCGCAGGATGAGGCGGAGGCCGAAGTCGTCGTGCCGAAGTCGAAGCCGAAGGCCAAGCCGGAGCCCGAGCCAGAGACGAAGGCCGTCGAGCCCAAGCCGAAGCCGAAGGCGGAGTCCGAGCCCAAGGCCGCCGAGCCGAAGGCGGAGTCCGGGCCCGAGGCCGCCGAGCCGAAGCCGGAGCCCGAGGCCGTCGAGCCCGAGCCGAAGCCGGAGCCCAAGGCCGCCGAGCCCGAGCCCGCCCCCGAACCGGAAGCCGTACAGGCCAAGGCCAAGGGCAAGCCCGAGCCAGTGAACGCCAAGCCCAAGGCGAAGGACGACCCCGAGCCCGCCAACGCCAAGGCCGGCGCCGGCGCCGACACCAAGGACGCCCCCGAGGCATCCCCCGCCAAGGCGTCCCCCGCCGTCACCCTCCCCCGGCTCAAGTCCCGCGCCCCCGGTCTCGTCGACCACTACAAGGCCGCCGGGGCCCAGCTGCGCAAGGCCGGGCTGAACGGCGCGCGGGCCGCGGTGTACCTCGTGCTGGACCGGTCCGGGTCGATGCGGCCGTACTACAAGGACGGCAGCGCCCAGCACCTCGCCGAGCGGGTGCTCGCGCTCGCCGCGCACCTCGACGAGGACGCCGCCGTCCACACCGTGTTCTTCTCGACCGAGCTCGACGGCACCGCCGACCTCTCCCTCACCTCGTACGAGGGCGTCATCGACGAGACGCACGCCGCGCTCGGGCACATGGGGCGCACCAGCTACCAGTGCGCCGTCGAGGCGGTCGTGGAGCACTACGAGAAGAGCCGCGGCGACGGCCCCGCGCTGGTGGTCTTCCAGACCGACGGCGCCCCGGACGCCAAGGTGGCCGCCCGGGAGGCGCTCGCCGACGCGGCCGGCAAGGACCTGTTCTGGCAGTTCGTGGCGTTCGGCGAGGACGACAGCAAGGCGTTCGACTTCCTGCGGAAGCTGGACGCTCCCAACGCCGCGTTCCTGCACGCGGGGCCCGCGCCCAGTGACGTGCCCGACTCCGCGTTCTACCAGGGCCTCCTCGCCGGGTTCGCCCAGCGGGACTGATCCCCCGCGGCCCGGGAGCGCGGGAGGACCGGTCGCACGGTCCCCCGCGCCCCGGTCCCCCGCGCCCCGCGCGTTTACGCGGGTGAGTGGATCTCCCCGCGGCCGTTAGGATTTCGACCATGGCGGCCACTGGATCCGAGAAGCAGGGGGCGAACGACGTGAAGTCCTTCTACGTATCGACCCCCATCTACTACGTCAACGACGCTCCTCACCTGGGCCACGCCTACACGACCGTCGCAGGCGACGTGCTCACGCGCTGGCACCGTCAGCGCGGCGAGAAGGTGTGGTACCTCACCGGCACGGACGAGCACGGTCAGAAGATCATGCGCACGGCCGACGCGAACGGGGTCACCCCGCAGGAGTGGTGCGACAAGCTCGTCGAGGAGGCCTGGAAGCCCCTCTGGGAGCACCTGGAGATCGCGAACGACGACTTCATCCGGACGACGGAGAAGCGGCACACCGACCGGGTGCAGGAGTTCGTGCAGGACCTGTACGACAAGGGCGAGATCTACAAGGGCGGCTACGAGGGCCCGTACTGCGTGGGCTGCGAGGAGTACAAGCTCCCCGGGGACCTCATCGAGGCCGAGGACGGCACCAAGCTGTGCCCCGTCCACAAGAAGCCGGTGGAGATCCTCAAGGAGGAGAACTACTTCTTCAAGCTGTCCGAGTACGGCCCGAAGCTCCTGGAGTTCTACGAGGCGAACCCGGGCTTCATCCAGCCCGAGTCGGCCCGCAACGAGGTCCTGAACTTCGTGAAGCAGGGCCTCCAGGACCTGTCGATCTCCCGGTCGGCCTTCGACTGGGGCGTCCCGATCCCTTGGGACGACAAGCACGTCATCTACGTGTGGGTCGACGCGCTCCTGAACTACGCCACGGCCGTCGGCTACGGCGCCAACCAGGAGAAGTTCGAGCAGACCTTCCCGGCCAACGTGCACCTGGTCGGAAAGGACATCCTCCGCTTCCACGCGGTCATCTGGCCCGCGATGCTGATGGCCAACGGCCTGCCCGTGCCCGGCCAGGTCTTCGGGCACGGCTGGCTGATGGTCGGCGGCGAGAAGATGTCCAAGTCGAGCCTCACCGGCATCAAGCCGCAGGACCTGACCTCGCACTTCGGTGTGGACGCCTACCGCTGGTACTTCCTGCGCGCGATCGCCTTCGGCCAGGACGGCTCGTTCTCCTGGGAGGACTTCACCGCCCGGTACACCTCGGAGCTCGCCAACGACTACGGCAACCTCGCCTCGCGCGTGGCGGCCATGGTCGGCAAGTACTTCGGGGGCGCGCTGCCCGCGGCGACGGCCGCCGGCGACGCCGAGCGGGCGATCGCCGACGGCCTGGCGAAGGCCGTGGCCGAGGCGGACCGGAAGATCGGCGAGGAGCTGGACTTCCAGGGCGGCATCCTGGCCGTCTTCGACTTCGTGAAGCAGGTCAACGGCTACATCACGGAGCAGGAGCCGTGGAAGGTGGCCAAGGACGAGTCGGAGGAGGGCCGGGCGCGCCTGGCGACCATCCTCTACACCGCCGCCGAGGCGCTGCGCGCGGTCGCGGTCCTGCTGAACCCGGTCATGCCCGACACCTCGCAGAAGCTGTGGGAGTCGCTGGGCGCCGAGGCGGCCGGTCTGGGCGCGCTGGCCGACCAGCGGATGGGGGACGTCGGCACCTGGGGCCTGCTGCCGGCCGGGGCGACGGTGACGAAGGGCGCGGTGCTGTTCCCGCGTCTGGAGGAGAAGCCCGCGTAACGCGTGCGTGAAGGCCCGGAACCCGGCTTCCCCGCTCTCCGGAGCGGGGGAGCCGTGCGGTTCCGGGCCTTTCGCGTGTCCTGCCCGGGTTGCGGGCCGCGTCCCGCGCGCGCACGCTGCGCACATGGGTGACGTACGGAGGGGGTGCGCGCAGTGACGAGGAGTACCGACCAGCCGCAGGCGGAGGAGGAGCGCCGCCGCGAGGAGCTGCTGGCCAAGGTCCGCGAGGCGAACCGGCAGAGCGCCAGGCGTCCGCACGGGCCGCCGGCGCCGGACCCGGTGGACCCGGCCGACGACTGACCCGGGCCCGGATCCGCGGGGGATCCGGGCCCGTCGCCGTACGGGGCGGCCCGGGGAGCAGCCCGGGGAAACGGCTGCTCCGGCGGCTGCTGTCCGCTACTTGTCGGCTACTTGTCGGCGTTCTTGGGCGCGACCGGCTTGCGCAGCTGGATGTTCAGCTCGCGCAGCCGCGTCTCGTCCAGCTCGGTGGGCGCGCCCATCATGAGGTCCTGCGCGTTGCCGTTGAGCGGGAACGCGATGGTCTCGCGGATGTTGGGCTCGTCGGCGAGGAGCATCACGATGCGGTCCACGCCCGGGGCGATGCCGCCGTGCGGCGGGGCGCCGAGGCGGAACGCCTTGAGCATGCCGCCGAACTCGCGCTCCACGGTCTCCCGGTCGTACCCGGCGACCTCGAAGGCCTTGAACATGATCTCGGGCTCGTGGTTCCGGATCGCGCCCGAGGACAGCTCGATGCCGTTGCAGACGATGTCGTACTGCCAGCCCAGCACGTCCAGCGGGTCCTGGGTCTGAAGGGCCTCCAGACCGCCCTGCGGCATGGAGAAGGGGTTGTGCGAGAAGTCGATCTTGCCGGTCTCCTCGTCCTTCTCGTACATCGGGAAGTCGACGATCCAGCAGAACCGGAAGACGCCCTCCTCGAAGTGGCCGGCGCGCTTGGCGGCCTCGACGCGGACCGCGCCCATGATCTTGGAGACCTCGTCGTACTCGCCCGCGCCGAAGAAGACGGCGTGCCCGGCGGCGAGGCCGAGGCGCTCGGTGAGGACCTTGACGTTCTCCTCGGTGAGGAACTTGGCGATCGGGCCCGCGAAGGTGCCGTCCTCGCCGACGCGGATCCAGGCCAGGCCCTTGGCGCCGTGCTCCACCGCGTACTCACCGAGGCCGTCGAAGAACTTGCGGGACTGGCCTGCGACGTCCGGCACCGGCAGCGCGCGCACGTGCTTGCCCGCGAACGCCTTGAACTCCGATCCGGCGAAGACGTCGGTGATGTCGACGAGCTCCAGCTGGGCGCGCAGGTCCGGCTTGTCGTTGCCGTACTTCAGCATCGACTCGCGGAACGGGATGCGCGGGAACGGCGAGGTGACGTGGCGGCCGCCGCCGAACTCCTCGAACAGCTCGGTCATGAGCTTCTCGATCGGCTGGAAGACGTCCTCCTGCTCGACGAAGCTCATCTCGACGTCGAGCTGGTAGAACTCGCCCGGCGAGCGGTCCGCGCGGGCGTCCTCGTCGCGGAAGCAGGGCGCGATCTGGAAGTAGCGGTCGAAGCCCGAGATCATCAGCAGCTGCTTGAACTGCTGCGGGGCCTGCGGCAGCGCGTAGAACTTGCCGGGGTTCAGCCGGGAGGGGACGACGAAGTCGCGGGCGCCCTCGGGGGAGGTCGCGGCGAGGATCGGGGTCGCCATCTCGTTGAAGCCGAGCGCGGTCATCTTGTGGCGCATCGCCGAGATGACGGCCGAGCGCAGCATGATGTTGCGGTGCATGCGCTCGCGGCGCAGGTCGAGGAAGCGGTACTCCAGGCGCCGCTCCTCGTTGACGCCGTCCTCGGCGTTGATCGTGAACGGCAGCGGGCCGGCCGCGCCGAGCACCTCGACCTCGCCGACCTCGATCTCGATCTCGCCGGTCGGCAGGTCCGCGTTCACGTTCTCCGCGCCGCGCGAGACGACCTTGCCGTCGATCCGGACGACCGTCTCCTTGGAGAGCTTGTCCAGGACCTCCGCGCCGGGCGTGCCCGGGCGGGCGACCAGCTGGGTGATGCCGTAGTGGTCGCGCAGATCGATGAAGAGGATGCCGCCCAGGTCTCGGCGATTGTGCAGCCAGCCGCTCAGCCGGACGTCGGCGCCGACGTCGGAGGCGCGGAGCTCGCCGCAGGTGTGGGACCTGTACCGATGCATTTCTTCATCCAGTTCTTCGCGTGACAGGCGGGAAACAGTCCCTCCAGGTTACCGGCCGGGCCCAGCAGCTCTCGCCGGTACAAAACGGGCTGCCTAGAGTGGGGATCATGCGCACCGAGGACGTCCTGGCTGCGATCGCCACCGGGCTGTGGCGCTGGGACAACGCGTCCGGAACGGTCACGCTCGACGCCGAGGCCGCCCGCCTCCTCGGCCTGCCCCCCGAGCGGGTGGCGCTCAGCGAGGCCGCCGTGCGCTCCCGCTTCCACCCGGTCGACTGGAACGAGGTCGACCAGATCGTGGCGCTGGCCGTCGCGGAGGGCACCCTCGCCGAGGCCCGGATGCGGATCATGGACGAGAGCGGGCGGGTGCTGCGGACCGTGCGCAGCCGCTCCAAGCCGCTGCGCAAGGAGACGGCCGACGGCGTGGACTACGTCCTGGTCGGCACCCTCCAGGAGGTCGCGGAGCCGCAGCCGTCCATCGCCGCGCACACCCCCATCACCGGCGACTGGCGCCGCTCGCGGGAGGCGTTCCTGCTGGACGCGGGCCGGGCGCTGGCCGAGGCCCGCTCCACGGCCGAGGTGCTGCGGGTGGCGGCCTCGCTGTCCATGCCGGGCTTCTCGCCCGACGGCCTCGCCGTCTTCGGGGTCGCCGGGGACCGCCTGTCGATCATCGGCCACCACGGGCACAACCCCGGCGACGACGGCCCCTTCGCGGACATGCCGCTGGACACGGACTACCCGGCGGCGGACGTCGTACGGACCGGACGCGCCATCTACCTCTCCAGCCCCGAGGAGTACCGCCGCCGCTATCCGGCCACCTGGCCGCTGGCCCGGCGCTTCGACCGCCGGTCCTGGGCGTTCCTGCCGCTGATCGTGGCCGGGAAGACCATGGGCACCTGGATGGCGGCCTTCAAGCACGCCGTGGCGTTCACGCCCGACGAGCGGTCGGTGCTCACCACGGTGGCCCGGATGCTCGCCCAGGCCCTGGCGCGGGCGGGCGAGGCCGAGTCCGAGCGCGAGCTCTCCCTCGGCCTCCAGCGCTCGATGATGCCGACGCTGGGCCCCGAGATCCCGGGCATGACGGTCGCCGCGCGCTATGTGCCGACCGGTGGCGGACTCCAGGTGGGCGGCGACTGGTACGACATGATCCCGCTGCCGTCCGGCCGGTTCGCCCTGGTCATCGGGGACGTCCAGGGCCATGACGTACGGGCCGCGGGGCTGATGGGGCAGCTGCGCATCGCGCTGCGGGCGTACGCGAGCGAGGGCCACCGCCCCGACGCGGTCCTCTCGCGCGCCTCGCGCTTCCTCTACGGGATCACCGAGTCGTACGGGGAGTCCTACGAGGCGGGCGACGAGCACCCGCGCTTCGCGACCTGCCTCTACATCGAGGTCGACCCCGGCACCGGCACCCTCGACATCGCCCGGGCCGGCCACCCCGACCCCGTCATCCGTACGGCCGAGGGCACCGCGCTGATCCGCCAGACCTCGGGCGGGCTGCCCCTGGGCATCGAGGCGGACTCGGACTACCCGACCACCCGGCTCGTCCTGGAGCCGGGCGAGACGATGATGCTCTGCACGGACGGGCTGATCGAGACCGGCGGCCACGACATGGCCTCGGGCTGGACCCGGCTGCGGCCGGTCCTGGAGGAGGACACCGGAGACGGCCTGGAGAAGCTGGCGGACGCGCTGGTCCAGGCGGTGCACGGGCCGCCCTCGCACCACACGGTGGGGCCGCTGGCCGACCGCCGCGAGGACGACATCGCGGTGCTGCTGCTGTGCCGCAACAGCGACGTGTGCGGCTGCGGTACGGACCCCGCCACCCGGCCGGTCCCGGCCCGCCGCACCGCCGTGACCGTCGCCCAGGCCGAGCCGCACCGGATCGCCGGGGTCCGCCGCCAGCTGCGCGAGCTGCTGCACGACTGGGCCGACGACGAGCAGGTCGACTCGGCCGTCCTGATGGTCTCCGAGATGGTCACCAACGTCCTGGTCCACACGGACGGCGACGCGCTCCTGGTCGCGGAGGCCACCGGCACGCCCGGGTCCCGCTGTCTGCGCGTGGAGGTGGCCGACACCAGCGACGACCTGCCGCACAAGCGCCGCCCCGGCGAGATGGCGTCCAGCGGGCGGGGCCTGGTGCTGATGGAGATGCTGGCGGACCGGTGGGGGGTGGACCCCCGGGGCGAGGGCAAGTCGATCTGGTTCGAGCTCTACGAGGGGCCCGACGGGGACTCCCCTTCGGCGTAACGCCCGCGCAGTTCGCCGAGGACGCCGAACGCGGCGGCCGCGACGGGCACGGCGAGCAGCATCCCGAGCAGCCCGGCGACGCTCGCCCCCGCCGTGATGGCGATCATGACCATGGCCGGGTGCATCTGCACGGTCCGGCTCTGGATCACCGGCTGGAGGATGTGCCCCTCCAGCTGCTGTACGGCCAGGACGACCCCGAGCGTCCACAGCGCGGTCCCGAACCCCCGGTCGGCGAGCGCCACCAGGACGGCGACGGCCCCGGAGACGAAGGCGCCGAGGTAGGGGATGTACGCGCCGATGAAGACCAGGGCGCCCAGACCCACCGCGCCGGGCACGCGCAGGACGAGCAGCCCGACGGTGATGCACAGGGCGTCGATGAGGGCGATGATCGTGGTGCCCCGCATGAACCCCTCGACGGCCTCGAAGGCCCGCCGGGCCATGGCCTCCACGACCGGCCCGGTGCCGCGCGGGGCGAGGGAGTGGGCCAGGTGGACGGCCCGGTCGGAGTCCTTCAGGAAGAAGAACGTCAGCAGCAGCGACAGCACACCGGTCGCGATGAGCGAGCCGACGACGCTGAGCCCGGTGAGCAGCCCCGAGGCGGCGGTGGCGCCGAACTTGCCGAGCAGCGGTTTGGCGTTGTCGGCGAGGCTGGAGACGCCGTCGCCGCCGGCGATCCCGAAGTGGTCGGCCAGCCACCGCCCGGCCTGCCGCAGCGACGCGATGATCTGGTCCCCGGTGTCGATGAGGGCGCTGACGACGACGTATCCGGCGCCGCCGACCACCGCCACGAGCGCGACACAGGTGAGCCCCGCCGCGAGCGAGCGCCGCATCCGCAGCTTCAGCAGCTGCCGGAAGACGGGCCCGAGCAGGGCCGTGCCCAGCAGGGCGAGCAGGACGGGGGTGACGGCGGTCTTGAACACCACGCAGAGCCAGACGGCGACGGCGGCGACCCCGGTGACGAGCAGCACGACGACACACCACGCGGCGAGACGCCGCGCGGACTCGGGGAGGAGGGGCTTGCCATACGTCACCCCTCCACGCCACCACGCCCCACCCCCACTCCGCGCCCGCTGTACACCCGCCTGGGGGGCCTTACGGGGGGCGGCCCCGGCCGGGTGTTCGTCTGCGGGGCGGTGGGGGGGCTGGTCGCGCAGTTCCCCGCGCCCCTAAAGATGCCTCCGCCGGTGTGCGTCTGCGGCTCCGTGGGGGCTAGGCGCGCAGTTCCCCGCGCCCCTTGGGGGCCCGTATGCGTCTGCAGGTCCGTGCGGGCTGGGCGCGCAGTTCCCCGCGCCCCTCAGGGGGACTCCGTCAGCCGGGAAACGAAGCTCAGCCACAGACTTCCAGGGGCGCGGGGAACTGCGCGACCAGCCACCCACCGACCCGCAGCCAAACACGAACCCCCAAGGGGCGCGGGGAACTGCGCGACCAGCCACCCACCGACCCGCAGCCAAACACGGACCCCCAAGGGGCGCGGGGAACTGCGCGAGCAACCACCCACCGTCCCGCAGACGGAGAACGACGGGGCAGGCACCCGGGGCCCGGGGGGGTCACATCCCGTGAACCGCCGGCACCGTCCCCAGCCTCCCCTTCTGGAAGTCCTCGAACGCCTGCTGAAGCTCATCCCGCGTGTTCATCACGAACGGCCCGTAATGCGCCATCGGCTCACGGATGGGCCGCCCGCCCAGCAGCACGACCTCCAGGTCGGGCGTGTGCCCGTCCTGCCGCTCGTCCGCCCGTACCGTCAACGACCCCCCGTCGCCGAACACGGCGGTCTGCCCCATCGCCACGGGCCGGCGCCCGGCCCCCACGGAACCGCGCCCGGCCAGCACGTACGCCAGCCCGTTGAAGTCCGCCCGCCACGGCAGCGTGACCTCCGCGCCCGGCCGTACCGTCGCGTGGATCATCGTGATCGGGGTGTGCGTGATCCCCGGCCCCTCGTGGCCGTCCAGCTCCCCCGCGATCACCCGCAGCAGCGCGCCCCCGTCCGGCGAGGTCAGCAGCTGGACCTGGCCGCCCCGGATGTCCTGGTAGCGCGGGTCCATCATCTTGTCGGCGGCGGGGAGGTTCACCCACAGCTGGAGGCCGTGGAAGAGGCCGCCCGAGGTGACCAGCGACTCCGGCGGCGCCTCGATGTGGAGCAGACCGGACCCGGCCGTCATCCACTGGGTGTCGCCGTTCATGATCGTGCCGCCGCCACCGTTGCTGTCCTGGTGCACGAAGGTGCCGTCGATCAGGTAGGTGACCGTCTCGAAGCCCCGGTGCGGGTGCCACGGGGTGCCCTTGGGCTCGCCCGGCGCGTACTCCACCTCACCCATCTGGTCCATCATGATGAACGGGTCCAGGTACTGGTAGTTGATCCCGGCGAACGCGCGCCGCACCGGGAACCCCTCCCCCTCGAATCCGGCCGGCGCCGTGCTCACGGCGAGCACGGGACGCGGCACCGCACCCTCCGGCGCGGCCACGCGCGGCAGGGTGAGCGGGTTTTCGACGGTCACAGCAGGCATGGGACGGCCCTCCTCGGGGGGATGCTCAGCATCCAAAGTAGTTGAATGGTGAACAGTCGGCAAGGCGCACCGATTCCCGAGGGGTCTCACAGAGGGGTCCGGGGGCACTCGCCCCCGCGAAAGGACGGCCGAAGCCGCCTCAGCCGCACACCGGACGCACGACGCGCCCCAGCCGCCTCAGCCGTACATCCGCCGCATGGCGAAGTCCACCATCTGCTCGACCGCCTTCGCGTCGAACACCATCCGGTGGTCCCCCTCCATGTCCAGGACGAAGCCGTACCCGGTCGGCAGCAGGTCGATCACCTCGGCGCCGGTGATCACGAAGTACTTGGACTCCTTGCCCGCGTACCGGCGCAGCTCCTTCAGCGAGGTGAACATCGGGATGACCGGCTGCTGCGTGTTGTGCAGCGCCAGGAACCCGGGGTTGTCGCCGCGCGGGCAGTACACCTTCGAGCCCGCGAAGATCTGCTGGAAGTCCTCGGCCGAGAGCGAGCCCGTGGTGAACGCCCGCACCGCGTCCGCGAGCGAGGGCGGTGACGGCTCGGGGTACAGCGGCTGCTCCCCGTAGGAGGGCTGCGGCTGGGAGTACTGCGCTTGAGCACCCTGGTTCTGGTCGTAGCCGTACATGGGCGCAAGAGTAGTGCGCCACATATGGGCCCAGAGGGGTTGCGTCTTATTACCGACGGGTAGCATCATCGTAGCTACTTGCTGGTAGAGATGTAACCGATCTGCTTACGGAGCCGTCGCCATGGGGCACTACAAGTCGAATCTCCGCGACATCGAGTTCAACCTCTTCGAGGTCCTCGGGCGCGACAAGCTGTACGGCACCGGCCCGTTCGCCGAGATGGACGTCGACACCGCCAAGACCATCCTCGACGAGATCGCGCGTCTCGCCGAGAACGAGCTGGCCGACTCCTTCGCCGACGCCGACCGCAACCCGCCGGTGTTCGACCCGGAGACCAACACCGCGCCCGTCCCGGCCTCCTTCAAGAAGTCCTACAAGGCCTTCATGGACAGCGAGTACTGGCGTCTGGGCCTGCCGGAGGAGATCGGCGGAACCGTTTCCCCCCGCTCCCTCATCTGGGCGTACGCGGAGCTGCTGCTCGGCGCGAACCCGGCCGTCTGGATGTACTCCTCGGGCCCGGCCTTCGCGGGCATCCTCTTCGAGGAGGGCAACGAGGCGCAGAAGAAGATCGCCGAGATCGCCGTCGAGAAGCGCTGGGGCTCCACCATGGTCCTCACCGAGCCGGACGCCGGCTCGGACGTGGGCGCCGGCCGCACCAAGGCCGTCGAGCAGCCCGACGGCTCGTGGCACATCGAGGGCGTGAAGCGCTTCATCACCTCCGGTGAGCACGACATGGAGGAGAACATCCTCCACTACGTCCTCGCCCGCCCCGAGGGCCACGGCCCCGGCACCAAGGGCCTCTCCCTCTTCCTGGTCCCGAAGTTCCACTTCGACTGGGAGACCGGCGAGCTGGGCGAGCGCAACGGCGTGTACGCGACGAACGTCGAGCACAAGATGGGCCTCAAGGCGTCCAACACGTGCGAGATGACCTTCGGCGACAAGCACCCCGCCAAGGGCTGGCTGATCGGCGACAAGCACGACGGCATCCGCCAGATGTTCATGATCATCGAGTTCGCCCGCATGATGGTCGGCACGAAGGCCATCGCGACGCTCTCCACGGGCTACCTCAACGCTCTGGAGTACGCCAAGGAGCGCGTCCAGGGCAGCGACCTCTCGCAGTTCATGGACAAGACCGCGCCCAAGGTGACGATCACCCACCACCCGGACGTGCGCCGCTCCCTGATGACGCAGAAGGCGTACGCCGAGGGCATGCGCTCCCTCGTCCTCTACACCGCCGCCGTCCAGGACGCGATCCAGGTCAAGGAGGCAGCGGGCGAGGACGCGAAGGCGCTCGTCGGCCTCAACGACCTCCTCCTGCCGATCGTGAAGGGCTACGGCTCGGAGAAGTCGTACGAGAAGCTCTCGCACGAGTCGCTCCAGACCTTCGGCGGCTCCGGGTACCTCCAGGAGTACCCGATCGAGCAGTACATCCGCGACGCCAAGATCGACACCCTCTACGAGGGCACCACCGCGATCCAGGGCCAGGACTTCTTCTTCCGGAAGATCGTCCGCGACCAGGGCGCCTCGCTCAACCTCCTCTCCGAGGAGATCAAGAAGTTCCTCGCCGAGCAGTCGGGCCACGAGGAGCTGGGCGGCGCGCTCGACTCGCTGGCCAAGGCCACGGTGGACCTGGAGGCGATCGTCGGCACGATGATCACCGACCTGACCGCCACCGGTGAGGACGTCAAGAACATCTACAAGGTGGGCCTCAACACCACCCGCCTGCTGATGGCCTCCGGTGACGTCGTCGTCGGCTACCTGCTCCTCAAGAGCGCGGCCGTCGCCGCCGAGAAGCTGCCGACCGCCTCCCCCAAGGACGTCGCGTTCTACACCGGCAAGATCGCCGCCGCGAAGTTCTTCGCCGCGAACGTCCTGCCGGGCGTCGGCACCGCCCGCGCGCTGGCCGAGACCGTCGACAACTCCCTGATGGAGCTCGACGAGGCCGCGTTCTAGCCGACGCTCCCGCTCGTCCACGAGCCTGTGGCGGCCTCCTTCCAGGCCGCCGGACCAAGGGCCCGCTTCCCGCCCGGGGAGCGGGCCCTTGTCTGTCGGACCCCCTGGTTAAGGTGAACGCATGAGCACACCCTCCCGCTTCGACCGCGGACACACCGACGATCTGATGTCCTTCCTCGCGGCGAGCCCCTCGCCGTACCACGCGGTGGCGAACGCGGCCGCGCGGCTGGAGAAGGCCGGCTTCCAGCAGGTGCGGGAGACGGACGCGTGGGACGGGTCGACGGGCGGGAAGTTCGTGCTGCGCGGCGGGGCGATCATCGCCTGGTTCGTGCCGGAGGGCGCGGCGGCGCACACCCCGTTCCGGATCGTCGGCGCCCACACCGACTCGCCGAACCTGCGGGTCAAGCCGCTGCCGGACACCGGCGCCTTCGGCTGGCGCCAGGTCGCGGTGGAGGTCTACGGCGGGACGCTCCTGAACACCTGGCTCGACCGCGACCTGGGCCTCGCGGGCCGCCTCACCCTGCGCGACGGCTCGCACGTCCTGGTCAACGTGGACCGCGCCCTGCTGCGCGTCCCACAGCTGGCCATCCACCTGGACCGGTCGGCCAACGACGGGCTCAAGCTGGACCGCCAGAAGCACCTCCAGCCGATCTGGGGCCTGGGCGACGTCGCCGAGGGCGACCTGATCCGCTTCCTGGAGCAGGAGGCGGGCCTGGCCGAGGACGAGGTCACCGGCTGGGACCTGATGGTCCACTCGATCGAGCCGCCCGCGTACCTGGGCCGCGACGAGGAGCTGCTGGCGGGCCCGAGGATGGACAACCTCATCTCGGTGCACGCGGGCACGGCGGCGCTCGCGGCGGCGTCGACGGAGGCGGACCTCCCCTACATCCCGGTCCTTGCCGCCTTCGACCACGAGGAGAACGGCTCCCAGGCCGACACGGGCGCGGACGGCCCCCTGCTCGGGACGGTCCTGGAGCGCTCGGTGTTCGCGCGCGGCGGTACGTACGAGGACAAGGCGCGCGCCTTCGCGGGCACGGTCTGCCTCTCCTCCGACACGGGCCACGCGATCCACCCCAACTACGCGGAGCGCCACGACCCCACCCACCACCCGCGCGCCAACGGCGGCCCGATCCTGAAGGTCAACGTCAACCAGCGGTACGCGACGGACGGCTCGGGCCGGGCGGTCTTCGCGGCGGCGTGCGAGCGGGCCGGGGTGCCGTGGCAGCACTTCGTCTCCAACAACGCGATGCCGTGCGGCACGACGATCGGCCCGATCACGGCGGCGCGCCACGGCATCCAGACGGTGGACATCGGGGTGGCGATCCTGTCGATGCACAGCGCCCGCGAACTGTGCGGGGCGGACGACCCGTTCCTGCTGGCGAACGCGCTGCTGTCGTTCCTGCGGGGCTGATTCCCCCACCCCGCCCCTTCCCCGGAGCCCTGGGCGGGCGGCCGGGCGGCGGGTCGGGGCGGGGCTGCCGAGGGCTTCGCCCCCGGACCCCCTTGCTTCGTCCGCAGACCGTGCTGGGCTGCTCGCGCAGCTGGCGGCGCCCCTGACTACCCAGGGGCGCGGGGAACTGCGCGACCAGCCACCCACGGTCCGCAGACAAAAGGGGTCCGGGGGCATGGCTACCGGGAGAACCGCCTCCGCCCCCACCCACCCCCGGAGGGCTCAGGGAAGGGGCGGGGAGGGGCTCACCCGTCCAGGCCCGCCAGGACCAGCGGCAAGCGGGACGTCGCGCCCGGGACCAGACGGACCGGGACCCCCCAGTCCTGCTGGTGCACATGGCACGCCGGGTACTCGTTCGCCGGGTCGTCGTCGCACGACGCCGCCATCGCGGAGACGTGCAGAACACCCTCCGGAACGGACGGGTCCAGCGTCAGGTCACGGGACAGGTCCGTCCCCGTACCCTCCCCGGCCACCAGCAGCTCCACCGGCGTGGAGGACACGATCAGCCGCGTCGACGGGCCGTACCGGGTGTCCAGCTTCTGGCCCGCCGGCGCCTGGAAGACCACGTCCAGCCGGAGCACCCCCGGGGCGACCTCGGTCGCCTCCCGCCGCGTACGGTGCGCCACCGCGTCCACCCGTACCGCCTCCTCCGGCAGCCGCAGCCGCGTCAGCCGGTGCCGCGCCGACTCCACCACCACGATGTCGTCCCCGACGAGCACCGCGTCGCTGGGCTCCCGCAGGTCCGTGGCCAGCGTGGTGACCTCACCCGACGCCGGGTCGTACCGGCGCAGCGCGTGGTTGTACGTGTCGGACACCGCCACCGACCCGTCCGGCAGCGCCGTCACCCCCAGCGGATGCTGGAGCAGCGCCTGCCCCGCCTCGCCGTCCCGGTGCCCGAAGTCGAAGAGCCCGGTCCCGACGGCCGTCCCCACGACGTACCCGGGTCCGGACCCGGCCCCGGACCCGGAATCCGCGCGCTCCACGTACCGCAGCGCGGAGTTCTCCGAGTCGGCCACCCACAGCCTGTCCTCGGTCGCCGCCAGGCCGGACGGCTGCGCGAACCACGCCTCGGCGGCCGGGCCGTCCACCAGGCCCTCCTGCGTCGTCCCGGCGGCGACCTCGACGGTCCCGCTCTCCGGGTCGTACGTCCACAGCTGGTGCACCCCGGCCATGGCGATCCACACCCTGCCCTGCCACCAGGCGACGTCCCACGGCGAGGACAGGTCGACCTCCAGGGCCGGCCCGGAGGTGGGCGAGCCCTGCCACCACTGCTTGCCGGTGCCCGCGACCCGCTCCACGGCCCCGCTCACCGGGTCGAGGACGCACAGCGCGTGGTTGACGGTGTCCGCGACGACCACCCGCCCGTCCGGCAGCAGCGCCAGCCCCTGCGGCTCCTTGAACGCGCCGCCGCCGATCCGCCGGACGACGCTCTCCCCGTCCGGCTCCAGCTCGACCAGCTCGTGCCGCGTGGTGTCCGAGACCAGGAAGTTCCCGCTGCCCGGCAGCACGACCGCCTTGCCCGGGAAGCGCAGCCCGCCCGCCACCGGCTCCGGCGGCACGTACGGCCCGTCCCCGCGCCGCAGCGTCCCCTTCGCCGCGTGCTCGGCCTCCAGCTCCTCCACCAGCCTCGCGATGGCGTGCGCATGGCCCTCACCGGCGTGCTGGGCGACGATGTAGCCCTCGGGGTCGATCACGACGAGCGTGGGCCAGGCCCGCACGGCGTACTGCTTCCAGGTCGCGAGCTCGGGGTCGTCCAGGACCGGGTGGTGCACCTGGTAGCGCTCCACGGCGTCCACGACGGCCTGGTGCTCGGCCTCGTGCACGAACTTCGGCGAGTGCACCCCGACGATCACCACGGTGTCCCGGTGCTTCTCCTCCAGCTCCCGCAGCTCGTCCAGGACGTGCAGGCAGTTGATGCAGCAGAAGGTCCAGAAATCCAAGATCAATACGCGGCCTCGGAAGTCGGCGAGCTTCAGATCCTTCCCGCCGGTGTTGATCCAGCCCCCTTTGCCGATCAGCTCAGGAGCACGGAGGCGGGCACGGCGGGGCGCGGGGGTGGGCGCCGGGGCAGCATCGTTCATCCTTCAAGCTTGCCATTGGCCCGTGAACACCGGATCACGGCCGTACGACGCCGTGGCCCCGCGGAGGTATGGGGCGGGGCCGGTTCAGGGCAGGCGGCGGTCCTTCAGGGCCGGGAACTGCTCCCGCGTCGCCGCCACCTTCTCCGGGTCCAGCTCGACCGTGAGGACCTCCTCGCCCTCGCCCGCCTCGCCCAGGACCTCGCCCCAGGGGTCGACCACGATGCTGTGGCCCGCCTGCGGGACGCCCGCGTGGGTGCCGCCGGTGCCGCAGGCCAGGACGTACGCCTGGTTCTCGACCGCGCGCGCCCGGGCGAGCAGGGTCCAGTGGGCCAGGCGTCGGGCGGGCCAGCCGGCCGGGACGACGAAGGTCTGGGCGCCCGCGTCGACCAGGCCCCGGAACAGCTCGGGGAAGCGCAGGTCGTAGCAGGTCGCGAGGCCGAGGGTGGTCTGCGGCAGGGCCACGGTCACCAGATCGGTGCCCGCGCTCATCAGGACCGCCTCGCCCTGGTCGAAGCCGAAGCGGTGGATCTTGCGGTAGACGGCCGCCAGTTCGCCCTCGGGCGAGAAGACCAGGGAGGTGTTGTAGAGGCCGCCGTCCGCGCCCCGTTCGGGAACCGAGCCGGCGTGCAGCCAGACTCCCGCGTCCCGCGCGGCCTCTGACATGGCCTCATGCGTCGGCCCGTCAGCCGCCTTCTCCGCCTCGGCCGCGAAGCTCTCGTACGCGAACGCCCCCACCGTCCACAGCTCCGGCAGGACGACGAGGTCGCTGCCCGACTGCTCCCGTACCAGCGCCGCCGCGCGCCGCCTGCGGGAATCCACCGATTCCTGGGGGTCTACACCGAATTGGATGAGGGAGGCGCGCACACTACCACCGTCCTGGCATTCGAGTTGTCAACACGGGCCTACGATCGTCACACGAAAGCACTGCCGGGGTGCCTTTCGGCAGCGTAACTTAACTGCCACAGCGCCCAGCCCGCGTACGTACAGAACCGCCGAGGGGTCCCGTGACCGTCCATCCCAGCCTCCAGACCTACGCCGATGCCTGGACCCATTCCATCGAGGCGATATCCGAGCTGGTGATGCCGCTCGTCGAGGGGGAGTGGAACCGTGCCACGCCGTGTCCGGCGTGGTCGGTGCGCGACATCGTGTCGCACATCATCGGGATGGAGTGCGAACAGCTCGGCGACCCGCGTCCGATCCACACCCTGCCGCGCGATCTCTACCATGTGCAGAGTGAGTTCGCGCGCTACATGGAGATGCAGGTCGATGTGCGCCGGCACCACACCGCGCCGGAGATGACCTCGGAGCTGGAGTACACGGTCATCCGCCGGGCGCGTCAGCTGCGCAACGAGACCCGCGATCCCGGCACCCTGGTCCGCGCGCCGCTCGGCACCGAGCAGACCCTGGAACTGGCCCTGCGGATGCGGGCGTTCGACGTGTGGGTGCACGAGCAGGACCTGCGGTGGGCGCTGGGCCGGCCGGGCAACCTGGACTCCCCGGGTGCGTACGTCGCCCGTGACATCCTGCTGCACACCCTGCCGAAGGTCGTCGCCAAGGACGCGGGCGCCCCGGCGAACTCGGCCGTCGTCTTCGACATCCACGGGCCGGTGGAGTTCCTGCGGACGGTACGGGTCGACGCCGAGGGGCACGGCACGATCGACGGCGCGCCCTCGCTCGGCCCGCTGGTGACGATCGCGATGGACTGGGAGACGTTCGTACGGCTGGCCTGCGGCCGGGTGCGTCCGCACGCGGTTGCGGACCGGGTGAAGACCGAGGGCGACCAGGAGCTGGCGGCGGCGATCCTGCGGAACTTCGCGGTCACGCCGTAGGCGCGGACGCCGGCCGGGCGTCGTCCCGCCCCGGCCCCCGCGTGCGTCACGCCGGTACGTGGACCGCCTCCACCCGGCTCGCGACCAGCCGCTCCCGTTCGCGGTGGGCCGCCCGGCCGCGCAGCCGCAGGATCTGGGCGATGCCCAGCGCCTGGAGGACGAAGACCGAGGCGAACGCGATCCGGTAGTTGTCGCCGGTGGCGTCGAGGAGCACGCCGATCGCCAGCAGGGTCGTCATGGAGGCCGTGAAGCCGCCCATGTTGACGATGCCGGAGGCGGTGCCCTGGCGCTCGGGCGGGTTGGCGGGGCGGGCGAAGTCGAACCCGATCATCGAGGCCGGGCCGCAGGCGCCCAGCACCACGCACAGGACGATCAGCAGCCACATCGGGGTGTGCGGTGCGGGGTAGGCGACGGCGGCGGCCCACAGGACGGCGGTCGCCCCGACCGTGCCGAGGGCGAGGGGCGCGCGGGCGGCGTGGTGGCGCGCGATGACCTGCCCGTACACCAGGCCCACCACCATGTTGGAGAGCACCACCAGGGTCAGCAGCTCGCCGGCCGTCCCCCGCGAGTGCCCCTGGGCCTTGACCAGGTACGGCATCCCCCACAGCAGCAGGAACACCATGGCCGGGAACTGCGTGGTGAAGTGCACCCACATGCCCAGGCGGGTGCCGGGCTCGCGCCAGGACTCGGCGATCTGGCGGCGTACGTAGGCGGCCCCGGCGTGTGTGACGGGCGGCGGCTCGTGGCCCTCGGGGTGGTCGCGCAGGAAGAGCAGCAGCAGGGCCAGGACGACGACGCCCGCGAGCGCGCTGCCCGCGAAGGTGGCGGTCCAGCCGATCCCGTGCAGCGCGCGGGAGATGACGATGGTGGAGACGAGGTTGCCCGCCATCCCGAAGAGCGCGGCGACCTGGGCGATCAGCGGTCCGCGCCGGACGGGGAACCAGCGGGAGCCGAGCCGCAGGACGCTGATGAACGTCATGGCGTCGCCGCAGCCGAGCAGGGCGCGGGAGGCGAGGGCGGTGCCGTAGGAGGGCGAGAGCGCGAAGCCGAGCTGCCCGGCGGTGAAGAGGACGACGCCCAGGGTGAGCACCTTCTTGGTGCCGAGGCGGTCGACCATGAGGCCGACGGGTATCTGCATCCCCGCGTACACGAGCAGCTGGAGGATGGAGAAGGTGGAGAGCGCGGAGGCGTTGACGCCGAAGCGGTCGGCGGCGTCGAGTCCGGCGACGCCGAGGCTGGTGCGGAAGATGACGGCGACGAAGTAGACGCTGACGCCGATGCCCCACACGAGGGCCGCGCGGCGTCCGCCGAGGGCCGCGCGCACGGGCCCGGCGGGGGAGCCGGAGGAGCCGGACGAGGAGGAGCCGGACGAGGAGGAGCCGGAAGAGGAGGAGCCGGAAGAGGAGGAGTCGGACGAGGAGGACGAGCCGGAGGAGGCGGAACTCATCGCTCCTCACCCCGGACCAGGACCTTGACCCAGCTCAGGTGCTGGCGCACGCAGCGCGCGGCGCGGTCGGCGTCCCCGGCCCTGATGGCGTCCAGCATCTCCTGGTGCTCGGTGATGTTCTTGGCGATCCGGTCGGGCTGGGCGTGCATCACGGCGACGCCCATCCGCAGCTGGCGGTCGCGCATCTGGTCGTAGAGGCGGGAGAGGATCTCGTTGCCGGCGTTGCGGACGATCTCGGCGTGGAAGCAGCGGTCGGTGACGGCGACGGCGGCGAGGTCGCCGGTGGCCGCGTTCTCCTTCTGCTCCGCGAGCAGCTCCTCCAGGCGGGCGATCAGCCGCGCGGGCGCGGGGACCGCCCTGCGGACGGCGAACTCCTCGACCAGCAGCCGCGTCTCGACCACGTCGGCGGTCTCCTGCGCGGAGACGGCGAGGACGAGGGCGCCCTTCTTGGGGTAGAGCCGGATGAGCCCTTCCACTTCGAGCTTGAGCAGCGCCTCGCGCACGGGCGTGCGCGACACCCCGACAGCTTCGGCCAGCTCGCCCTCGGTGAGGAGCGTGCCCCCCTCGTAGCGCCGGTCCAGGACGGCCTGCTTGACGTGCATGTACACGCGGTCGGCGGCGGGCGGCTGCTTGACGGGGGCGGGCACGGGCGGGACGGCGGAGGCGGGAGCGGACGGCATGCGCACAGGATAGATACAACAGGTGTACGTGAGAAAGGGGCGTCCGGATGCCGGAACACCCCCGTAGCCTGCCTGCCTGGCCGCCCGTCTGCCGCCTGCTTGCCTGCCTCCTCGCCTGCCCGCCAGCCCGCCGGCCCGCCAGCCGGGCGACGCCACCGCACCGCCGCACGGCTGCACCGCCGCACGGCTGCACCGCCGCACGGCTGCACCGCCGCACGCCCACACCACCACCCGGTTGCGTGACCGCACCACCACACGACCGTGCCCCCGGGCGCCGAAGCGGCCGGGGGCACGGAGGCGTGCGCTCAGGGCGGTGTGGTTACGCCCAGGTGATCAGCCGCTTGGGCTGCTCCAGGATCGCCGCCACATCGGCCAGCACCTTGGAGCCCAGCTCGCCGTCGACCAGGCGGTGGTCGAACGACAGGGCCAGGGTGGTGACCTGACGGGGCTTCACCTTGCCCTTGTGGACCCACGGCTGGAGCTTGATCGCCCCGACCGCCAGGATCGCCGACTCGCCGGGGTTGAGGATCGGCGTGCCGGTGTCGACGCCGAAGACGCCGACGTTGGTGATGGTGACCGTGCCGCCCTGCATCGCGGCGGGCGAGGTCTTGCCCTCGCGGGCCGTCGCGACCAGGTCGCCCAGCGCCGACGCCAGTTGCGGCAGCGTCTTGTCGTGGGCGTCCTTGATGTTCGGGACGATCAGGCCGCGCGGGGTGGCGGCCGCGATGCCCAGGTTCACGTAGTGCTTGAGGACGATCTCCTGCGCCGCCTCGTCCCACGCCGCGTTGACGTCGGGGTTGCGCTTGATGGCGACGAGCAGCGCCTTGGCGATGATCAGGAGCGGGTTGACCCGCAGGCCCGCCATCTCCTTGTCGCCCTTGAGCTCCTCGACCAGCTTCATCGTGCGCGTCACGTCGACCGTCACGAACTCGGTGACGTGCGGCGCGGTGAACGCCGATCCGATCATCGCCTGCGCGGTCGCCTTGCGTACGCCCTTGATGGGGATACGGGTCTCACGCGCGCCCGGGGACGCAACCGCCGCGACGGGCGCGGGAGTTGTTTCACGTGAAACACCGGCCGTCGCAACCGGCGCGGCCTGCCCGGTCTGCTGGGCCTGCTCGACGGCCGGGGCGGCCGCCGCGTGGACGTCCTCGCGGGTGATGACCCCGTCGGGTCCGGTCGGGACCACGCTCGCCAGGTCGATGCCCAGGTCCTTGGCCAGCTTGCGGACCGGCGGCTTGGCCAGCGGGCGGGCGACGGGCGCGGAGCCGTGGCCGTTGAGCTCGCCCTGCACCGCGGCCGTGGCCTGGCCGGGCACCGGGGCGCCCTTGCGGGGGCGGCGCTTGGTGGAGGACTCGGCGACGCCGTAGCCGACGAGGACGGGCGTGCGGCCCTGGGGCTTCCCGGGCTCGGCGGGCGCCTCGGCGACCGGGGTCTGGGCGGGGGCGGCGGCCTCGGGGGCCGGCTCGCCGGAGCCCGGAGCCACGTCCACCGAGATGATCACCTCGCCGACGTCCACCGTGGTGCCCTCGGGGAAGCGCAGCTCATGCACCACCCCGTCGAACGGGATCGGCAGCTCGACGGCCGCCTTCGCCGTCTCCACCTCACACACGACCTGGCCGTCGGTGACGGTGTCACCGGGCTGGACGTACCACTTGAGGATCTCCGCCTCGGTGAGCCCCTCGCCGACGTCCGGCATCTTGAACTCGCGGAAGCGGGCGGAAGTTTCAGTCATGGTCACGGGTCTCCTCAGTACGCCAGCGAGCGGTCGACGGCGTCGAGCACCCGGTCCAGACCCGGCAGGTACTCCTCCTCCAGGCGCGCCGGCGGGTACGGGGCGTGGTAGCCGCCGACCCGGAGCACCGGTGCCTCCAGGTGGTAGAAGCTGCGCTCGGTGATCCGCGCGGCGATCTCCGCGCCGGCGCCGTAGAACACCGGCGCCTCGTGGACCACGACCAGGCGGCCGGTCTTCTCCACCGACGCCTGCACCGCGTCGAAGTCGATCGGGGACATCGAGCGCAGGTCCAGGACCTCGATCGACTTGCCCTCCTCGGCGGCGGCCGCGGCGGCCTCCACGCAGACCTTCACCATCGGACCGTACGCCACGAGGGTGAGATCCGAACCCTCCACGACCGTGCGGGCCTTGTGCAGGGGGCCCGGGATGGCCTCGGTGTCGACCTCGCTCTTGTCCCAGTAGCGGCGCTTGGGCTCGAAGTAGATGACCGGGTCGTCGGACTGGATGGCCTGCTGCATCATCCAGTACGCGTCGGCGGCGTTGGAGGGCGAGACCACCTTGAGGCCGGGGACGTGCGCGAAGAGCGCCTCCGGGGACTCGCTGTGGTGCTCGACCGCGCCGATGCCGCCGCCGTAGGGGATGCGCACGACGACCGGCAGCTTGATCTTGCCGAGCGCGCGAGCGTGCATCTTGGCGAGCTGGGTGACGATCTGGTCGTACGCCGGGAAGACGAACCCGTCGAACTGGATCTCCACGACCGGGCGGTAGCCGCGCAGGGCCAGGCCGATCGCGGTGCCGACGATGCCGGACTCGGCGAGCGGGGTGTCGATGACCCGGCCCTCGCCGAAGTCCTTCTGGAGCCCGTCGGTGACCCGGAAGACACCGCCGAGCTTGCCGACGTCCTCGCCCATGATGAGGACCTTGGGGTCGGTCTCCATCGCCTTGCGCAGCGACTCGTTGATCGCCTTGGCGATGGGAAGCTTCTGTACGGTCATGGCTACTTGCCCTCCCCGTCGGCGAAGGACGCCTGGTAGGCCGCGAACTGGGCCCGCTCCTCGTCGACGAGCGCGTGCCCGTCGGCGTAGATGTTCTCGAAGATGGCCATCCGGTCCGGGTCGGGCATGGCGCGGACCGCCTCGCGGACCCGCTTGCCGAGCGTCTCGGACTCCTCCTCCAGGGAGGCGAAGAACGCCTCGTCGGCGTGGCCCTCGTTCTCCAGGTACGTCCTCAGACGCAGGATCGGGTCCTTGGCCTCCCAGGCCTCGCGCTCCTCGTCGGCCCGGTACTTGGTCGGGTCGTCGGAGGTGGTGTGCGCGCCCATCCGGTACGTGAACGCCTCGACCAGGGTCGGGCCCTCGCCGCGCCGGGCCCGCTCCAGGGCGGACCGGGTCACCGCCAGGCACGCCAGCACGTCGTTGCCGTCGACCCGGACGCCGGGGAAGCCGTAGCCCTGGGCGCGCTGGTAAAGCGGCACCCGGGTCTGCTTCTCGGTCGGCTCCGAGATCGCCCACTGGTTGTTCTGGCAGAAGAACACGACCGGGGCGTTGTAGACGGCGGAGAAGGTGAACGATTCCGCGACATCGCCCTGGCTGGAGGCGCCGTCGCCGAAGTACGCGATCACGGCCGAGTCCGCGCCGTCCTTGGCCACGCCCATGGCGTAACCGGTCGCGTGCAGCGTCTGCGAGCCGATGACGATCGTGTACAGATGGAAATTGTTGCTGTTGGGATCCCAGCCGCCGTGGTTGACGCCACGGAACATGCCGAGCAGGTTGGTGGGGTCGACCCCCCGGCACCAGGCGACACCGTGCTCCCGGTAGGTCGGGAAGACGTAGTCGTCGTCGCGCAGGGCACGGCCGGAGCCGATCTGGGCGGCCTCCTGGCCGAGCAGCGAGGCCCACAGGCCCAGCTCGCCCTGGCGCTGCAGTGCGGTGGCCTCGGCGTCGAAGCGCCGGGTCAGCACCATGTCGCGGTAGAGCCCGCGCAGCTCTTCGGGGGTCAGGTCAACGTCGTAGTCAGGGTGCTCGACCCGCTGGCCCTCGGGCGTCAGCAGCTGTACGAGCTGAGGGTCGGCCACAGCCTTCCCGGCGCTGCTACCGGTGCGCTTGCTGCTGCGTCGCGGTTTGCGCGCGGCAGTGCTCTCCACGGTCACGTGCGTGCTCCTCCGTCTGTCCGGCCCCCGGGTTCGCCGGTGTGGCCAGTTGCGGCTCCTCGCCTGCTTCCGGTCGCGGTGCACGGGGGTGGGTGCGCCTCACCGGGAACCAGGCGTGACAGGTGCCCCGGCGAGCGCCCTGTCATAGGCACGTTACCCAGTGCTGCGCATTCCTGCGAAACCCCATTTGACCTGCGATTTTGCTTGGATTTCCAAGTAAATCGAGAAAGTGGGGAACAACCACTGGTCACAGCACTGATGACAGCCTTGCAGGCCGCCGGAACAACGGCACGTTATCCCGGTGACCTACGACACGGGAAGAGCGAATGTGTGAGACTGATTCCGTGCGCGAACCAGGCAAAATCACCGTATTCCTGCTCGACGACCACGAAGTGGTCCGCCGCGGCGTCCACGAAATGCTCTCCGTCGAGGACGATATCGAGGTGGTCGGCGAGGCCGGTACCGCGGCGGATGCCCTGGTCAGGATCCCGGCGACCCGTCCGGACGTCGCCGTCCTCGACGTCCGGCTGCCCGACGGCAGCGGCGTGGAGGTCTGTCGCGAGATCCGCTCGCAGGACGAGGACATCAAATGCCTGATGCTGACCTCGTTCGCGGACGACGAGGCCCTGTTCGACGCGATCATGGCGGGTGCGTCCGGATATGTCCTCAAGGCGATCCGGGGCAGTGAGCTGCTCTCGGCGGTACGGGACGTGGCGGCGGGCAAGTCCCTGCTCGATCCGGTCGCGACCGCCCGCGTCCTGGAGCGGCTGCGCGACGGCGGCGCCGCCAAGGGCGACGACCGCCTGGCGAGCCTCACGGACCAGGAACGCAAGATCCTCGACCTGATCGGCGAGGGCCTCACGAATCGGGTGATCGGCGAGCGGCTGCACCTGGCGGAGAAGACGATCAAGAACTACGTCTCCTCGCTCCTGTCCAAACTGGGAATGGAACGCCGCTCCCAGGCAGCGGCCTACGTAGCCCGCCTCCAGGCAGAACGCCACTAGCCCGGGCCCGGAAGCCCCCCCACGCCGCACCTTTCCAGCACCCCGAGCACGCCCGCCCAGGGGCGCGGGGAACGGCGCGACAGGCCCCCACCGGTCGGCAGACGCCCAACAAGCCCCCGGGGACGCCTGTCCCGCCCGAGCCCCGCAACCCCCTCCAGGGGCGCGGGGAACTGCGCGACAAGCCCCCACCGCCCCGCAGACGAAAATCAAACCCCGGGGCGGCGAACCCACCCGGAGCCAATGCAACCCTTGAGGGGCGCGGGGAACGGCGCGAGCCACCCACCACAGCCCCGCAGACGAAACTCAGGCCCCAGCGCTCCGCAGACGAACAGCCAGCCCCACTACACCCCCTCCCACCCCCACCACCACCCGATTCCCTAGAGCCACACCCCCACCACGCCCCGTGATCTAACATCTGGCGCGTGCCGCGCTCATATGCAACACCGCCCGTGAGGAACCTGCTGCGCCGATACGCCTCCCTCGGCGAGCCCCTCACCTGCGAACCCGTCGCCCAGGGCCTCCTCAACCGCGGCTACCGCCTCGCCACCACCCGCGGCGAGTTCTTCCTCAAGCACCACCTCGACGGCGACCGCGAGGCCATCGTCCGCCAGCACGACGCCACCCGCCGCCTCCAGGCGCTCGGCGTCCCCGTCGCGCCCCCCGTACCGGACGCCGATGGCGACACCGTCACCGTCCTCGGCGGCCGCTGCTACGCCCTGCACCCCTGGGTCCACGGCCGCCACCGCGACGGCGCCCAGCTCGGCGCCGTCGGCTCGGGGCGGCTCGGCGCGCTGCTCGGGCTCGTCCACATCTGCCTGGAGCAGGTCATGGAAGGGCGCGGCCCGGCCGCCGACCACCCCAGCGCCGACCCCGCCGACACCTTCGCCCTCATCGACGACCTGCTCACCCGCGCCCGCGGGCGCCGCCCCCGCGACAGCTTCGACGAACTCGCCGAGCACCGGCTGCGCGAGCGCCGCGATCTCATCGAGCGGCACGCCCACCGCCGCCCGCCCCCGCAGGAGGCCGGGGCCTGGGTGCACGGCGACTTCCACCCGCTGAACCTGCTCTACCGCGGCAAGGAGCCCGCCGCGATCGTCGACTGGGACCGCCTGGGCGTCCAGCCCCGCGCGGAGGAGGCGGTACGGGCCGCGGTCATCTTCTTCGTACGCCCGGCGGGGGAGCTGGAGCTGGACAAGGTGCGCGCGTACTCCCGCGCGTACCGGCAGGCGACCGGCGCGGACCCGGCGGAGCTCGCCGCCGCCGTCCACCGGGTGTGGTGGGAGCGGCTCAACGACTTCTGGATCCTGCGCTGGCGCTATCTGCTGCACGACCGAAGGGCCGACCCGCAGTTCCCCGCGGCGTCGGCCCTGGCGGTCTGGTGGACCCGCGAGTACGAGGCGGTGTGCGAGGCGTTCGCGGACTAGCCCCGCACCGTCCGCACCGCCCGCCCGCACCGCCTGCCCGCGGCCCCGGTCAGGGCTTCGGGGAGGGGCCGCCCGTCGTCGCGCCACCGGCGGTCGTGCCCTTGGTGTCGCCGTTCCCGCCGTCGGTCGTCCCGGCGGTGGTGCCCGCGCTGGTCCCGGTGGTGGTGCCGGCCGTCGTGCCCGCGCTCGTCCCCGAGGTGGTGCCCGACGTCGTCCCCTGGTCCGTGCCCGAGGTCGTCCCGGACGTCGTGCCCTCGTCGGTGCCGGAGGTCGTGCCCTGGTCGGTGCCGGACGTCGTGCCCTGATCGGTGCCGGACGTCGTGCCCTGGCTCGTCCCGGACGTCGTGCCTTGGTCGGTGCCGGGCGACGGCGAGCGCTTCTTGCTGTGCCTGGGCGACGGCGTGTACGGCGGCGGGTAGTTGCCGCCGGTCGTCGACGTCTGCTCCTGGCCGCGGCTGGCCTGGTCGTCGGGCGACGGCGACGACTTCGACTCGTCGGACGGCGAGGGGGAGTGCGAGACGGCCGGCTTCTTCGGCGTCTGGTCGCCGTCCTTCTTGTCCCCCGCCTTCATCGCGAACGCGACACCCGCCGCGATCGCGATGATCGCGAGCACCACGAACAGGATGACCTTGCCCCGGCCGCCGGACTTTCCGTTGCCGTTGTAGCCGCCGTTGTTGTAGCCACCGGAGCCGTAACCCCCGTCGTAGCCGCCGTCGTCCGGGTTCATCGGCGGCAGGATCGGGCCGTGGAACTGCGAGGTCTCCCCGTGCCCGGGGTGGCCCATGGCACCGGTCCCCCCGGTCATGCCCATGGCCGCGGTACGGCCGACGTCGTGCATGACCTCGACCGGACCGGTGTTCCAGGTGCCGGTGTGGCCGCCCTGCGCCTGGAGCATCTGGAGGCCGTACTGGACCAGGCCGCGCATCTCCTCGGCGGACTGGAAACGGTCGTCGGGGTCCTTGGCGAGAGAACGCATGACGAGGCCGTCGAGTTCCGGCGGCGCCACGGAGGCCACCTGCGACGGCGGCACCGGGGTGTCCTGCACGTGCTGGTAGACCACCGACAACGGTGTCTCACCGGTGAAGGGCGGGCGCAGCGCGAGCAGTTCGTACAGCAGGCAGCCCGTCGCGTACAGGTCGGAGCGGTGGTCGACGGCCTTGCCGAGCGCCTGCTCCGGCGAGAGGTACTGGGGCGTGCCCATGACCATGCCGGTCTGCGTCATCGTCGACTGCGCGCCGTGCAGGGCGCGCGCGATGCCGAAGTCCATCACCTTCACGGCACCGGTGTGCGTGATGATCACGTTCGCGGGCTTGATGTCACGGTGCACGATGCCGTGCTGGTGCGAGTACGCCAGTGCCTCCAGGACACCGGAGACGATGATCAGCGCCTGCTCCGGCGGCGGAGCCTCCGCCTGCACCAGCAGGTCGCGGATGGTGCGGCCCTCGACCAGCTCCATCACGATGTAGGGGACGGTCTGGCCGCCCACCACGTCCTCGCCCGAGTCGTACACCGCGACCACCGCGTGGTGGTTGAGTCCGGCCACCGACTGCGCCTCGCGCGTGAAGCGGGCCTTGGAGACCGGGTCCTCGGCGAGGTCGGCGCGGAGCAGCTTCACCGCGACCGTACGGCCCAGACGCACGTCCTCCGCCGCGAAGACCTCGGCCATACCGCCCCGGCCGAGCCGGTGCGTCAGCCGGTAGCGGCCGTCACCGACGAGTCCGCCGACCCACGACTCGTGGTCCTGCGCATCGGGCATCCCGGCGCCGCTTCCCTCGGGTTCGGGTGCCATCAGTCCTCGCCGTCGTGTCTGGCCGCGTCAGCGGTGGTTCCATAGGGTCTTACGGTTGTGCAGTAGTGCACGCTACAGCGTTCGTACAGGACGCCGGTTCGGGATGGACCGGCCATCCAATCGGTTCCGCGTGTACCCATGCAAATTCCATGCGATTCCTGTAACGCTTACGAGACGCTTCTTGCGCGTACGGTCACGGAACGGGCACCCGGCTTGACGTGTCGTACCCCTCGGGCAGACTTGGCTCGAAAATTTCGCAGGATCATCGCTGGCCACCGCGGCCAAGGGGGATGCACAGTCATGAGCCAGGACGGCGCACAGGGCCGCTATGCGGGCGGCTCCATCGCGGGCGGGCGCTACCAGCTGCGCGACCTCCTCGGCGAAGGCGGCATGGCCTCGGTCTACCTCGCGTACGACGCCGCGCTGGACCGCCAGGTCGCGATCAAGACCCTGCACACCGAGCTCGGCCGGGAGGCGTCGTTCCGCGAGCGCTTCCGCCGCGAGGCGCAGGCCGTCGCCAAGCTCCAGCACACCAACATCGTGTCGGTCTTCGACACCGGTGAGGACGAGCTGGGCGGCGCGACGATGCCGTACATCGTCATGGAGTACGTGGAGGGCCAGCCGCTCGGCTCGGTGCTGCACAGCGACATCCAGCAGTACGGAGCGATGCCCGCCGACAAGGCGCTGAAGATGACCTCCGACGTGCTCGCCGCCCTCGAGGTCAGCCACGAGATGGGCCTGGTCCACCGCGACATCAAGCCCGGCAACGTGATGGTGACCAAGCGCGGCGTGGTCAAGGTCATGGACTTCGGCATCGCGCGCGCCATGCAGTCGGGTGTCACCTCGATGACCCAGACCGGCATGGTCGTCGGCACCCCGCAGTACCTCTCGCCGGAGCAGGCCCTGGGCCGGGGCGTGGACGCCCGCTCCGACCTGTACTCGGTCGGCATCATGCTCTTCCAGCTGATCACCGGCCGGATCCCGTTCGACGCCGACTCCCCGCTGGCGATCGCGTACGCACACGTCCAGGAGGAGCCGGTCGCGCCCTCCTCGGTCAACCGGTCCATCCCGCCGGCCGTGGACGCGCTGGTGGCCCGCGCGCTGAAGAAGAACCCGAACGAGCGCTTCCCGAGCGCCGCCGCGATGCGCGACGAGATCGCCCGGATCTCCGCCAGCGGCCAGACGGGCGCCGCCCCGGTGATCACCGGCGGCGGCCCGGTCTCCAGCGGCCAGGGCGTCGGCTCGACGGTCTTCCCGCCGCTGGACGCCTCCGCCGCCCAGCAGGGCTACCCGGGCGGCGTGCAGACGCCGTACCAGCCGAGCCCGTACGGCCCGCCGACGCCGGCCCCCACGCCGCAGCCCTCCTACGGCTACCCGCAACAGGCGCCGATGCCGGCGCAGCACACCCCGCCGCCGTACACGATCTCCCCGAACGTCCCGCCGTCCGGCGGCCCCTCCGGGAACGCGTCGAGCTCCGGCGCCTCCTCGAAGCGGAACACCCCGGTGATCGTCGGTGCGATCGCGGTGGCGCTGCTCGCGGTCGGCGGTCTGATCACGGCGGTGGTGATGAACCAGGGCGACGACGCCAAGGACGGCGGCGACAAGGCCACGGGCGCGGCCGTCGCGGGCCACAAGGGCCCCGAGCGCAGCCGCACGCTGGACACCACCAAGTGCACCAGCCCGCAGAAGTCCGCCCTCGACCCGTCGAAGGTCCAGGCGCCCGACTTCACCTACAAGGACATCCTGTCGGTGAAGCTGTGCATCCAGGCGGCGGGCTGGAAGGTCGACACCACCACCGTGGACAACGGCCAGTGGGGCCAGGACACGGTCGTGACGCAGTTCCCGGCCTCCGGCACCGACGTCGACCCCAAGACGGCCCAGTTCACGCTGACGCTCTCCTCCGGCAACCCGCCGCAGCAGTAGGACGGGCCGGGCGGGGTGCACCCGCCTGACGCACCCGGGGTGCCCGCCCCGGCGCCCCGTGTGACGCTGACCGCATGGCTTCAGGGCTTGGGACACGGCTCCGGGCGGCGCTCGGGCCGCTCGGCGCGGGTGCGGCGCTGGCGGGCCTGCTGCTCGTCGCCCCGCCCGCGTACGCGGAGGACCCGGCGCCGCCGTCCGCCCCCCTCGACCAGCGGTTCGCGGGCAACCGGGCCGGTGAGGGCCGCGCCCGGCCCGGCCGCCCGCCGGGCACCCTCCCCTTCGTACCGGACGAGTCGGCGCAGCCGATCGCGGACGCGTTCTCGTCGCCCACGCCGCCCCCGCCGCCGCCGAGCGCGCAGCCCGCGGTGGCACCCAAGGGCCGCCCCTCCGGCCTGTCCAGCACGTCGGACCTGCGGGTCCACGTGCTGTCGATGGGGGCGGGCCTGACCCTGACGGGCCTGGGCCTCGCGTTCCTGGCCCTGCGCCTGCGCCGCCCGTGAAGCGGCTCCCACTCCACCGCCCTCCAGGGGGTGGATCACCGCTCCCCGGGGGCACAACGTGATGTGAGGCACGTGTGCGAGAGAATGGGCGGCATGGAGATGCCGAGGAACGAACAGTCGCCGGACAGCCCCCACATCCTGGTCGTCGGACAGGACGGCATGGCCATCGGCGGCGGTGACGACGAGTCGCGCGAGGTCCCGGTGACGGAGATGGTCGAACAGCCCGCGAAGGTCATGCGGATCGGCAGCATGATCAAGCAACTTCTGGAAGAAGTGCGCGCGGCGCCTCTGGACGAGGCGAGCCGTGTACGCCTGAAGGACATCCACGCCTCCTCCGTCAAGGAACTGGAGGACGGCCTGGCCCCCGAACTGGTCGAGGAGCTGGAACGCCTGTCGCTCCCCTTCACGGACGAGGCGATCCCCTCCGAATCGGAACTCCGCATCGCACAGGCCCAGTTGGTGGGCTGGCTGGAGGGCCTCTTCCACGGCATCCAGACGGCCCTGTTCGCCCAGCAGATGGCGGCCCGAGCCCAACTGGAACAAATGCGCCGAGCCCTCCCCCCAGGCACCTCCCACGACGACGAGGAGGGCCCTGGGGTACGGACGGGGGGCCCGTACTTGTAGGAGGTCGGGCGGGGGCGCAGCCCCCGCTGGGGGTGCAGGGGGCGCAGCCCCCGCCGGGGTGCAGGGGGCGCAGCCCCCGCCGGGGGTGCAGGGGGCGGAGCCCCCGCTCAGGGGTCCGGGGACGGAGTCCCCGGGAAAACCGACCCCCTCCACCCCCACCCACCCCCGGAGGGTTTAGGGAAGGGGCGGGGAGGGGCTCAAACCACCAACAACACCTTCCCCACGTGCCCCCCCGCCTCCAACACCCGATGCCCCTCCGCAGCCTCCCCCATCCCCACAACCCGATCCACCACCGGCCGCACCCGCCCCGCGGCAACCAGCGGCCACACATGCTCCCGAACGGCCGCCACGATCGCCGCCTTCTCCCCCGCGGGCCGCCCCCGCAACGTCGTCGCCGTCACCGCGGCCCGCTTCGCCATCAGCGCCCCGAGGTTGAGCTCGCCCTTCACCCCGCCCTGCATCCCGATGACCGCCAGCCGCCCGTTGACGGCCAACGCCCGTACATTCCGGTCGAGATACTTCGCCCCCATGATGTCGAGGATGACGTCCGCCCCCGCCCCGTCCGTCGCCTTGCGGACCTCCTCCACGAAGTCCTGCTCGCGGTAGTCGATGAGGATGTCCGCCCCCAGCTCCGCGCACCGCGCCAGCTTCTCGGGCCCGCCCGCCGTGACGGCGACCCGCGCACCCACCGCCTTGGCCAGCTGGATCGCCATCGTCCCGATCCCGCTCGCACCCCCGTGCACCAACAGCGTCTCGCCGGGCCGCAGATGGGCCACCATGAACACGTTGGACCACACCGTCGAGACGGCCTCCGGCAGCGACGCCGCCACCGTCAGCTCCACCCCGTCGGGCACCGGCAGCAACTGCCCCGCCGGCACCGCCACCTTCTCCGCGTACCCGCCGCCGCTCAGCAGCGCGCACACCTCGTCGCCCACGGACCACCCGGACACCCCCGGCCCGACCGCGACGATCCGCCCGGAGCACTCCAGCCCCGGATAGGGAGACGCCCCCGGCGGCGGCTCGTAGTGCCCCTGCCGCTGGAGCACATCCGCACGGTTGACGGCCGCCGCCGCCACCTCGACGAGGACCTCGCCCTCACCCGCCACGGCATCGGGCACCTCGGCCCACACCAGCGCCTCGGGACCACCCGGCTCAGGAATCGTGATCGCATGCATGCGGCCGACGCTACTCCGCCGCACCCTCCGAGTGCCCGCTGCCCGCCCGTACGATCGTGATCAGCCGGTCCGTCAGCTGGAGCGGGCTGGCCCGCACGTCGTCGTAGGCCAGCAGCCGGTGTCCGCGCAGCACACTGACCGTGAGGTCCTCCGTCTCCCGGACCCCCCGCCCCACCTCGCTCTTCCGCACGGGCCGCTCCACGATGTCGAGCCCGCTGCCCTGCTGGATGAGGTCCTCCATCACCGTGCCCGCGCTCGGGCTGAGCACGGAGAGCCCGAGCAGCCGTCCCGCCGCGCTCGCGCTGGTGATCACCCCGTCCGCCCCGGACTGCCGCAGCAAGGGCGCGTTCTCCTCCTCCCGCACCGCCGCGACGATTTTCGCCCCCCGGTTGAGCTGGCGCGCCGTCAGCGTCACCAGCACCGCCGTGTCGTCGCGCTGGGTGGCGATCACGACCTGACGGGCCCGGGGCACCTCCGCGCGCACCAGCACATCACTGCGCGTGGCGTCCCCGATCACCCCGACGAATCCCTCGGCGTTGGCCGCCTCGATCACCTTCGCGCTCGGGTCGACGACCACGACCTGTTCCTTCTTCAGCCCGGTCGCGCAGAGCGTCTGGATCGCCGAACGGCCCTTCGTCCCGAAGCCGACGACGACGGTGTGGTCTCGCAAGTTCGCCTTCCAGCGGTTGAGCCGCCACTCCTCCCGGGTCCGCTCCGTGAGGACCTCGAGAGTCGTACCGACCAGGATGATCAGAAAGAGCACGCGCAGCGGCGTGATCAGCAGGATGTTGGTGAGCCGGGCACTGTCGCTGTACGGGACGATGTCGCCGTATCCGGTCGTGGAGAGCGTCACGGTGGCGTAGTACGAGGCGTCCAGCAGATCCAGCCTGCCGTCGGCGTTGTCGTGGTAACCGGCCCGGTCGATCCAGACGAGGAACGCGGTCAGCACCAGCACGCCGAGCGCCATCAGCAGCCGCTTGCCGACCTGCCGCAGCGGCCGTTCCACCACCCGGCGCGGCAGCTTCACCCGCCGCGTGACCAGATTCTCGCCCGCCTGCCGGGCCATCACGTCCTGGCCGGGCAGTTTCACGTGAAACACCGCCAGCACGTATGGGAGTTGAGGCAGGCCCGCGTGGTTTCACGTGAAACACCCGCCCGCCACAGCCGACTTGAGCCGGTGCGACGTGACCACCGCGCCGACCCGCAGTCGGCAGCGACCGCCGACTCCGCATGTTTCACGTGAAACACCCTTCCCCCGCTCCCAGTTGCCCCCACGGCAGATCCAGGACCTCGACGCCCTGCCCCGCCTTGGCCCCGCCCGGCGGTACGACCGCCAGTCCGTCCGCCGCCGCGATCCCACGCAGCATGGCCGGGCCGTTGTAGTGCAGCGGCACGGCCTGCTCGCCCCGGTGCACCACGGGCACGAGTCGGGTGTCGTACGGATGCCCGTGCACCTCGTCGCGCAATACGGCGGTGTACGGGCCGGTGGCTGCGGCGCCGCCCGGGTATCCCGCGAGCTCCCGCAGCAGGGGCTCGGCGAGAGTGAGCAGCGCGGAGACGGCCGCGAGCGGATTGCCGGGCAGCCCCACCAGGTGTTTTCCGGCGGCGATCCGGGCCAGCAGCATCGGATGTCCGGGACGGACGGCGACCCCGTCCACCAGCAGTTCGGCCCCCAGTGTCCGCAGCACGGGATGCACATGGTCGACGGGCCCGGCCGCCGTGCCGCCGGTCGTCACCACCAGGTCCGCCGTCGAGCCCTCCACGGCCGCGAGCAGCACCCCGGCGTCGTCCTTGAGCCGCCGCATGGCGACGACCTCGGCGCCGAGCATGCGCAGCCAGGGCCCGAGCATCGGGCCGAGCGCGTCCCGGATCAGCCCCTCGCGCGGCAGCCCCTCGGCCAGCAGCTCGTCTCCGAGGACGAAGATCTCGACGCGGGGCCGTGGCACGGTGCTCAGCTCGTCGTACCCGGCCGCCGCCGCCAGCCCCAGCACGGCCGGGGTGACCAGCGCGGACGCCGGGAGCAGCCGGTCTCCGGAGCGGCACTCCTGGCCGCGCGGGCGGATGTCCTGTCCGGTGACGACCTCCCGCTGGGCATGGAGCACCGCCTGGGCCGCGTCCGTGCGGGCGTGTTCGCTGCGGATGACGGCGGTCGCCTCGGCGGGGATGCGCGCGCCGGTGGCGATCCGTACGGCCTCCCCGTCCGCCAGGGGAGCGGGCGCCGCGTGTCCGGCGAGGATGCCGTCGGCCGCGTCCCGGATCCGCCAGGGCCCGGGGCCGGCGACGACCCAGCCGTCCATGGCGGAGGTGTCGAAGGACGGCAGGTCGGTGAGGGCCGCGAGGGGGGCGGCCAGAGTTTCGCCCAGCGCCTGGGCGAGCGGCACGCGGTGGCTGCGGCGGGGCGCCGCCCGTCCGGCCGCGATGGCGGCGTCCCGGGCGTGGTGCCAGGGCGCGGCACGGTGGCGGGGGCGGGAGCGGGGCTCCGGCGCGGGCACGGGGGCGGGAACGGGAGCACTCACGAGGGCCAGCGCCTCCTCCACCCCGTCGTCGACGGGCGACACGGACGGCTCGGCGCCCGTCACGGGTTGAGCTCGTCCTTCTCGGCCGCCCACCGGGTGGCGAGGGCGGCGGCCTTGCGAGCCGCCTCGGCGACGTCGGCGCCCTCCCCGCCCGCCTTGGCGGCCGCGTAGCCGACCAGGAACGTCGTGAGCGGCGCCGCCGGCCGGGCCACGCCGTGGGCGGCGTCCCTGGCCAGGTCGAGCAGTACGCCGGTGTCGACGTCCAGGTCGATGCCGAGTTCGTCCTTGACTGCGGTGATCCATTCGTCCAGCACGTTCCCATGCTCCCTGATCCGGGCGCGGGCCGTCGCGATGTCCTCCCAGGTGTCGCAGTCGAAGGAGGCGAGGGCCTGGGGGGCGGTGAGGCGGGCGAGGTCGAGTTCCCGGGTCAGCAGCCGCAGGGGGAGGCCCGCCAGACCTCCGTGCTCGGCCGTGAGGAGGGCGAGTGCGCGGCGGAGCGGCTCGGTCCGGTAGACGGCGACGAGCGGCTGTTCCCGCCCGCTCTCGTCGACGCACAGCACGCCTTCGCGCCCGCCCGCGCCGAGGGCGTCGAGCAGGGCGGTGACGGTGGGCTGCCCCAGGAAGGGCAGGTCGGCGGAGAGCGCGAGCACCACGGGGGCGGTGGTCGGCCGGAGTCCCGCGTCGAGGGCGGCGAGGGGCCCGCCGCCGGCCGGTTCCTCCCGCGTCCACCGCACGGGCCGCGCCGTGGTGCGGCGCCCTCCGACGACCACGGTGACCCCGGCCCCGGCGCAGGCGGCGAGCACCCGGTCGAGCAGCGCCCTGCCTCCTACCCGCACCCCGGGCTTGTCCGCCCCGCCGAGCCGCCTCGCGGCCCCTCCGGCGAGCACGATGGCGTCATAGGGCGTCGTCATCCCAGCAGTATGGGCGCACGCCGCACCGGGACGGCGGCCCGGGCACGGCGTGCGGCTCGACGGGCTGCGCGGGGCGCGGCTCGACGGGCGACGGGTTGCAGGCTGTGGGACGGCAGGCCTGGGACGGCCGGGTGCCGAGCCGTGGCCAGGACATCAAGGGCGTCCCAGGCGCGATGGGCGCCGCGACGGGCTGCGCGGGGCGCGGCGGGGGGCGGCGGGCCGCCCGGGCGCGAAGGGGCGGCGGCACCCGCCGCCCCATTCCCCGGGGTCCCGTCCCGGTTACAGCGACCGCAGCAGTACCGCCGGCTGCTCCACGCAGTCCGCCACGTACCGGAGGAAGCCGCCCGCCGTACCCCCGTCGCACACCCGGTGGTCGAACGTCAGCGACAGCTGGACGACCTGACGTACCGCCAGCTCGCCCTGGTGCACCCATGGCTTGGGCACGATCCGGCCGACTCCGAGCATCGCCGCCTCGGGGTGGTTGATGATCGGCGTGGAGCCGTCCACCCCGAACACGCCGTAGTTGTTGAGCGTGAAGGTGCCCCCGGTCAGGTCGCCGGGCGTCAGCGTGCCCGCCCGGGCCGCCTCGGTCAGCCGCGTGAACTCCTCGCTCAGCGACGCCGCGCTGCGCGCCTGCGCGTCCCGGACGACCGGTACGACCAGGCCCCGCTCGGTCTGGGCGGCGAAGCCCAGGTGCACGGCCGGCAGCCGCACGATCTCCCGGGCGGCGGTGTCCACCGTCGAGTTGAGCTCGGGGTAGCGGTCGAGGGCCGCCGTGCAGATCCTGGCCAGCAGCGCCAGGACGGAGATCTTCGGGCCGCCCACCGCGTTCATCGCCGCTCGCGCCGCCATGAGTTCGGTGGCGTCCGCGTCGACCCAGCACGTGGCGTCGGGGATCTCGGAACGGCTGCGCGCCAGCTTGTCGGCGACCGCGCCCCGTATCCCGCGCAGCGGTATCCGCGTCCCGGCGGCGGCGGAACCGGCCGCCACGGGCACCGTCGCGGCGGCGGCGGTCACCGGCTGGGCCGCCGTCCGCAGCGCCGACTCCACGTCGCCGCGCAGGATCAGCCCGTCCGGCCCGGAGCCGGTCAGTGCGCGCAGGTCCACCCCGTTCTCCCGCGCCAGCTTCCGTACGAGGGGCGAGATGACGGGCACCGGGCCCACGCCCAGGGAGGCGGGCGCGGCGGGCGCGGGCGCGCTCGCGGTCGGAGCGGCGGGGCGCGCGCTGGCCGGCGCGGACGCCACCGGCGAGGCGGAAGACGCGGTGGCGGGTGTCGCGCCCACGGGTGCCGGGCGCACCCGGCGCCGCCGCCGCACGGCCTCCCCCGTGCCGTAACCGACCAGGACGTTGCCCGAGTACTCCGAGGACTCCGCGTCGGCCGCCTCGGGGGCCTCGGGCGCGCCGACGGCGACGGTCAGCAGCGGCGCGCCGACGGGCAGCTCCGTGCCCTCTTCACCGAAGCGCGCCGTCACCACGCCTCCGTACGGGCAGGGCACCTCCACCATCGCCTTGGCGGTCTCGACCTCGACCACCGGCTGGTCGATCGCCACGACGTCGCCCACCGCCACCAGCCAGCGCACGATCTCCGCCTCGGTGAGGCCCTCGCCGAGGTCCGGCAGCTTGAATTCCAGGACCTTGGGCATCAGCTCTGCGCCTCCCACTGAAGCCGCGCCACCGCGTCCAGGACCCGGTCGACGCCCGGCAGGTGGTGCTTCTCCAGCATCGGCGGCGGATACGGGATGTCGAAGCCCGCGACGCGCAGCACCGGCGCCTCCAGGTGGTGGAAGCAGCGCTCGGTGACCCGGGCCGCTATCTCGCCCCCCGGGCCGCCGAAGCCGGTCGACTCGTGGACGACGACGGCGCGGCCCGTACGCCGCACCGAGGCGCACACCGTCTCGTCGTCGAAGGGCACCAGGGAGCGCAGGTCGACGACCTCCAGGTCCCAGCCCTCGGCGGTGGCCGCCTCGGCCGCCTCCAGGCAGACCGGGAGGGACGGGCCGTAGGTGATGAGCGTGGCGCTGCGGCCGGGGCGGCGCACCACCGCCTTGCCGATGGGCGCGACCTCGGTGGGCGCCTGGGGCGACCAGGAGGACTTCGACCAGTAGAGCCGCTTGGGCTCCAGGAAGACGACGGGGTCGTCCGAGGCGATGGCCGCGCGCAGCAGGCCGTACGCGTCCTCGACGGTGGCGGGCGTCACCACGTGCAGACCCGGGGTCGCCATGTAGTAGGCCTCGGAGGAGTCGCTGTGGTGCTCGACGCCGCCGATCCCGCCGCCGTAGGGCACCCGCACCACCAGGGGCATGCCCATGGAGCCGCCGGTGCGGTTGCGCATCCGGGAAACATGGCTGATCAGCTGCTCGAACGCCGGGTAGGCGAAGGCGTCGAACTGCATCTCCACCACGGGCCGCAGCCCGTACATCGCCATGCCGACGGCCGTGCCGAGGATGCCGGCCTCGGCGAGGGGGGTGTCGGTGCAGCGGTCCTCGCCGAACTCCTTGGCGAGCCCGTCGGTGATCCGGAAGACGCCGCCGAGCGTGCCCACGTCCTCTCCCAGGACGTGGACCGAGGGGTCCTCGGCCATCGCGTCGCGCATGGCGCGCTGCAGTGCCTGCGCCATGGTGGCGGGCTTCGCCGCGACCGTGGTCATCGCTGCCCCTCTTCCTCGTCCTCGTGCGCCGCCAGCTCGGCCCGCAGCTGGGCCTCCTGTTCGCGCAGCTGGGCCGTCTTCTCCGCGTAGACGTGGGCGAACAGGTCCATGGGGTCGAGCTCCGCGTCCGCGTTCATCCGCTCGCGCAGGGCGGCGGCCATGCTCTCCGCTGCCTCGGCCGCGGCCTTCTTCCCGCTCTCGTCGAGGAATCCGCGGCTGGTCAGTTCGGCCTCCAGGAGCTGGATCGGGTCGTGGTCGCGCCACGCCGCCACCTCGGCGTCCACCCGGTAGCGGGTGGCGTCGTCGGCGTTGGTGTGCGCCTCGATCCGGTACGTCACGGCCTCGACCAGCGTGGGGCCGCCGCCCCGGCGGGCGCGCGCGACGGCGTCGGCCAGCACCTCGTGGACCGCCGCCGCGTCGTTGCCGTCGACCAGCCGGCCTGGCATCCCGTACCCCACGGCCTTGTGGGCGAGGGAGGGGGCCGCGGTCTGCTTGGCCAGCGGCACGGAGATGGCGAAGCCGTTGTTCTGCACGAGGAAGACGACCGGTGCCTGCCAGACGGCCGCGAAGTTCAGCGCCTCGTGGAAGTCGCCCTCGCTGGTGCCGCCGTCGCCGACCATGGCGAGCGCCACCACGTCGTCGCCCTTGAGGCGGGCCGCGTGCGCCAGGCCCACCGCGTGCGGCAGCTGGGTGGCGAGGGGGGTGCACAGGGGGGCGATGCGGTGCTCGCGCGGGTCGTATCCGGTGTGCCAGTCGCCGCGCAGCAGGGTAAGGGCCTGTACGGGGTCGAGTCCGCGGGCGACGGCGGCGAGGGTGTCCCGGTAGCTGGGGAAGAGCCAGTCCTGCTCCTGGAGCACCAGCGCGGCGGCGACCTCGCAGGCCTCCTGGCCGGTGGAGGACGGGTAGACGGCGAGGCGGCCCTGCTTGGTGAGAGCGGTGGCCTGCGCGTTGTACCGCCGGCCGCGGACCAGTTCCTCGTACAGCCGCAGCATCAGGGTGCGGTCGAGCGGGGCGTCCGTGCCGAGCACGCGGTACGGCTCGGGGTCCGGGAGCAGCGGGGCGGGGTCGGTGCGGGGCCTCCAGGCAGGGGGAGGGGTGGGCCGGTAGGCGGCGGCACCGGCACCGGGCAGCTCTTGGACCGTCATGACGAAGCACCTCCTCGTGAGAGCGGGAAGGAGGCACGGCAGTGTGATGCGCCTCACCTACCGATTGTTCGGTCGAGAGCGCATTTTGGCTACAGGCACCGCGAGCCTGTGGACAAACGGTTCTGCACAGCCTGGGATAGAGACAGGTCGTCCATGCTAGGGAGGCGGGGGGACATGGCAGCTGAACAAATGGCCGACGAGGGCCAGGGCACCGCGGCACGGCCGCTGGACGCCGTGGACCGCGACATCCTGCGCATGCTCCAGACCGACGGGCGCGCGTCGATACGTTCCGTGGCCGAGCGCGTGCACGTGTCGCGCGCCAACGCCTATGCCCGGATCAACCGTCTGCTGGACGACGGCGTGATCCGGGGCTTCACCGCGCGCGTGGACCACGAGCGGGCGGGGCAGGGCGCCTCCGCCTACATCACCCTCAAGATCGTGCAGAACTCGTGGCGCACGGTCCGCGAGCAGCTCCAGGCACTGCCGGGGGCCGCGCACATCGCCCTGGTCAGCGGCGACTTCGACGTCCTGCTGCTGGTGCACTCGCCGGACAACCGGGCGCTGCGCGAACTGGTCCTCACCAAGCTCCAGTCGATCCCCGAAGTGCTGTCCACCCGGACGCTGCTGGTCTTCGAGGAGACCGACCTGGACCCGGGCCCCGCCACACCGTAGGCGGGCGGGTAGAGCCAGGCCGGGTGGCCGTTCAGGTGGGGTCGTCAGGCGGTCTGGTGGTCAGGCGCGGTGCTTCTTCAGGAAGGCCGGCACCGTGGACCAGTTCCGGGGGTCGTCTGTTTCCCGGCGCCCCTGGCGCGCAGATAGGCGGCCGCTCCGCCGATCTCGGCGACGTCGTCACCGGTGGAGTGCACGGCCAGTACCTGGAAGCCCTCCCGGCCCGGCGCCAGGGCCTTGTCCTTGTCACGCGCGCGTCAGGGATGGGTGCGCAGCCCGTCGAAGGCCAGCTGGACGACCGCCTCGGTGACCTGGGCGCGCTCCGCCTCCGATTCGCGCTGCGGCCGGTACCACTCCACCAGCGAGTTCACCATGCCGAAGAGCAGCCGGGTCGCCAGGCGTATGTCCATGTCGGAACGGAGGTCGCCGTCGGCGGCCGCGGCCTTGAGCAGGTCGGAGACCCGCTGGTCGAACTCCCTGCGGCGCTCCATCGCCCACCGCTCGGTCTTGGTGTTGCCCCGTACGCGCAGCAGCAGGGTGACGTACGGAAGCTCCGCCATCAGCACCTCGACCGTACGCCGAGTGACGTACTCGACCCGCTCGATCGCCCGGCCGCGGGTGGCGCCCGGCTCCTCCAGGACGGCGAACAGGCCGTCGATGGCGCGGCTGACGGCCCGCCGCAGCAGCTCCTCCTTGCCGGCCACATGGTGGTAGATCGACGATTTGGAGATGCCGGCCGCCTTGGACAGGTGCTCCATGGAGGTGCCGTCGTAGCCGCGCTCGTTGAAGACCCGCACCGCGACCGTGAGCAGGGTCTCCGGGGTGTAGGTGTCCCGCTTGGCGGTGGTCATGAGGCGGTCTCCTCGCCGTTGCTGTACGACTGCCGGTAGAGGGCGAGCGAGGGCGCGTACCGTCCGGTGGGGCAGCGCTCGTGCATCGCCGACAGCAGGTCGTACGCCCAGTCCCGGCCGAGCCTGCGGCTCCACTCGATGGGCCCAAGGGGGTAGTTGACGCCCAGGCGCATCGCGGTGTCGACGTCCTCGGGCGTGGCGACGCCCCGGGCGACCGCGTCGGCGGCCAGGTCCGCGAGCATCGCGACGGTCCGCGCGACGATCATGCCGGGTACGTCCCCGATGACGCTGACCTTCTTGCCGAGCTTCTGGAAGAGGCCGACGGCCTCGCTCACCGCGCGCGTGGAGGTGTCCTCGCTCGCCGAGAGCGCGATGCGGGTGGCGCCCCGGTAGTCCAGGGCCAGGTCGAAGTAGACGACGTCCGCGTACTCGACGGAGGTGCGCCCGTCGGCGGGGACGAGCTGGCCGTCGCCCGGCAGCCCGATGTAGGGGCCGCCCGACTCGACGCTCTTCACCTCGATCCCGGCTTCGCGCATCATCGCGACGAGCTCGGCGGCGGGGCCGAGGTCACCGACGACGGTGACGGCGGCGGGCGCCTCGGCGGGCTCGGCGGTGTGCGGCTCGGGGCGCGCCGCGCCCTCTCCGTAGCCGTACCAGCCGCGTCCGCTCTTGCGGCCGTGCAGGCCCGCCTCGACCAGCCTGCGCTGGGCCAGTGAGGGGGTGAACTTGGGGCTCTGGAAGAAGGCCTCCCACACCGAGCGGGTGACGGCCTCGTTGACGTCCTGGCCGATGAGGTCGGTCAGCTCGAAGGGGCCCATGGCGAAGCCGCCGCTCTCGCGCAGCACCGCGTCGATGGTGGCGGGGTCGGCGCCGCGCTCCTCGTACACGGCGAAGGCCTCGGCGTAGAAGGGCCTCGCGATGCGGTTGACCAGGAAGCCCGGGGTGTCGGCGCAGCGCACCGGGGTCTTGCCCCAGGCCCTGGCCGTCTCGTACGCGCGCGTGGCGGCGGCCTCCTCGGTGGCGAAGCCGGAGACGACCTCGACGAGGGGGAGCAGCGGCGCGGGGTTGAAGAAGTGCAGCCCGACGAAGCGGCCCGGATGGCGCAGGGCGCCCGCGACGGCGGTCACGGACAGGGAGGAGGTGTTGGTGGCGAGCAGACAGTCCTCGGCGACGATGTCCTCCAGGGCCGTGAAGAGCCGCTGCTTGACGTCGAGTTGCTCCAGGACCGCCTCGACGACCAGCGCGGCGTCCGCGAGCTCGGCGAGTTCCTCGGCCGGGTGCAGCCGGGCGAGCGCCGCGTCGCGCTCGGCCGATGTGATCCGGCCTTTCTCCACGAGCCGGTCCAGGCGGCCCGCGATGGCCTCGGCGGCCTGGCGCGCCCGGCCGGGGACGGCGTCGTGGAGCCGCACGGGGTGCCCGGCCACCAGGGCCACCTGGGCGATGCCCTGCCCCATGGTCCCGGCGCCGACTACGGCGACGGCGCGGTCCGGCCCGACGGCAGGGCTTGGTTCGATGGCGGTCATGACGCGATCCTCCCCGATGCGTTGTCCACAGGTTCGACGGACCCCCTTGTCCCGACCGATCGTTCGGTTACTCTAACTCTGTCCGCCCGTCCCTGCCCAGCTCGACGAGGAGTTGGTCCGTATGGCCGCCCAGCTCAGCCCCCAGCAGCTCACCGAGTCCCACCGGACCACGCTCGACCAGGCCCTGGAAGCGATCCGCACCCGTGCGTACTGGTCCCCCCACCCCGAGCACCCCAAGGCGTACGAGAACGACGGCAAGGCCGCCTTCGACGCCCTGCTCGGCTCCCGCTTCGACCTGGACCAGCCCGGCACCGACGACTGGACGGGGGCGGAAGTCTCCCCGTACGGGACGGAGTTGGGCATCACCTACCCGCACCCCGACCTGGAGGTGCTGCTCCCGGCGATGAGGGCCGGCATGGGCGCCTGGCGCGAGGCCGGACCCGAGCTGCGCGCCCTGGTGTGCCTGGAGATCCTCTCCCGCGTCTCCGCGCGCACCCCGGAGCTGGCGCACGCGGTCATGCACACCAGCGGCCAGGCCTTCATGATGGCGTTCCAGGCGGGCGGCCCGCACGCCCAGGACCGCGGCCTGGAGGCGGTGGCGTACGCGTACCAGGAGCAGACCCGCACGCCCTCGGACGCGGCGCACTGGTCCAAGCCCCAGGGCAAGCGCGACCCGCTGGAGCTCAGCAAGACCTTCATCCCCGCCGCCCGCGGTATCGCGCTGATGATCGGCTGCAACACCTTCCCGACGTGGAACGGCTACCCGGGCCTGTTCGCCTCGCTGGCCACCGGCAACCCCGTCCTGGTCAAGCCGCACCCGCGCGCGGTGCTGCCGCTGGCCCTGACCGTCCGGATCGCCCGCGAGGTCCTGTCCGAGGCGGGCTTCGACCCGAACCTGGTGGCCCTGGCCGTCGAGCGTCCCGGCGAGGGCATCGCCAAGACGCTGGCCGTCCGCCCCGAAATCAAGATCATCGACTACACGGGCTCGACCGCCTTCGGCGACTGGCTGGAGGCCAACGCCCGCCAGGCGCAGGTCTACACCGAGAAGGCCGGCGTCAACACGGTCGTGGTGGACTCCACCGACAACTACAAGGGGATGCTCTCCAACCTGGCGTTCTCGCTGTCCCTCTACAGCGGCCAGATGTGCACCACCCCGCAGAACCTGCTGATCCCCCGCGACGGCATCACCACCGACGCGGGCGAGAAGTCCTACGACGAGGTGGTGGCCGACCTCGCCGCCTCGGTCGGCGGCCTGCTCGGCGACGACGCGCGCGCCAACGCGATCCTGGGCGCGCTGGTCAACCCGGACGTGAAGGCCCGCCTGGAGGCCGCGTCCGGGCTCGGCGAAGTCGCCCTGCCCTCCCGCGAGATCACCAACCCGGAGTTCCCGGACGCGGTGGTGCGCACCCCGGTGATCGTCAAGCTGGACGGCGCCAAGCCGGACGCCGAGGCGGCCTATCTGTCGGAGTGCTTCGGCCCGGTCGCCTTCGCCGTGGCCGTCGACTCCACTGACGGCGCGCTGGAGCTGCTGCGGCGCACGGTCCGCGACAAGGGCGCCATGACGGTCGGCGCGTACACGACGTCGCAGGAGGTGGAGCGCGCGGTCGAGGAGGTCTGCCTGGAGGAGTCCGCGCAGCTCTCCCTGAACCTGACGGGCGGGGTCTACGTCAACCAGACGGCGGCGTTCTCCGACTTCCACGGCTCCGGCGGCAACCCGGCGGCGAACGCGGCCCTGTGCGACAGCGCGTTCGTGGCCAACCGCTTCCGGGTGGTGGAGGTCCGCCGCCAGGCCTGACCCGCGCGTGGCGGACGCCCGGACGCGCGCGTAGCGGACACCCGGACGCGCGTACCGGGCGTCCGCGCCGGGCCCGGCTGCCTCAGAGCGCCGGGTCCGGGATGGTGGCGTAGCGCTGCACCCAGGCGTGCATCGCGATCGCGGCCGCGGCGCCCGCGTTGATCGACCGGGTCGAGCCGAACTGGGCGATCGAGCACACCGCCGAGGCGTGCTCGCGCGCCTCCTCGGTGAGGCCCGGCCCCTCCTGCCCGAACAGCAGCACACACCGGCGGGGCAGGACGGTGCGCTCCAGCGGTACCGCGCCCGGGAGGTTGTCGATCCCGATGATCTCCAGCCCCTCGGCGGCCGCCCACGCCGTCAGCGACTCGGTGTCGGGGTGGTGGCGTACGTGCTGGTAGCGGTCGGTGACCATCGCGCCGCGCCGGTTCCAGCGCCGCCGCCCCACAATGTGGATCTCCTTCGCGAGGAAGGCGTTGGCGGTCCGTACGACGGAGCCGATGTTGAAGTCGTGGCCCCAGTTCTCCACCGCCACATGGAAGTCGTGGCGGCGGGTGTCCAGGTCCGCGACGATCGCCTCACGCGTCCAGTAGCGGTAGGCGTCGACGACATTGCGCCGGTCGCCGTGCGCGAGCAGCTCCGGGTCGTACCGCTCGCCCTCGGGCCAGGGCAGCGGATGCGGCCCCACCCCGACCTCCGGCGCGAAACCGTCGTCGTACTGAAGCGGCTCCGGGCTCTGAAGCGGCTCCGGCGCCGGGTGCTCGGCGCCGGAGGAGGGGCTGGGGCTGGTCTCGCTGCTCACGCCACGAGCGTACGGGGCCGCTGCTCCTCGTCCGCACGCCCCCGCGGGGCCGCCCGGCCCGCCAGCCGGTCCCACAGCCGTCCGGCACGGCCGCCCAGCCAGCGCAGGAACCCGGTCGGCAGGAACACCGCGTCGGCCGCGATCATCGCGAGCGAGAAGAACGGCAGCCCCAGCAGCAGGGCGATCCCGGCGTGCTCCATCATCATCGCCACCAGCAGGACGTTCTTGACCCGCCGGTTGAAGAGCGTGAACGGGAACGCGACCTGGACGGCGACCGTTCCATAAGTGAGCAGCATGACGATCAGGCCGCTGCCGCCGAGGATGTCCGACAGGGCGGGCCAGGGCGAGAAGTAGTCCAGGTGCAGCGGGTAGTAGAGCGCGGTGCCGTCCTGCCAGCGCGAACCCTGGATCTTGTACCAGCCGGCGGTGGCGTAGATCAGACACACCTCGGCCATGATCACGACCATGGTGGCGTTGTGCGCGAGGTTGGCGACGACGTCGAGCAGCGCGCGCGGGTCGCCCTGCGCGTACCGCCCGGCGGCCCACCACAGCGCCTGCACCGCCCACAGACCCCAGAAGATCAACAGCCAGCCGCCGCTCGCGTCGCCGAGCAGCGTGACGGCGAGGAGGCAGACACCGAGGACGCTCCACAGCACCGGACCCACCCGGTCCGCCACCACCTCGCCGGTCCGGGCGGCGCGCGCCGCGGCCCGTTCGCGCCGGCGCGCGTCCAGCGACCAGACCTGGCCGCAGCGGGTGAGCACCAGGTACATCGCCATGAGGTGGATGACGTTGTCCCCGCCGTCCCCCATGAAGACGGACCGATTCTGCAGCGACAGGACACCCACCATGAACAGCACGGACATGGTGCGGGTGCGCCAGCCGAGCAGCAGCAGGGCGCTGGAGAGAACGGCGACGGCGTAGACGACCTCGAACCAGAGCGTGCTGTCCGTCCACAGCAGCGCCGTGAAGGCGTGGTTGCCGTCCACCAGCCGCTGGGCCATGTCCCAGCTCCACGGGCCGTCCGGACCGTACAGCTCCCGGCGGTGCGGCAGCTCGCGCAGCAGGAAGAGCAGCCAGGTCGCGGAGAAGCCGATGCGCACGACGGCGCTCTGGTACGGACCCAGCGCCGCGCCCGTGACCCGGCGCAGCGCCTGGGCGGGCTTGGACTCGGGGGCCGGAGCATGGGCCGGAGTAGGGGAGGGCGGGGCCGCCGGGGCGGTACGGGCGTCAGGGGCCGGGGAGGGGGGCTGGGGGGGCTGGGGGGCCTGAGGGGACTGAAGTGTCTGGTGTTCGAGGGAGGCGTGCCAGTGCCACCCCTGGGGCTCAGGAGTCGTACGTGACACCTGGGGCTGCTCCTCGGCGGGCCCGCCCGTCGCGCTGTTCACGGACCCGCGCCCGGGGCCGCTCGCAGCTTCACTCATGGCCCCGCCCGGGGACTCGCTCGTGAATCCGCTGGTGGACTCACTCGTGGACTCGTTCATCGGCCGGCCTCCGTGCGCGCCTCGGCGGAACCGGCGCCGCCCGGGAGGTCGGCGGCGGTCACGGTCCACCAGGGGACGACCCGGTAGTACGGCCGGGTGTCGATCTTCTCGTCGCTCCACGCCGGAGCCTTCACGGACCTCGTCACGGACCTGACCTGTACACGCTCGACGGTTCCGCCGTCGTGGTGCGCGCCGAGGCGGAGCATCACGATCCGGTGGATGTAGCGGTCGGACAGCTCGCCGCGCAGCCCGTTGGGCTTGTTGTCGTCGGTGTGGGAGTTGATGAAGAACTCCCAGCCCCGGCGGAGCTCGTTCTGCTGGGTGTGGCTCGGCAGCGGGTTGCCGCGGATGTGGGAGCCGTCCTCGGCCGTCAGGTCGATCCAGTCGGTCGTCTTCCGGTTCCCGTCCGGCATACGGATCTCGGCCCGGGCCTGGACCGCGATGTTCTGCTGGAGCGGGTTGGGCGCGAAGAGCTTCCAGTTCTGCTCGAACTCGGGGTAGATCCAGTCGTCGATAACCTTGCCGTGCTGCTTGGTGACCGTGTTGGACGGCGCGACGTGCAGGAACACCATGGCGACGTGGACGATCCCCACCACCGCGACGACGGCCAGCGCGAGCGCGCCCGCCACTTGATACGGCAGCGACAGCCCGGCGATACCGCGCCCGGGGACACCGGGAGCCGGGGACTCGAAGGCCTGGGGAGCCGGGGAGCCGGGGGCGTCGGAGGCCGCCGGAGCAGGGGCGGCGGGGGAGCCGGAGGGCGGGGAGGCCGGGGCGGCGTGCGTGGGCGCGCCGGGCGCGGGGTTCGGCGCGCCGGGCGCGGGGGCGGGCGCCGCCGTGGCGCCGGTCGCGGGAGCCGATGCGTCCGAGGCGTCGCCGGGCCGGGGCGCCTCGTCGCCGCGCGGGCTCGCAGGACCGCCGGGCGCGATCACGTCGTCGCTGGTGGGAGCGAGTGCGGCAGCGCCAGGAGCGGCCTGCGGGCCGCCGTCGGCGGCGTCCGGCCCGGGCCGCCGGAGCCGATCCTCCCCGCCCGGCACGTCCTTGTCGTCGTACGAATCCATCCCGCCCCGATCCCGGTTGGCTCCACTGGGTTATCCACAGGGTTGACACCCTACGGGCCGTCGACTCACCATTGAAGTCAATGAACCGAACGATCGGTCGGGCGCGAGTGGCCCGGCGGACGACCCGGAATCGACAGCTCGGCAGGGGGCTCGGATGACGGCAGTGACCGCGGAGACCGGCACCAACAAGCACGGCACACCGACGGCGGACGAGCAGGACACGTCGGCGTACGAGGCCGCGTTCGACGCCGCGGTGGCCGCCGACGAGCGCATCGAACCGCGCGACTGGATGCCCGAGGCCTACCGGGCCTCCCTCGTCCGCCAGATAGCGCAACACGCCCACTCCGAAATCATCGGCATGCAGCCCGAGTCCAACTGGATCACCCGAGCACCCTCGCTGCGCCGCAAGGCGATCCTCATGGCGAAGGTGCAGGACGAGGCCGGCCACGGGCTGTATCTGTACAGCGCTGCGGAAACCCTCGGCGTCAGCCGCGACGACCTGCTCGACAAGCTCCACTCCGGCCGCCAGAAATACTCGTCGATCTTCAACTACCCCACCCTGACCTGGGCCGACGTCGGCGCCATCGGCTGGCTCGTGGACGGCGCCGCCATCACCAACCAGGTCCCCCTCTGCCGCTGCTCCTACGGGCCGTACGCACGGGCGATGGTCCGCGTCTGCAAAGAGGAGTCCTTCCACCAGCGCCAGGGCTACGAACTGCTCCTCGCCCTCTCCCAGGGCACCCCGCAGCAGCACGCCATGGCGCAGGACGCGGTGGACCGCTGGTGGTGGCCCTCACTGATGATGTTCGGCCCGCCCGACGACGAGTCGTCCCACTCGGCGCAGTCCATGGCCTGGAAGATCAAACGGCATTCGAACGACGAGCTCCGCCAGCGCTTCGTCGACATCTGCGTCCCCCAGGCCGAAGCACTCGGCCTCACCCTCCCCGACCCCGACCTGCGGTGGAACGAGGAGCGCGGACACCACGACTTCGGGACGATCGACTGGACCGAGTTCTGGGACGTCCTCAAGGGCAACGGCCCCTGCAACGAACAAAGGATCACCCAGCGGCGCCGCGCCCACGAGGAAGGCGCCTGGGTCCGCGACGCGGCAGCCGCGTACGCGACCAAGCAGCACAGGAACGGGGAGGCAACGGCATGACCGCACACGACTGGCCGCTGTGGGAGGTGTTCGTGCGCTCGCGCCGCGGACTGTCCCACACCCACGCCGGAAGCCTGCACGCCCCGGACGCCCAGATGGCCCTGCGCAACGCACGCGACCTGTACACCCGGCGCTCCGAAGGCGTCTCCATCTGGGTCGTGCCCTCCAGCGCCGTCACCGCCTCCTCCCCCGACGAGAAGGACTCCTTCTTCGAACCGGCCGGCGACAAGCCCTACCGCCACCCGACCTTCTACGAGATCCCGGAAGGAGTGAAGCACCTGTGACGGCCCCGACCCCCGCGCCCACGACCCACACACCCGCGGTCGCGGCCGCCCTCGCCCTCGGCGACGACGCACTGGTGCTCTCGCACCGACTGGGGGAGTGGGCCGGACACGCCCCCGTCCTCGAAGAGGAAGTAGCCCTCGCCAACATCGCGCTCGACCTGCTCGGCCAGGCGCGCGTCCTGCTCTCCCTCGCAGGCGACGAGGACGAGCTGGCCTTCCTGCGCGAAGAGCGCGCCTTCCGCAACCTCCAGCTGGTCGAACAGCCCAACGGCGACTTCGCCCACACCATCGCCCGCCAGCTCTACTTCTCCACCTACCAGAAACTGCTCTACGGACAGCTCGCCACAGGCGCCAGCGAACTCGCCGGGCTGGCCGCCAAGGCGGTCAAGGAAGTCGCCTACCACCAGGACCACGCCGAACAGTGGACCCTGCGCCTGGGCGATGGCACCGACGAGAGCCACGGCCGCATGCAGCGTGCCTGCGAGGCGCTGTGGCGGTTCACCGGAGAGATGTTCCAGCCCGTCGACGGCGTCGACATCGACTGGCAGGAGACCGAGCAGACCTGGCTCACCTCCATCACCTCCGTGCTGGAGCAGGCCACCCTGACCGTCCCCGAAGGCCCCAGGACCGGCGCCTGGGCCGCAGGCGCCGGCCGCCAGGGCCTGCACACCGAACCCTTCGGACGGATGCTCGCCGAAATGCAGCACCTGCACCGCAGCCACCCAGGGGCGACATGGTGACCGACACGACCGCAGCCAAAGCCATCACCCCGACCACGGCGACAGCCACGGCCAGGGCCACACCCACGGCCACGGCCGAGATGACCCCGCTCGAACGGGACCTCGCCCGGCTCGCCGGATCCGTCCCCGACCCCGAGCTGCCCGTGATCACCCTGGAGGAACTCGGCGTGCTGCGCGGAGTCCACCTGGACAGCCCCGGCAAGGTCACCGTCCGACTCACCCCCACCTACACCGGCTGCCCCGCCATCGAAGCGATGACCGCCGACATCGAACAGGTCCTGCACGAGAACGGAATCCCGGACGTCACCGTCGTCCGCGTCCTCTCCCCCGCCTGGTCGACCGATGACATCAGCGACGAAGGCCGCCGCAAACTGGCCGAGTTCGGGATAGCACCACCCCGGCCGCAGAGCGCCGCCGAAGGCCCCGTCGCGCTCACCCTGGCCGTGCGCTGCCCGCACTGCGGCTCCACCGACACCGAACTGCTGAGCAGGTTCTCCTCCACGGCCTGCAAGGCACTGCGCCGCTGCGTCGCCTGCCGCGAACCGTTCGACCACTTCAAGGAGTTGTAGATGTTCCATCCACTCCGGGTGAGCGAGGTCGAACGGCTCACCGACGACGCGGTGACCGTCACCTTCGACGTACCACCGGAGCTGCGCGAGGCCTACCGGCACCGCCCCGGCCAGCACCTCGCCCTGCGCCGCACCGTGCAGGGCCAGGAGATCCGCCGTACGTACTCGATCTGCGCGCCCGCCGTCGAACAGCCCGGCACCCCCGTCCTGCGCGTCGGCATCCGCCTCGTCGAGGGCGGCGAGTTCTCCACGTACGCCTTCAAGGAACTCACCGTCGGCGACACGGTCGACGTCATGGAACCGATGGGCCGCTTCATCCTGGAGCCCCGCCCCGGATACTTCGTGGCCATAGTCGGCGGCAGCGGCATCACCCCGGTCTTGTCCATCGCCACCACCCTGCTGGAACGGGAACCCGAAGCCCGCTTCTGCCTCATACGCAGCGACCGCACGGTGTCGTCCACCATGTTCCTGGAGGAGACGGCCGACCTGAAGGACCGCTTCCCCGACCGGTTCCAGCTGGTCAACGCCCTCTCCCGGGAAGAGCAGCAGTCCGGACTGCCCTCCGGCCGGCTCGACCAGGAACGGCTGACGGCCCTGCTGCCCGCGCTGCTCCCGGTGGAGGACGTCGACGGCTGGTACCTCTGCGGACCGTTCGGCCTGGTCCAGGGCGCCGAACGGGCCCTGCGGGAACTGGGCGTCGCCCGCGGCCGGATCCACGAGGAGATCTTCCACGTCGACGAGGCCCCGGCGCCCAGCACCGCCGCGGCCTCGGCCCCGGCGCACGCCGCGCTGACCGCGACGCTCCACGGCCGCTCCGGCACCTGGCCGGTCCAGGACGGCGAGAAGCTCCTGGACACGGTGCTGCGGGCGCGTTCGGACGCCCCGTACGCCTGCAAGGGCGGGGTGTGCGGCACCTGCCGGGCGTTCCTGGTCAAGGGCGAGGTGCGCATGGACCGAAACTTCGCCCTGGAGGAGGACGAGACGGAGGCGGGCTATGTGCTGGCCTGCCAGTCCCGCCCGGCGACGAAGGAAGTGGAGCTGGACTTCGATCGGTGAGGGGGGCGCGGGGGTTGGGGCTGAGGGCGGGGCTTGGGGAGGTGGGGGGAGGGGGCGGGGGGGGGAGGGCCCCCAAGGTTCGACTTCTCGTCCGGCGGTCCCACCCATTCCCATCCGCTAGAACCTGTTCTATCTTGACGGCCCATCAGATCCGCTGCGCGCGCGGGAGGACAGGGCTGTGGACTTCACCTTCAGCGAGGAACAGCAGGCGGCCGTCGAAGTGGCAAAGGCGGTCTTCTCGGGGGTCGCGCCCGACGCCGTACCGAGCCCCGCGCTGACCCAGGGCGCGGTGGCCGAGGAGTTCGACCGCCCGCTGTGGGCCAAGCTCGCGGAATCGGACCTGCTGAGCCTGGTCATCGACCCCCAGTACGGGGGCGCGGGCCTCGACCCCATCGCCCTCTGCCTGGTACTGCGCGAGTCCGCGAAGGTGCTGGCCCGGGTACCGCTGCTGGAAAGCAGCGCGGTGGCGATGGCCGTACAGCGGTACGGGGACACCGAGCTGGCCCGTGAACTGCTCCCCGCCGCAGGCCGGGGCGGGCTCGTGTTCACCGTCGGGGCCAACGGCCGCACCGGCCATGACCCCGCCGAACTCGCCGTCACGGCACGGCAGGAGAGCGCCGGAGACGGCGACTGGGTGCTCGACGGGGTACAGACCGGGGTGCCCTGGGCGCAGAACGCGGACCGCATCGCCGTACCGGCCCACACCGGCGAGGGCCGCGCCGTACTCGCGCTGGTCCCCCGTGTCCACGACGGGATTACTCTCGCCGACCAGGTCTCCACCAGCGGAGAGCGCTTCGCCGAGGTCCGCCTCGACTCCGTACGGATCGAAGCACGCGCGGTCGTCACGGCCGAAGGGGCCTGGGAGTGGCTGCGCGAGCTGCTGGCCACCGGCACCTGCGCGCTCGCACTGGGTCTCGGAGAAGCCGTACTGGGGATGACCAGCGCGTACACCGGCAAGCGCGAACAGTTCGGGTTCCCGATCGCGACCTTCCAGGCGGTCGCCGTCCAGGCGGCCGATCGGTACATCGACCTGCGCGCGATGGAAGCCACCCTGTGGCAGGCGGCGTGGCGCATCAGTACGAGCACGGGCACGGACACGGGGGCGGGTGCGGGCCTGGGCACCGGGGGTCCACTGCCCGTATCGGGGGATGTGGCGGTGGCGAAGATCTGGGCCTCCGACGGCGTACGCAGAGTCGTACAGACCGCACAGCATCTGCACGGCGGGTTCGGCGCCGACACCGACTACCCCCTGCACCGTTACCACGCCTGGGCCAAACAACTGGAACTGTCACTCGGCCCAGCCGCGGCCCACGAGGAAGCCCTCGGCGACCTGCTGGCCGCGCACCCACTCGGATAGCGGACCGCACACGGCCGCTCACGCGTGGTCTACCGCGTACGAGCGGCTCCGACTGCGGCGCAAGGCCGGGCTGCGGCGCCGGTCGGACGATGCAGCTGGTCGGACGACGACGCCGGTCAGGTACCAAAGCCCGTCAGAGACCACGGCCCGTCAGGGGCGAGAGCCGGTCAGAGGACGAAAGCCGGGCTGTCGTTGTCGCTGACCATCGGGCGCCCCGCGGCGTCCCACGCCTGCATGCCGCCGTCGATGTTCACGGCGTCGATCCCCTGCTGCACCAGATACTGCGTGACCTGCGCGGACCGGCCGCCGACCCGGCACATCACATACGCCCGGCGGCCGTCCTCGACAGCCTGCGTCACCTCGCCGAAGCGCGCCACGAAACCGCTCATCGGCACATGCAGCGCGCCCTCGACGTGCCCGGCCGCCCACTCGTCGTCCTCACGGACGTCCAGCACCAGGGCGTCGGCCGGCACGGCGGCGGCCTCCACGGACGGCAGCTGGGCGTAATTCATGGGTCATGCCTTCTCTCGTACGCGTCGGCTGTCCCGGTCACGGCGCCGAAGCAGCCGCGACGGACGTCTCGGCCGGTCACCGGTACCGGCCGGTCAGCGAGGTCAGCCGTGTGGCCAGGTCACGGGGAACGCTACTGCACCAGCTCCGCCAGAACCGCCTCGCGCCCGGCGAGCTCGGCCAACAGCTGCTCGGCGATCTCCTCCAGAAGCCGGTCCGGATCGTCGGGCGCCATCCGCAGCATCGAGCCGATCGCGCTGTCCTCCAGCTCACGGGCCAGCACGGCCAGCAGCTCCTTGCGCTGGGCCAGCCACTCCAGCCGGGCGTAGAGCTCCTCGCTCTCGCTGGGGCGCGCTTCCTCCGGCACGGGGCCTGCCGCCCACTCCTCGGCGAGCTCCCGCAGCAGCTCCTCGTCGCCCCGGCCGTACGCGGCGTTGACCCGGGTGATGAATTCCTCGCGCCGGGCCCGTTCCTGTTCCTCCTGCGCGAGGTCGGGGTGCGCCTTGCGGGCCAGCTCGCGGTAGAGCCTGCGCGCCTCCTCGCTGGGGCGGACCCGCTTCGGCGGCCGTACGGGCTGGTCGGTGAGCATGGAGGCGGCCTCGGGGGAGATCCCGTCGGAGTCCATCCAGTCGTGGAAGAGCTCGTCGACCCCGGGCATGGGCATGACGGCGGCTCGCGCCTCGCGTGCCTTGCGCAGGTCCTCCGGATCGCCGGTGAGCGAGGCCCTGGCCTCGGCGATCTGGGCGTCGAGCTCGTCGAGCCGGGCGTACATCGGGCCGAGCTTCTGGTGGTGCAGGCGGGAGAAGTTCTCCACCTCCACGCGGAACGTCTCGACCGCGATCTCGAACTCGATCAACGCCTGCTCGGCCGCCCGCACAGCCCGGTCCAGCCGGGCTTCGGGCCGCTCCGCGTTCTCTTCCGCGTTCGCTGGGGCGTGGGGGCGGGCGGTTGTGTCTTCGGCAGGTTCGTCCGTCACCGGTCCAGCGTACGGGCGCGGGGGGGGTGGGGGCCCCTCCCTCCCCCTCCCCCCACCCCCGCCCCTCCACCCCACCCCGCCTCAAAGCCCCAGCTCAGCAGAGCCCGGGCTCAGCCTCACACTCCCAGCTGAGCCAGGCCCGACCCCGACCTCACCCTCCCAGCTCTGCCTCACACCCCCAGCTCTGCCTCCACCCGCCCGTCCCTGATCGCGGCCAGGAGCATGGCGTGGTCCGACTCCGTACGGTCGGCGTAGAGGACCGCGAAGCCGGCCAGGGCCTCGTCGAGCTCTTCGTTCTTGCCGCAGTACCCCGCTATCAGGCGCGGGTCGGCGCTGTGGGAGTGGGCGCGCGCCAGCAGTGCGCCTGTCATGCGGCCGTAGTCGTCCAGCTGGTCGGCGGCCAGGGCCGCCGGGTCGACGCTGCCCTTGCGGTTGCGGAACTGACGCACTTGATAGGGGTGCCCGTCGACCGTGGTCCAGCCGAGCAGGATGTCGCTGACGACCTGCATGCGCTTCTGCCCGAGGACCACCCGCTGTCCTTCGTGTCCCGCGTCCGGGGCTGGGAAGCCGGCCTTGGCCAGGTGCGGCAGCAGGGCAGAGGCGCGGGCCTCCTTGACCTGGAGCACCAACGGCTCACCGCGATGGTCGAGGAGCAGCACCACGTATGACCGTGTGCCGACGCTGCCGGTGCCGACGACCCGGAAGGCCACGTCATGTATCGCGTACCGCGCGAGCAGCGGCAGGCGGTCTTCCGAGAGGGTTTCCAGGTAGGGGCCGAGCGAGGCGGCCACGGCGGCTGCCTCGGCGTCGGGTATCCGGCGCAGTACCGGTGCCGCGTCGACGAAGTGGTGGTGTCCGTCGGCTCTCCGCTCGGTGGCCTTGGCGGCGAAGCGGGCGCTGGTGTTGTTGCGGGCCTTGGCCGAGACCTTCTCCAGGGTGCCGAGCAGGTCTCGCGCGTCGGTGTGGGAGACCAGTTCCTCGTCGGCTATCGCGTTCCACGCGTCCAGCACCGGCAGTTTCGCCAGGAGTCTCATGGTGCGCCGGTAGGCGCCGACCGCGTCGAAGGCGGCGGTCCGGCAGGTGTCCTCGTCGGCGCCTGCTTCCCGGCCGGCCAGGACCAGGGAGGCGGCGAGGCGCTTGAGGTCCCATTCCCAGGGGCCGGTGACGGTCTCGTCGAAGTCGTTGAGGTCGATGACGAGGCCGCCGCGTGCGTCGCCGTAGAGACCGAAGTTCGCCGCGTGGGCGTCGCCGCAGATCTGGGCGCCGATTCCGGTGATGGGGGTGCCGACGAGGTCGTGGGCCATCAGTCCGGCGGAGCCGCGCAGGAAGGCGAACGGGGTGGCTGCCATGCGGCCCACCCGGATCGGCGTGAGCTCGGGCACGCGGCCCAGGTTCGATTCCTCGACGGCGCGGACCGCGTCGGGCCGGTCGGTGGAGAGGACCAGAGAGTCGTGTGAGGAGCGGGGCACCCGGTGGCGCAGGGCCTTGCCGTCGCTCTTGGGCGAGCCGTCCTTGTGGCCGGGGCCCACACCTTTGTGGTGTCGGAAACCGGGCACCTCGGGGATCCGGATCCGTCCGTTGCCGGGCACCGCTCGCTGGGCCGGAATCACCGCCTCGACATCGCTCATCGCGTGCCGCCTCCCCCGTACTCGTTCACCGTCAGCAGTTCGCATTTCTGCAGCTCGAATGCCATGACGGTACCGCTGGCTGCCGACACCCGTCTCCCCCTGTGGATAACTCCCGGGGCGGCCATCAGGCAGGCCACCGGCGGGAGTTGTCCACAGCTCCGCACGCAGCGGGATTCAGACGCCGACCGCTTCCTCCAGCTCCTCTTCGAGCTCTTCTTCTCCCTCGCGGATGCGGCCTTCGCGGCCGTCGTCGCCCCGGTCCCCGGCAGCCGCGGCACCGGCGCCAACGCCGGCACCCGAAGCCACACCGGACCCGGCACCCGATACGGCCCCAGCCCCAGCAGCCGCATTCACACCCGCACCGGCCTCCGAACCCGCAGCGGCCCGCCTCCGCTCGGCCAGCCCCGCGATGCCCATCATCGCGACACCGGCCAGCAGCCAGAGGGCCAGGACCAGTACATGGCGGCCGAGGCCGTTGCCCGCGAAGTACACGTGGCTGCGGGCACCCTCGACGAACCCGGCGCCGTTCCAGAAGGCGTGCAGGGCGCCGAAGAAGCCGGGCTGGAGTTCGGGCCGGAAGATGCCGCCGGAGCTGGTGAAGTTGAGCATCACGAAGAGGACCATCACGCCGAGGGTCGTCCACCTCTTGAGGAAGGTGTGCAGGCCGACGCCGATCAGCAGGATTCCGGCCGAGTACAGCCACGCCATGCCCCAGACGCCGCCGAGGCCGGTGTCGACGAGGTGGAAGAGCGGGCCCGCGAAGACCGCGCCGATACCGCTGACCAGCAGTGACATGCCGAGCGCCAGCAGTGCCCTGATCCGCAGGGGCAGGACGGCGCCGGCTCCGCCGATCACGGCGACGGACGCGTAGGAGCCGATGCTCAGCGCGACCAGCAGGAAGAAGATGCCCTGGCCGGTCGGGTCGCCCTTGGCGAGGTCCGTCACGTCGGTGACCTTCAGGGGCGCGTCCTGTGCCGCCGCCACCTTGGTGAAGACCTTCTCGACGGCCGTGGCGCTGGTGTCGGAGGAGGCGGAGGCGACGAGCAGTTCGGGCTTGGCGCCGGGGATGTAGGCGCCGTACACGTGCTGCTGCTCAAGGCTGTGGACGGCGGTGGCGCGGTCGGGCACGGTACGGACGTCGAGGGCGCCCGCGCCCTTGTCCTGGAGGGTCTGCGCGAGCACCTGTGCGCTGGGGCCCGAGCCGACGATGTCGACCCGCAGGTCGTGCGGCTGCGGGTTGTGGAAGGCGCCCAGATACGCGAGGCCCATCCCGACGCACATCAGCAGCGGGGTGAGGAGATGGCTGAGCACATGGCGCAGAGGGCTGGGAGCGGTACCGGGGGACACCACAACTCCAATGGTTGGCTTATACAACTCACTCGATACGTTGTACTGTACAACCACTTTTGGGGAATGGCGAACACCCAGCTCAAAGGCCCGGACCGCATCCCCCCACAGGACTTGTTTCACGTGAAACACCAGGAACGCAGAACAACCCCTCCCGCTCCGCCCCTGCCCCTGCCCCTGCCCCTGCCCCTGCCCCTGCCCCCGGGCCTACAGCCCCGCGTCCCGCGCCAGCAACGCCGCCTGCACCCTGTTCTCGCACTCCAGCTTCGCCAGGATGCGGCTCACATACGTCTTCACCGTGGCCTCGCTCATATGGAGCCGCCTCCCCGCGTCCGCGTTGGACAGGCCCTCCCCGAGCAGCGCCAGCACGTCCCGCTCCCGCGCCGACAGCACCTCCACCCGGCGCCGCGCCTCCTCTCCCCGGGTCGCCGCGCGCCCCAGGGCCAGCTGGTCCACGACGTGCCGTGTCGCCCCGGGTGACAGATAGGCGTCCCCGGCCGCCGCCGCCCGTACCGCGGCGATCAGCTCGGCCGGGGCGGTGTCCTTCAGGAGGAACCCGGCACCCCCGTGCTCCAGTGCGCGCAGAACGTTCTCCCGCTCGCCGAACGTCGTCAGGATGATCACGCGGGCCGCCGGGGTGCTCCTGCGCAGCTCGGCCAAGGCGGTGAGGCCGTCCATCACCGGCATCTGGATGTCGAGCAGCACCACGTCGACGCCGTGGGCGCGTGCCGCTTCAACGGCGTCACGGCCGTTGGCCGCCTCGGCGGCGACCTCGATGGCCGGGTCCGAGGTGAGGATCATCCTGATCCCCGCCCGGATCAGCGGTTCGTCGTCCGCGATCACGACTTTGATCCGCGGACCGAGCGCACCCCCTCGACCGTCTGGACCCGTCACGCCTGCTCCCGTCCTCGCGCCGCGCCACAGCGCTCCCGCCGTGCCACCGCGCCACCGTTCCCGCCGACCCTGCCGCGCCGCCGCCGCTCGGCGACCTCCACCGCTACCGCCAACGCACCGCCGCTCGACTTCGTACGACAACCTCCATTGCTGGACGTCGTACGGCTACTTCTACCGCTCCACCGCGTACGACGCCCTCCACCGCTCCACCTCGTACGGTTACCTTTACCGCTCCACCTCGTACGACCGCTTCTCGATGAGCTTGCCGTCCTTGAAGCAGAACCGGAAAACCGGGTCGGTGTCGATGCTGTCGCCGAAGTCGGAGGACAGCAGTACCAGGCAGCTCGCTCCGGCCGGCTCGGCGGGTCCCTTGCCGGGCAGGCCCTTCGCCAGGAACGTGTCGCCGTCCGGGAGCCGGTCGCGTACCTCCTGTTCGGAGCTGCCGACCTTGATGTCCCGGTACTCGGCGGGGTCGATCATCGCCTTGTCCGCGGACCCGGCGAGGAAGAACAGTCCGACACCCGCGGCCACCGCGAGCAGCACCACCACCGCGAAGGCGATCCCGCACCCCAGGGCGACGCCGCCGCCCCTGCTCCTGCCACTCATCGCCAACTCCCTCTCCGCGACACTCAGGTCGACGTCCCAGCCGCCGTGCCGGCCGGCCTGGTGCCGGCCGGTCCCCGTCGCGCCGGCGGCACCACCGTCGCCGAGCGGGAGGGCACCCGGCTGCTGTCGGAAGTCGTCCGCCGGATCGACGAAGGTCGTCGCCTCCACGGCCCCGTAGGGCAGTACGCCGGCCACGCGGAAGCCGCCGTCCCCGGTCCGTCCCGTGTGGACCATGCCGCCGACGAGCCGGGCCCGTTCGTGCAGGCCGGTCAGGCCCTGGCCGCCGCTGACCACGTCGTCCGGCGGGGGGCCGGTCACCGGTCCGTTGACGACCTCGACGACGAGCGCGTCGGGCTCGTAGCGCAGTTCCACGCCGATGGGGGCGCCCGGTGCGTGCTTGTACGCGTTGGTCAGCGCCTCCTGGACGATCCGGTACGCCGCGTGGTCGGAGGCGGCGGCCAGTTGCCGCAGCTCCCCGGTCTCGCGCAGTTCGACGGTGGTGCCCGCGGCCCGGGCGGCGGCCACCAGGGCTTCGACGCCGGCCGTGCCGCGGGCGGCGCGCTGTGCCTCGTCCGTGGCGCGGTCGGGGGCTTCGACGCCGTCGCGCAGGATGCCGACGACCGCGCGCAGTTCGTGCATGGCCGCGACGGACGCCTCCCGCAGGACGCCGACGGCCTCGCGCTGGCGGCCGGTCAGTGCCGGATCGACCTCCAGGGCCCCGGTGTGCACGGAGATGAGGGCCAGTTGGTGGCCGAGGCTGTCGTGCATGTCCTGGGCGATGCGCTGGCGCTCGCGCAGCCGGGCCTGTCCGGCGACCATCGCGCGCTCGCGCAGCAGTTGCGCGTTGCGTTCCTGCATGGTCTGCAGGAGGGTGCGCCGCTGGTACCAGTAGCGGCTGGCGAGGCCCGGCACCACGGCGATCACCATGAAGAACAGCGCCGCGAACAGGGCGATGACGAACAGCGGGCCCTCGCCGGACTCGGTGAGCGCGACGGCGGCCAGGTATCCGGCGAACGCGGCGCAGAACGCGGCCAGGGCGCGCCCGGCTCCGGCGATGCGCCGGCCCGCCGAGCAGGCCACCACGAGCAGCAGCAGGGTGGCGCCCGCGCTGGCGCCGGCGAGGGCGGCCGTGGCGACGAGCACGCTCGCGGGGAACCTGCGGCGCAGCGGCGACAGGACGAGGACGGCGGCGGTCACCAGGGCGGGCGCCACCAGGCCGCCGTGGGCCAGCCGGCTCGCGCCGGACGCGGCCAGGGCCAGCAGGAGGGCGAGGGCCGACTCGCCGACGATCCGGCGGCGCGACCAGGGTTCGGGTCCCGCCAGCCGCAGGCGCACGTCCTGGAGTTTCGATGACACGTCCACGGCCGCACCCTAGGCAGCCGGCCGGGGGCCGGGCGGCTCTCTTTCGTCGCGCCCCGCCGAGACGAAAGTCTCCGTGACGGTCTTGGACTGCCGTGGAGTGCCGTCGCCTGCCGTGGAGTGCCTTGGACTGCTTCGGCCTTTGGGCGCGCAGCATTCAGCGCCGCGAAGTTCTCCGCGCATGCGGGAACGCGGAAGCCCCGCCGGTCGTTTGACCTGCGGGGCTTCCGTTCTGTGGGCGAGGGGGGATTTGAACCCCCACGTCCCGAAGGACACTGGCACCTGAAGCCAGCGCGTCTGCCGTTCCGCCACTCGCCCGAGTGGTGTCCGAGGCCTTCGCACCTTTTCGGTGCGCTTGCCTGGCGACGTCGAGAAGATTAGCACGCTGCGCAGGGTGGATTCACATCCGTTGTTTCCGCCGCCCCTGGCGGGCAGGAGAGGGGAAGGAACGACGACGTACAGCGACGGCCCGGGGACCCACAGGAACCTCACAGGGTGCTCGAGGCAACGCGGAGGAGCCGCACCCACTCCTCCACGGTGCACCCCGGGTGCGGGACACTGTGAGGAGGCCACCTCTACGATCCGTGTGAGAGGTGACACTCGTCCACCGGTCACAGAAGGGGAACCAGCCGATTTCCCGACGCGTGGATACGATCAGTAAGCAGTACCAGGACGACAACGACGGAGGAGGTGCCCCATGGGAGTCCTGAAGCGTTTCGAGCAGCGTCTCGAAGGCCTGGTCAACGGCACCTTCGCGAAGGTCTTCAAGTCCGAGGTCCAGCCCGTCGAGATCGCCGGCGCCCTCCAGCGCGAGTGCGACAACAACGCGACGATCTGGAACCGCGAGCGGACCGTCGTCCCCAACGACTTCATCGTCGAGCTCAGCGCGCCCGACTTCGAGCGTCTGAGCCCGTACTCGGGCCAGCTGGGCGACGAACTGTCCGGCCTGGTCCGCGACTACGCCAAGCAGCAGCGCTACACGTTCATGGGGCCGATCAAGGTCCATCTGGAGAAGGCCGACGACCTCGACACCGGCCTGTACCGGGTGCGCAGTCGTACGCTCGCCTCCAGCACCGACCAGCAGGACCTGCACAGCCAGCAGGAGCAGCACGGCAGACCTCCGGGTCCGGCCCGTCCCGCTCCCGTCGCACCGCCGCAGTCCGCCCAGGGCCGCGGCGGCTACGGCTATCCGCCCTCCGCCGCACCGCCGATGCCGGCCGCCCCGCCCCCCGGCGGGAACGGCGGCCCCGGCCGCCCCGGCGCGGACCGCCGCCCGACGGCTCCCGGCCCCATGCCGGGCTCCCAGGTGCGGCGCTGGATCGAGATCAACGGCACCCGCCACCAGATCTCCCGCCCGACGCTGGTGCTGGGTCGCAGCACCGACGCCGATGTGCGGATCGACGACCCCGGCGTCTCGCGCCGGCACTGTGAGATCCGGACCGGAACGCCCTCGACGATCCAGGATCTCGGGTCCACCAACGGCATCGTGGTGGACGGGCAGCACACCACCCGCGCTACGCTCCGCGACGGCTCGCGGATCGTCGTGGGCAGCACCACCATCGTTTACCGGCAAGCCGAAGGGTGAAGCGGGGGCAATGTCAGAGCTGACCCTCACGGTCATGCGGTTGGGTTTCCTCGCCGTACTGTGGCTGTTCGTCATCGTGGCCGTCCAGGTCATTCGCAGTGATCTGTTCGGTACGCGGGTCACCCAGCGCGGTTCGCGCCGCGGCGGGGACACGGGCCGCCAGCTGACCGGCAGGCAGGCCGCCGCTGCCGCGCCGCCGCAGCAGCGCGGCCAGCAGGCCGCGCCCTCGGGCGGCCGCCAGCGCCGTGGCGCGCCCACCAAGCTGGTGGTGTCCGAGGGGACGCTGACCGGCACGACGGTGGCGCTCCAGGGGCAGACCATCACGCTGGGCCGGGCGCACGACTCGACGATCGTCCTCGACGACGACTACGCGTCGAGCCGGCATGCCAGGATCTATCCGGACCGTGACGGCAACTGGATCGTCGAGGACCTCGGTTCCACCAACGGCACCTACCTGGACCGGACGCGGCTCACCACCCCGACCCCGATTCCGCTGGGCGCGCCGATCCGCATCGGCAAGACCGTCATCGAGCTGCGGAAGTAGTACGACAATGAGCGAGCGGAGCGAGCGAGCCGCGGCGGTCCGGACGACGGACCGGGACGGGCTCCCGACCGGAGGGTGGGCAGTGTGGCTCGACATGACCGGCTGTACCCCGAGCCGACGGGCGAGGTGGGCATGAGTCTCTCCCTGCGCTTCGCCGCCGGATCCCACAAGGGCATGATCCGCGAGGGCAACGAGGACTCCGGTTACGCGGGTCCGCGTCTCCTCGCCATCGCCGACGGCATGGGCGGCCAGGCCGCCGGCGAGGTCGCCTCCTCCGAGGTGATCTCCACCCTGGTCACGCTCGACGACGACGTGCCCGGCTCCGACATCCTCACGTCGCTGGGTACGGCGGTGCAGCGCGCCAACGACCAGCTGCGCATGATGGTCGAGGAGGACCCCCAGCTGGAGGGGATGGGCACCACGCTCACCGCTCTGCTGTGGACGGGCCAGCGCCTGGGCCTGGTGCACGTGGGCGACTCGCGCGCGTATCTGCTGCGCGACGGCGTGCTGACCCAGATCACCCAGGACCACACCTGGGTGCAGCGGCTCGTGGACGAGGGCCGCATCACCGAGGAGGAGGCGACGACGCATCCGCAGCGCTCGCTGCTGATGCGCGCGCTGGGCAGCGGCGACCATGTGGAGCCGGACCTGTCGATCCGCGAGGTGCGGGCCGGCGACCGCTATCTGATCTGCTCCGACGGCCTGTCGGGGGTGGTGTCCCACCAGACGATGGAGGACACCCTCGCCAGCTACCAGGGCCCGCAGGAGACGGTGCAGGAGCTGATCCAGCTCGCGCTGCGCGGCGGCGGCCCGGACAACATCACGGTGATCGTCGCGGACGTCCTGGACGTCGACTCCGGCGACACCCTGGCCGGGCAGCTCAGCGACATCCCGGTGATCGTGGGTGCCGTCGCCGAGAACCAGCTCCAGCTCAACGACGACGGGGCCATGCAGACCCCGGCGGGCCGCGCCTCGGGCCTGGGCCGTCCCTCCTCGCCGCAAGGGGGCTTCGGCCCGCCCGGCAGCGGTGAGGACGGCGGCTACGGCGCCCCGCCCGAGGGCGCCTTCGGTACCTACTCGGACGAGGACTTCGTCAAGCCGCGGCGCGGCAGGTGGCTGAAGAGATCCGTCTACATCGTGCTCGCCCTGGCCGTGATCGGCGGCGGTCTGTACGGCGGCTACCGCTGGACGCAGACCCAGTACTTCGTGGGCACCAAGGACGAGCACGTCGCGCTCTACCAGGGCATCAGCCAGGACCTGGCCTGGGTGAAGCTGTCGAAGGTGGAGACCGACCACCCCGAGATCGAACTCAAGTACCTGCCGCCGTACCAGCGCAAGCAGGTCGAGGCGACGATCGCCGAGGGCAGCCTCGGCAAGGCCCAGGCCAAGATCACCGAACTGTCCACGCAGGCGTCGGCGTGCAAGAAGGACGAGCAGCGGCGCGCCGCCGAGAGCCAGAACCCGCCGAAGACCGGAACGACGGCCTCTCCGTCGCCCGGCAAGACCGGGTCCACCAAGACCACCGCCACTCCCACGCCCGGCCCCAGCCTCTCGGAGGAAGAGCAGAAGCTGGTCCCGCAGTGCGGTAAGCAGTAGGCAGCCGTAGGGGGCCTTTCCACACCATGAGCGTTGTCACCAACACGACCACCATCGGCGCGATCGACGCACCGAGCCGCCGCAACACCGAGCTCGCGCTGCTCGTCTTCGCCGTCGTCATCCCGGTGTTCGCGTACGCCAACGTGGGCCTGGCCATGACCGGCAAGCTGCCCTCGGGCATGCTCGGTTACGGTCTCGGCCTCGGGCTGCTCGCGGCCGTCGGGCACCTCGTCGTGCGCAAGTTCGCCCCGTACGCGGACCCGCTGCTGCTGCCGCTGGCGACGCTGCTGAACGGGCTGGGCCTGGTGATGATCTGGCGCCTGGACCAGTCGCCCCGCCTGATCCAGCGGGCCAAGAGCGCCTTCGGTGCCTTCCACCCGGACGCGCCCAAGCAGATGCTGTACACGGCGCTGGGCGTGGCGCTGTTCATCGGTGTGCTCATGCTGCTGAAGGACCACCGGATCCTTCAGCGCTACACGTACATCTCGATGGCGTTCGCGCTGTTCCTGCTGATCCTGCCGATGTTCTTCCCGGCGGTGAACGGCGCCAAGATCTGGATCTCCATCCCCGGTCTGGGCACGATCCAGCCCGGCGAGTTCGCGAAGATCATCATCGCGGTGTTCTTCTCCGGGTACCTGATGGTCAAGCGGGACGCGCTGGCGCTGGCCAGCCGCCGCTTCATGGGTCTGTACCTGCCGCGCGGCCGCGACCTCGGTCCGATCCTCGTGGTGTGGGGCGTCTCGATCCTCATCCTGGTCTTCGAGACCGACCTGGGCACCTCGCTGCTCTTCTTCGGCCTCTTCGTGATCATGCTGTACGTGGCGACGGAGCGCACCAGCTGGATCGTCTTCGGTCTGCTGATGTCGGCGGTCGGCGCGGTCGCCGTGGCCTCCTTCGAACCGCACGTGCAGTCCCGGGTGAACGCCTGGCTCGACCCGTTCGCCTGCTACAAGACCGACAAGACCGGGGCCTGCGAGCAGATCGGTCAGGCGATCATGTCGTTCGGTTCCGGCGGCACGCTCGGTACGGGCCTGGGCCAGGGCAACTCCGACCTGATCGGCTTCGCCGCCAACGCCGACTTCATCCTCTCCACCGTCGGCGAGGAGCTGGGCCTGGCCGGGATGATGGCGATCTTCCTCATCTACGGTCTGATCGTGGAGCGGGGCGTGCGCACCGCGCTCGCCGCCCGCGACCCGTTCGGCAAGCTGCTGGCGATCGGCCTCTCGGGCGCGTTCGCCCTCCAGGTGTTCGTGGTCGCCGGCGGTGTCATGGGCCTCATCCCGCTGACCGGTATGACCATGCCGTTCCTCGCGCAGGGCGGCTCCTCCGTCATCGCCAACTGGGCACTGATCGGCATCCTCATCCGCATCAGTGACACCGCCCGCCGCCCGGCGCCCGCCCCTGCCCCGTCCCCCGACGCCGAGATGACCCAGGTGGTCCGACCGTGAACAAGCCCCTGCGACGGATCGCGATCTTCTGCGGGCTGCTGATCATGGCCCTGATGATCCGCGACAACTGGCTCCAGTACGTACGTGCCGACGAGCTGAACGCGCACAAGTACAACCGGCGCGTCCAGATCGAACGGTTCGCGCACGAGCGCGGCAACATCATCACGGCCGACGGCCAGCCGATGACCGCCTCCAAGGAGACCTCGGGCAGCGACTACAAGTTCAAGCGGACCTGGAACAACGGCGCCCTGTGGTCGCCGGTGACCGGGTACAACTCGCAGGCCTTCGACTCCTCGCAGCTGGAGAACATCGAGGACAAGATCCTCTCGGGCAACGACGACCGGCTCTTCTTCGACCGGACGCTCTCGATGTTCACCGGAGAGAAGAAGCAGGGCGGCAACGTCGTCACCACCCTCAACACCGCCGCCCAGAAGGCCGCCTTCGAGGGGCTCGGCGACAAGAAGGGCGCGGTCGCCGCGATCGACCCGCGCACCGGCGCGATTCTGGCGCTGGCCTCGACGCCGTCGTACGACCCGTCGGTCTTCGCGGGCAACACCAAGGCGGACAGCGAGGCCCGCCAGAAGCTGCTCAAGGACAAAGACAAGCCCATGCTGAACCGGGCGCTGCGCGAGACCTACCCGCCCGGCTCCACGTTCAAGGTCGTCACCGCCTCCGCGGCGCTGGAGAACGGGCTGTACTCCAGCATCGACGAGCCGACCCGCTCGCCGGTGCCGTACCAGCTGCCGCAGTCGACGATGCCGCTGAAGAACGAGGGGACCATCCCCTGTGAGAACGCCACGCTCAAGGTGGCCCTCCAGTGGTCCTGCAACACCGTCTTCGGCAAGATCAGCGATGACCTCGGCAACGACAAGATGATCGCGGAGGCCAACAAGTTCGGCTTCAACGACGAGATCTTCACCCCCGTCCGCGCCGACGCCAGCGTCTACCCCAAGGACAACCGCCCGCAGAACGCGATGGCGGGCATCGGCCAGGCCTCCAACCGCGCCACCCCGCTCCAGATGGCCATGGTCGCCGCCGCCGTCGCCAACGACGGCAAGCTGATGAAGCCGTACATGGTCGACCAGCTCCAGGCGCCCAACCTCGACGTCCTGTCCAAGACGCAGCCGGAGAAGATGAGCCAGCCGCTGTCGGCGGCCAACGCCCAGAAGGTCCAGGCGCTGATGGAGAACGTCGTCGCCGAGGGCACGGGCAAGAAGGGCGCCATCGAGGGCGTCACCGTCGGCGGCAAGACCGGCACCGCCCAGCACGGCCTCAACAACAGCGAGAAGCCGTACGCCTGGTTCATCTCGTACGCCAAGACCAGCGAGGGCTCCCCGGTCGCGGTCGCCGTGGTCGTCGAGGACGGCGAGGCGCACCGCGACGACATCTCCGGTGGCGGTCTGGCCGCCCCCATCGCCAAGGCCGTGATGCGGGCGGTGCTCAAGAAGTGATCCACGGACGTTTCACGTGAAACGGTCCTCGTTTCACGTGAAACGTCTCTCGCGACCTGTACCGGTCCGGTATCAGGTGACGGTCGCGGACGGATCAGCTACCGGTGCCCGGTAGCGTATGCGCGAACAGCACACCGCCGGACCACACACACGGGTGCGGTCGGGACTGACGGAGAGGGCTGGAACGTTATGGAAGAGCCGCGTCGCCTCGGCGGCCGGTACGAGCTGGGCCAGGTGCTCGGCCGTGGTGGCATGGCGGAGGTCTACCTCGCGCACGACACCCGGCTCGGCCGCACCGTCGCCGTGAAGACGCTGCGGGCCGACCTCGCCCGCGACCCGTCCTTCCAGGCCCGGTTCCGCCGTGAGGCCCAGTCCGCCGCCTCGCTCAACCACCCGGCGATCGTCGCTGTCTACGACACCGGCGAGGACTACGTCGACAACATCTCCATCCCGTACATCGTCATGGAGTACGTCGATGGCTCCACCCTGCGTGAGCTGCTGCACTCCGGGCGCAAGCTGCTGCCCGAGCGCACGCTGGAGATGACGGTCGGCATCCTCCAGGCCCTGGAGTACTCCCACCGCGCCGGCATCGTCCACCGCGACATCAAGCCCGCCAACGTCATGCTGACGCGCACCGGCCAGGTCAAGGTCATGGACTTCGGCATCGCGCGCGCCATGGGCGACTCCGGCATGACGATGACGCAGACCGCCGCCGTCATCGGCACCGCCCAGTACCTCTCCCCGGAGCAGGCCAAGGGCGAGCAGGTCGACGCCCGCTCCGACCTGTACTCGACGGGCTGCCTTCTCTACGAGCTGCTGACCGTGCGGCCGCCGTTCGTCGGCGACTCGCCGGTCGCGGTCGCCTACCAGCACGTAAGGGAAGAGCCGCAGCCGCCGAGCAACTTCGACCCCGAGATCACGCCCGAGATGGACGCCATCGTCCTGAAGGCGCTGGTCAAGGACCCGGACTACCGCTACCAGTCGGCCGACGAGATGCGCGCCGACATCGAGGCCTGCCTCGACGGCCAGCCGGTCGCCGCGACCGCCGCCATGGGCGCGGTCGGCTACGGCGGCTACGACGCCTACACCTCCGGCCCCCAGGACCAGCCCACGACCGCCCTGCGCCCCGCGGACGCGGCGGGCCAGACGTCCATGCTGCCCCCGGTCGGCCCGGACGACGGCTACGGCTACGACGACCGCCCCGACCGCCGCCGCCAGAAGAAGTCGTACACCTCGACGATCCTGCTGGTGCTGGCCGGTGTCCTGGTGCTCGTCGGCGCGATCCTGATCGGCAAGTCGGTCTTCGGCGGGAACGGTGACAGCGGCCAGGTGCCGGTGCCGCAGCTCGTCGGTGAGACCCGGAAGTCCGCCGAGACCCTGACGGCGAACGTCGGCCTCAAGCTGACCGTGGCCAAGACCGAGCCCTGCGCCGACCAGCCCAAGGACAGCATCTGCAGCCAGACCCCGGCCAGCGGCAAGCTGGACAAGGGCGAGGCGGTCACGGTCGTCGTCTCGGCGGGCGCGCCCAAGGTCGAGGTCCCGGACGTCACGGAGAAGAAGAAGGACAACGCGACCCAGCTCCTCCAGGACAAGGGCTTCACGTGGAAGATCACCACGGTGGAGGCCGACGCCGAGGAGGGCACGGTCGTCAGCCAGGACCCCAAGGGCGGGCAGCAGGCCGAGAAGGGCACCGAGGTCACGCTCTCGATCGCCAAGAAGAAGACGTTCAAGATCCCCGACGTCACGAACACCGACTACACCGCGGCGGCGGCCCAGCTCACCACGCTCGGCTTCACCAACTTCTCGCGCCAGGACGTCGACTCGGACAAGCCCGCGGGCCAGGTCGTCGACCAGACGCCCAAGGGCAACACCAACCAGACCAAGGACGTCCAGATCGTCCTGAAGGTCTCCAAGGGCCCGCAGACGCCCGCGCAGGTCCCGGTTCCCAGCGTCTTCGGGATGACCGTCAAGCAGGCCACGGAGAAGCTCAACGCGGCCGGATTCAGCAACATCCAGTTCGCGCCGGGCAGCTCCAACGACGACAAGGCGCGGGTCACCTCGCAGACCCCGCCGGCCACCACCCTGTCCGACCCGGCCACCACGGCGATCGTCCTGACGACGATCGGCGGAGGCGGCAACCAGGGCCAGGACGGCGGGAACTTCCCGTTCGGCGGCCCGTCCGGCCGCTGACCACCGGCACGACGAAGCCCCGGTCCCCTTCCCAGGGGGCCGGGGCTTTCCCGTACGTACGCCTTGCGCCGCGGGGCCGGGCGGAGGCCGTCAGCGCAGCTCGGCAGGCTTGGTGCGGTGCTCGTCGACCTTCTGGGTGCGCACCAGCTCGCCCCACACGATGTAGCGGTAGTCCGAGGTGTAGACGGGCGTGCACGTCGTCAGGGTGATGTAGCGGCCCGGCTTCCTGGCGCCCGACTCCTTCGGCACCGGCTGCAGGACGTCGACGTTGTACTTCGACGTCTCCTTCAGCTCCGCGTACGCCTTGTAGACGTACCAGGTGTCCTTGGTCTCGAAGACGATCGGATCGCCGGTCCTGACCTTGTCGATGTTGTGGAACTTGGCGCCGTGACCGTCGCGGTGCGCCGCCAGCGTGAAGTTGCCCTTGGCGCCGCTGCCGGGCAGGACCGCCTTCAGCGGCTCGGTGTAGTAGCCCGCGACGCCCCCGTTGAGCACCTTGGTGTCGGTGCCCTTCTTGACCAGCACCTCGCCGTTCCTCATGGCGGGTACGTGCAGAAAGCCGATGCCGTCCCTGGTGTCGAGGGCCCCGGGGCCGCTGTTCGCCCAGTCGCGCCGCACGTCCTTGCTCTGCTTGGCGGCCTCACGGTCGGCTATGACGTTGGTCCACCACAGCGAGTAGACGACGAAGAGGCCGAGCACCAGCCCGGCCGTGATCAGCAGCTCGCCAACGACGCTGACGACTCCCGCGACGACACCGCGGCGGCGCGGGCGCGGCGGGACGGGGGCCTCGGTCTGCTGCTCGTCGTGCTCGGTCCTCAACTCCACGGCACCTGTCTGTCGTTCCGTCAGCCGGCGAGCGCGTCGGGCACGCCCTTGCTGCGCGGTCGTTCGTCGACCATCTTGCCCCACACGATCATTCGGTACGTACTCGTGAACTCGGGTGTGCAGGTCGTCAGGGTCAGATAGCGGCCCGGCCGGGTGAACCCCGAGCCGGCCGGGATCGGCTTGAGCACCGAGACGTTCTTGGGACTGGTCGAGGGGAGCATGCCGGAGACCGCGTACGTGTAGTACGCCTGCTGGGTCTCCACGATCACCAGGTCCCCCGGCTTGAGCCGGTTGATGTAGCGGAAGGGCTCGCCGTGCGTGTTGCGGTGCCCGGCGACCGCGAAGTTGCCCGTCCTGTCGCCCGGCATCGCGGTCTTCAGGCTGCCCTGCCCGTAGTGGCCGACCATGCCCCGGTCGAGGACCTTGTGCTTGCTGGTGCCCTCGGCGACGGGGACGACGACGTCCAGCTTCGGAATGTGCATGATCGCGAAGCCCTCGCCGGGCTCGAAGGCGCCGGGGGCCTTCTTGCCGCTGTCCCAGCCGTGCGTGATCTTCTTCGCCTCGCTGCCCGCCTGCTGATGGGCGCGGACGTTCGTCCACCACAGCTGGTACGTGACGAAGAGGAGCATCACCACGCCGAGCGTGATGAACAGTTCCCCGATGATCCGGCTCGCGATCACGGCCGCGCTGTCCTTGCGCGCCTTCGCGGCGCGGCGCGCCTCCGCGCGGGTCCGCGGACGCCCGCCCTCCGCCGGACCGGCGGGCGCGGCCGGGGCCGGGGCCCGGTGTCCGCGCGCCTTGGCGGCGCGGCGCCGCTCGGCCCGCCCACCGGTCGGGGGCGCGGGCGCGTCGGCTATGGGCTTGAGCGCCATGGTGGCGTCGTCGAGGGGGACGGCCTCGGGCACGGGGTGGGCGGCGGGCTCGGCGTACCACTCCTGGTCCGGGGCGGCCGCCGGGGTCTCCTCCACGCGCGCGTAGGCATCGCCGCCCGGCACCTGAGCCGAGAACGGGGCCTGCGGCTCGGCCGGGAGCGGCATCTGGGCCTGCGGCTGGGGCTGGGCCTGCGGCTGGAGCTGCGGAGGCGCCTCGGCCACGGCCTGCCCGTGCCCGTGCCCCTGCCCCTGCCCCTGCCCCTGCCCCTGCCCCTGCGGGATGTTGTCCGCCCTGAACCAAGGCGACCCGTGACCACCCGCAGGGAGGGGGTCCGTCAGCGGGTCGTACTCGTGCTCGGGCCGGACGGCCGTCACGCCGCGGCCTTGCCCACCACCGGTGCCAGGCCTGCCGACCGCTCGACGGCTCCCGCGTCCCCGCACCGCACCAGCCAGTTGGCGAGCATCAGATGGCCGTGTTCGGTCAGGACCGACTCCGGGTGGAACTGGACGCCCTCCACCGGCAGGTCCCGGTGGCGCAGCCCCATGACGATCCCGTCGGCCGTCCGGGCGGTGACCTCCAGCTCGGCGGGCAGCGTCGAGGGCTCGGCGGCCAGCGAGTGGTACCGGGTCGCGGTGAACGGCGAGGGCAGCCCCTTGAAGACGCCGACGCCCTCGTGCAGGACCGGCGAGGTCTTGCCGTGCAGCAGCTCGGGCGCCCGGTCGACGACACCGCCGTACGCGACCATCATCGACTGCATGCCGAGGCAGACGCCGAAGACCGGTACCCCGGTCTCCGCGCAGCGGCGCACCATGTCGACGCAGACGCCGGCCTGTTCGGGCGCGCCCGGGCCGGGCGAGAGCAGCACGCCGTCGAAGCCGTCCTGGGCGTGCTCCAGGGACACCTCGTCGTTGCGTACCACCTCGCACTCGGCGCCCAGCTGGTACAGGTACTGGACCAGGTTGAAGACAAAGCTGTCGTAGTTGTCCACGACGAGAACGCGTGCGCTCATCGGGTCGCTCCCCTGCCCTGGTCGACGGTGACATCGTTGAACGGCAGCAGCGGCTCCGCCCACGGGAAGACGTACTGGAAGAGCACATAGACAAGCGCCAGTACCAGGACGAGCGAAGTGAACGCCCGTACCCACGCGTTGCCCGGCAGATGCCGCCAGATCCAGCCGTACATGCGGTCCGCTGTCCCTTCCGACGATCGTTACCGCACCAGACTAAGGGGCGGCGCCGTGGACAGGGGCTCAGCCGGTCAAAGCCGGTGGCCTGCCCCGGGCCGCGGGCCGGGTGGAGTCGAGGTGGGCCCAGGCGATCAGCCGGTGGCTGCTGCCCCATTCCGGGTCGCAGGTGGTGAGGGTCAGATAGCGGCCCGGGGAGCGGAACGGCGACTTGGCGGGGACCGGGTCAATGACGCCGACATCGCTCGGCACGGTCCGGTAGGGCCGGTTGTCGAGGCGGTAGGTGAACCAGGTCGTCCCGTCGGTGAGCACCACCGCGTCGCCGGGCCGCAGCTCGGGGAAGTCCTTGAACGGGTCGCCGTAGGTGCGCCGGTGCCCGGCCACCGCGAAGTTGCCCGGCTGTCCGAGCCGTGTGGTGGTGGCGTAGTGCCCGAGGCCCTTCTGGAGGTCCTTGACGCCGGTCCCCTCCAGTACGGGCCTGTGCCAGTCCCTGCCCAGCCTGGGGATGTACATGACCGCGAAGGACGTGCCCTCGGTGTACGGGGCGGGAGCGGGCGGCCCGGTGCTCGGGGGCGGGCTCGCGGTGGGCGCGCGCGCCCACTGGTGGCGCAGGTCGGAGATCTGGCTGTCGGCGGCGCTGTCCGCCTTCACCCCGGTCCAGTACAGGACGTACACGACGAAGAGGACGATCAGGGTGCCGGCCGTGAGGCACAGTTCGCTGAGCGTCCTGACGACCAGCCGCACCGGGTCCCCAGCCACCGGGCCGCCCCCTCCCGCGCTATCCCACCGGCTTCGCGTAGTGGAGATCCACTGTGCCCGAGTAGCCGGGCAGAGTCATCGCCTTGTGCTCGTCGACTTTCCAGCCGAGCCCGTAGGCCTTCACGTACAGCTGGTAGTTCTGGATCGCCGGGGAGTCGGTGAGCGCCCGGCGCAGCTTCCCCAGGTCGCCGACGGCGCTGACCTTGTACGGGGGTGAGTAGACGCGGCCCTGGAGGATCAGGGTGTTGCCGACGCAGCGCACGGCGCTGGTGGAGATGAGCCGCTGGTCCATGACCTGGATGCCGCGGGCGCCGCCCTGCCACAGCGCGTTGACCACGGCCTGGAGGTCCTGCTGGTGGATGACCAGGTCGTTGGGCTGGGGGGCGGGGTAGCCGGGGGCGGCCGTGGCGTTGGGCGGGGCGTCGTTGAGGGTGACGGTGAGCGCCTTGCCGGCGACCTTCTCGGTGCCGGCCGCGTCCTTGAGGGCGGCGAACTGCCGGTCCTCTGCCTGGGTGGAGCCGTTGTCGCGCCGGGCGAGGGCGTCGACGTCGTCGCGGACGGTGGCGGTGGACTGGTCGAGCTCGGCGTTCTTGCGGCTGCGCTGCTGGATCAGGTCGGAGAGCTTCAGCAGTGAGGCGTCCGTACGGATGTTGGTGCCTTTGGCGGTGTTGAAGCTGGTGACGAAGATGAGTCCGGCGAGGGCGAAGACGGCGGCGGAGAGCAGCCGGACGGGGCGGGCGCGGAAGCGGCGGCCCGGGCCTGCGGGCTCGTGGGGGAGCCCTTCGGGGGAGTCGGCTGAATTGCTCAACGTACCCTTATCTCCTTCGGCGCCACGGAAGCACTACGCTAACGGACGCCTGGGGGCAGCAGTGATCCCCGGTTGCCCCTCCGCCGCCGCCCAGCCACAGTTCCCTGCGCGGTCACGCAGCGCATCGACAGGAGTGTTCCTCGTGCCGAAGTCACGTATCCGCAAGAAGGCCGACTTCACGCCGCCGCCGGCGGCGAAGCAGGCCACCGCCATCAAGCTGGGCAGCCGGAGCTGGGTGGCCCCGGTGATGCTGGCGTTCTTCCTGATCGGGCTCGCCTGGATCGTCCTCTTCTATGTGACCGAGGGCGACCTGCCGCTGAAGTCCCTCGGGAACTGGAACATCGTGGTCGGCTTCGGCTTCATCGCCGGCGGCTTCGGTGTCTCCACGCAGTGGAAGTAGCGCCGTCGAGCAGCTCGGCCGAGCAGCGCGGCCGTAAGGACGCGTCCGGGCGGGCGCGGCTGAAGTAGCTGGTCCACAGCCTCCTCGTCAAGCCTTGCCCACAGGTTATCCACAACGCTATCCACACTGGGGAAAAGGTCAGACGATCTGTGGATAACCTCCGCCGTGTTGACGCCGGTGTGACTGCACTCTTCCACACCGGCCCACGGCCCGCCCCTTGTCCTTGCTGGGAAAACCCAGGTCAGCGACAAGGGGCACAGCTGTTCCCCACCGGGTGCACAAGATCCGGCACACACTGTGGACAACCTTGGGGGAAAGCCCGACTCCGTGTGCCCGACCGGGCGGCCGGCCCGGAGCTCAGGTGAGCGCCGCCGTCCTGGCTATGCCGATGACCAGGACGGCCAGCAGGACCGCCGCGCACGTCCCCCACTGGATCACCGCCCGGCGCTCGCGGGGCGCGTGGACCATGGCGTACGCGATCACCGTGCCGCCGACCAGGCCGCCGATGTGGGCCTGCCAGGCGATTCCGCCCCAGGGGTTGAAGGTGATCGCCAGGTTGATCACCAGGAGCACGATCAGCGGGCGCAGGTCGTAGTTCAGCTTGCGCATCAGCACGGCGGTGGCGCCGAAAAGACCGAAGATCGCCCCGGAGGCGCCGAGCGAGGGGGTGTTCGGCTCGGCGAGCCAGTACGTCAGGGCGCTTCCGGCCAGACCGGAGACGAAGTAGAGCGCCAGATAGCGCGCCCGGCCGAGCGCGGCCTCCAGCGGCCCGCCGATCCACCACAGGCTGAGCATGTTGAAGGCGATGTGCATGGGGCCGCCGTGCAGGAACATCGAGGTGACCAGGCGGTACCACTGGCCTTCGGCGACGCCCTGGTACGAGGCGGATCCGGGGGTGTAGGCCCGCCCCAGCAGTTCGTACGCGTACTCGAACTTGTCCCCGATCGCCAGCTGGAGCAGAAAGCCCACCAGATTCAGCCCGATGAGGATCTTGGTGAGCAGATGCGGGTCGCCGGGCGCGATCACCGCGCCCGCCATCGTGCGCGGCTGGTTGGCCGCCGGCGCGTGGCCGGTGCCCGAGCCGCCCCGGACGCACTGCGGGCACTGGAATCCGACCGAGGCGCTGACCATGCACTCCGGGCAGATCGGGCGCTCGCAGCGGGTGCAGGTGATGCCCGTCTGCACGCCCGGGTGCCGGTAGCAGCTCGGCAGGCTCGCCTGGTCCATCGGGCTCCTTGTGCTCGGTGTGCGCGGGTCGCGGTACGCGTTCTTCGCGCGAGACGGCAAGCGGTCCGCCCCGCACGTCAGTCATACGGACGGGCGGGGCGGTTTGGTTCCCCCCGAAAGGGTGCCGTCGATGCGGGGCGCGGCTGGAGCCCTCGCGAGACCCACGCCCCCGGCGGAACTCAGACCTCACGGGCCTCAGCCGTCACGGGCCTCAGCCGTCACGGGCCTCCGACCTCGCGGGACTCAGCCCCCGCCGGCCTCAGCCCTCGCGGGACTCGACGACGACCGACTCGATCACCACGTCCTGGACGGGGCGGTCGGTGCGCGGGTTGGTCTGGAGGCCCGCGATGGTGTCCACGACCTTCCGGCCGGCGTCGGAGGAGACCTCCCCGAAGATCGTGTGCTTGCGGGTCAGCCACGCCGTGGGGGACACCGTGATGAAGAACTGCGAGCCGTTGGTGCCCGGCCCCGCGTTCGCCATGGCCAGCAGGTACGGCTTGTCGAAGGCCAGCTCCGGGTGAAACTCGTCGGCGAACTCGTACCCCGGACCGCCGGTGCCGTTGCCCAGCGGGTCACCGCCCTGGATCATGAAGCCGCTGATCACGCGGTGGAAGACGGTGCCGTCGTAGAGCGGGTCCGTGGTCTGCTTGCCGGTCGCCGGGTGCGTCCACTCGCGCTCGCCCTTGGCCAGCTCGACGAAGTTCCTGACCGTCTTGGGGGCGTGGTTCGGCAGGAGCCGGATCTCGATGTCCCCTTGGTTGGTCTTCAAGGTGGCGTAAAGCTGCTCGGCCACGGTCTGCCTTCCTTTGGTCTGCGCTGACGTCCCACGATCCTCGCACGGAGGGCGCCGCGGCAAGGAAACGCCGCCGTGTGCCGCCGATCCCGCCGAACAGCCGCGGCGCGGGGCCCCGCCGTGGCATCGTCGGACGCGAACTCCCCGCCCCGCCCTCGCGCCGTCGTGCCGTCCTTCTTGCGAAGCCGACCCGTACTTCCGAAGCCGACCCGTACTTCTTCCGAAGTCGATCCGTGTGACCCGGATGCCTTTCCGCGCATGCCGGGTACCCGTCCGACAGGCATGATTTCGAGATGGGTGGAAAGGCGACACTGTGCTCATTCCGGCGACAACCCACCGGACCGCCCTGAACCCCGCCACCAAGGAGGAGGATCACGTGACCCGCATGGAGAGCGTGCGCGCCGCGACCGGCTCGGCGAAGGAGAGCGTGCTGCACGCCGCGGAAGTGGTGGCGCCCTACGCCGACTCGGCCAAGAACCAGGCCGCGCACTACGCGCACGAGACGCGCGTACGGCTCGCGCCCAAGGTGGCCAAGGCCGCCCAGCAGGCCCGCAGCCAGGCCCAGCAGCAGTACGGCTCGTACGTCGCGCCGCACGTGCCGCCCAAGGTCGACGAGGTGGCCCGGGAAGCGGCGGCCCGCTCCCGCCGCGCCGCGCGCCAGGCGGCCGAGTACACGGCGCCCCGGGTCAGCCAGGCGGTCGCGGCCGCCCAGCCGGTCCGCGAAGAGGCGATGGCCCGCTCCGCGGCCGCGATCGCGGCGCTGCGCGGACAGGTCACCCCGCGCCAGATCGAGAAGCTGGTGAAGAAGCAGCGGCGCCGGGCCCGCGCCGGACGCCTGGCCAAGTACCTCGCGGTCGCCGGCATCCTGACGGGTGGCGCCGTCGCCGCCTGGAAGTGGTGGGACAAGCAGGCCAACCCGGACTGGCTGGTCGAGCCCCCGGCCCCCACCGAGGTCGCCGAGCCGACCCCGCTGAGCGCCGTCGACGGCAGCGGCGGGGCCCTGGACCCGGAGGTCGAGGCGAAGGAGGCCGAGGAGGCCGAATTCGGCGAGGAGCGCGGCGGGGGCCACTGACCCCCGGCCTCGGCGGTACACAGCGAAACGGCGGGTGCCGTGGACCGGATGAACGGTCCACGGCACCCGCCGTCGTCGTGCTGTGGAGCCTAGGGGAGTCGAACCCCTGACATCTGCCATGCAAAGACAGCGCTCTACCAACTGAGCTAAGGCCCCGGAAAGGTGATGCGCAGACCAGAGTACCGGGTGAAGACGGGTATCCCGCAAAAAGATGGGGACTCCCGGTGGGCGACCACTCTCCGTAAGATGCTCGTCGGGGTTCGCGGCAGCGAAGCGCCTCGATGGGGAAGCGATGGGGAGACGCGCAATGGACGCAACGCAACAAGAAGCGACCGCAAGAGCGAGGGAGCTTCAGCGGAGCTGGTACGGAGAGCCGCTGGGGGCGCTCTTCCGACGACTGATAGACGACCTGGGACTGAATCAGGCCAGGCTCGCCGGCGTCCTCGGCCTCTCGGCCCCCATGCTGTCCCAGCTGATGAGCGGTCAGCGCGCCAAGATCGGCAACCCGGCGGTCGTCCAGCGTGTCCAGGCCCTCCAGGACCTGGCCGGCCAGGTCGCCGACGGCAGTGTCAGCGCCGCCGAGGCCACCGACCGGATGGACGAGATCAAGAAGTCCCAGGGCGGTTCCGTCCTGACCAACACCGGCCAGACCACGACGAGTTCCGGTGCCCCCACCGTGCGCCGCGTGGTGCGCGAGATCCAGTCGCTGCTCCGCTCGGTGGCCGCCGCCGGGGACATCATCGACGCCGCCGACACCCTCGCCCCGGCCCACCCCGAGCTGGCAGAGTTCCTCCGGGTGTACGGCGCCGGACGCACCGCGGAGGCGGTCGCCCACTACGAGGCGCACCAGAGCTGACGGCCATGGGGGCGGGGATGTCGGGTGGGTGAGGTCTTCGCCGGTCGGTACGAACTCATCGACCCGATCGGCCGCGGTGGCGTCGGCGCCGTCTGGCGCGCCTGGGACCACCGCCGCCGCCGCTGCGTGGCGGCGAAGGTCCTCCAGCAGAGCGACGCGCACACCCTGCTGCGCTTCGTCCGCGAGCAGGCCCTGAGGATCGACCACCCCCATGTGCTGGCCCCGGCGAGCTGGGCCGCCGACGACGACAAGGTCCTGTTCACCATGGACCTGGTCACCGGCGGCTCGCTGGCCCATCTGATCGGGGACTACGGGCCGCTCCCGCCCCGGTTCGTCTGCGTCCTGCTGGACCAGCTGCTCTCCGGTCTTGCGGCGGTCCACGCCGAGGGCGTCGTCCACCGCGACATCAAGCCGGCCAACATCCTCCTGGAGGCCACCGGCACCGGGCGGCCGCATCTGCGGCTGTCCGACTTCGGCATCGCGATGCGCAAGGGCGAGCCGCGGCTGACCGAGACGAACTACGTGATGGGGACGCCGGGGTACTTCGCGCCCGAGCAGATCATGGGCGCGGATCCGGACTTCCCGTCCGACCTGTTCGCGGTCGGCCTGGTCGCGCTCTATCTGCTGGAGGGTCAGAAGCCGGACGCCCGGGCGCTGGTGGAGTACTTCGCCACGCACGGCACGCCGGGAGCCCCCCAGGGCGTCCCTGAGCCGCTGTGGCAGGTCCTGGCGGGTCTGCTCCAGCCGGACCCGCACGTGCGCTTCAGGACGGCCACGGGGGCGCGCAAGGCGCTGGCCTCGGCCGTGGAGCTGCTGCCGGACGCCCTGCCCGACGAGGAGCCGGTCGAGGTCTTCGACCAAGTGGGTCCGCTTCCCGAGGGGTTCGTACCGCGCGAGCTCCCGCCGGTCCTGCGGCACCCGCAGACGTCCGGGACGCCCCAGCACGCGGCCGGGGGCCCGGCCGGGCCCGCGAGCCCCTCACCGGGGCAGGCGCAGGGTCAGGAACGGCCGGGTCACCAACCCGGCCCCCCTGTCCACCGGTTGCCGACGCCCACGCCCTCCCCGGCGGACGGATTCCCGCCGGTCCCGCCCCCGTATCCGCCCTCGTACACCCCCACCCCCGTCACCAGGCGGTACACCGGCCGGAGCGCGCAGGCGCCCACTTCCGCGCCGGTCTCCCAGCCCGGCACGCCCCCGCCGCCGGGGCCCGTCGCCCCGCCCCCCGCGGCCCGGCACAAGCGCGCCGGGGCGCCCCCGAAGGCGACGGTCCCGAGGGCGACGGTCCCGGTCCTGCTGCTCGCTCTGCTCTGCTTCGCCGTCGGCTTCTGGGCGCTCAGCCAGGTCTGACGGAGACGGCGACGCCGTACGGACGATGCTGCGCCCGCTGGCGGCCTCCGTGCCCGGTGCCTGCGGCCTCGTCCTTACGGACGCCCGTGCCCGTACGCCCGGACGCCCGTGCCCGTACGCCCGTACGCCCAGGCGCTCAGCCCGGCCCCGCCGGCCCCGCACGCCGCCGCGCCACGACCGTCCGCACCCCGGCCCACAGCACCAGCAGCGTCCCCGTCCCGATGCCCGCCGCCGCCAGCAGACGCATTCTCGTCGAGTCGCCGTCGCGCCCCGTGGCGGCCGGGCCCGCGGCGGGAGCGGTGGTCCGGCCGCCGGGCGCGAAGTCGGGCGCGGCCCCTTCGTACGCGGGGCCCGGCCCCACCCGGCCCCGTACCCCCACCCGGAGCGTCACGGGGTACGGCCCCGCGCCGAGCGTCCGGGCGGTCTCGGGGCTGAGGCTGACCGCCAGGTAGTGGTCGCCTCCGAAGCGCAGCGCGCCGACCTGGCCCGAGGTGGAGTAGCGGTTGCGGTACGCGACCGCCGGGAGCGGCGGGAAGGAGACGGACGCGGGCGTGCCGTCGTACCCCATCTCCGCGTCCGCGACCTGGCCGAGCGCCGGGTTGTAGAGCTGGAAGTCGATGGCGTGGGGCACGTATCCGCTGCCGGCGGCCCGGCCGAGGTCGGCGGTCGCGAAGAGCTGCTGCCCCCAGCCGACCGGGACGCGGTAGAAGAGCGTGGTGCCGGGCCTGAGCGTGTCGCGCCAGGCGCCGGGGCCCAGCCGGGGCGCGTCGGCGAAGCCGGTGCTCCCGTGGGCCGTGTGCGCGGACGGGGAGGGCGCGGAGGGGGAGGCGGTCGCCCATGAGGTGGGCGCGGCCGTGGGCTCCGGGGCCGTGAGCGCGGGTTCCCTCACGTGCCGGAGCTCCAGCCCCCACTCGCCGGGCGCGGAGGCCGCGTCCCCGATCCGCCGGACCAACAGGTGGTAGGGGCCCGCCGTCTGACAGGACGTCCGGTGACCGGCCGTGCCCCGTGAGACGTACGCGGCGACCGGCCTCGGGTACTGGGGCGAGCCGAAGGTCGCGCGGCCGGTGTCGCAGGTGTTGCCGTCGCGGTCCTGGAGGGTGAGCTCGATGCCGTCGCCGAAGACCACCTCGGCGTCCGGCTTCGGCACGACCACGGCCGACACATAGGCGTCGCCGGTGGCGCCCAGGTCGACCTGGAAGTACGCCTTGGTGCCGGGCTCGAGAGCCGAACGGTAGACCGCTCCGGCCACCAGCCGGGGCGCGTCCCGGCCGGTCGCGGCGCCGGCGACGGGCTGGGCGCGGGGGTCGTAGCGGTAGGGGCTCTCAGCGCGGTCCGGGCGGTGCTGCCGGGGCCCTTCGGCCGCCCGCACACCCTGCCCGGGGAGGGCCGTCAGCGTGCAGAGCGACACGGCCACGACGCCCAGGGCGGCCACGGCCCGGCCCTTCCCCCGCTGGTTCCTCATCCCGCCGCGCCCCCTTCAATTTTGCTTCCGCAAGCCATTGATTCGCGCAGGTGAACCCGTGGGGCCGCAACCCCGGGGCCCATGACAGCACAGAGCCCCGGCCGCGTCGGCGGCCGGGGCTCTGCAACGGGACTCTGTGGGGCTCACACACCCGAACCTGCGGGCACGGAGTCGGTCGCCTCCGTCCACAGGTCCTGCTCGGCGCGATCCGCCTGGATCTGGCGGTACACGAGGAGCCCGCCGATGGCGGCCAGTGCGACCAGGAGGAGCTTCTTCACCGCGCGACCTCGTCTTTCCTTGACGTAAGGGACCTCTGCCGCCCGACTATACACACCGATCGATATCAATCGGTGATGGTCCATCCGAGTGCAGTTCATCCGAAGATCCGCCCATAACGGTGCGTCGCGCCCTCGCTCTCCGCCGCTCCTACACATCATGAGATACAACGCAAATCGGGCAACCCGGAACGGCACAGAAGCGAGGAAGTCATGGCAACCAGCAAGCTCACGACGTGGTGGACCGCACTCATCGGCGCGCTCGTCGCCCTCTTCGCCTTCTTCGGCCTGACCGGTCAGACGGCCGCCGCCGCCTCCGTACCCCAGCAGGGCGCCCCGCGCCACCTGAGCGAAGCCGCGGCTCCCGCGACGCCGAACGTGCGATGGGCCCTGCCCAGCGCCTCGGCCCTGCCGCCCACGATGAAGCAGCGCATCCGCGCCGAGGCCCACGGCTCCTCGCCGTCCAGCAGGCACCTGCCCACCGCCCACGACGAGAACGAGGGCGGCGACGGGTCCCAGACCCCCGCCTCCGACGAGGCGGCCGAAGCACCCGGGGGCACGCGCGCCCCCGCCGGGGACGGCGAGGCCCCGCCTCCCGCCTCCTGATCCCGCGCACCGGCTCCTGCCCGAGCCCGCGACCCACGAGCCCGGCGACTCCCCCGAGTCGCCGGGCTTCTTCGTGCGCGTACGTACGTAGTACGTACGCGAAGGACACGCCACCGGGACCACGGCACGGCGGGATACAGCTGACCCGGCGAAGTCCCGCTTGCACAGCGAAGTCCCACTGCCCGGCGAAGTCCCGCTGCCCCGGCGAAGTCCCGCCGACACGGCGACACCCGCACGACGACCCGCCCGCCCCGCGCCCACGACGGGCCTCCGCCACGGGGCCCGGCCCGGGTTCCCGACCCGTCCCCGCCCCCCGGCACAACGAAAAGGTCCCCGGACGATTCGTCCGGGGACCTTCTGCACTGTGGGGCTAACAGGATTTGAACCTGTGGCCTCATCCTTATCAGGGATGCGCTCTAACCAACTGAGCTATAGCCCCGCCGCGCTCTGCGGGGTGTCCCCCGCGCGCTGACCTCTGAAGATTAGCGCACGTGGGGGCCAGTCCCAAAATCGATGGCCGCCCCCGGTCCGACCTGCGGCGGCCGCGCTACTCGTCCTCGGCCAGGGTGAGCTCGACGCCACCCACGAAACCGGCCGAGAGGTTGTAGATGAACGCGCCGAGCGTCGCCAGCGCGGTGGCGAGCACCACGTCGATGACCGCGATCACCGAGGTGAAGATCAGCACGCGCGGCAGCGACAGGAAGGACTGGAGGTCGAAGCCGTTCGACTCGTTGGAGCCGGTGGCCTCGCTGATGGTCCCGCCCACCGACGAGAAGACGCCCATCGCGTCCATGACCATCCACAGCACCGCCGACGCCACCACCGTGCACACGCCCAGGGCGATGGAGAGCAGGAAGCTGACCTTCATCACCGACCACGGGTCGGCCTTGGCCACCCGCAGCCGTGCCTTGCGCGTACGCGGCGTCGTACGCGCCCCGGTGCGGGGGCGGCGGACGGCGGGGCCGCCACCGCGCTGCTGGCCGCCCTGCGTCCCGTTCTGGGACGTCGGGTAGGCCTGCGGCGGGTGGTACGGCTGTGCGGCTCCCGTGGCGGGCTTCTCGCGCTCGCCGGGCAGCGCGCCGTAGTCGGACCGGGCCTCAGGCCCGCGGGTGTCGGTCACCGTTACCCCCTGGGAGTCCGCGGCTGGGCCACGGGCACCGTTCGCTCCGGAAGCGGCCGATCCGGCGCCCGTGGCTCCACTCACGCTTTTACTCCTCGTGCTCCCCGGCCGAAGGCTCCATGCCCTCGACTGCGGCCTCGGCAGACTCGCCCTCGGCCGTGTCGATCTCGATCCCCTCGGGACCGTCGACCTCTTCAGCCTCGCGACCGGCTTCGGCGTTACGAGCGATGCCGACGACGGCATCGCGCTTGCCCAGGTTGATCAGTTGGACGCCCATGGTGTCACGGCCCGTCTCCCTGACCTCGTTGACTCGCGTACGAATCACACCACCGCCGAGCGTGATGGCGAGGATTTCGTCCGTCTCCTCGACCACCAGCGCGCCGACCAGCGAGCCCCGGTCCTCGACGATCTTGGCGGCCTTGATACCGAGGCCACCACGACCCTGGACGCGGTACTCGTCGACGGGGGTCCGCTTCGCGTACCCGCCGTCGGTGGCGGTGAACACGAACGTACCGGGCCGGACGACATTCATCGAGAGCAGTTCGTCGCCTTCGCGGAAACTCATCCCCTTGACGCCGGAGGTGGCACGGCCCATCGGGCGCAGCGCGTCGTCCGTAGCGGTGAAGCGGATGGACTGCGCCTTCTTGCTGATGAGCAGCAGATCGTCCTCGGCGGAGACCAGTTCGGCGCCGATCAGCTCGTCCTCGCCGCCGGCCTCCGTCTCACGGAGGTTGATGGCGATGACACCACCCGATCGGGGCGAGTCGTAGTCCTTGAGCGACGTCTTCTTCACCAGACCGGACTTGGTGGCGAGGACCAGGTAGGGCGCCGCCTCGTAGTCGCGGATGGCGAGGATCTGGGCGATCTTCTCGTCCGGCTGGAAGGCCAGCAGGTTCGCCACGTGCTGGCCGCGCGCGTCCCGGCCGGCGTCCGGCAGCTCGTACGCCTTGGCCCGGTAGACGCGGCCCTTGTTGGTGAAGAACAGCAGCCAGTGGTGCGTGGTGGAGACGAAGAAGTGGTCGACGATGTCGTCCTGCTTCAGCTTCGTGCCCCGGACGCCCTTGCCGCCGCGCTTCTGCGACCGGTAGTCCTCGGTCTTGGTGCGCTTGACGTAGCCGCCGTTGGTGATGGTGACGACGATGTCCTCTTCGGCGATCAGGTCCTCGATGGACATGTCACCGTCGAAGGGCACCAGCTTGGAGCGCCGGTCGTCGCCGAACTTCTCGACGATCGCGGCCAGCTCCTCGCTGATGATCCGGCGCTGGCGCTCGGGCGAGGCGAGGATCGCGTTGTACTCGTTGATCTTCGCCTGGAGCTCGTCGTGCTCGGCGACGATCTTCTGGCGCTCCAGGGCGGCGAGCCGGCGGAGCTGCATCTCCAGGATCGCGTTGGCCTGGATCTCGTCGATGGAGAGCAGGCCCATCAGGCCCTCGCGCGCGACGTCGACGGTGTCGCTGCGCCGGATGAGCGCGATGACCTCGTCGATGGCGTCGAGCGCCTTGAGCAGACCGCGCAGGATGTGGGCGCGCTCCTCGGCCTTGCGCAGCCGGAACCTGGTGCGCCGGACGATGACCTCGATCTGGTGCGTCACCCAGTGGCGGATGAACGCGTCCAGCGAGAGCGTGCGCGGCACGCCGTCGACGAGCGCCAGCATGTTGGCGCCGAAGTTCGTCTGGAGGTCGGTGTGCTTGTACAGGTTGTTGAGGACGACCTTGGCGACCGCGTCGCGCTTGAGCACGATGACCAGGCGCTGGCCGGTGCGGGAGCTGGTCTCGTCCCGGACGTCGGCGATGCCGCCGACCTTGCCGTCCTTCACCAGGTCGGCAATCTTCTGGGCCAGGTTGTCGGGGTTGACCTGGTATGGAAGCTCGGTGACCACCAGGCACTGGCGGTTCTGGATCTCCTCGACCGCGACCACCGCGCGCATGGTGATGGAGCCGCGCCCGGTGCGGTACGCCTCCTCGATGCCCTTGCGGCCGACGACGAGGGCGCCGGTCGGGAAGTCGGGGCCCTTGATGCGCTCGATGAGCGCGTCCAGAAGCTCCTCGTGCGAGGCGTCGGGGTGCGACAGGAACCACTGGGCGCCGTCCGCGACCTCGCGCAGGTTGTGCGGCGGGATGTTGGTGGCCATACCGACGGCGATACCGGCGGAGCCGTTGACCAGCAGGTTCGGGAAGCGCGCCGGCAGGACCGTCGGCTCCTGGTTGCGGCCGTCGTAGTTGTCCTGGAAGTCGACGGTCTCCTCGTCGATGTCCCGGACCATCTCCATGGCCAGCGGCATCAGCTTGCACTCGGTGTACCGCATGGCGGCGGCCGGGTCGTTGCCCGGGGAACCGAAGTTGCCGTTGGAGTCCACCAGCGGCATCCGCATCGACCAGTGCTGGGCGAGGCGGACGAGCGCGTCGTAGATCGAGGAGTCGCCGTGCGGGTGGTACGTGCCCATGACGTCGCCGACGACGCGGGCGCACTTGTAGAAGCCCTTCTCGGGCCGGTAGCCGCCGTCGTACATCGCGTACAGCACACGGCGGTGGACGGGCTTCAGGCCGTCCCGTACGTCCGGCAGCGCGCGCGAGACGATGACGGACATCGCGTAGTCGAGGTAGGAGCGCTGCATCTCCGTCTCGAGCCCGACGGGCTCGATGCGCAGGACAGGTTCTTCCTCGGTGGGTTCAGTGGTCGCGGGAGTGTTCTCGTCGGCCATTGCTGGTTCTCAAGTCCTTTCGAAGCGGTCAGCGACGGACCGACTCAGATGTCGAGGAAGCGGACGTCCTTGGCGTTGCGCTGGATGAACGAGCGCCGCGCCTCGACGTCCTCGCCCATCAGCACCGAGAACAGGTCGTCGGCCTGGGCCGCGTCGTCCAGGGTGACCTGGCCCAGGACGCGGTGGTCGACGTCCATGGTGGTGACCCGCAGCTCCTCGGCGTTCATCTCGCCCAGACCCTTGAAGCGCTGGATCGAGTCCTCGCGGATCCGCTTGCCCGACTGCTTGCCGAGCTCCACGAGCGCGTCGCGCTCCCGGTCCGAGTACGCGTACTCGAAGTCGTCCCGGCCCCACTTGATCTTGTAGAGCGGCGGGCGCGACAGGTACACGTGCCCGGCCTCGACCAGCGGCCGCATGAAGCGGAAGAGGAAGGTCAGCAGCAGGGTGTTGATGTGCTGGCCGTCGACATCGGCGTCCGCCATCAGAATGATCTTGTGATAGCGGAGCTTCTCGATGTCGAAGTCCTCGTGGACTCCGGTGCCGAAGGCCGAGATCAGCGCCTGGACCTCGGTGTTCTGCAGGATCTTGTCGATACGGGCCTTCTCGACGTTCAGGATCTTGCCTCGGATCGGCAGGATGGCCTGGTACATCGGGTTGCGGCCGGACTTCGCCGAACCACCGGCGGAGTCACCCTCGACGATGAAGATCTCGCACTTCGTCGGGTCGTTGGACTGGCAGTCGGAGAGCTTGCCGGGCAGGGAGGCGCTCTCCAGCAGGCCCTTGCGACGGGTCAGGTCGCGCGCCTTGCGGGCGGCGACACGGGCCGTCTGGGCCTGGATGGACTTGCGGATGATGTCCGCGGCCTCGTTGGGATTCCGGTCGAACCAGTCGGTCAGGTGCTCGTGCACCACCTTCTGGACGAACGTCTTCGCCTCGGTGTTGCCCAGCTTGGTCTTGGTCTGGCCCTCGAACTGCGGCTCGCCCAGCTTGACGGAGATGATCGCCGTCAGACCCTCGCGGATATCCTCGCCGGAGAGGTTGTCGTCCTTCTCGCGCAGCAGCTTCTTGTCCCGGGCATACCGGTTGACCAGGCCCGTGAGCGCGGCGCGGAATCCCTCCTCATGCGTACCCCCCTCGTGCGTGTGGATGGTGTTCGCAAAGGAGTAAACGCCCTCGGAGTACTGGGAGTTCCACTGCATCGCGATCTCGGCCGAGAGCATGCGCTCCTTGTCCTCGGCCTCCACGTCGATCACGGTCGGGTGGATCAGCTCGCCCTTGCGGGAGTTCAGGTACTTCACGAAGTCGACGATGCCGCCCTCGTAGTGGTACGAGACCGAGAGCGCCCGCTCCTCCTCCGACTCCTCGGCCGAGTCCGCCCCGGAGACGGCCTTGGCCGACTCCCGCTCGTCGGTGAGGCTGATGGTGAGGCCCTTGTTGAGGAAGGCCATCTCCTGGAAGCGGCGCGCGAGCGTCTCGAAGGAGTACTCGGTGGTCTCGAAGACGTCCGGGTCGGCCCAGAACGTCACCGTGGTGCCGCTCTCCTCGACCTGCTCGTGCTTGGCCAGGGGGGCGGTCGGGACGCCGAGCTTGTAGTCCTGGGTCCAGCGGTAGCCGTCGCGCTTGATGTCGACGGCGAGCTTGGTGGAGAGGGCGTTCACCACGGAGACGCCGACGCCGTGCAGACCACCGGAGACGGCGTAGCCACCGCCGCCGAACTTGCCGCCCGCGTGCAGCACGGTCAGGACGACCTCGACCGCCGGCTTCTTCTCCACGGGGTGCATGTCCACGGGGATGCCGCGGCCGTTGTCGACGACGCGCACGCCGCCGTCGGCGAGGATCGTGACGTCGATCGTGTCCGCGTGACCGGCGAGGGCCTCGTCGACCGAGTTGTCGACGACCTCCTGCACCAGGTGGTGCAGGCCGCGCTCGCCCGTCGAGCCGATGTACATGCCGGGTCGCTTGCGGACCGCGTCCAGACCTTCGAGGACGGTGATGGCGCTGGCGTCGTACGAGGCGGTGACCTCGCCGTTCTGGCCGGCGGCAGCGGACGGGGTGTTCTCGTTGGGGTTGCCGGAATCGGCCACGAAGCGCCCTTTCTGGCACAGCACAGCCTTCCCCTGGGCAGGCAGGAGCAGCTGCGTCGTTCAGCGATGGTCAGCGCCGGGCGGTGCCGTTGGGGGCATCACCCGACCGCGTCATTTCGGTGGGTCCCGCGAGGAGGGCGGGATTATTGACCAGTCTACCGGTAGCGCCGACATGAATGGGGGTTTGCCGGTACCTGAGTCCGCATGTGCCGCCCTGAGCGGGCGGCGACCGACTCCCCATATCCGGGCAGGGGCTCTAAGAGCCTCACACGGGCATTCAGCGCTTCGGCCTGTCAACCTCCCGCTACCGTGAGGGACGCCTCACCCGTACCGCCCGGTTTCCTGCCGCGCGGAGGCCGCCGGACGGACCCCGCGCGAGGGGAGAAGGCTCGGAGCGCCCCTGCGCGCGCGCAGGGGCGCTCCGAGGGGCTCGGCGGCCCCTTGGTGCCGGGCGGCGGAGCCGTGGGCGCAGCGGGCGAAAGAGGGCCGAGGCGAGCCGCGGTAGTACCGCTGCGGGGCCGACGCGGCGGGCAGCCCGGGACGCGGCCCGGCCCGCACCCCGCCTCACCCGTAGGTGTCGCCCGGCCCCGTGCTCCCCGGCGCCCGCAGACGCCCGTACCGCGTGGGCGGTCCGCCCGGACCCAGGACCTTGATCAACCGGACCGTGCCCTGGCCCAGGTCGGCGTTGAGCCGGGCCACCAGCTGGGGCGCCAGCAGGCGCAGCTGCGTCGCCCACGCCGTGGAGTCGCACTGCACCGTGAGGACCCGCTCGTCGGGGTCCTCGTCGTAGCGCAGCGGTACGCAGTGGTTGGCCAGGTCGTCGCCGACGATCTGCGGCCAGCGGCCCATCACACCGCCCACGGCGGCCGGGGTCTCCCAGCCGCGCTCGGTGATCAGCCGGTTGATCGCGGCGCCCAGCGGCTGCGGGTCGCGGCCGTCCGCGCGGGCGCCCGAGCGCAGGCCGCCGCCCCGGCGGGCCTGCTTCTTCTGCTGTGCGGCGGCGCCCCGTGCCTTGGCCTGCTCCTTGGCGGCGCGCAGCGCCACGCGCGCGAGGTCGACGCCGGAGGACTCGGGAACCCTGGGCGCCGGCGTCTCGTTTCCGGAGTGCTCGCTCATACCCGCGCCACCTCTCCCGCGGTGACCTCGTACCGGGCGCCCGCCAGGACGCCGGGCACGTCGTCGTCCACGGCCGCCGTCACCAGCACCTGCTCGCCCGGGGCCACCAGCTCCGCAAGGCGTTCGCGGCGCCGGGCGTCCAGCTCCGCGAAGACGTCGTCCAGGACCAGCACCGGCTCGTTGCCCTCGGCCCGCAGCAGGTCGTAGGAGGCGAGCCGGAGCGCCAGCGCGTACGACCAGGACTCGCCGTGGCTCGCGTACCCCTTGGCGGGGAGCGGGCCGAGCTTGAGCAGCAGTTCGTCGCGGTGCGGCCCGACCAGGGTCACCCCGCGCTCGATCTCCTGCTTGCGGACGTCGGCGAGCGCGGCGATCAGCTGCCCGTACAGGTCCTCGCGGGTTCTCTCGCCGCCCGGCGCCGACGGCTTGTACTCCAGCGCCACCGGACCGCCCCCGGGCGCCAGCTGGTCGTACGCCTTGTCGGCGAGCGGCTGGAGCGCGGCGATCAGGTCGAGCCGCTGGGCGAGCAGCTCGGCGCCGGCCCGCGCCAGATGCTGGTCCCACACGTCGAGGGTGGACAGGTCCATGCCGCGGCCGCCGTGGCGCCGGGCCATCGCCGCCGACTTCAGCAGGGTGTTGCGCTGCTTGAGGACGCGGTCGTAGTCGGAGCGGACGGCCGCCATGCGCGGCGAGCGCGCGGTGACCAGCTCGTCCAGGAACCGCCGCCGCTCGCCGGGGTCGCCCTTGATCAGCGCCAGGTCCTCCGGCGCGAACAGGACGGTCCGCACTATCCCCAGCACGTCACGCGGTCTGACCTGCGAGGACCGGTTGACGCGGGCCCGGTTCGCGCGGCCCGGGTTGAGTTCCAGTTCGATCAGCTGGGAGCGCTCGCCCTGGGTCACGGCCGCGCGGATGACGGCCCGCTCGGCGCCCATGCGCACCAGGGGCGCGTCCGAGGAGACCCGGTGGCTGCCGAGGGTCGCCAGATAGCCGACCGCCTCGACGAGATTGGTCTTGCCCTGGCCGTTGGGGCCGACGAAAGCGGTGACGCCCGGGTCGAGCGGAACCTCGACCCGGGCGTACGAGCGGAAGTCGGCCAGCGAGAGATGCGTGACGTGCATGGTGGTGCGCCGACCTCCCCCGGCCCTGCCAACAGCCTGTGGATTACTTCTTGGACTCGACCGCGTGGCCACCGAACTGGTTGCGCAGCGCCGCGATCATCTTCATCTGAGGGGAGTCGTCCTGCCGGGACGCGAACCGCGCGAACAGCGACGCGGTGATGGCGGGCAGCGGAACGGCGTTGTCGATGGCCGCCTCGACGGTCCACCGGCCCTCGCCGGAGTCCGCCGCGAAGCCGCGCAGCCGGTCGAGGTGCTCGTCCTCGTCGAGGGCGTTGACCGCCAGGTCCAGCAGCCAGGAACGGATGACCGTGCCCTCCTGCCAGCTGCGGAAGACCTCGCGGACGTCGGTGACGGAGTCGACCTTCTCCAGGAGCTCCCAGCCCTCGGCGTACGCCTGCATCATCGCGTACTCGATGCCGTTGTGGACCATCTTGGCGAAGTGGCCGGCGCCGACCTTGCCCGCGTGGACCGAGCCGAACTCGCCCTCGGGCTTGAGCGCGTCGAAGATCGGCTGGACCTTCGCCACGTGCTCGGCGTCACCGCCGTACATCAGCGCGTAGCCGTTCTCCAGGCCCCAGACGCCGCCGGAGACACCGCAGTCGACGAAGCCGATGTCCTTGAGGCCCAGCTCGACCGCGTGCTTCTCGTCGTCGGTCCAGCGCGAGTTGCCGCCGTCGACGACGACGTCGCCGGGGGAGAGCAGCTCCGCCAGCTCGTCGATGGTGGACTGGGTCGCGGCACCGGCCGGGACCATCACCCAGACCACCCGGGGACCCTTGAGCTTGCCCACAAGTTCTTCGAGGCTGTGGACATCGGCGACGTCCGGGTTGCGGTCGTAACCGATGACGGTGTGGCCTGCGCGGCGAATCCGCTCGCGCATGTTGCCGCCCATCTTGCCGAGGCCGACGAGACCGAGCTCCATCACATGATCCTTTGACGTTGTGGCGTTCGTACCCGTGACCGAGACTACGCCCGGACACGGGCACACACCTGTGGGGTCGGCCGCTCAGACGAACACGGCCCCGCACCGGTCAGCCGGGTCAGCCGGAGAGGCGCACCGGCATGATCAGGTACTTGTACGCGTCGTCCGCTTCGGCGTCGAGCGCGGGCCTGCCGCTCAGCAGCGCCGGCTTGGTCGAGGTGGTGAAGGAGAGCTGGGCGACCGGGGAGTCGATGGCGCTCAGGCCGTCGAGCAGGAAGGTCGGGTTGAAGGCGATCGAGATGTCGTCGCCCTCCAGGTTGGCGTCGACCCTTTCCACAGCCTGTGCGTCGTCGCTGGAGCCGGCCTCCAGGATGAGCACGCCCTGCTCGAAGCTGAGCCGGACCGGCGTGTTGCGCTCGGCGACCAGGGAGACGCGCTTGACCGCCTCGACGAAGGGCGCGGTCTCGATCACCGCGACCGAGTTGAACTCGGTGGGGAACAGCGTCCGGTACTTCGGCAGGTCGCCTTCGAGCAGGCGGGTGGTGGTGCGCCGGCCGGCGCCCTCGAAGCCGATCAGGCCCTCACCGGCGCCCGAGCCCGACAGCGCGAGCGTGACGGTGTCACCGCTGGTCAGGGCCTTGGCGGTGTCCAGGAGCGTCTTGGCGGGCACCAGGGCGACCGCGGAGGCGTCCGGGTTCTCCGGCTTCCACAGGAACTCGCGGACCGCGAAGCGGTAGCGGTCGGTCGAGGCGAGGGTGACCGTGTCGCCCTCGATCTCGATCCGCACACCGGTCAGCACCGGGAGGGTGTCGTCGCGCCCGGCGGCGATGGCGACCTGGGCGGCGGCGGAGGCGAAGACCTCACCGGGAACGGTGCCCGTCGCGGTGGGCATCTGCGGCAGCGCCGGGTACTCCTCCACAGGCAGGGTGTGGAGGGTGAAGCGGGAGGAGCCGCAGACCACCGTCGCCCGTACACCGTCTGTGGAAATCTCCACCGGGCGGTTGGGGAGGGCGCGGCAGATGTCGGCGAGCAGACGGCCGGAGACGAGCACCGTGCCGTCCTCGTCGACCTCGGCCTCGACCGAGACCCGCGCCGAGACCTCGTAGTCGAAGCTGGAGAAGCTGAGGGCGCCGTCCTCCGCCTTCAGAAGAAGGCCCGCGAGCACGGGCGCGGGCGGACGGGCCGGGAGGCTGCGGGCCACCCACGCCACCGCCTCCGCGAGAACATCGCGCTCCACCCGGATCTTCACCGGAACCGCCTCCTGCTGTTGCTGGCTCGCCCTGCTGGCTTTCGTCGTCGGCTGTATCGCCGGGGACCAGTCTGACGTACGCCGCTGACACTCGGTGCGAGTCGGGGTCAAGTCGTGCCGAGCGGTCCGGGAGCCACCGAGGCCGAGTTGTGCACAGGCCCCACTTCGAAGCGGAATCCGGGCTAACTCTAAGTGGCAGTAGTAGTAGGGCCTGTGGAAACCGTGGATAACCCCGTTTTCGCAGGTCAGACCCAGTTTTTTGTCCACCGTGCCTGTGGGTGGAGCCGGTGGAAAACCCACCGGTTCTGTGGACATCCGAAAGTTCTGCACACCCGATGCACAGGCAGGGCCCACTTCTCCCCAGAGCTGTCCCCAGCTTTACCCCGGTTCCCCACAGCCCAACCGGGCGCGTTGGTGTGACGCCTTTCACTCGACCCGGTGACGGGGGGTGTTGCGTTGCCGAACAGTGGACAGCGCTGTGGAGAAGCTGTGGGCAACATGCCCCAGCCTGTGGGCCGCCGGTGGACAACGTTGACCACAGGCTGTGGACAGAGATTTCGTCCACAGCCTGTGGAGCACGGTCGCGCACAAATCCACAACCACGTGACCTGGGGTGATGGAGTATCAGGGCACTGGCCTGTGGAAGCAATCTGGACAACTGAACAGTCCCCAGGGTGTGGACGGGGAAAAGTCCCCGAATCTGTGGAGAACCCCCGCTGACCGGCGCGTATTCGAACACCGGCGGCCGGAGCGAGCCGTACGGAACGGTCCCGCGGGCCGTCCACAGAGGTGGGGACGACGGCGTACGCGCGCGTGGAGGGCCGTCGCGGGGCGACGAAAAGGGCGCCCGGGACGTGGTCCCGGGCGCCCTGTGAGGCTCTGTGAGCGGTCTGCTCAGCCGTTCTTGATGCGGTTGGTGAGTTCGGTGACCTGGTTGTAGATGGAGCGCCGCTCGGCCATCAGCGCGCGGATCTTGCGGTCGGCGTGCATCACCGTGGTGTGGTCGCGGCCGCCGAACTGCGCGCCGATCTTCGGCAGCGAGAGGTCGGTGAGCTCGCGGCACAGGTACATGGCGATCTGGCGGGCCGTCACCAGCACCCGGCTGCGCGAGGATCCGCACAGGTCCTCGACGGTGAGCCCGAAGTAGTCGGCGGTCGCCGCCATGATGGCGCCGGCCGTGATCTCGGGCGCCGAGTCCTCGCCGCCGGGGATCAGGTCCTTCAGCACGATCTCGGTGAGCCCGAGGTCCACCGGCTGCCGGTTGAGCGACGCGAACGCCGTCACCCGGATCAGCGCGCCCTCCAGCTCACGGATGTTCCGCGAGATCCGGGACGCGATGAACTCCAGCACCTCCGGCGGGGCGTTGAGCTGCTCCTGCACCGCCTTCTTACGGAGGATCGCGATACGCGTCTCCAGCTCCGGCGGCTGCACATCGGTGGTCAGACCCCACTCGAAACGGTTCCGCAGCCGGTCCTCCAGGGTCATCAGCTGCTTGGGCGGCCGGTCGGAGGAGAGCACGATCTGCTTGTTGGCGTTGTGGAGCGTGTTGAAGGTGTGGAAGAACTCCTCCTGCGTCGACTCCTTGCTCGCCAGGAACTGGATGTCGTCGACCAGGAGGATGTCCACGTCCCGGTACCGCTTGCGGAAGGTGTCGCCCTTGCCGTCGCGGATCGAGTTGATGAACTCGTTGGTGAACTCCTCCGAGCTCACGTAGCGCACCCGTGTGCCGGGGTAGAGGCTGCGGGCGTAGTGCCCGATCGCGTGCAGCAGATGCGTTTTGCCCAGGCCCGACTCCCCGTAGATGAAGAGCGGGTTGTACGCCTTGGCGGGCGCCTCGGCGACGGCCACCGCCGCCGCGTGCGCGAACCGGTTCGAGGAACCGATGACGAACGTGTCGAAGAGGTACTTGGGGTTCAGGCGCGCGTGCGGCTCGCCGGGGCCGCCCGGCTGGGCCGCCGAGGAGGACGAGGGGCCGCCCATCGGACGCGGGGCGCCCCCGCCGTGCTGGCCGCCCCCGCCGTGCTGGGGGCCGCCGTGGTGCTGCTGGCCCTGCTGCTCGGACAGCTCGTGGCGCTCCTGCTTGTAGGGCTGCCGCTCCTGCTGCTCGTACTGCTGCTGCTGATGCTGCTCGTACGGCGAACGCTCGGGCATCTGCGGCTGCCGGTAGTCGTGCTGCGGCTGCTGCGGGCGGGCGGTCGCGTACGGGTCGCGCTCCTGGAAGCCGCCGAGGCGCTGCTGCTGCCAGGAGTGGTCCTCCTGGGCGCGCGGCCAGGCACCGGGCTCGGGGCGCTGCTGCTGGTACTCCGGGTAGGCCGGGCGCACGGTCGGCAGGCCGTCGTCGGCCGGGCGGCCGTAGCCGTCGTCCTGGTAGCGCGGGGGCTGCTGCTGCGGCGCGGACTGGCCGCCGCCGGGAGGCTCGCCCACGGAGTCGTCGACGGTGATCGCGATCCGGATCGTGCGGCCGCACTCACGGCTGAGCGTGTCGCTGATCAGCGGGGCCAGGCGGCCCTCCAGGACGCGCTTGCCCCATTCGTTGGGAACGGCGAGCAGCGCCGTGTCGGCGACCAGGGCGAGCGGCTGGCAGCGCTCGATCCACTGCTTGTCCTTGGGCTCGATGCCCTGCTGGCCCTCCCCGAGGAGCTGCTCCAGCACGCGTGGCCACACTGCGGCAAGATCGGCAGGTACGTCAGCCACAGGGCACGCTCTCTCGCAGGTCCCACGAATGTGTGGTTCTCGGGACGGGATGGAAGGACAGGCAAGGACAGAAAGGAAAAGAGTCGGGGTCGAGCCACGGTAGTCGCGGCGACTGACGTGGTTCAAGTTGTTGTCCACAGGCTGTGCACAGCGGGCCCCGGGAAGACGCTGGTTTGACCGGATGGCGTAGCCGCGCGTACCGTAACCAGGTCGAGTTGTCGATGGCTGCTGCCGCCTGCCTCCGATGGGCAAAGATCACGGTCTGTGATCGTGAAGCGGTGCACTCGGGCGTTGTACGAGCTTCGTGTATTGCGAGCTTCTCGTGGGCGCACGGTGACAGCCAGGCGATGTCCCGCCACCACCGAATCAGTTCTGGAGCCCCCGAGTGAGCAAGCGCACCTTCCAGCCGAACAACCGCCGTCGTGCCAAGACCCACGGCTTCCGCCTGCGGATGCGTACCCGTGCCGGCCGCGCCATCCTCGCGAACCGTCGTGGCAAGGGCCGCGCCAGCCTGTCCGCCTAATCGCATACAGGTCATGACGTGCTGCCTACCGAGAATCGGCTGAGGCGGCGCGAAGACTTCGCGACCGCGGTACGCCGAGGACGCCGGGCCGGTCGCCCGCTCCTCGTCGTCCATCTACGCAGCGGTGCAACGGACCCGCACGCGCCTGGGGAGAGCGCTCCCCCGACGCGTGCGGGTTTCGTCGTCAGCAAGGCCGTGGGTGTGGCCGTCGTCCGCAACCTGGTGAAGCGCAGGCTTCGCCATCTGATGCGCGATCGGCTCTCCCAGCTGCCCCCCGGTAGCCTGGTGGTCGTACGAGCATTGCCCGGCGCGGGTGATGCCGATCATGCACATCTGGCCCGAGACCTGGACGCCGCCCTCCAGCGGCTGCTGGGAGGGGGTGCGCGATGAAGTACCCGCTGCTGGCCCTGATCAAGCTGTACCAGTGGACGATCAGCCCGCTGCTCGGGCCCGTCTGCAGGTACTACCCGTCGTGTTCCCACTACGGATTCACGGCCATTGACCGGCATGGCGCGGTGAAGGGCACGGCACTGACCGCCTGGCGCATTCTGCGGTGCAATCCGTGGTCGCCGGGCGGCGTGGACTACGTCCCCGAGCGCAAGCGCCCTCGTTGGCACGAGGCGCTGCGCAACGCCTGGCGCGGCAGCAAGGGCGGGCACTCCGCCGCTGAGACCGAGCCCAGCCCGGCCGCAGAGACCTCGCCCAATGCTCAAGGAGCCTGATTAGTGGACACGATTGCCAGTCTGTTCAGCTTCATCACCTGGCCTGTTTCCTGGGTCATCGTCCAGTTCCACAAGTTGTACGGCGCGATCTTCGGGGCGGACACCGGCTGGGCCTGGGGACTGTCCATCGTGTCCCTGGTGGTGCTGATCCGGATCTGTCTGATCCCGCTCTTCGTGAAGCAGATCAAGTCGACCCGGAACATGCAGGCGCTCCAGCCGAAGATGAAGGCGATCCAGGAGCGCTACAAGAGCGACAAGCAGCGTCAGTCCGAAGAGATGATGAAGCTGTACAAGGAGACGGGCACCAACCCGCTCTCCTCGTGCCTTCCCATCCTGGCGCAGTCGCCCTTCTTCTTCGCGCTGTACCACGTGCTCAGCAACATCGCGAACAACAAGAAGGTCGGCGTCATCGACCAGTCGCTGCTCGACAGCGCGCGTAACGCCCACATCTTCGGCGCACCGCTGGCCGCGAAGTTCACGGACAGCGCCTCCAAGGTCGACGCCCTGGGCGCGACGCTGACCGACGTCCGCGTCGTGACCGCGATCATGATCGTGCTGATGTCCGCGTCGCAGTTCTTCACCCAGCGCCAGCTGATGACGAAGAACGTGGACCTGTCGGTGAAGACGCCCTTCATGCAGCAGCAGAAGATGCTGATGTACGTCTTCCCGGTCATGTTCGCCGTGATGGGTGTCAACTTCCCCGTCGGTGTCCTCGTCTACTGGCTGACCACCAACGTGTGGACCATGGGCCAGCAGATGTACGTGATCAACCAGAACCCGACGCCGGGCTCCAAGGCGCAGGCCAGCTACCTGGACCGGCTGAGCAAGAGCGTCGCCGCCCACAACGAGGTGCGGGGCAAGCGCCGCCGGGCCGTCGTGCAGGCGATCGTGGCCAAGGGCCCGGACCGCAACGACAACGAGCGCAAGTTCATCTCGGGCCTGGCCAAGCAGGGCTTCGCGGCCCAGGCCGACGGCAGTGTGGTCAAGAGCGACCCCGCCGTGGCCGAGGCGGAGGCCGCCGGCGCCAGGCGCCAGCAGCCCAAGCGTCTGACCAAGGCCCAGCGCCAGGCCGCCGCGACCGCCGCGCAGGGTGGCGGCGACGGCGATGAGCCGGCGAGGACCTCGCTGGAAAAGGGCACGTCGGACGAGGGTGCCGAGGCGAAGCAGGACGCGCCGCAGGCTGCCAAGTCCAAGACGGCGGGCAAGCCCGCCTCCGGTACCGCACGCAGCAAGGCCCAGTCAGGACAGCGCAAGGGTCAGCAGCGGCCCAAGCACCCGTCCAAGAAGTAAGAAGGAGTCCATCCGTGACGGAAGGCACCATCCCGGCCGCCGAGGGTGTCGACACCCTGTCCCGCCTGGAGCAGGAGGGGGAGATCGCCGCCGACTACCTGGAGGGCCTGCTCGACATCGCCGACCTGGACGGCGACATCGACATGGACGTCGAGGCGGACCGTGCCGCGGTCTCGATCATCAGCGATGCCGACAGCCGTGACCTGCAGAAGCTCGTCGGCCGTGACGGTGAGGTGCTGGAGGCGCTCCAGGAGCTGACCCGGCTGGCCGTGCACCGGGAGACCGGTGACCGCAGCCGTCTGATGCTCGACATCGCCGGCTTCCGGGCCAAGAAGCGTACGGAGCTGTCCGAGCTGGGTGCCAAGACCGCGGACGAGGTCAAGAACTCGGGTCGGCCGGTGAAGCTCCAGCCGATGACGCCGTTCGAGCGCAAGGTCGTGCACGACGCGGTCGCCGCCGCCGGTCTGCGCAGCGAGTCCGAGGGCGAGGAGCCGCAGCGCTTCGTCATCGTGCTCCCCGCCTGAGCGGTCTGTAGTCCTCTGCCGGGGATCTCGGGGGCCCGCCCCCGGGATTCCCGGCCTCGGCCCCGTCTGTTCGCAGACGGGGCCGATCTTTGTCAGCCTGATAGTCAGCCACCCCAGCGCGGGAAGCGCGGTACGGAAGGACGGTCCCCCGTGACGGAGGCAGCAGCAGAGCTTCCCCAGCCGCCCGAAGAGGCGCGCACGGTATTCGGCGAGTACTTCCCGGAAGCCGTCCGGTACGCCGAGCTGCTCGCGGACGCGGGAGTCAAGCGCGGTCTGATCGGCCCGCGGGAGGTGCCCCGCCTCTGGGAGCGCCATCTGCTCAATTGCGCCGTGCTCTCCGAGGTCGTTCCGGAAGGCGTCACGGTCTGCGATGTCGGCTCCGGTGCCGGTCTGCCCGGTATCCCGCTGGCACTGGTGCGCCCGGATCTGAAGATCACGCTCCTGGAGCCGTTGCTGCGGCGCACCAACTTCCTCCAGGAGGTCGTGGAGCTGCTGGGCCTGGACCATGTCACCGTGGTGCGCGGCCGCGCCGAGGAGATGCTGGGCAAGGTGCAGCCGGTGCACGTGGTCACGGCCCGTGCGGTGGCCCCGCTGGACCGGCTGGCCGGATGGGGTGTGCCACTGCTGCGCCCCTACGGCGAGATGCTGGCGCTCAAGGGCGACACCGCCGAGGAGGAGATCCAGGGTGCGCGGGCCGCGTTGAGCAAGCTCGGTGTGGTGAACACCTCAGTGCTGCACGTCGGCGAGGGCGTCGTGGACCCGCTGTCCACGGTCGTACGCGTCGAGGTCGGGGAGAGCCCGGGCGGGGTGCGGTTCGCCGCGAAGCGCGCCAAGGCCGCCAGGACCGGCCGCACCAGGCGCCGCCGCTGACCCGTGGGGCTCGCGCGGGGGCGGATGCTCCATAGAAGGTGCGATACGTACGCATTTCGGAGTGTCGTGACCATCTGACCGCAGGGCGCGTGCATCGTGTTTCACGTGAAACGTCGCTCTTTGCTGCATGGAATCATCAGCCGCGGCCGTAATGCCGCGCCGCGCGACCGCAAGCCCTTGGGCGGGGCCCCGGAGTCCCCTTCACGGGCTACGGAGTTGTCCACAACGGTGGATTCATCCACAGAAGAACGGGCCTCGCTGGTTCACGACCCCGAAAGCATGGCAGGCTCTGTGCATTGCGAGCCTGAAGTCGAGGAGAGTGAATCCTTGCGGTCCGACGCCAACATCGCGGGACCGATGACCGACCCGGTCCCCGGTCCCCGTACCGAATCGCCGGGGGAGGATGTTTCACGTGAAACACCGCCCCCGATGGACGACACCCCCATCGGTCGTGCTGCCCAGCTGGCGGTGGAAGCTCTCGGCCGCGCCGGCGAGGGCCTGCCCCGGCCTGATCAGACACGCATCATGGTGGTCGCCAACCAGAAGGGCGGCGTCGGGAAGACCACGACCACGGTCAATCTCGCCGCTTCCCTGGCGCTGCACGGTGCCCGGGTCCTGGTGGTCGACCTCGACCCGCAAGGCAATGCCTCCACGGCGCTGGGGATAGACCATCACGCCGAGGTCCCCTCGATCTATGACGTCCTGGTGGACAGCAGGCCGCTCTCCGAGGTCGTCCAGCCCGTCCGGGACGTGGAGGGTCTCTTCTGCGCGCCGGCCACGATCGACCTGGCCGGCGCGGAGATCGAGCTGGTGTCCCTGGTGGCACGGGAGAGCCGGCTGCAGCGCGCCATCCAGGCGTACGAGCAGCCGCTGGACTACATCCTCATCGACTGCCCGCCTTCCCTGGGACTCCTCACCGTCAACGCTCTTGTTGCCGGTGCGGAGGTTCTCATTCCCATCCAGTGCGAGTACTACGCGCTGGAGGGACTGGGTCAGCTGCTGCGGAACGTCGACCTGGTGCGCGGGCATCTCAACCCCGCCCTGCACGTTTCGACGATCCTGCTCACCATGTACGACGGCAGGACCAGGCTCGCCTCCCAGGTGGCCGACGAGGTGCGCAGCCACTTCGGCCACGAGGTCCTGCGCACGAGCATCCCGCGCTCGGTCCGTATCTCGGAGGCCCCGAGCTACGGCCAGACGGTGCTCACCTATGACCCGGGCTCCAGCGGCTCGCTCTCGTATCTCGAAGCCGCCCGCGAGATCGCACTGCGCGGGGTCGGCATCAACTACGACCCGACGACGCACATCCCCGCGGGCACTCAGAACAACCAGCACAGCATGTCGGAGGGGATCCAGTGAGTGAGCGACGTAGAGGTCTGGGACGCGGGCTCGGTGCGCTGATCCCGGCCGCCCCGCAGGAGAAGCAGGCCGCGCCTTCGGTGGGGACGGCATCCACGTCCCCGGCGGCGGTACCGGTACTGACCGCCGAGCGCGGGGTGGCGGCGGCGAAGGTGGCCACGCTCGCGGCGGTGCCTGTTTCACGTGAAACACCGGTGCCGGTCCAGGCGCCCGAGCCCGCGGCGCCGCAGCTGAAGGCGCCCGCGGGGGCGTACTTCGCGGAGCTGCCGCTGGACGCGATCACGCCCAACCCGCGCCAGCCGCGTGAGGTGTTCGACGAGGACGCCCTCGCCGAGCTCATCACCTCCATCAAGGAAGTCGGGCTGCTCCAGCCCGTCGTCGTACGCCAGCTGTCGTCCGAGCGCTTCGAGCTCATCATGGGCGAGCGGCGCTGGCGGGCCTGCCGTGAGGCGGGGCTGGAGCGGATCCCGTCGATCGTGCGGGACACCGACGACGACAAGCTGCTCCTGGACGCCCTCCTGGAGAACCTGCACCGCTCCCAGCTCAACCCTCTGGAAGAGGCGGCGGCCTACGACCAGCTGCTGAGGGACTTCGCGTGCACCCATGACCAGCTGGCGGACCGCATCGGCCGGTCCCGCCCGCAGGTCTCCAACACCCTGCGTCTGCTGCGGCTCTCCCCGCCGGTGCAGCGCCGGGTGGCGGCCGGGGTGCTCTCGGCGGGCCACGCCCGGGCGCTGCTCTCCGTGGACGACTCGGAGGAGCAGGACCGGCTGGCGCACCGCATCGTGGCCGAGGGACTCTCGGTGCGGGCGGTCGAGGAGATCGTCACCCTGCTGAACTCGGAGCCCAAGAGCGCCGCCAAGGCGAAGGGCCCACGTGCCGGTGCCCGGCTCTCGCCGGCGCTCTCCGATCTGGCCTCCCGGCTCTCGGACCGCTTTGAGACACGGGTCAAGGTCGACCTCGGTCAGAAGAAGGGAAAGATCGTCGTCGAGTTCGCGTCGATAGACGATCTGGAGCGGATCCTCGGCACCCTCGCCCCGGGCGAGGGGCGGGTCCTCGACAAGAGTCTCGCCGAGGAGTCCGAGGAGGGCGACGAAGCCTGAGCCGGTGATCTCCTCACCGCTCGGCCAGGGCAGTTGTCGTTGAAGGGCGGGCTGTGTTCCGATGCATACGGGAACACAGCCCGCCCTTTGCTGTTGCGCGGTATCCGCACCGACGGTGGGTGGATACGATGCGTTCTGGTATGGCACATCCACCTTGGGCCACTTCGGAGGGAGGGCGGAGCGCCATGCGAACGGTGAGCCGTACCCGACTGGTGACGGCGGGGCTGGGCCTCGGGGCGTTCGGCGGTTTCGTCGGCAGCCTCCTCCGGGAGCGGAGTGCACTGGCAGCCGCCCAGGGGGCGGCAGGCGAGGGAAGCGAGGAACACCCTTCATGGGGCGTCGGCTTGTACCGCTCACGCTGGACAACCTTCCGGACCTTCCCCAGCGCTGCCGCGCCTGTGTCTTCTGGGAACTCGACCCGGTCAGCGGAGAGGCAGCGATAAAGGCGGGCACGCCCGAGCTGGAGAAGGAAGCCTGGATCTCGGCGGTGCTCCTGGAGTGGGGCTCCTGCGGCCGGGTCGTCTATGTCGACGATGTGCCGGTGGGCTACGTCCTCTACGCTCCGCCCGCCTACGTACCGCGCTCCACCGCCTTCCCCACCAGTCCGGTCTCTCCCGACGCGGTGCAGCTGATCACGGCGTGGATCATGCCGGAGTACCAGGGGCAGGGGCTCGGAAGAGTGATGGTGCAGACGGTCGCCAAGGACCTGCTGCGCCGGGGCTTCAAGGCCATCGAGGCGTTCGGGGACGCCCGCTGGAGCGAATCCGCGTGTGTGCTCCCCGCCGACCACCTGCTGGCCGTGGGCTTCAAGACCGTACGGCCGCATCCCCGGTATCCCCGGCTGCGGCTGGAGCTGAGGACGACGCTCTCCTGGAAGGAGGACGTCGAACTGGCGCTGGACCGGCTGCTGGGAGCGGTCCAGAAGGAGCCCGCCCTGCGGCCCCTGTAGAAGCCACGGCCCGGCGGAAGGACACCGGCTCCCGGAAACGCGAACGGGCCCGACCCCCGAGGGGGCCGGGCCCGTATCCGTTGTTTCACGTGAAACAACGGCGGCGACTTACTGGCCGATGAAGCCGTCGAGGTCGCGCAGCAGAGCGGCCTTCGGCTTGGCGCCGACGATCGTCTTGGCCACCTCGCCGCCCTGGTAGACGTTCAGGGTCGGGATGGACATCACGCCGTACTTGGCGGCGGTGGCCGGGTTCTCGTCGATGTTGAGCTTGACGATCTCGATCTGGTCGCCGTGCTCCTCCGCGATGGCCTCCAGGGACGGGGCGATCTGACGGCACGGGCCGCACCACGCCGCCCAGAAGTCGACGAGGACGGGCTTGTCGCTCTTGAGGACGACCTCATCGAAGTCGGCGTCGGTCACGTTCTTCAGGGTGCCGGCCACGGCAGCCTCCTTGCGGGGTGTGGGTGAGGGGGTGGTGAGGAAGAGCGGGGGGATCAGACGGCGGTCGCGCCGGCCTTCTCGCCGTCGGCGAGCGCGGCCAGGAAGCGCTCGGCGTCGAGAGCGGCGGAACAGCCCGTACCGGCGGCGGTGATCGCCTGGCGGTAGGTGTGGTCCACCACGTCACCGGCGCCGAAGACACCGGTCAGGTTGGTGCGGGTGGAGGGCGCGGCGACCTTGAGGTAGCCCTCGTCGTCCAGGTCGAGCTGGCCCTTGAAGAGCTCGGTGCGCGGGTCGTGGCCGACGGCGATGAAGAGGCCGGTCACCGCGAGCTCGGAGGTCTCGCCCGTCTTGGTGTTGCGCAGGGTCAGGTGCGAGAGCTTCTGGTCGCCGTGGATCTCGGCGACCTCGCTGTCCCAGGCGAACTTGATCTTCGGGTCGGCGAAGGCACGCTCCTGCATCGCCTTGGAGGCGCGCAGGCTGTCCCGGCGGTGGACGATGGTGACCGACTTGGCGAAGCGCGAGAGGAAGGTCGCCTCCTCCATCGCGGTGTCGCCGCCGCCGACCACGGCGATGTCCTGGTCCTTGAAGAAGAACCCGTCGCAGGTGGCACACCACGAGACACCGCGGCCCGAGAGCTTGTCCTCGTTCGGCAGCCCGAGCTTGCGGTGCTGGGAGCCGGTGGTGACGATCACGGCCTTGGCGCGGTGGACGGTGCCGGCGGTGTCCGTGACGGTCTTGACCTCGCCGCTGAGGTCGACGGCCACGATGTCGTCCGGAACGAGCTCGGCGCCGAAGCGCTCGGCCTGCGCCCGCATGTTGTCCATGAGGTCGGGGCCCATGATGCCGTCACGGAAGCCGGGGAAGTTCTCCACCTCGGTGGTGTTCATCAGCGCACCGCCGGCGGTGACGGCGCCCTCGAACACCAGCGGCTGAAGCGACGCACGCGCGGTGTAGAGCGCGGCCGTGTAGCCGGCCGGCCCGGAGCCAATGATGATCACGTTACGGACGTCGCTCACGGGTTTCTTCCTCGTCTCTGCGGACTGCCTACTGCCTACCGGGGCCCGGTCCAGGACTCTCACCCCACCCAACGGATCCTACGGGGCGAGCATTCCCGGAGCGTCTCACCGACGGGGATAGACGTGGGTCAGCAGCAGCTTGCCCTTGGCGTCGGGCCCCGCGCTCTCGCAGGCCGCGTCGACGACGTACGCCTGGACCTGCGAGGCGTCCGTGGGATGCGGGAAGACGACCAGATACGCCCGGGTCCCCCGGTAGTCACCGGTCTCCGCGGCGAGCGGGGCCTGCGCGGTGCGGCCGGTGCCGGCCTGGACGCACGTCGGCACGGAGACCTCGGTGGCGAGCTTCGGTGAGTCCGATGTCACCCCGAGACTGGGCTTCTTGCCGGACGGAGAGATCCCGTCGCTCTGCCCGGCCGGCTGGGAGGACAGCAGGGTCCGCACCTGACCGGCGAGGGAGGCGGCGGAGAGGTCGGGCCCGTCCACCCGGGGTGAGGCGGTGACGGACTTGTCGGCCTGGGAGCCGTCGGAGGACTGCCACGTCTGCACGAGGAGGACACCCACGCCGAGCGCCGCGGCACCGAAGACGGCCCCGAGCACCGCGTTGCGCCGCCGCCGGGGGGTGCGCCTTCGGCCCGGTCCGGTGGCGGCCCTGGGATGCCCGGCCGGCCGGTCCGCGGCGGGAGCCTCCGCCGGGTCGCCGCCGAGCGATGTTTCACGTGAAACACGCGCCGCGCCGTCGCCCGTCTCCACCCCGGGAAGCTCACTCATGGAGGAAGACACCGCCGTCGCTCCGACGGGGACGGGCGTCCCGGTGGGCGCCGTGGCGTCGAGGAGCGCCTCGGCGGCCAGTGCCGCGTCGATCCGCCCCGCGATGTCGGCGGGCATGCGCGGCGGTCCGGGCAGGGTGCCGAGGAGGTCGCGGATCTCCGTCAGGGAGGCGTGGACGTCGGCGCAGAGGGCGCAGCCGTCCAGGTGCCGGCGAACGGCGGCGGCACGGGAGGGGGGCAGCAGGCCCTCGTGGAGGTCGGAGATCTCCGAGACGTCCGGGTGCTGAGCCATGTCGGCCGTGGATGTCACGTGCGCCCACCTCCGCCCTTCACAGCAGCAGGATCTTGCGGTCCCGCATCCCTTTGTCCCGACGCAGGTGGGACGGATGTCCCCGGCGTCCGGTTCCTTCCCCCACCACCCTCCTGGCTATCCCCCGTGTCGTCCGTATCACCGCGCAGGTGGCCGAGCAGGGGTTGCAGCCGCGCCCGGCCCCGGGCGCAGCGGCTCTTGACCGTGCCGACGGGCACGTCGAGGATCTCCGCCGCCTCGGCCACCGGGTAGCCCTGCATGTCGACGAGGACCAGGGCCGCGCGCTGTTCCGCCGGAAGCGTCCCCAGGGCCTTCACCAGCTGCCGCTGGAGGTCCTGGCGCTCCGCCGGGGCCTCGGCCGACTCATGGGGCTCCAGGAGCAGCTCCAGGCGTTCCGCGTCGTCGACCGGCGAGGTCTTGCGGGACGCGGCCTTGCGGGCCCGGTCCAGGCAGGCGTTCACGGTGATCCGGTGCAGCCAGGTCGTCACGGCCGACTGGCCGCGGAAGGTGTGGGCGGCCCGGTAGGCGGACACGAGGGCGTCCTGGACGGCGTCGGCGGCCTCCTCGCGGTCGCCCAGCGTCCGCAGGGCGACCGCCCAGAGTCTGTCCCGGTGGCGCCGGACCAGCTCGCCGAAGGCGTCGGCGTCACCGTCGACATGGCGTGCCAGGAGGTCCTGGTCGCTCGTGTCGCCGTACGCGGCGTCGTCCAACGATGAGCCCCCTCCCCGCGCTGTCGGATATCCCTGCCGGGCCCGGTTCGCCGAACCGGGCCCGGCAGGGTCAGCCGGTGAACTTGACGTCCGTTATGGCCTGCTTGAAACCGGAACCGCTGAACTCGTCGGTGGCAGCGTAGGGCGCCGCCGTGATCCACAGAAGGACATAGCGGGTCTTGACCGGCTTCTTCACCTTGAGAGCGGCGGAGGTGCCGCTCGTCGTCGTGGTGGCGATCTGCTTCATGGAGTCGACCGGCGTGCTCGGCGACAGGGAGTTGACCGCGTAGAGCGTCAGCGTCGTGTGGTCGCCCTCGTACCGGAGCCCTATCGAGGCCGTCGAGACGTCCTTCTCGGACCCGAGGTCGTAGACGATGCCGATGCCCTGCTTGAAGGGGGCGAGCCTGGGGCCGCCGACGTAGCTCTTGGAGCGCCAGTACGTGGAGGTGTCACCGTCGTAGGTGTTGCCCACGTCCTTGGCGTTCTGCGGCTTGCCGTCCGGGGCGTACTCCTGGGCGCCCTGGATGCGCAGCGGCATCGGTGCCTTCGGCTTGTCGCCCTCGCTCTTGTTCGGCTGCTGGGTCGTCCCGGACTCGCCGGAGCCCTTCTCGTGGCTCAGGAGCGAGTCCGCGAGCTGCCAGCTGCCCAGGCCGAGCGCGGCGATCAGCAGCGCCGAGACGGCCCACTTGATCGCCTTGCCGGTACGCCCCTGGAGGGCGGGCGGCGGAGCGGGCACGACCTGGGTGACAGCGGGGTGCGGGCCCGCGGGCGGGCGGCCGTAGGTGCCCTGCTGGTAGGTGGTGCGCTGGTACTCGGGCGGCGCGGTGAAGGCGGGCTCCGGCGGCCGGATGCGCGGCATCGCCGAGACGGCCTTGACCAGCTCGTCCGGCGTGGTGCAGGCCGGCTCCTGGCGCGAGGCGGTGGCACCGTCGTTGACCAGCGCCCGCATGGCGAGCTCGGACAGGCCTCGGTGGACGCCCGCGCGCACCTGGTCGGGAGCGATGAGACCGACGCCCTTGGGCAGGCCGTGCAGGCCGTAGGCGTCGCTGTCGTACGGCCAGCGCTGGGTCAGCGAGGCGTACAGCAGGGCGCCGATCGCCTCGGTGTCGGTGCGCTGGGGCGTGTCGGAGGTGATGCCCCGCAGCGCGGCGTTCACCGCGAGCCCGCGGATGCGGTACTGGCCCGAGGAGGTCCGCAGGACCGCGCCGGGGGTCAGCCGCAGATGGGCGAGGCCCTCGCGATGGGCCGCGGCCATGGCCTGGGACACCTGGGTGACCAGCTGGTAGGCGTCGTGCGGCTCCAGCGGGCCGGCGGCGAGGAGTGCCGTCAGCTCCGTGGCGTCCGGCAGCCACTCGTGGACCACGTAGACGAGGTCGTTCTCCTCCACCGCGTCCAGGACCTGGACGAAGCGCGGATCCCCCAGGAGGGCGGACGAACGGGCGGCCGCGAGGACGGAACGCGCCCGCGGATGGTCCGCCGGGAGCAGATGGACGCCGACGGCGCGGCGGAGCTTTTCGTCGACCGCTCTCCAACTGCTGAAACCGTCCAGACGGGTGACGCACTCTTCGAGCCGATAGCGTCTGGCGAGCTTGTGGCCGCTGTGCAGCTCCGGTGTGGCGATGGAGGGCTCGGCGGGCTTTCGTTCACCGCCCGTGTCGCCGGTGCCCTGCTCCGCTGTGTCTGCCGTGTCGATGGATTCCGCCACCCCGTCGGTCGTGGCCCCGTCCGCCTTGGCGGTCAGCGGGTTGTCGCCGCTGTTGTCGGCCACGTCGACGGCAGCCGTGCTACGTTCCGCCACCGTCGTTCCTGCCTCCCCATCCGTTGCGTGCTGTCGGCCAGCCATGCAAAGTCCTGCCAATTGTGCCCACAGTCCGGCGCTATGCACGACACGCGGCGGCGGACGATGGTTGTGCGCGGGCTGCCGCACTCAGCGTCCGAGGCGCCCGCGCACCATTCCGACCATGGAGTTGAGCTCCTCGATCCGCATCTTCTTCGCCGCGACGAAGAAGACCAGGAGCAGGGCCGTCCCGCCCACCACGAGCGCGGCCAGCGAGCCGAGCGCCCCCTGGCCGACGGCCTTGAGGACGACGAAGCCGAGCGCGCCGCCGACCACCGCCGCCGGTACGGCCGCCAGGGAGAGCCTCGCGTACGTACGCAGCACACGCGCCCCGTCCAGGTCGCCGCCGAGCCGGTTGCGCAGCCGGCGCCAGGCGACCCCCACGCCGACGGCGTAGGCCAGACCATAGGCGCCCGCCATGCCCACGACCGCCCACTGCGCGGGCAGGACGACATAGCAGGCGGCCGAGGCCGCGGCGTTGACCGCCGCCACGATGACCGTGTTGTAGAACGGCGTCCGCGTGTCCTCGTACGCGTAGAAGCCGCGCAGGACGACGTACTGGACCGAGTACGGGATCAGGCCCAGCGCGAACGCCATGAGGATGAAGCCCATGGTCCGGCCGGCCTCGAGGCCGCTGGTGGAGTACAGCAGGGTGCACATCGGGACGCCGAGCGCGAGGAACATGAACGAGACCGGGACGATCGCGACGGCCGAGTTGCGCAGGCCCTGCGAGATGTCGTCGCGGACCGCGCCCGGGTCGTTGTCGTGCGCGGCGCGGGAGATGCGCGGCAGCAGGGCCGCCATCACCGAGACCGTGATGATCGCCTGCGGCATGCCCCAGATCAGCTGGGCGTTGGAGTAGGCGAGGAAGCCGGCTCCGTGCTCCCCGGAGGCCTTGCCTGCCGCGGTGGCGAGCTGGGTCACGACGAGCACACCGGCCTGGTTGGCGAGCACGAACAGCACGGTCCACTTGGCGAGGTGGACCGTCTTGCCCAGGCCGTGGCCCTTCCAGTCGAAGCGCGGCCGGAAGCGGAAGCCGGTCTCCCGCAGGTACGGGATCATCGCCAGCGCCTGGACGACCAGGCCGAGCAGGGTGCCGATGCCCAGCAGGCGGATGCCTTCCGGCGGGATCGTCTGGACGCCCATCCTGGTCTCGCCGAAGGTGCCGTACACCCCGATGAACAGGCCGAACGTGCCGATCATGACGATGTTGTTGAGGACCGGGGTCCACATCATCGCGCCGAACTTGCCGCGGGCGTTGAGGATCTGCCCCATCACCACGTGCACACCCATGAAGAAGATCGTGGGCAGGCAGTAGCGGGCGAAGGAGACGGCGACGCTGTTGGCGGCCGTGTCGTCGGAGATGGTCCCCGACATCAGCTTGATCAGCAGCGGGGCCGCGAAGACGACGATGGCGACGATGGCGCCGAGCGCCACCATGACGAGGGTCAGCAGCCGGTTGGCGTACGCCTCGCCGCCGTCCTCGTCGTCCTTCATCGACCGCACCAGCTGCGGAACGAAGACCGAGTTGAGGCCGCCGCCGACGGTGAGGATGTAGATCATCGTCGGCAGGGTGTAGGCGATGGTGTAGGTGTCACCCAGCACCGAGGTGCCCAGCGCTGCCGTGATCACCAGGCTGCGGACGAACCCGGTCAGTCGCGACACGAGCGTGCCCGCGGCCATGACCGCGCTCGACTTGAGCAGCCCGGAGGCGCGGCCACCGGACTTCTGCTGCGGCGTGGCGGGCAGCGGCTCGGGCTCCGGGGAGGCCGGGGCCGGTCCTGAGCCCTGCTGGTCGCGGTAGAGGTACGCGAAGGCGTCCTGCTCGGGCGGCTCCTCGCCCGCCTGGGTGACCAGGTCGTCGACGCCGACGAACTGCGTGGTGCCGGCCGTGTCGCCGTACGGCAGATGGCGCGAGGGGCCGTCCGGCTCGGGCGGCGGGGTCTGGGCCCAGATCCGGGGGTCCGGCGCGTACTGCTGCGCGGGCGGCTGCTGGTAGAGCGGCTGCGGCTCCGCGTAGGTGCCCGGGGGCGGCGGCGGGTGCGCGGCGCGGTCGTACAGCGCCTCGGTCACCGGATCCTGGGCGTACAGATCCTGCGCCCGGTACGGATCGTTTCCGTAGGCGTCCTGGAAGTACGGGTCGGGCGCGGGCTGCTGCGGGGGCACCTGCTCGCCGTAGGGAGGCACCGGCGGCACCTGCTCGGCGTAGGGGGGCACCGGGGGCGTGTTCCCGGAGGACGCGGAGCCGCCGCCCGCGCCCTGCCCGCGGTCACCGTCGTACGGCGCGTTCATGGTTACCCCACCTCGTCGTCCCCGGCCTGGCCGGCCGCGGTGCATTGCGATAGCTCAATGCTCCACTTTCTCACCCGTGCCGGGCGAGGCCCCGCTTTCCGGACCGGTGTCCGGTGTCGGGTCACTCGGCTGCCCGGGATCGTCACCGTCGGCCGCCTCCGCCGCGTCCGCCTCGCCGGTCTCCTTCAGGGCCGTCGACCGCTTGCGGTGGGTGTACATCCTGATACCCGCGAGGACGAGCAGCAGGACGCCGCCCGCGATCACCAGCATCACGGTCGGGGTGATCTCGGAGACCTTGACCGTGAACTCCATCGGATCGCCGTACGGCGTGCCGTCCTGCGTGTAGAGCCGGGCGGTCACCTGGACGGGGCCGTTGGCGTTCGCCGTGGCGGTGAACTTCACCGACTGGCTGTGGCCGCCGTCGATCTTGACCGGCTGCCCGCCGTTGGCGTCCTCGTTGGTGGTCACCTTGAGGCGGGAGGGGTTGCTCGGCTCCAGGCGCAGCACCAGGTTGCCCACGGGCTGGACCAGCTGGTTCTGCACGGTGACGGCGAGCGTGGCGCTGCGCCCCGACATGGTGGCCGTGGACTTCTGGATGAGCCGCACCTCGCCGGTGAGGCCGTCGAGATAGCTCTGCACCCCCGCCCGGTAGATCACGGCCCCTTCGCGGTCGTCGCGCCAGGAGGTCGACATCTCGCGGTTGATGGCGTTGCCGAAGGGCGTGACCACACGGTCGGGGGCGGTCAGGACCACCCGGAACTTGTCCAGGGTGCCCTGGGTGCTCTTCATGTCCTGGAACGCCTGCACCGGCAGCTCCTGCCTGCGCAGCGAGCCGGGGTACGAGGAGGAGGACGGCACCCGGGCGGTGGCGCGCGCGTCCGGCTTGACCGAGGCGGCGGCGGTGAGGTCGAGGGGCTGGGTCCAGCGCTGCGCGCTCAGGGCGCGGACGGCGCTCGCCATCGTCTGGGCCTGGCTGGCGGACGGCATCCGCTGCGGGGCGACGACGATGCTGCGCTGCTTCTCGGTGTCCTGGAGCGTGATCGCCAGGGTCTGGGCGAGGAACTCCTGGACGGCCAGCGTGGAAGTGCCGGCCCTGGACATGTCGCCCTCGAACGCGGTGGAGAGGCGGGCGTCGGAGACCACGGCCGTGGTGCCGCCGCCGATGGGCCGGGCGGCCGACGGCGAGTAGGCGAGGCCGCCGGTCTCGCGGAGGCTGTCGCTGCGGGCGATCACGTTGTGGGCGCCCGCCGAGGTGGCCACGTCGACGATGGAGGGGTCGACCGCGCCCTGCACCGGCCAGGCGAAGTCGACCGAGGGCGTCACGTGGAGGATGGTCTCCACGGTCTTCTCGGCCACCTCGGTGGCGCCCTGGAGGTGGCTCAGCGAGCCCGAGACGTCCTTGCCGCGGTGGGCGAGCGAGGCGAGGTCCGGGTCGGCGAACGGCAGGGCGACGACCTTCTGGCCCTGGACCGCGTCCTCCAGCTTGCCCAGCCACTCCTTGGCGACGTCCTGGTTGGAGCCGGGCACGTCGGTGTCGCCGGACTTGACCCGGTAGTTGCGGGTCATCGCGTCGACGGTGGCGAGCAGATCGGGGTCGATCACCCAGGTGACCGGCAGCTCGTCGCCCAGCGCGACCATCCGCTCCAGCCGGCCGCCGGGCGCGAGCTCCGCGGCCAGCTCGTCGTCGGCGAAGACCGGCGTCTGCTGCTCGTCCGAGCCCGTCTGGGCGGTGAGGTGGGTGGACGACATCAGCGGCCACAAGTAGGTGAGCTGCGACTTCTTGCCGTCGACGGCCTCGGGCTGCCACGGCAGGAAGGTCCGCTGGCCGCCCAGGACCTGCTCGTACGGCTGGCTCGCCGTCTGCCCGGAGACGGAGACGCCCAGCGCGTAGACGCCGTCGCCGTCCAGACCCAGCTTCGCCACCGGCACGGAGAGCGTGAAGTCACGGCTGATCCCGGGGGCCAGCTTCGGGAACTTGACCGTGTACTTGTCGACCTCCACCCCGTCCAGGCCCGGCGAGACACCACCGCGCTGGGCGGCCTCGTCGATGCCGGTCCTGCCGTTGAGCCGCTGGCCCACCCGCAGACCCACATGGGCGCTGGTGACGGCCTGCCTGCCGGTGTTGGTGACCGTGCCGGAGATCGTCAGCGTGTCGCTCTTGACGGGCGCGCTGGGGGCCATCGAGTCGAGCGTCACCTGGACCGTGCGCGAGAGCGGCACCTTGTGCGGTACGGCCGCCGCGGTGGCGTGGGCCGCCGTGGTGGCGGCCGTACCGGACAGCAGACCGGCTATCAGGGGGGCGCCGACGAGCAGCGCCGCTGTGCGGCGCAACCATCGGCGGGCAGGAGAGGGGCCCATCCCCTGAGAATCTGCCGCCTCGGCCACGCGTCGCCCGTCCCTCGTCGTCGTCAGCTGTGTCGGTGGTTGTCGATTCCTGCGTCCACGCATGGTAACGAGGTGGACTGTGGCGAAGTGCCGTGGACTGCTCCACATGATCGGAAGAGTGTGCCAGGGAGCCTGGTGGGGCGGCCTCCCGGGGCTCCGTGGACCCCGTGAGCCGGTGAGGGCGGGGGCGGGCGGAAACGGTGACGCCCCGGGTCGGCCGGGCACGTACCCTCTTTTGTTGTGCCGAACGCCAATGAAGACAATCCCAGCGCCCTGAGCCAGGTGCAGCGCCGCGCGGTCAGCGAACTGCTGCGGGTGTCCCCGGTCGCCGACGATCTTGCCCGCCGCTTCCAGGAGGCCGGATTCTCGCTCGCCCTGGTCGGCGGCTCGGTGCGGGACGCGCTCCTTGGCCGGCTCGGCAACGACCTGGACTTCACGACCGATGCCCGCCCCGAGGCGGTGCTGAGGATCGTCCGCCCGTGGGCGGACGCGGTCTGGGAGGTCGGGATCGCGTTCGGCACGGTCGGCTGCCAGAAGGACGGCTACCAGATCGAGGTGACGACGTACCGCTCCGAGGCGTACGACCGCACCTCGCGCAAGCCCGAGGTGTCCTACGGCGACTCCATCGAGGAGGACCTGGTCCGCCGTGACTTCACCGTCAACGCGATGGCCGTGGCGCTCCCGGAGAAGGAGTTCGTCGACCCGCACGGTGGTCTGGAGGACCTGGCGGAGCGTGTCCTGCGCACCCCCGGCACCCCGGAGGAGTCCTTCTCCGACGATCCGCTGCGCATGATGCGGGCCGCCCGCTTCGCGGCCCAGCTCGACTTCGAGGTGGCGCCCGAGGTGGTCGCCGCGATGACGGCGATGGCCGAGCGGATCGAGATCGTCTCCGCCGAGCGCGTACGGGACGAGCTGAACAAGCTGCTGATCTCGGCGCACCCCCGCAAGGGCCTGCGGCTGCTCGTGGAGACGGGCCTCGCCGACCATGTGCTGCCCGAACTTCCCGCGCTGCGGCTGGAGAGCGACGAGCACCACCGGCACAAGGACGTCTACGAGCACTCGCTCACGGTCCTGGACCAGGCCATCGCCCTGGAGGAGGACGGGCCGGACCTGGTGCTGCGCCTCGCCGCGCTGCTGCACGACATCGGCAAGCCCAGGACGCGCCGGTTCGAGCAGGACGGCCGGGTCTCCTTCCACCACCACGAGGTGGTCGGCGCGAAGATGACCAAGAAGCGCATGACCGCGCTGAAGTACTCCAACGACATGGTCAAGGACGTCTCGCGCCTGGTGGAGCTGCATCTGCGCTTCCACGGCTACGGCACGGGCGAGTGGACCGACTCCGCGGTGCGCCGTTACGTACGCGACGGCGGGCCGCTCCTGGACCGGCTGCACAAGCTGACCCGCTCGGACTGCACCACGCGCAACAAGCGCAAGGCGACCGCGCTGTCGCGGGCCTATGACGGGCTGGAGGAGCGGATCGCGCAGCTCCAGGAGCAGGAGGAGCTCGACTCGATCCGCCCGGACCTCGACGGCAACCAGATCCAGGAGATCCTGGGCATCGGGCCTGGTCCGGCGATCGGCCAGGCGTACAAGCACATGCTGGAGCTGCGCCTGGAGAACGGGCCGATGGAGCACGAAGCGGCCGTCGCGGCGCTCAAGGAGTGGTGGGCCGGGCAGGGCTGAACCGGGCCGGGCCATGTTTCACGTGAAACACGCGCCGTGGTTTCACGTGAAACACCGGCCGTGCCTTCGCGTGGAACCCGCGCGCCGTTTCACGTGAAACATCGCGCTCCCCGGTACGTCGAGGGGCGGTGTTTCACGTGAAACACCGCCCCTCGCCCGCTGCCGGGACTACTTCTTGTAGTTCTCCAGGCAGAGGGTGAAGTCCTTGCTGCCACCCCTCTGCGTGTACTGCGAGTACTTGGTGGTGTCGCAGCCGCTGGCGTCGTCCTTCTTCTGCACGACCTTGAACTTGGCCTTCGAGTCGCCGCAGTCCACGACCTTCAGGTCCGGGTTGGTCGTGGAGTCAGGGTTGCCGATGCTCATGCAGTCGCCGACCTTAGCGGTGTCGGCGTCGTGCCGGCTGGAGTACCAGGCCGCGAGCGCGGCGCTCAGGACACCCACGATGACGACGATGCGGACGATCTTCTTGATGTTGCGGCGACGCGGCGGGACGGGCGCGGGCGCGTGGGGTATGCCGTCCTGGTTGAAGTAGGGCGACTGCTGCGGCGGGACTCCCGGCTGACCCGGCTGGCCGTACGGTGCGCCGCCCTGCGGCTGTGCGTACGGGGCTGCGCCCTGGGGCTGTCCGTAGGGAGCGTGGGGCTGCGGCGCGTACGGGTTCTGGCCCTGGGGCGGCGGAGTGGACACGTGGGGGTTCCCCCTTGGTGAAAACAGATGATGTAGGACGCCCGTAAGGTAGCTGTCCCGGCTGACATCCCCGTCATCGGCGAGGACTCTGTGTCCCTGATGTGACACTCAGCCGCGCTGAAAGCGGGTCATAAACACCGCTACCACCGCGTAGGCCAGGGAGACCGTGACCACCAGGACGGCCGACCTCCCGTCAGGCGGCAGCATCAGCGCGGCAACCGCCGCGGCGCCGACGAAGGCGACGTTGAAGAGCACGTCGTACAGGGAGAAGACCCGGCCGCGGTAGGCGTCGTCCACCGAGGACTGCACCACGGTGTCCGTGGAGATCTTCGCGCCCTGGGTGACGAGACCCAGGACGAACGCGGCCACCAGCACGGGGCCACGGGCGAACCCCAGCCCCAGGGCGGGCTCCAGGACCGCCGCCGTCCCCGCGCACACCGCCATCCACCGGGCCGGCCCCAGCCGCGCCACCGCCCCCGGCGTCACCACGGCCGCCGCGAAGAACCCCGCGCTCGAGACGCCCATGGCCAGCCCCAGCAGCGCCAGCCCGTCCGAGGTGTCGTCGGCCCAGGCGTACCGGCAGAGCATCAGCACCAGCACGGTCAGCGCCCCGTAGCAGAAGCGCATCAGCGTCATCGCGGCCAGGACGCGGGCGGCCACCCGGCGCTCCCTCACGTGGCGCAGCCCCTCGGCGAGTCCGCGCGCCGTCGTCCCGATCGCGGCGCCGAATCCGGGCCGTGCCACGTCCGGGTCGGGCCCCAGGAGCCCGGGCGGCAGCCGCAGCGACCCCAGGGCAGCGGCCAGATAGAGGAGCGAGCCCAGCAGCACGACGGCGGCGTCCACCGGCACCACCAGCCGTACGCAGAAGGCAAGCCCGCCGCCCGCGGTCGCGGCAAGCGTTCCGGCGGTCGGGGAGAGAGAGTTGGCCATCACCAGCCGCTCCTGGTCCACGACGCGGGGCAGTGCGGCCGAGAGCCCCGCCAGGACGAAGCGGTTGACGGCGGTGACGCAGAGGGCGGAGGCGTAGAAGAGCACGTCGGGCGCGGAGGCGAGCAGCAGCAGCGCGGTGCAGCCGGCCAGCAGGGCCCGCAGCAGATTGCCGTGGAGGAAGACCTGGCGCCGCTGCCAGCGGTCGAGCAGGACGCCCGCGAACGGGCCGACGACGGAATAGGGCAGCAGGAGCACGGCCATGGCCGAGGCGATCGCCGCGGGCGAGGTCTGCTTCTCGGGGGAGAAGACGACGTGGGTGGCGAGCGCGACCTGGTAGACGCCGTCCGACGCCTGGGAGAGCAGTCGTACGGCCAGCAGATGCCGGAAGTTCCTCAGGCGCAGGAGTACGCGCAGATCACGCACGACGGACATGGGGGCAAGCGTCACATACGCGGAGGGCCCCCGCGCCGGCGCGGCGCAGGGACCCTCAACAGGCGGACGGAAGCAGCGACTTAGCGCTCGACCTCGCCCTTGATGAACTTCTCGACGTTCTCGTAGGCCTCGTCGTCGAAGTACTGCACCGGCGGGGACTTCATGAAGTACGAGGACGCGGAGAGGATCGGGCCGCCGATGCCGCGGTCCTTGGCGATCTTCGCGGCGCGCACGGCGTCGATGATGACACCCGCGGAGTTCGGGGAGTCCCACACCTCGAGCTTGTACTCGAGGTTCAGCGGGACGTCACCGAAGGCGCGGCCCTCGAGACGCACGTACGCCCACTTGCGGTCGTCCAGCCACGCCACGTAGTCCGAGGGACCGATGTGGACGTTGTTGTCGCCCAGCTCGCGGTCGCGGATCTGCGAGGTGACGGCCTGCGTCTTCGAGATCTTCTTGGACTCCAGGCGCTCACGCTCGAGCATGTTCTTGAAGTCCATGTTGCCGCCGACGTTCAGCTGCATGGTGCGCTCCAGGCGGACACCGCGGTCCTCGAAGAGCTTCGCCATGACGCGGTGCGTGATGGTGGCGCCGACCTGGGACTTGATGTCGTCGCCGACGATCGGGACGCCCGCCTCGGTGAACTTGTCCGCCCACTCCTTGGTGCCGGCGATGAAGACCGGAAGGGCGTTGACGAACGCGACCTTGGCGTCGATGGCGCACTGCGCGTAGAACTTCGCGGCGACCTCGGAACCCACGGGGAGGTAGCAGACCAGAACGTCGACCTGCTTGTCCTTGAGGACCTGGACCACGTCGACCGGGGCCTCGGCGGACTCCTCGATGGTCTGGCGGTAGTACTTGCCCAGGCCGTCGTGGGTGTGTCCACGCTGGACCGTGACGCCCTTGTTCGGGACGTCGCAGATCTTGATGGTGTTGTTCTCGCTGGCGCCGATGGCGTCCGCGAGGTCGAGGCCGACCTTCTTGGCGTCCACGTCGAACGCGGCCACGAACTCCACGTCCTTGACGTGGTAGTCGCCGAACTGGACGTGCATCAGACCCGGCACCTTGCCGGCCGGGTCGGCGTCCTTGTAGTACTCGACGCCCTGCACCAGCGAGGCGGCGCAGTTTCCTACACCGACGATGGCTACGCGAACCGAACCCATTCCGGTTGCTCCCTGTGTGTTCTCGACGAAGTCCTGCGGACGCAGGGCCTTCAGTTGGCGGTGTCCTCGGACGGATCCGGCCGGGTGCTGTCCCGATGCCGGGGCAGGCCGCCCGTCTCTCCTGATGTGTGGTCCTGCTGAGCGGAGCCGGTGGCCGGGCCGGATCGCTGATCCCGCCCCGCCCGCTCGCTCTCGATGAGCTCGTTCAGCCAGCGCACTTCGCGCTCCACGGACTCCATGCCGTGCCGCTGCAGCTCAAGCGTGTAGTCGTCCAGGCGCTCGCGCGTACGGGCCAGGGAGGCGCGCATCTTCTCGAGGCGCTCCTCCAGCCGGCTGCGACGACCTTCCAGCACGCGCATCCGCACCTCGCGCTCCGTCTGCCCGAAAAAGGCGAAACGTGCCGCGAAGTGCTCGTCCTCCCAGGTGTCGGGACCGGTGTGGGAGAGCAGTTCTTCGAAGTGCTCCTTCCCCTCGGCCGTCAACCGGTAGACGATCTTGGCCCGGCGCCCTGCGAGTGAAGCGGCGAGAGCGTCTTCGGGAGCGCTGCCCGGTTCCTCGATCAACCAGCCGCTCGCGACCAGCGTCTTGAGGCAGGGGTAGAGGGTCCCGTAACTGAAGGCCCGGAAGATCCCCAGTGAGGTGTTGAGCCGCTTGCGCAGCTCGTACCCGTGCATCGGGGCCTCGCGAAGCAGGCCGAGAACGGCGAATTCGAGGATGCCGGAGCGTCTGCTCACCCTTCGCCTCCTCTGCCGCCGCGGACCTTTATGCCGTGCTGATGTATCGACTCGATACATCCTGACGATAGAACGGCGGAGCCCCTGCGACAAGGGGGGCCATCGTGAACGGCGTCACATCGTCAATTCATCGGAAGCAAGTTGCCTGATTTGGGGTGAACTTCGACCCCTGGCTGGTTTTGACCGTGCGTAGTCTGTGCGGCATGCAGACCACCGGGAGCCGAGTGACGTCAGGGGGCGTCGGCGCGTACCGCGCCATCGGCATACCGGGTGCACGGCGGACGGGCCCGGCGCAGGGCCGGTCCGTCTGTCGGGGGGACCGGAACTCACCAGTCGCTTCCAGGCGCTCTCGCCTGCCCGAGGAGTAGTCGTTCGATGAGCGAGCACCGTCGCAAACCGCCGGAGTCGCAAGGCGGGGGCCGCGCGGCGGCCCGGCGGGCTGCCCAGCAGCCGTCCGGCCGCCGCGCGCCTTCCGCCCGGGACTCCGTCACGGAGTCCCCCTCCGGCGCGTACGGAGAGCAGCGGCAGGCCGGTGGGCGAGCCGAGGCGCGACGGGCCGCCCAGCGGTCCGGGCGCAGACGGGTGGACGGGCCCGGCGGTCCGGCGGGCCCCGGCGGGCGCCGCGGCGGACCGGGTCCCGGCGACCGGGGGCCGGGGAAGAAGCGCTTCATCGACTACCCGCGCCGCGGCAAGCACGGGTGGCGGCGCTGGACGCCCTCGTGGAAGCTGGTCAGCGGGCTGTGCCTGGGCTTCCTCGGCACCCTGGTGATCGCGATCGGCATCGCCTACTGGACGGTGAGCGTCCCGAACGTGGCCCAGGCGGCCCAGGCCGAGAACAACGTCTACTACTGGGCCGACGGGTCCCAGATGGTCGCGACCGGTGGCGAGGTCAACCGCCAGATCATCGCCTACGAGAAGATCCCGGCCGCCATGCGGTACGCGGTGATCTCGGCGGAGAACAAGACCTTCGAGACGGACTCCGGAGTCGACCCCCAGGGCATCGCGCGCGCCCTGGTGAACATGGCCAAGGGCGGCCACACCCAGGGTGGCTCCACGATCACCCAGCAGTACGTGAAGAACGCCCGCCTCGACGACCAGTCGCAGACCCTGACCCGTAAGTTCAAAGAGCTCTTCATCTCCATCAAGGTCGGCGCGACCAAGAAGAAGAGCGAGATCATGGCGGGCTACCTGAACACCGCGTACTACGGACGCGGTGCCTACGGCCTGCAGGCGGCGGCCCGTACGTACTACAGCAAGGACGCCAAGGACCTCGATCCGAGCCAGTGCGCGTTCCTCGCCTCGCTGCTCAAGGGCGCCACCTACTTCGACCCCGCCGGCGCCACCGAGATCGACCCGGCGGCCACCCCGCAGCAGAACACCAAGAACGCCATGAACCGGTGGACCTGGATCCTCGACGAGGAGGTGAAGGACGGCCATCTGACCGCGGCGGAGCGGGCGAAGTACAAGACCTTCCCGATGCCCGACAAGCCCAAGAAGAACGCGCAGCTCAGCGGGCAGATCGGCTATCTGGTCAGCCTCTCCAAGGCGTACTTCGTCAACAACAACACCCAGGGCATCACCGCCAGCGACCTGGACAAGGGCGGCTACGAGATCCACACGACCTTCGACAAGAAGAAGGTCCAGGCGCTCGAAGGGGTCGTGAAGAAGGTCCGCAAGGAGAACATCGACACGAAGAAGCGGCCGACGCTCGACACCTTCGTCCAGTTCGGTGCCGCCTCCGTGGACAACAAGACCGGCGCCATCAAGGCGATCTACGGCGGTGAGGACGCGACGAAGCACTTCACCAACAACGCCGACCAGACCGGTGCGCAGGTCGGCTCGACCTTCAAGCCGTTGGTCCTGGCCGCCGCCATGGAGTACGGCAAGCGCGACCCGAAGGGTCCCAAGGAGCAGGGCGAGTCGCAGCGCACTCCGGTCTCCCCGAAGAGCATCTACAGCGGCATGAACAAGCTGAAGATCAAGAACTACGACGGGAGCGTCTGGACCAACGAGAACGGCGATCCCTGGAAGCAGACCAACGACGGCAACCAGTCGTACAACCCGCCGAGCTACGCAATCGACCTGCGGTACGCGATGCAGGAGTCGGCGAACACGCCCTATGTGCAGCTCGGCATGGACGTCGGCACGGACAAGGTGAAGGACGTCGCTCTGGCGGTGGGGCTCCGCAAGGACAGCCTCGCGTCCTCGACCGTGCCGTCGTTCTCCATCGGCACCTCCTCCCCCAGCGCGATCCGGATGGCCGGTGCCTACGCCACCTTCGCCACCAGCGGGATGCACCACGACGCCTACTCGGTCGAAAAGGTCATGCGCCGGGGCGGCGTCATCTACAAGCACGAGGACAAGGCCTCCCGCGCCTTCTCCGCCGCGGTTGCGGACAACGTGACGGACGTCCTGAAGAACGTGGTCGAGAAGGGCACCGGCACCAACGCCAAGCTCAGCGGCCGTGACGTGGCGGGCAAGACCGGTACCACCGACGAGAACCGCTCCGCGTGGTTCGTGGGGTACACGTCTCAGCTCTCGACCGCGGTCAGCATGTACCGCCTCGACGACAACGAGAGCAGCAAGAAGCGCGAATTCCTGCCGATGTTCGGGACGGGCGGCCAGAAGAAGATCCACGGTGCGTCCTTCCCGTCGACCATCTGGCACGACTACATGGAGCAGGCGCTGAACGGGGTACCGGCCGTCGACTTCCCGACGCCCGAGCCGATCGGCGAGAAGGTGTTCGGCGGCGGCATGTCGCCCAGCCCGACCCCCTCCCCGTCGCCGTCGGACTCGCCGTCGCCCTCCGCCAGCCCCTCGCCCACTCCGTCGCTCACCCCGCGCCCGACCCCGAAGCCCAGCAAATCCTGTGGCAAGTGGGACTGGAACTGCGGCGGCCCCGGCGGCGGCGGCCCCGGCGGCACGGACGCGGGTACCGACGCGGGTACGGACCAGGGCGCTACCAGCGGGGACATCAGCGGGCCCTCCGGCAGCCCGTCGCCCAGTAAGTCCAAACCGGGCAGCGGCCCCCAGGGGAGCATCTTCGGGGGACCCAACGGCTAGCGGGCCCGGCGCACGCGGCTGAACGCCAGGGGCGATGTTTCACGTGAAACCGGGGGCGGTGTTACACGTGAAACATCGCCCCTCGGCATTTCCCCGGAGGTGTACGGCAGGATGTGCGGCATGACGAGCGAGACCAGTGCCCGCGCGTACGAGACCCGGCCGGGGAAGTCCGCCGGACCCGTCGTGCGCCCCACGGAGCAGGACGAGGTCGCCGCGGCCGGCAGCGAGGTGCTGGGCGGTCCCATGGGCCGCTGGGCCTCGGGAGCGGGCCATTGGCTGACCCCGGTCCGGGTGATCACCCTGGTCGCCCTTGGCATGTTCGCCCTCGGGATGGCGCAGAAGGCCCCCTGCTACGAGTGGGCGTGGTTCCGGGGCGTGAACTCCCAGTACACCCACGCCTGCTACTCCGATATCCCGCACCTGTACGTGGGCCGGGGCTTCGCCGACGGGAAGGTGCCCTACTTCGACCGGCTCTCCGGCGACATGGACTTCCTCGAATACCCGGTGCTGACCGGGCTGTTCATGGAGGTGGCCTCCTGGCCGGTGTCGTGGATGTCCGGCGGCAGCACGCAGCACCGCGAGCAGATGTACTGGATGGTCAACGCGGGGATGCTGATGGCCTGCACGGCCGTCATCGCGGTCTGTGTGGCGCGGACGCACCGTCGCCGCCCCTGGGACGCGCTGCTGGTCGCCCTGGCGCCCGCCTTCGCCCTCACCGCGACGATCAACTGGGACCTCTTCGCCATCGCCCTGACCGCCGCCGCCATGCTGCTCTGGTCCCGCGGCCGCCCGCTCGCCTTCGGCATTCTCATCGGGCTGGCGACGGCCGCCAAGCTCTACCCCGTGCTGCTGCTGGGGCCGCTGCTGTTCCTGTGCTGGCGGGCCGGGAAGTGGCGGGAGTGCGGGGCGGCCGTGCTCGGGGCGGCGGGCGCCTGGCTGGTGGTGAACGTGCCGGTGATGCTGCTGGCGCCCGAGGGCTGGAAGAAGTTCTACACCTTCAGCCAGGAGCGGTCCGTCGACTTCGGCTCCTTCTGGCTGATCATCTCGCAGCGCACCGGCAAGTCCCTGGACGTCGACATGGTGAACAACCTGGCGACGCTGCTGATGGTGCTGCTGTGCGCGGGCATCGCGGCGCTGACGCTCACGGCCCCCCGCCGTCCACGCTTCGCCCAGCTCGCCTTCCTGGTCGTCGCCGCGTTCATCTTGACCAACAAGGTCTACTCCCCGCAGTACGTGCTGTGGCTGATCCCGCTGGCCGCGCTGGCCCGGCCGCGCTGGCGCGACTTCCTGATCTGGCAGGCGGGGGAGGTCGTCTACTTCCTCGGGATCTGGACGTACCTCGCGTACACGATGAGCGGCGAGAAGCACCAGGGACTCCCGCCGGAGGGCTACCAGCTGGCCATCGCCGCCCATCTGCTGACGACGCTCTACCTGTGCGCGGTGATCGTGCGGGACATCCTGATGCCGGAACGGGACGGCGTACGGCGTGACGGCTCGGACGACCCCTCCGGAGGCGTGCTCGACGGCGCCCCGGACGTCTTCGTCCTGGGTCAGGCGGCGCATCCGCCCCGGCACGCGGCTCCCCTGGTCGAGGGGCCGCGGGTGGAGTGGGGAACGGGGCAGCGGGGCGCCCAGGACGGCTGGTAGCGACGCGAAGGGCCCCCGCCGGTGGCGGGGGCCCTTCGTCGTGTCCCGGGCGGTGACGCGGCGCCTAGCGGTCGACCATGCGGTCGAACTGCGTCGTGGTGTGCCGCAGATGGGCCACCAGCTCGTCACCCACGCGCGGCTCCTGGGAGTCCGAGGGGACGAAGAGGATCGACACCTGCATGTGCGGCGGCTCCGCGAACCAGCGCTGCTTGCCGTCCCAGACGAACGGCGACAGGTTGCGGTTGACGGTCGCCAGACCGGCCCGGGCGACGCCCTTGGCACGCGGCATCACCCCGTGGAGCGCCTTGGGCGCCTCCAGGCCGACGCCGTGCGAGGTGCCGCCCGCGACCACGACCAGCCAGCCGTCCGAGGCGGCCTTCTGCTGGCGGTAGCCGAAACGGTCCCCCTTCGCGACCCGGGTGACGTCCAGGACGGCGCCCCGGTACTCGGTCGCCTCGTGGTCACCGAGCCACAGCCGCGTGCCGATACGCGCCCGGAACCGGGTCTGCGGGAACTGCTGCTGCAGCCGCGCCTGCTCCTCGGCCCGCAGATGGCTGACGAACATGGTGTGCAGCGGCAGCCGGGCCGCCCGCAGCCGGTCCATCCAGCCGATGACCTCCTCGACGGCGTCGGAGCCGTCGGTGCGGTCGAGCGGGAGGTGCAGGGCGAAGCCCTCCAGCCGTACGTCCTCGATGGCGGAGTGGAGCATGCCGAGCTCCTCCTCCTTGATGCCGTGGCGCTTCATCGAGCTCATGCACTCGATGACCACGCGCGCGCCCACGAGGGCGTGCACCCCGTCCACGGAGGAGACCGAGCGGATCACGCGGTCCGGCAGCGGCACCGGCTCCTCGCTCCGGCGGAACGGTGTGAGCACCAGCAGGTCGCCGCCGAACCAGTCCTTGATACGGGCGGCCTCGTAGGTGGTGCCGACCGCCAGGATGTCCGAGCCGAAGCGGTTCACCTCCTCGGCCAGGCGCTCGTGGCCGAAGCCGTAGCCGTTGCCCTTGCAGACCGGGACGATGCCCGGGAACTGGTCGACCACGGACTTCTGGTGCGCCCGCCAGCGCGCGGTGTCGACGTACAGGGAGAGCGCCATGGCCGGTTCCGGAACCTTTCTGGTGGCTGCGGTGTGTCAGAGGTGGGAAGGGACGGGACTACGTGCCCGTCAGCGCCTCGACATGTAGATGTCGAGCGCCTTGTGCAGCAGCTTGTTCAGCGGGAAGTCCCACTCGCCGACGTACTCGACGGCCTCACCACCAGTACCCACCTTGAACTGGATGAGACCGAAGAGGTGGTCGGTCTCGTCGAGCGAGTCCGAGATGCCGCGCAGGTCGTAGACGGTCGCGCCCATGGCGTACGCGTCGCGCAGCATCCGCCACTGCATCGCGTTCGAGGGCCGGACCTCACGGCCGATGTTGTCGGAGGCGCCGTAGGAGTACCAGACGTGCCCGCCCACGACGAGCATCGTCGCCGCCGACAGGTTCACGCCGTTGTGGCGCGCGAAGTAGAGCCGCATCCGGTTGGGGTCCTCGTTGTTGAGGACCGTCCACATGCGCTGGAAGTACGAGAGCGGGCGCGGGCGGAAGTGGTCGCGGACGGCGGTGATCTCGTACAGCCGCTGCCACTCGGCCAGGTCCTCGTAGCCGCCCTGGACGACTTCGACGCCGGCCTTCTCGGCCTTCTTGATGTTGCGGCGCCACAGCTGGTTGAAGCCCTTGAGGACGTCGTCGAGCGAGCGGTTGGCGAGTGGCACCTGGAAGACGTAGCGCGGCTGCACGTCGCCGAAGCCCGCGCCGCCGTCCTCGCCCTGCTGCCAGCCCATCTTCCGCAGCCGGTCGGCCACTTCGAAGGCACGCGGCTCGATGTGGGTGGCCTCGACGTCGCGCAGACGCTTGACGTCCGGGTCCTGGATGCCGGACTTGATGGCGGCCGAGTCCCAGCGGCGGATGACGACCGGCGGGCCCATCTTCACCGAGAACGCGCCCTGGTGCTTGAGGTGCGCCAGCATCGGCTGGAGCCACTCGTCGAGGTTCGGGGCGTACCAGTTGATGACCGGGCCCTCGGGCAGGTACGCGAGGTACCGCTTGATCTTCGGCAGCTGGCGGTAGAGCACCAGGCCGGCGCCGACCATCTGACCGGTCTTGTCGAACCACCCGAGGCTCTCCGAGCGCCACTCGGTCTTCACATCAGCCCACGCCGGGACCTGGCAGTGGCTAGCCGCGGGCAGGCTCTGGATGTACGCCAGATGCTGCTCACGGCTGATGGTCCTCAGGGTCAGGCTCATGCGGGGCGCTCCTCGGCAGGTGTGTCCCCATGGGTACAGGGGCTCCGGCTCTCGCGCCGAAGCCTACTGCGCCCGGGGAGCGCCCCGGATGGCTGTACGGACCTGAGCGGGTGCGGGGTGTCCTCAGCGGCCGATGACGCCGCCGAAGAGACCGCCATGGGCCATGCCGAGGAAGAAGCCCACGGCGGCGGCGCCGAGCCCGAGGATCAGCAGGAACCGCTCGCGGGTCGTCACCGAGATGAACTGTCCGTACGCGCCCGTGAGGATCCCCACCAGGCCCGCCCAGGAGCTGAGCAGGTGCAGGTTGTGGAAGAACGCCGTGATGAAGGCCAGTGCGCCGAGCACGACGGTCACCGCCATGAAGGCGTCCTGAAGGGGATGGGGCTTGCCGTCGGTGGCGAAGAGGGAGACGACGGACGAGTTCGATCGCATTGCCTGTGCCATGAGGCACCTCCTGGCGGAAGCGGAGCGCGGCGAAGGGTAGCGCCGCGCACACCCGATGTGTACAGATTGCGGCCCCTGACCGCCGGATTTCAACCGGAAGCCTGTGTGCAGGTACTCTGTACGGTCTGCACCGGTGTCTGCCCTGGCCAGGACGCGGTCCCCCTCTCTCGGAGCGGGATTGTCAGTGGCGGCGGATACCGTTGTTCACGCATCACGACCCTCCTGCCACGGAACGACCGTGGCCGCTGAGTCCAAAGGAGGTGGGTTCCACATGCGTCACTACGAGGTGATGGTCATCCTCGACCCCGATCTGGAGGAGCGCGCTGTCTCCCCCCTGATCGAGAACTTCCTCTCCGTCGTCCGTGAGGGCAACGGAAAGGTCGAGAAGGTCGACACCTGGGGCCGTCGTCGTCTCTCCTACGAGATCAAGAAGAAGCCCGAGGGCATCTACACGGTCATCGACCTCCAGGCCGAGCCTGCGGTCGTCAAGGAGCTCGACCGTCAGATGAACCTGAACGAGTCGGTCCTCCGGACCAAGGTCCTCCGTCCCGAGACCCACTGAGCTTCCGCTCAGAAGTCATCGGGTTCCGAGTAGCAACACAGCAGCCAGCAGCAATCCCCGCCGAGAGGTTCACCCATGGCAGGCGAGACCGTCATCACGGTCGTCGGCAATCTCGTCGACGACCCCGAGCTGCGCTTCACCCCGTCCGGTGCGGCCGTCGCGAAGTTCCGTGTCGCGTCGACTCCCCGCACCTTCGACCGTCAGACCAATGAGTGGAAGGACGGCGAAAGCCTCTTCCTGACCTGCTCGGTCTGGCGTCAGGCGGCGGAGAACGTCGCCGAGTCGCTCCAGCGAGGCATGCGCGTCATCGTGCAGGGCCGGCTGAAGCAGCGGTCCTACGAGGACCGCGAGGGCGTCAAGCGCACGGTCTACGAGCTGGACGTCGAGGAAGTCGGCCCCAGCCTCAAGAGCGCCACGGCCAAGGTCACCAAGACCACCGGTCGAGGCGGCCAGGGTGGTTACGGCGGCGGTGGTGGCCAGCAGCAGGGCGGTGGCAGCTGGGGTGGAGCCCCCAGTGGCGGCCCGCAGGGCGGCGGCGCTCCCGCCGACGACCCCTGGGCCTCCAGCGCACCGGCCGGCGGCGGCCAGCAGCAGGGTGGCGGCGGTGGCGGCTGGGGCGGAAGCTCCGGCGGCTCCGGCGGCGGCTACTCGGACGAGCCGCCCTTCTAGGGCAGCCCGTACCCCCACTTCTTGATCACACAGGAGAAACACCATGGCGAAGCCGCCTGTGCGCAAGCCTAAGAAGAAGGTCTGCGCTTTCTGCAAGGACAAGACCGCTTACGTGGACTACAAGGACACGAACATGCTGCGGAAGTTCATTTCCGACCGCGGCAAGATCCGTGCCCGCCGCGTGACCGGCAACTGCACGCAGCACCAGCGTGACGTCGCCACGGCCGTCAAGAACAGCCGTGAGATGGCGCTGCTGCCCTACACGTCCACCGCGCGATAAGGGAAGGGTGACCGAAAAATGAAGATCATCCTCACCCACGAGGTCTCTGGCCTCGGTGCCGCCGGCGATGTCGTCGACGTCAAGGACGGCTACGCTCGCAACTACCTGGTCCCGCGTGGTTTCGCGATCCGCTGGACCAAGGGCGGCGAGAAGGACGTCGAGCAGATCCGTCGTGCTCGCAAGATCCACGAGATCGCCACCATCGAGCAGGCCAACGAGATCAAGGCCCGCCTCGAAGGCGTGAAGGTGCGTCTGGCTGTTCGCTCCGGCGACGCCGGCCGTCTCTTCGGCTCCGTCACCCAGGCCGACGTCGCTGCGGCGATCAAGGCTGCCGGTGGCCCGGACGTGGACAAGCGTCGCGTCGAGCTCGGCTCGCCGATCAAGACCCTGGGCGCGCACCAGGTGTCCGTGCGTCTGCACGCCGAGGTTGCCGCGAAGGTTGGCGTCGAGGTCGTCGCCGCCTAAGGGCATCGCTCAGCAGAGCATAAGAAGGGCCGCACCCTCCGGGGTGCGGCCCTTCGCCGTTGTCGGCGGCGGGCGATGTTTCACGTGAAACATGCCCCCTGCCGGAAGGTGCTCAGCGCGTCGCGCCCGTGACCAGCCAGCGCCCCGAGCGGGCGCGGAGCCAGAGCGTCAGCATGCGGACCGACATCATCAGGGCCATGGCCCACCACAGGGCGGTGAGCCCGCCGCCGAACGCCGGGACCAGCAGCGCCACCGGGGCGAAGCAGGCGAGCGTCAGCAGCATCGCCCACGCCAGATAGGGGCCGTCGCCCGCGCCCATGAGCACTCCGTCGAGGACGAAGACGATCCCGGAGACCGGCTGGGAGAGGGCGACCACCAGGAGCGCGGGCAGCAGAGCGTCCCGGACCGTGTCGTCGCCGGTGAAGAGCGGGATGAACAGCGGCCGCGCCACCGCCACCAGCAGACCGAGCACCACCCCGGCCGCGATGCCCCACTCGACCATGCGCCGGCATGCCTGGCGGGCGCCCTCGGTGTCCTCCGCGCCGAGGTACCGCCCGATGATGGCCTGCCCGGCGATCGCGATGGCGTCGAGAGCGAAGGCCAGCAGGCTCCACAGGGACAGGATGATCTGGTGCGCGGCTATGTCGGCGTCGCCCAGGCGGGCGGCCACGGCGGTGGCGATCATCAGGACGGCCCGCAGCGAGAGCGTACGGACCAGCAGCGGAACCCCCGCCTGGGCGCTGGCGCGGATGCCCGCCGCGTCGGGACGCAGTGAGGCGCCGTGGCGCCGGGCCCCGCGTACGACGACGCGGAGGTAGACGGCGGCCATCGCGACCTGGGCGGTCACGGTGCCCCAGGCGGAGCCGGCGATGCCGAGGCCGGCCCCGTAGACGAGCCCGACGTTCAGCGCCGCGTTGAGGGTGAAACCGCCGATGGCCACATAGAGCGGCGTCCTGGTGTCCTGGAGGCCGCGCAGGATGCCGGTGGCCGCGAGCACCACGAGCATGGCGGGGATACCGAGCGAGGAGACGCGCAGATAGGTGACGGCGTAGGGGGCGGCGGTGTCCGAGGCTCCGAAGAGGTGGATGAGCCAGGGGGCCGCGGGCAGGACGACGGCGATGACGCCGGCACCGAGCAGCAGGGCGAGCCAGACGCCGTCCATGCCCTGGCGGATGGCGGCCGGCAGGTCTCCGGCGCCGACGCGGCGGGCGACGGCGGCCGTGGTGGCGTAGGCGAGGAAGACGAAGACGCTCACGGCGGTGGTGAGGAGGGCCGCGGCGATGCCCAGACCGGCCAGTTGCGGGGTGCCGAGGTGGCCGACGATCGCGCTGTCGGCCATGACGAAGAGCGGCTCGGCGACCAGGGCGCCGAAGGCGGGGACGGCGAGCGAGACGATCTCGCGGTCGTGTCGGCGCCGGGTGTTCCTCGGTGCCACGGGGGCCTGTGTCATGAACTCAATCTAATCTTCCACAGGTAATAGATGCAATGCCAATGCGATCCTTACCTTGGAACCGGAGTGCGGTTCGGCTGTGCGCCGTTTGTCGTGATCTTGGGCCAGCCGGGAAAGTTTTTCTCCCCCACAGCCGGTGGACGGAAAAACCGCAGGTCAAGCGGGTGGTGCCGGGTGGGCTATGACTTTGTCCACAGTGCTGTCCCCCGGTCCGTGCACAGGTTCTGCGGAGTTCTCCACAGCATCTGGTCCGTCGTCCACATGGCCTGTGGATAACCAGATTGGCTGACGGTGCCGACGGGCCTAACGTGGACCGGCGCCCGACGCGCCGGAACCGGAGTCGGGCTTCTCGTTTTGTCAGTGCCGTGCCGTAGAAAGAGTGGCACGGCTAGGTCCGCGGAGCGGACGGGAGGAGGTGGCCCGGTGAGCATTCCCGAGCCCTTGGACGACCCCTGGGCCGACAGCGGTCCGGGTGACCGTCTGCCCGTCTCCCGCCCCCGCCGCGCCGAAGGACGGGGCCGCGGCCGCGACGACCAGCACGACCGGGGCCGCGAGAGCGAGTCCTGGGACGGCGGCGGATCGTCCGGGTTCGAGCGGGTCCCCCCGCAGGACATCGACGCCGAGCAGTCCGTCCTCGGCGGCATGCTGCTCTCCAAGGACGCCATCGCGGACGTCGTGGAGATCATCAAGGGCCATGACTTCTACCGCCCGGCCCACGAGACCGTCTACACGGCGATCCTCGACCTGTACGCGAAGGGCGAGCCGGCCGACCCGATCACCGTGGCGGCCGAGCTGGTCAAGCGGGGCGAGATCACCCGCGTCGGCGGCGCCTCGTATCTGCACACCCTGGTCCAGTCGGTCCCGACCGCGGCCAACGCCTCGTACTACGCGGAGATCGTCCACGAGCGGGCGGTGCTCCGCCGTCTCGTCGAGGCGGGCACCAAGATCACGCAGATGGGATACGCGGCGGACGGCGACGTCGACGAGATCGTCAACTCCGCCCAGGCCGAGATCTACGCGGTCACCGAACAGCGCACCAGCGAGGACTACCTCCCCCTCGGCGACATCATGGAGGGCGCGCTCGACGAGATCGAGGCGATCGGCTCCCGCAGCGGCGAGATGACCGGTGTGCCGACCGGCTTCACCGACTTCGACTCCCTCACCAACGGTCTGCACCCGGGCCAGATGATCGTCATCGCGGCCCGGCCCGCCATGGGTAAGTCCACGCTGGCGCTGGACTTCGCCCGGGCCTGCTCCATCAAGCACAACCTGCCCAGCGTGATCTTCTCCCTCGAAATGGGCCGCAACGAGATCGCGATGCGTCTTCTGTCGGCCGAGGCCCGGGTCGCGCTCCACCACATGCGCTCGGGCACCATGACCGACGAGGACTGGACCCGCCTCGCCCGCCGGATGCCGGACGTCTCCCAGGCCCCGCTCTACATCGACGACTCCCCGAACCTGTCGATGATGGAGATCCGCGCCAAATGCCGCCGGCTCAAGCAGCGCAACGACCTCAAGCTCGTCGTCATCGACTACCTCCAGCTGATGCAGTCCGGCGGCTCCAAGCGCGCCGAGAGCCGCCAGCAGGAGGTCTCGGACATGTCCCGAAACCTCAAGCTGCTCGCCAAGGAGCTGGAGCTCCCGGTCATCGCGCTCTCCCAGCTGAACCGTGGCCCCGAGCAGCGTACGGACAAGAAGCCGATGGTCTCCGACCTGCGTGAGTCCGGCTCCATCGAGCAGGACGCGGACATGGTCATCCTGTTGCACCGCGAGGACGCGTACGAGAAGGAGTCCCCGCGCGCGGGCGAGGCGGACCTCATCGTGGCCAAGCACCGTAACGGCCCGACGGCCACGATCACGGTGGCCTTCCAGGGCCACTACTCGCGCTTCGTGGACATGGCGCAGACCTGATCCGGGCTTCGTCCCCGGGGCCGTGGCGAACGGATGGACCGTACGACGCGTACGTCCGGTGCGTGTCGGGGGAAAACCGTTCGACGGCTGTGGAGTGCGGAGATACACCTGGGGCATGACCTCATCCCCGCATGTGCCGAGCGCCCCGCCGATGACCACGGCCCCCGCCGGCCTCCTGCCCGGTACCGAACGCGCGCTGATCCACCGCCTGGCCGTCGCCCAGTCCGAGGGGCGGCTGCCCTCGCTGGTCGCCGCCGTGGTCCGCGAGGGCCGCATCGTCTGGACGGGCTCGCGCACCTCCGTCGAAGGCCACGGCCCCGACGCCGACGTCCAGTACCGCATCGGCTCCATCACCAAGACCTTCACCGCCGTGCTGGTCCTGCGACTGCGCGACGAGGGGCTGCTGGACCTCGGGGACCCGCTGGAGAAGCACCTGCCCGGCACCGGGGTCGGTGAGGTGACCATCGCCCAACTCCTCGGCCACAGCGCGGGGTTGGCCGCCGAGACTCCCGGGGCCTGGTGGGAGCGGAGCTCGGCCGCGCTGCGTCCGGAGCTCTCGGACGTGCTGGGGGAGAACCCGCAGCCGCATCCGGTCGGCAGGCTGCACCACTACTCCAACCCCGGGTACACGCTGCTCGGTTCGCTGATCGAGGCCGTGCGGGGGGTGTCCTGGGAGGAGGCTCTGCGGAGCGAGGTCCTCGATCCGCTGGGACTGACCAGGACGAGCACCCGGCCGGTGGCCCCGCACGCAGGCGGCTGGGCCGTGCACCCGTGGGCCGACGCCCTGCTTCCCGAGCCGGCCGAGGACCTGGGGCTGATGGCTCCGGCGGGCCAGCTGTGGTCGACGGCTGCGGACCTCTGCCGCTTCGCCGCGTTCCTCGCCGAGGGGGACGACCGGGTGCTGAGCGCCGCGAGCGTACGGGAGATGCGGACCCCGTCCGCACCGCCCGAGGCGGGGGACTGGCAGAACAACTACGGGCTGGGGGTCCAGCTGAGCCGCCAGGGCGGCCACCGCACCCTCGCCGGTCACACGGGTTCGCTGCCGGGGTTCGTCGCCGGACTCTGGATCAGCGTGGAGGACGGGGTAGGGGCGGCCGTCCTCACCAACTCCACGTCGGGGACGGCCCCGTCGGTCGCCGCCGATCTCATCCGGACCGTCATCGAGGCCGAGCCGAAACTCCCCGCGCCGTGGCGGCCCCTGTCCGAGGTCGACCCGTCCCTGCTGGAGCTCACCGGCCCCTGGTACTGGGGGACGTACACCTACGGCCTGCGGCTGAACGCCGACGGCACGATGGCGCTGGAGCCGCTGCGCGGTCAGGGCCGCGCGTCGAGGTTCGAGGCGCGGGCGGACGGCAGCTGGGTCGGCCTCAACGGCTACTACCAGGGCGAGATCCTGCGGGCGGTCCGCCGGCCGGACGGCTCGGTGAGCCATCTCGACCTCGGGTCGTTCGTCTTCACCCGGGAGCCGTACGGACCGGCCGAGGTGGTCCCGGGAGGGGTCGACCCCGAGGGCTGGCGCGGAGTCTGATGTTTCACGTGAAACGTGGCGACGCCACGTTTCACGTGAAACCTCCCACGGCCCCCGGGGCGGCCGGGCCCTGCGTCCCCGGGGGTCAGAGGGCTTTCTTGAAGCCCAGGTGGGACGCCTCGAAACCGAGCCGCTCATAGAAGCGGTGCGCGTCGATCCGCGTGGCGTCCGAGGTGAGCTGGACCAACTGGCAGCCCAGGTGCTGGGATTGCTCGACGGCCCACTCGATGAGCCGGGTGCCGAGGCCGCCGCCGCGCTCATCGGCGTGGATGCGGACGCCCTCGATGATCGAGCGGGTGGCCCCGCGCCGGGACAGGCCGGGGATGACGGTCAGCTGGAGTGTGCCGACGACCCGGTCGTCGCGGACGGCCACGACCAGGTGCTGATGGGGGTCGCCGGCCAGCCGCTCGAAGGCGGCGAGGTACGGGGTCAGGTCGCCCGGCGACTCCCGCTGGGCGCCCAGCGGGTCGTCGGCCAGCATCGCCACGATCGCGGGGATGTCCTGGGCCGTCGCGGGCCTTATCTCAAGATCGCTCATGGCCCGGAGACTACGCCGGGGAAAGCTCCGCCGGGGAGGGCTGGGCGGGGACGCGGAGTTGCTCGACGGCCCTGACCAGGGGGGCGAGCTCAGGGTTCCGCGCGGCCTCGTCGAGTGCCTCGCGCAGGGCGCGGTCGTTGGTGGGCCGGGCCGCCGCGAGCAGCTCCTGGCCGGCCTCCGTGACGTCCGTGTAGATCCCGCGCCGGTCGGTGTCGCAGAGATAGCGGGTCAGCAGCCCGCGGTCCTCCAGGCGCGTGACCAGCCGGGTGGTGGCGGACTGGCTGAGGACGACGGCGTCGGCGACCTGCTTCATCTGGAGATGACCGCCCGGGCCGCTGTGCTGGCGGCCGAGGACGTCCAGCAGCGAGTACTCGCGCACGCTCAGCTCGTGCCCCGACTGCAGGGCCCGCTCGATATGGGCCTCGATCCTGCCGTGCAGCAGCGAGAGGGCACACCAGCCCTGCGAGAGGGCGGTGAGTGCGGGGTCCGTCGCGGTCATGCGTCTGTCCTCCGTCCGGAGCGGCTTGAGACCAGGATAGGCCACGACTGCAATAGCCCGCGTTTGCAATTAACCCGCGTCTGCAATTATTGTGAACGCTCGTAAGGCGCTCGTGCAATCTCCTGGAAGGCTGGCCATCCCATGCCACTCGCGCTCCTAGCCCTGGCCATCGGGGCGTTCGGTATCGGCACCACCGAATTCGTGATCATGGGGCTGCTCCCGGAAGTGGCCGACACCTACGGCGTGACCATCCCTATGGCCGGCTACCTGGTGACCGGCTACGCGCTGGGCGTCGTCCTCGGTGCCCCGCTGATGACCGTCCTGGGCACCCGGATCTCCCGCAAGCGCATGCTGATGCTGCTGATGGGCTTCTTCATCGTCGGCAACGTGCTCTCCGCCGTCGCGCCCGTCTTCGGGCTGATGCTGGCCGGGCGGATCGTCGCCTCGCTCGCGCACGGCGCGTTCTTCGGTATCGGCTCGGTCGTCGCCGCCGATCTCGTCGCCCCCGAGAAGAAGGCCGGGGCGATCGCGATGATGTTCACCGGTCTCACCGTCGCCAACGTCATCGGTGTCCCGCTGGGCACCCTGGTCGGCCAGCAGATCGGCTGGCGCACCACGTTCTTCGTCGTGGCCGCGCTCGGTGTGGTCGGCCTCCTGGGCGTCGCCAAGCTCGTCCCCGACATGCCGAAGGCCGAGGGCGTCCGGCTGCGCCACGAGATCGCCGCGTTCCGCAACGTCCAGGTCCTGCTCGCCATGGCGATGACCGTGCTCGGCTTCGGCGGCGTCTTCGCCGCGATCACCTACATCACCCCGATGATGACCCATGTCACCGGCTACGCCGACGGCTCCGTCACCTGGCTGCTCGTCCTCTTCGGCCTCGGCATGGTCGCCGGGAACCTGATCGGCGGCCGCTTCGCCGACCGGGCCCTGATGCCGATGCTCTACGCGTCGCTGAGCGGCCTCGCCGTCGTGCTGGCCCTGTTCACCCTCACCGCCCACGACAAGGCGGCCTCGGCCGTCACCGTCTTCCTGATCGGCGCGCTCGGCTTCGCGACCGTACCGCCGCTGCAGAAGCGGGTCCTGGACCAGGCGGCGGGTGCGCCCACCCTCGCCTCCGCCGTGAACATCGGCGCCTTCAACCTCGGCAACGCGCTCTCCGCCTGGCTCGGCGGGATCGTGATCGCCGCCGGGCTCGGCTACACCGCCCCGAACTGGGTCGGCGCCGCGCTCGCCGCCTCGGCGCTCGTCCTCGCCCTCGTCTCCAGCGCCCTGGAGAGGCGTACGGGCACCGGCGGCCGGATCGTCACGGGCAGCGCGCCCGAGCCGGCCCGCGCCACCGCGGCGCACCACTGACCACCCCCGCGGCAACCGGCCCCCGGCCGGCCGCTCCACCGCACGCACCAAGGAGTCATCCGATGAGCACCACCACCGCCGTAGCCCCGCTCACCATCCAGGACGCCGAAGCCCTCGTGGAGGCGGCGCGTGCCGCGGCCGAGGAGGCGGGGGCCACTGTCGCGGTCACCGTCCTGGACGCGGGCGGCCACCTGCTGGCCTTCCGCCGCGACGACCGCGCCGTCCTGATCGCGGGCGAGACCAGCACCCGCAAGGCGTACACCGCGCTCCAGCTCGGCACGGCCACCGCCGACCTCGTCGACGCGGTCCAGCCCGGTGGGCTCTTCCACACCCTGCCGACCGCGCTCGACCGCCCGCTGCTCTTCATCGCGGGCGGTGTCCCCGTCCACCGTGACGGCCGCCTGATCGGGGCCATCGGTGTGGGCGGCGGTTCCCCCGAGCAGGACCACGGCTTCGCCACGCAGGCCGTCCAGCGGCTCGTCTGAACCCCTGCCGACCCCATCGCCGTACGGAGAGATCCCGCGCCCCTCTCCGTACGGCGGACGTGCGTCAGCCCGCGGCGACCGTCAGGGGGGCGAAGCGGCGGGTCCAGTCCCCGGGCAGACCGGGGATGCCCCGGGTCATGACCGCGTTGAAGAAGGGGAGCGGTTCCAGCCCGTTCGCCTTCAGCCAGTCGAGCAGTTCCTCGTGGCGTACGTCGACATCGGTGCGCAACGGCCGGTCCGTCCCCGCGGCGAGCGAGGCCACCAGCGCCTTCGCGGTCTCGGTGTCACGGGCGACCAGGGGGCCCACGACGTGGGTCTCCATGTTCGGCCAGAGCGCCGCGTAGCCGATGAGGCCTCCGGAGTCCTCGGCGACCCGCAGCTGGTCCGCGAAGGCGGGCAGCCTGGTGATCATGTGCGTCCGGTCGCGGCCGAAGACCTCGGCGTCCAGGCGCAGCAGCGCGGGCAGGTCCTCCGCCGTCGCCGGGCGGGTCGCCACGGTGGGGGCGGGGCCCGAGGGGCGGAAGTGGCCGCGGACCATCTCGGCGCGGCCGGTGGTCTCGAAGCCCAGCTGTTCGTAGAGCGGTTGTCCGTACGCCGTGGCGTGCAGGGTGACCGGCCGGTCGCCCAGCTCCCCCAGCACGTGCCGCATCAGGCGCCGCCCCACGCCCTGCCGTGCGTACTTCTCGGCCACCAGGACCATTCCGATGGCCGCGAGATCCTCGTACGAGGTGACCACGCACGCGGTGACCAGCCCCTTGCCGTCCGGGTCGTCGAGGCCGTAGCCGGTTCCCGCGGTGAGCAGCAGTCCCCATTTGTGTTCCTCGCGTGCCCAGCCCCGGTTCTCGGAGAGGTCGGCGCAGGAAACGAGGTCGTCAATGGTCAGGCGGCGGATCGGGAGCTCGTCGAGCGGTGAGGGCATGGAGATCAGGCTGTCCGATGAACCCATGCTCCGTCCACCGTTTTGCGCATACAGCACGTTGCTTTCGGCCACGCTCTGTCAGCCTTCGTCCTGGATGTTTCACGTGAAACATGGACCGGGGAGCAGGTGCGTGGTTTCACGTGAAACATCGACGACTCCGCCACGCACACCTCCTCCGGAGGAGACCTCCGTGAGGCCTACGCGCCGGCACAGGTCGCACGAGCCTAACGGGAATGCCGGTTCGGATACCCGGTATTCCTGCTATGTGGCCCCGTACCCGCCGCGAAGCTGACATGCTCCGGTACGGGAGTGACGGAACTCCCGGACGTCGGCAACTGCGGCCAGAGGTTCGAGGCGAGACACAAGGATGAACGCTCCGACCAACACGTCGACCGACGCTGTGCTGATACGCCGCACTCTCGCGGAGATCGCACCCTTAGCGGACAAGGTCACGTCGTACTTCTACGCTCTGCTCTTCATAGGCGACCCGGAGCTGCGCACGCTCTTCCCGGCAGCGATGGACGCCCAGCGGGACCGGTTGCTCAAGGCGCTGCTCACGGCCGCCGAGCATCTGGAGAACACCGCCGCACTCACTGAATATCTTCGCCAGCTGGGCCGGGGCCACCGTAAGTACGGCACCCGGCCCGAGCATTACCCGGCCGTCGGAGAGGCGCTGATCGGGGCGCTGGCCCGGTACGCCGGGACCACCTGGGACGAGGCGGCCCAGGCCGCCTGGGTCCGGGCGTACACGACGATGTCGCAGATCATGATCGACGCGGCGGACGCGGACGAGCAGCTCCAGCCGGCCTGGTGGTACGCCGAGGTCGTCTCGCACGACCTGCGGACCCCGGACATCGCGGTGGTCACCCTCCGCCCCGACCAGCCGTACCCCTTCCTGGCCGGGCAGTACACGACACTGGAGACGCCCTGGTGGCCGCGGATCTGGCGGCACTACTCGCTGGCCTCCGCGCCCCGCACCGACGGACTGCTGTCGCTGCACGTCAAAGCGGTTCCGGCGGGCTGGGTCTCCGGCGCCCTGGTCCATCGCGCACGTCCCGGGGACACCCTGCGTCTGGGGCCGCCCGCCGGGTCGATGGTGGTCGACCACAGCACCGACAACGGCCTGCTCTGCCTCGGTGGCGGCACCGGCATAGCGCCCATCAAGGCGCTGGTCGAGGATGTCGCCCGGTACGGCGAGCGGCGCCCCGTCGAGGTCTTCTACGGAGCCCGCAGCAACCACGACCTCTACGACATCGACACTCTGATGCGGCTCCAGCAGACGCACTCCTGGCTGTCGGTACGGCCGGTGGTCTCGGGCGGCCCGGGCCGGGGGCTCGACGGGCGGCTTCCGGACGCGGTGCGCGAGTACGGGCCGTGGACGTCGTACGACGCCTATGTCTCCGGACCGCCGGGGATGATCCGCAGCGGGGTCACCACGCTCCGGGACATCGGGATCCCCTCGGACCGCATCCGGCACGACTCCGTCGAGGAGCTGGTCGCGGCGAACCACTGAGGCGTGCCGCGCCCGGCGGGGGGTCAGCCCAGGTCGGGCGCGTGCATCGCGCGGACGCCCTCGATGTTGCCGTCCAGGTAGTGCCGCAGCGACAGCGGCACGAGGTGGACGGAGGCGATGCCGACGCGGGTGAACGGGATCCGGACGATCTCGTACTCCCCGCAGGGCTCCTCCACCTCCGGGCCGTGCCGCAGTGATGCGTCCATGGATTCGAGCCGGCAGACGAAGAAGTGCTGCACCTTCACGCCGGTCGCGCCGCCGTCGGCGCCGATGTGCTCGACGGTGTCGACGAAACAGGGCACCACGTCGGTGATCTTCGCGCCGAGTTCCTCGTGCACCTCGCGGTGCAGCGCCTCGACGACGGTGGAGTCCTCCGGCTCGACGCCGCCACCGGGGGTGAGCCAGTAGGGATCCATGCCGGGCTTGGTGCGCTTGATCAGGATCAGGTCGTCGCCGTCCAGCAGGACGGCTCGTGCGGTGCGCTTGACCACGGGTCGGACGGTCATGGGAGGAATGTGGCCCGTGGCGGCGCCCGCGAAACTTCACTCAGCTCCAGTCGACCGCGGCGCGCAGCAGCCACTCCCGCGAGCGTGCGATGTGCGGCAGGGCCAGCGTGCCGGTGCGCACCGCCAGGAAGTAGGTCCGCAGCGGTGGTACCGGCGGGTCGGCAGTACGGCCAGGCCGGCACCGGCGGTCACCGTCTCCATGACCGCCCGCAGATCGGGCGCGATCACCGTGCCCGCCGCCGCCGGTTTGGTGTCGAAGACCGCGGCCCAGTAGCGCGAGACGAACGGGAGCGACTCGTGCACCTCCACCACCGGAATGTGCTCCAGTACGCCGGGGCCCCCGCGCCGCAGCGCCCCCGGCGCGACCCGCGAGGCCCAGCGCACCCCGGCGACCAGTACGTGCTCCTCGTCGCAGAGCGGGGTCGCGCAGAGCAGCCGCCCGCGCGGCCGGGCGGTGGCGATCGCCAGGTCGTGGTGGCCGGCGGCCAGACCCTCCAGGGCCTCCTCGGCGTTGCCGAAGGAGGCCCGCAGGGCGATCCCCTGTGGGATGAGCGAGGTCAGGGTGGGCAGAGCGCGCAGCGAGGTGAACTCGGGGGGCCCGGCGAGGTGCAGGGTGCGTACACCCGACTCCTCGTACGAGCCGGACTCCGCTATCTCGACCAGGGCGTCCAGATGCGGGGCGGCCCGCTGGGCCAGTTCGTCGCCGACGGTCGTCGGTGTCACTCCGCGCGCCTGACGCAGGAACAGCGGCCGCCCCAACTGCCGCTCCAGGGTGCGGATCTGGCTGGTCACGGCGGGCTGGGAGAGGCCGAGCAGGGCGGCGGCGCGGGTGAAGGAGCCCGCGCGGTGCACCGTGACGAACGTCCGCAGCAGGGCGAGGTCCATGCGTGCCCTCCCGTCCCGAACCGCCTCACGACATCCCCCGCCGGACACAACTATAAATATGTCGATAGGTCTCTGTCGCTACCGTGATTGGACACTGACACAGAGTCAACTAGCCTTGGTCACACGGTTCTTGGCCAGGAACCGGGGGCGGTCCGAACCACGAGGGGGGAGGCTCGGACCGCCCGCCTCATGCTCCGGCGGCCTCGTCCAGCGCCCGCCGTACGTCCGCCACGAGGTCCGCGGTGTCCTCGGCCCCGGCCGAGAAGCGGATGAAGCCCTCCGCGACCTTGTCGCCGCCCCAGCGCCCGCGCCGCTCGGCCGTGGAGCGCACCCCGCCGAAGCTCGTGGCGTCGTCCACCAGCCGCAGCGCCGCCAGGAACCGCTCCGCGTGGGCGCGGTCGGGCAGGTCGAAGGAGACGACACAGCCGAAGCGGCGCATCTGCGCGGCCGCCTGCCGGTGCGCGGGGTCGGAGGGCAGCCCGGGGTGACGCACCCCGCTCACCTCGGGCCGCCGCGACAGCGCCTCGGCGACGGCCAGCGCGTTCGCCGACTGCCGGTCCGCGCGCAGCTGGAGCGTGGCCAGCGAGCGGTGCGCCAGCCAGGCCTCCATCGGGCCGGGGATCGCGCCGACGACCTTGCGCCATCTGCGGACGCGCGCCGCGAGCTCCGGGTCCCGGCAGACCACATAGCCGAGCAGCAGATCACCGTGGCCGGTGAGGCCCTTGGTGCCGCTGGCCACCGCGAAGTCCGCGCCGAGTTCCAGCGGGCGCTGGCCGAGCGGGGTCGCCAGCGTGTTGTCGACCGCGACCAGCGCGCCCGTGTCGTGGGCGGCCCGCGCCAGGCGCCGGATGTCGCAGACGTCCAGGCCCGGATTGGAAGGCGTCTCGATCCACAGGAGCGCGGCCCCGTCCAGGACACCGAGCTGGGCGTCACCGGCGGTCGGCGCGCCACGCACCTCGACCCCGTACGCCGCGAGCTGCTCGCGCACCAGGGGCAGCGCCTGGTAGCCGTCGTCCGGCAGGACCACGGCGTCGCCCACGCGCGCGTGGGAGAGCAGCACCGCCGAGATCGCGGCCATGCCGGAGGCGAAGACGATGGCCTCGGCGGGCACGTCGGGGGACTCCAGCTCCGCGAGGGCGCGCTCCAGATGGGTCCACGTCGGATTGGTGTCGCGGCCGTAGGTGTAGGGGCCCACGGCCTCGCCCGGCAGGTGGAAGTGCGCGGCGAACACGGGCCCCGGCAGCGACGGTTCGTACGCCACGGGGTCCGGGAGCCCGGCCCGCACCGCTCTGGTGCCGTCCCCCGGCGCCTGGGGAGGGTTCACCCCGGAGGTCATCCGCGTTCCCCTCAGTCCTCGTCGTCCGGCAGGGCGATGTGCAGGGCCCAGGACACGATCGAGATGATCAGGCCGCCCAGGAGAGCGGTCCAGAAGCCCTCGACGTGGAAGCTGAGGTCGAGCTTCCCGGCCAGCCACGAGGTGAGCAGCAGCATCAGCGCGTTGACCACAAGGGTGAACAGGCCGAGCGTGAGGATGAACAGCGGCAGGGACAGGAGCTTCACCACCGGCTTGACGACGAAGTTCACCACGCCGAAGAGCAGGGCGACCAGGACCAGCGTCAGCGCCTTCTTGCCGGTGCTGTCCCCGGTGAGGGTGATGTCGTGCAGTAGCCAGATGGCCACGGCCAGGGCCGCCGCGTTGGCGAGCGTCTTGACTACGAAATTCTTCATGTGTCTGATCGTGGCAGACATGATCGGTACCAGTGCAGGGGCGGACGCGATGAAGCATTTCCGGCTTGACGAACTCGAGGCGGAGCGCGCCGCCAACGACGGCGCGTACCTGCAGTTTCTGCGGGAGAGGAACATGTCGGCAGGGCTGTACGCGCTGGACGCGGGCGACCAGGACCCGCAGAAGCCGCACGCCCAGGACGAGATCTACTTCGTGGTGAGCGGCCGGGCGTCCGTCACGGTCGGCCTGGAGACCACCGAGGTGGCGCGGGGCAGCGTCGTCTACGTGCCGGCCGGAGTCGCCCACCGGTTCCACCACATCGCCGAGGACCTGCGGGTCCTGGTCGTGTTCTCTCCGCCTGAGAGCTGAGGGCCGACCCCGGGTCTCCCTAGGGGTCCGGTCAGGGGAGAGCAAGGGCTGCGGCGGCCCCGTTCGGCACCCCCGCGCCCCTAGCATCGAGAGTGTCGGAGGCAGCGGCCCGAGACTCCAGGAGATCCACGAGCACGGAAGAGGTACGGACGATGGCGGCACGGGAGATATTCGCGGGGATGCCCTGGTGGGTGAAGTGGGTCGCCGTGCCCGTCATCGCCCTGGTCGTGTTCGGCGGTCTGATCGCCAGCGTGGTCGGTTTCCTGTTCACACTGCTCTTCAAGGTCCTGGTCTTCGTGGCCCTGGTCGGCGGTCTCATCTACGTCGTACGGCGGTTCATGTCCTCCACGTCCTCGCGCGGCGACTGGTAGAAGGCGGCGCGCGTGCGGTACGGGTGCGGTCGCGCGACGGCACGGCACTCGTACAGAACGCCCAGGGATTAGCCCGGCTGAGGGACGTGGAAGCCAAACCCCTCATGGCGCCGGAGGCGGCCGTTAAGGTGAAAACCTCTGCTGCCTCGGGCGGGCTCCTTGCCCGTCAGCACGCCTGGGGGTGACCTGTGGCCACGGCTGCGAACGCCGGTGTCCCTACCCTGATCGGTTCGGTCCAGCGGGCGTTGCGCCTGCTGGAGGCCGTGGGAGCCCATGCGGACGGCGCTCCTGCCAAACAGTTGGCCCGGGAGGCCGGACTGCCGCTCCCCACCGCCTACCACCTGCTGCGCACCCTCACCCACGAGGGCTATCTGCGCCGGGAGAACGGTGTGTTCGTCTTCGGTGAGGCGGCCGAGCGGCTGGCGAGCGGCGGAGCCCAGCAGAATCGTCGCACCAAGATCAGCCGGTCTCTGGCGGAGTGGCGGGATGCCATCGGGGTCCCGGTGTACTTCGCGGTCTACCGCGAGGGGGAGATCGAGATCGCCGGAGTGGCCGACACGCCGTCGGTCCCGGCCGTGGAGGAGTGGGCCGACTTCCGGGAGACGGGACACGCGCACGCCATCGGCCAGTGCCTGCTCAGCCAGCTGGACGAGAAGGCCCGCGAGGACCACCTGGACCGACACCCCGTCCGCTCGATCACGCCCTACTCCGTACGGGACCGACGCGCCCTGCTGGACCGCCTCGCGGCTACGGAGCGTATGCAACCGGTGGTCGAAAGACAGGAGTATGCCCTCGGCACAGTCTGTGCCGCGATTCCCATCACGGCGGGGTCCGGAGCCGCCACGATGGCCATCTCCCTACCGCTTCACCAGCAAGAACGACTCATTCCGGCCATCGAGCAGCTCCGCGGCGAAGTGGGTCGCCTGCTCAGTTCCCTCGCGTTCTCTATCAGTATCTGAAAACTCACTCCTTGTGATCTCGTAGTGGTTCCAGCACGATGGCGTCACGAGGGCCAGGATGGTCATTACTGGCCATTTCAGCTACAGCGGGGTAGACGATGCGTGAGGTCCTGGCAGAGGTCATGATGAGCTTCCTCGTCTCCGAGGAGCTCTCCTTCAGGATCCCGGTGGAACTCACCTACCGCGCCGACGATCCGTACGCGGTCCGTATGACCTTCCACCTCCCCGGCGACGAACCCGTGACGTGGACGTTCGGGCGGGAACTCCTGCTGGACGGCATCAACAGCCCCACCGGCGACGGCGATGTGCACATCGCGCCCGCGAGGGCCGAGGAGCTCCGCGATGTCCACATCCGCCTCCAGGTGGGCGGCGAACGGGCGAGCTTCCGGGCCGGGGCCGGTCCGCTGGTGGCCTTCCTCGACCGCACCGACAAGCTCGTCCCGCTCGGACAGGAGCGCGCACTCGGTGACTTCGACGGGCATCTGGACGAGGCGCTGGGACGGATCCTGGCCGAGGAGCAGAACGCGGGCTGAGCCGGGCGCACTTGGCGCCGGGGCCTACTTCTTGCGTCGTCGGCCCCGGCCGCCCCGCCCCGCCCCCCGGGTCGCCGCGGCCGGGCGGTCGGCGGAGACCACCAGCGCCGCGAGGGCGGTCGTCACCGGAACCGAGGCCACCAGACCGATCGAGCCCACCAGCGTCCGGACGATCTCCTCGGCCACCAGTTCGCTGTTGGCCACCGTCCCCACGCTGCTCTGCGCGATCGAGAACAGCAGCAGCAACGGCAGCGCCGCACCCGCGTACGCCAGGACCAGGGTGTTGACCACCGACGCGATGTGGTCGCGGCCGATCCGGATGGCGGCCCGGTACAGGCCGCGCGGGCCCATGCCCGGGTTGGCCTCGTGCAGCTCCCACACCGCCGACGTCTGGGTGACCGTCACATCGTCGAGCACCCCGAGCGAGCCGATGATCACGCCGGCCAGCAGCAGACCCGACATGTCGATGTCCGGATAGAGCCCGTGGATCAGGCCGGTGTTGTCGTCGGTGTTGCCCGTCAGCGAGGCCCAGCCGATGAAGAGCGACCCCAGCAGCCCGATCAGGACGAGCGAGACCAGCGTGCCGAGCACGGCGACCGAGGTGCGCGCCGAGAGGCCGTGGCACATGTACAGCGCGATCAGCATGATCGCGCTCGACCCGACCACCGCGACCAGCAGCGGATTGGAGCCCTGGAGGATCGCCGGGAGGATGAACAGCGTCAGCACGGCGAACGAGACGATCAGGGCGACGAGCGCCATCACCCCGCGCAGCCGGCCGACGGCCACCACGACGAGCGCGAAGATGCCCGCCAGCAGAGCCATCGGGAACCGCCGGTTCACATCGGTCACCGAGTACTGGAGGTCGTGCGGCGCGTCGGGGGCGTACGCGACGATCACGCCCTGTCCCTTGTGGAGTTGGCGCGGGGCGTCCGGCTGCACGACCTCGGTGAAGGTACGGCCCTTCTCCTTGCCGCTGGTGACCTCGATGGTCGCCTTGGCGCACTGGCCCTGGCGGGCCTGCCGGCCACCGGAAGGCGAGGCGTCGCCGGGCGGCGGGGCCTGACCCGCGTTGACCGACCGGCAGTCGACCTTCTGGAGGGCGACGACCTTGGCCTGTTGTGTCTGGCGGTCGAAGCCGACCCCGGTGCGCTGATGGGCGGGGGTACCACCGGGCCACAGCACCGCCAGGCCCACGAGCACCGCGATCGAGAACGGGATCAGCACGGCGGCGATCACCTTGCGCAGATGCTGGGAGACGGGCGTCGCGGGACCGTGGCTGTGCGTGTGCCCATGGCCCTGAGCGGGCGGGTGTCCGTGGGAGCCTTCGGGGTGCTGCTCTGCTGACGTCACCGCCCGATCATCGCAACAACGGCGGGGCCCCTCTGTTCAGCGCGCTGGGGATGACGCTAGCGTGGTGGCACCTTTGCACACGCGGGAGCTCGGAGCACCGGGCTGAGAGGGCGCTGAAAGCCGTACGAACCGTACGGAAGCGGCTGCGCCGACCGCCGAACCTGTTACCGGGTAATGCCGGCGTAGGGAGTAGGTCTCATGACCATTCAGGACGCACGCACGCCTGCCTCGAACCAGAACGAGGCCGGGAAGTCCATCGGCTGGCACAAGGGGTACGTCGAGGGCTCGCGCCCCGACCTCCGCGTGCCGGTGCGCCAGGTGCACCTCACCAACGGCAAGGACGTCACGCTGTACGACACGTCCGGGCCGTACACCGACCCGAACATCGAGACGGACGTCCGCCGCGGCCTCGCCCCGCTCCGCGAGAACTGGATCATCGCGCGCGGCGACACCGAGGAGTACGCGGGCCGGCCCGTCCGCCCCGAGGACGACGGCCTCAAGCACACCTCCCCGCGCGGCGGCCTGAAGAACCTCGACGCGGTGTTCCCCGGCCGCCCGCGCCAGCCGCGCCGAGGCCGCGGCGGCCAGGCCGTCACCCAGCTCGCCTACGCCCGCCGGGGCGAGATCACCCCGGAGATGGAGTACGTCGCGATCCGCGAGAACGTCTCCCCCGAGGTCGTCCGCGAGGAGATCGCGGCCGGGCGGGCGGTGCTCCCCGCCAACGTCAACCACCCCGAGATCGAGCCGATGATCATCGGCAAGCGGTTCCTGGTGAAGGTCAACGCCAACATCGGCAACTCCGCCGTGACCTCCTCCATCGAGGAGGAGGTGGACAAGATGACGTGGGCCACCCGCTGGGGCGCCGACACCGTCATGGACCTCTCCACCGGCCGCAACATCCACACCACCCGTGAGTGGGTGCTGCGCAACTCCCCCGTCCCCATCGGCACGGTGCCGCTCTATCAGGCGCTGGAGAAGGTCGACGGCCGCGCCGAGGAGCTGACCTGGGAGATCTACAAGGACACGGTCATCGAGCAGGCCGAGCAGGGCGTCGACTACATGACGGTCCACGCCGGTGTGCTCCTGCGGTACGTCCCCCTCACCGCCCGCCGCAAGACCGGCATCGTCTCGCGCGGCGGCTCGATCATGGCGGCGTGGTGCCTGGCGCACCACAAGGAGTCGTTCCTGTACGAGAACTTCGAGGAGCTCTGCGAGATCCTCGCGGCGTACGACGTCACGTACTCCCTGGGCGACGGCCTGCGTCCGGGCTCCATCGCGGACGCCAACGACGAGGCGCAGTTCGCCGAGCTGCGCACCCTCGGTGAGCTCAACACGATCGCCAAGCGCCACAACGTCCAGACGATGATCGAGGGCCCGGGCCACGTCCCGATGCACAAGATCAAGGAGAACATCGACCTCCAGCAGGAGATCTGCGAAGAGGCGCCGTTCTACACGCTGGGTCCGCTGACCACGGATGTCGCCCCCGCGTACGACCACATCACCTCGGGCATCGGCGCCGCGATGATCGCCTGGTGGGGCACCGCGATGCTCTGCTACGTCACGCCCAAGGAGCACCTGGGCCTGCCCAACCGCGACGACGTGAAGACGGGCGTCATCACCTACAAGATCGCGGCACACGCGGCCGACCTCGCCAAGGGGCACCCGGGCGCACAGGACTGGGACGACGCGCTCTCCGACGCCCGCTTCGAGTTCCGCTGGGAGGACCAGTTCAACCTGGCCCTCGACCCGGACACGGCGCGGGAGTTCCACGACGAGACGCTGCCCGCCGAGCCGGCGAAGACCGCGCACTTCTGCTCGATGTGCGGGCCGAAGTTCTGCTCGATGAAGATCTCGCAGGACATCCGGCGCGAGCACGGCGGCGATCTGGCGGCGGGGGACATCGAGGCCGGAATGGCGGAGAAGTCCGCGGAGTTCGCGGCGGCGGGCAACCGCGTGTATCTGCCGATCGCTGACTGACGTACCCCACGCCGACGTTTCACGTGAAACACGGACCCGTCCGGGAGCGGTGTTTCACGTGACCATGGGTGCGTGGGCGCTGTCGTGCGGCCACACCCTTCCGCGTGACCCGGGAGTCGCCCGTGGCCGTGGTTTCACGTGAAACGAACGGGGCGCCGAAGTCCCGTTGGTTTCACGTGAAACACCGCCTCGCGAAGCCGCCTACTCCGGCTGGTGTTCGGGGCCCCCGAAGTCGGGACTGGTGAAGTCCGGGCTGGTGAAACTGGGCCGGGTTCCCGTGGACGGGTCGCCCGGGCTGTCGAAGTCGGGCCGCCCGTAGCCGAGTGTGGGTATCCGGCCCGTGGTGCGGCGCGTCGACGCACCCGGCCCCGCGCCGGGGTCGGCCAGGGCCTCCCGCAGGAACGGGTAGATGCCCCGCTCCACCAGGGCGTGCCGCCATGCCTCGCGGGCCCGGGACACCTCCTGGGCTCTCTCGTCGCCCACCTCGCCCTCCTCGGGCTCGGCGATGACCTGGGTGGCGCCGTTGCGGATCGCGGTGGTCAGGAGGCTGACCGCGGCGGCCAGTATCGCGGCCGCGGTGAGGGCGCCGAAGAACCATCCAGCGGTCAGTAAAGTGTCGGCGAACGCGGGCTGCGGGTCGAGCATCTTGAGGATGTAGCCCACCAGCAGGAAGATCGCTGCGGCGGTCCCGGCGAGGACCGGTGCCAGCACCGCGACGACCGCGCCGACGCCCGCCCCCGAGGTGGAATCCGGGCTGTCGACCACCGGAGGCGTCATCACCGAGCCGCGTTCCGAGGTGAGCGCCGGGGTGGAGGGCGCGCGCAGCTCCTCCCGCGCCCTGACGTAGTGGTCGTACTCGGCCGCCGCGGCAGCCGAGACGAGAGCACCGGCGTTGAGCACCATGGTGCGCAACTGCTCGGTGTTGAGCCGTACTCCCACGCCGGCCAGCTCAGGCCGGTCGGGCGCGGCGCGCAGTGCGTCGTCGAGGATCCGCTCGAACTCCGGGCGGTCCTCGGTCAGCAGGTGCGGAGCGCTGTTCATGTGCATCCCCCGATGCTCCGTAGGGCCGGAAAGCCCGCCTGATGAACGGGCAATCGGGCGGAAACGGAGGAGAGCCTGCTACGGATAAGCCGATGGTAGAGCGGTTACGGCACGGGGTGACAGGGTGTTTCCGAAATCACCTCGCGACCGCACGAGCCGGTGTTTTCCCGATTCCGACGTCAGTCATGCAGAGGCAACCGCACGACCAGCAGTTTTCCGGCCATGGTCACCCCGCCGTCCATCGCGATGGCGAGACCGTCGGCGTACACATGCGGACCTTCCACGACCGGACGGGAGTCTTCCTCGCCGTCCTCTGTGCCCACTTCGCCCAGGAGGTAGGGGATCGGGCTGTGTCCGTGGACCACCCGCTGTCCGCCGTACGCCGAGAGCAGCTCGCGTGCGGCCTGCGGGCCGTCCTCGTCCCGGAAGGCGAAGCGCTTGGTGAACTTGCGGAACAGGTCCCAGCACTCGTCGGCGTCGTTGCGGGTGAGCAGCGCGTGCACGGTGTCGTTCACGGCTTCGATGGAGTCGCCGTAGTCCAGATACGCGGTGGTGTCGGAGTGCATCAGCAGATGCCCGTCCTCCTCCTCGATCGCGTCGAGGCGGGACATCCACTGCAGGTGGACGTCCTGGAGGCGGTCCATGTCGGCCTTCTGGCCGCCGTTGAGCAGCCAGGCGGCCTGGAAGGTGGCGGTGCCCGCCCCGGAGTTGACCGGGGTGTCGCCGAAGCGCTTGGCACCGATGAGCAGCAGCTCGTGGTTGCCCATGAGGGCCTTGCAGTAGCCGCCGGCGGCCGCGGCCTCGGCGGACAGCCGCATCACCAGGTCGATGACGCCGATGCCGTCGGGACCGCGGTCGGTGAAGTCGCCGAGGAACCAGAGGCGGGCGTTGCCGGCGGCCCAGTTGCCGTCGACGTCGATCAGCCCCTGTTCGCGCAGGGCGGCCAGGAGTTCGTCGAGGTAGCCGTGGACGTCGCCCACGACGAAGAGCGGGCCGAGGCCGTCCGGCCGGGGCGCCGGAGCGGGGTCGCTCTCCACCCGGACCTGCACGGTGTCCCCCCGGTTGATCACCGGGAGGTCGCGTGCCGTCGGGGTGTAGCCCTCGGGCGGCTCGTCGTCCGGAAAGGCGTTCCCCGGGTGGATCTCCGCGGGGTACGTCTCCGCCGGGTTCACGGGCACCGGAGGGTGCGGTGGTGGAGGCAGCTCCACGGGTGGGGGCGGCGGGGGGACCGGCGCGGACTGCGCGGGAGCCTGCGCGTACGGAGGCACCCGGAAGTCACGCAACGTCTCCGTCCGCTCGGGTCCCTGACCGGCCCCCTGAGTCATCGACCCCTCCACCACCGTCGCGCCGCCGTACACCGTGGGACCCCCCTGGTCGGGCGGGGATCCGTGGTGTCGTGCGCCCATCATAGGAATGCGGCTCGTGCTGTGTGACGCACCAGGGGTGGTGAATCCCGGCGCGGCACTGGTTCACCGGTGGTTATGTCCCCAATGTGTTGGTCTAGTCCTTGTCCGCATCACTGTCGGGGCTCCTGTCGGGCACGTTGGGGTCCTGGTTGAGTCCCCTGCGGGGTTCCGCGACGGGGGAGCGCGGGGGACTGACCGTCGTCCGGGGCGACCGGCGCTGCGACGACGTACGGACGATGAGTTCGGTCGGTATCACCTGCTCGATCGGGTGACCGTGGTCAATGCCTTCGATGGCGTCGATGAGCAGTTGGACCACGGCCGTGCCGATGCGCCGCGGCTTGAGCGAGAGGGTGGTGATGGGCGGTTCGGTGGTCGCGTACACGGTGGACTCGCTGCAGCAGACGAGCAGCAGGTCCTCGGGCACCCGCAGTCCGTATCTGCGGGCGGCCGCCAGCAGATCGGTGCCGTTGGGGTCGAACAGTCCGTACACGGCGTCGGGCCGGTCCGGGCGGGCGAGCAGCCGGTCGGCCGCGACGGCGCCCGCGCAGGGATCGTGGGCGGGGTAGGACTCGTAGACGGGGTCCTGCCCGACCCGCTCGCACCAGCGCAGATACGCCTCGGTGGAGAGCCGGGTATAGGTGTCGGTGGTGGTGCCGGTGAGGAGGCCGATCCGGCGGGCGCCGGCGTCGGCGAGATGGTCGAGCAGTTCGAGGACGGCGGCCTCGTGGTCGTTGTCGACCCAGGCGGTCACCGGCAGCGAACCCGCCGGACGGCCGTCGGAGACCACCGGAAGGCCCTGGCGGACCAGTTCGGTGACCACGGGGTCCTGGTCGGAGGGGTCGATCACGACGGTGCCGTCGAGAGCGACGTTCGACCAGACGTCCGCGGGGCTGCGGCGTGAGGTGGCGGGCAGGATGACGAGGGCGTACCCGCGCGCGAGTGCGGCGGATGTCGCTGCCCTCGCCATCTCGGCGAAGTAGGCGAACTCGGTGAAGGTGAAAGGTTCATCCCCGTACGTCGTCACGGTCAGGCCGATGAGGCCCGACTTTCCGGTACGGAGCGTGCGGGCCGCTGCGGATGGGCGGTAGCCCAGCCGGTCTGCGACCTCGCGGACGTGGCGGCGGGTGGCGTCGGGGAGCCGGCCCTTGCCGTTGAGCGCGTCGGAGACGGTCGTGATGGAGACACCGGCGGCGGCGGCCACGTCCCGAATGCCCGCCCGCCCCAGCCGGCGACCGGTCGACCGGCTCACCTGGTGCTTCCCTGCTGCTGTCATGGCGAGCCGATAGTAGGGCGAGGGGAGACAGTTGGCCCGGGTGCATATGCACGCGTTGACAGGCACGTTTCTGCATGATCATTAGCGGCTAATGGCCTTGGTTTGCATGGAAGTTGGAGGTGGTGGCGTTCTGGTGGCGGTTGTCGACCGGTGGGCGGCTGGCGAATGCCCGATGTTTCGAAGAGGTCTCAACTCACCTGCACGAGGGATGCGCGCCACGGCGCGAGCCACCGGCGCACGGCTCCGCCAGGGAGCGCTCCCCCTCCCACGTGCTCACGTTTCCCCGGGCCCGGCGGACGCGCCCGCCGGCAGCGGGAGGATGCCCACGGCTCTTCGCAGGGGCGCCGAATCCTCATAGGGTGAGCAGTATTCGTACGGACGGACTGGTCGAGGAGGACCTGCGGTGAGCGAGACGAGCCCCAAGCTGCGCGCCGAGCTGGACGGCATCCCCACCTACAAGCCGGGCAGGCCCGCGGCCGCCGGCGGTCCGGTCGCGTACAAGCTGTCCTCCAACGAGAACCCGTACCCGCCGCTGCCGGGTGTGATGGAGAGCGCCGTCGCCGCCGCCGGGAGCTTCAACCGCTACCCCGACATGGCGTGCACCGGTCTGATGAACGAGCTGGCCGACCGCTTCGGCGTGCCGCTCACCCACCTCGCCACCGGCACCGGCTCGGTCGGGGTCGCCCAGCAGCTGCTCCAGGCCACCTCCGGCCCCGGTGACGAGGTCATCTACGCCTGGCGCTCCTTCGAGGCGTACCCGATCATCACCCAGATCAGTGGTGCCACGTCCGTCCAGGTGCCGCTGACCTCCGCTGATGTCCACGACCTGGACGCCATGGCCGAGGCGGTCACCGACCGGACCCGGCTGATCTTCGTCTGCAACCCGAACAACCCGACCGGCACCGCGGTCCGCCGTGCGGAGCTGGAACGATTCCTCGACCGGGTGCCCTCCGATGTGCTGGTGGTCCTGGACGAGGCGTACAAGGAGTTCGTCCGCGACGTCGAGGTGCCGGACGGGCTGGAGATCTACCGCGACCGGCCGAACGTGGCGGTGCTGCGCACCTTCTCCAAGGCGTACGGGCTCGCCGGACTGCGGATCGGCTTCGCCGTCGCCCATGAGCCGGTGGCCGCGGCGCTGCGCAAGACGGCCGTCCCCTTCGGCGTCAGCCAGCTCGCCCAGGACGCGGCGGTCGCCTCACTGCGCGCCGAGGACGAGCTGCTCGGCCGGGTGGGCTCGCTGGTCGGTGAGCGCGCCCGGGTGTACGAGGGCCTGGTCGGCCAGGGCTGGACCGTGCCCGAGACGCAGGCGAACTTCGTCTGGCTGCGCCTCGGCGAGCGGACGGTGGAGTTCGCGCAGGCCTGTGAGGCGGCGGGCGTGGTGGTCCGGCCGTTCGCGGGCGAGGGCGTGCGGGTCACGATCGGTGAGACCGAGGCCAACGACCTCTTCCTGAAGGTCGCCGAGGGCTTCCGCAAGGCGTACTAGGACTGCTCCGCGGGCCCGGCCACGGCGCCGGGAGAGTTGCCCGCCGCGGATCCGGTCCGGGTGGCCTCCGGGGCCTGGGCCGGGTCCCGTGCCGGGTCCTGGAGGTGGTCCACCCGGATGCGGTCGCCGGTGCGGACCGTCGCGAGCAGCCGGGGATCCCCGTCGAGCCGGCCGACGATGTTGCACGCGCTCGCCAGACGGCATTCGTCACCGCGCGAGACCGGCGTCGGGCCGTACGGCAGCGCCAGTGCGCCGCCCTCGGTCCAGAACGCGACCGTGCCCGGCTCGACGACCTCGCGCGCGCCGGCCTCCAGCGCGGGGGAGAGCGGGGTCTCGAAGTAGACCTCCTCGCCCCAGGTGCGGGCGGTGGAGACGATCGGGAGTGCCCCCGCGAGCGCCGCGCTCGTGGGGGTGGCGGTGAGCTGCCCGCCGGGCCATGAGATCCGTATCCGCATGGGCTGAGATTCAACAAGATGTTGAAGTCGCCGGGAAGAGGCGTCTCATCAGGCGTCGCCGCGCTCCTCGCCCGCACAGGAGTACCCCCGATTGAAGATCTCGGAAGCATGTGCGACATAATGCTTGTGAATGTGAACGCGTTCACAAGCGCGTCCCGCTTCGTCCCGTAATCGGTGGGATCAGAGGGGCAAAGCGCCGCTGTGATCACGGCGATGTAAGGAGATGACGTTGTGAATCTGGCTCTGGCGCCGGAAACACTGGCGCGATGGCAGTTCGGCATCACCACCGTCTACCACTTCCTCTTCGTCCCGCTCACGATCTCGCTCGCCGCGCTCACTGCGGGGCTGCAGACCGCGTGGGTGCGGACCGAGAACGAGAAGTACCTCAGGGCGGCGAAGTTCTGGGGCAAGCTCTTCCTGATCAACATCGCGATGGGCGTCGTCACCGGCATCGTCCAGGAGTTCCAGTTCGGCATGAACTGGTCCGACTACTCGCGCTTCGTGGGTGACATCTTCGGTGCGCCCCTCGCCTTCGAGGCGCTCATCGCCTTCTTCTTCGAGTCGACCTTCATCGGGCTGTGGATCTTCGGCTGGGACAAGCTGCCGAAGAGGATCCACCTCGCCTGCATCTGGATGGTCTCGATCGGCACCATCCTCTCCTCGTACTTCATCCTGGCCGCCAACTCCTGGATGCAGCACCCGGTCGGCTACCGGATCAACAAGGCCACCGGGCGCGCGGAGCTCACCGACTTCTGGCAGGTGCTGACGCAGGAAACCACCCTGGTCGTCGTCTTCCACACGCTCACCGCGGCGTTCCTCACCGGTGGCGCGTTCATGGTCGGCGTCTCCGCCATCCACCTCCGCCGCAAGAAGCACATCCCGGTGATGCGCACCTCGCTGCGGCTCGGCCTGGTCACGCTGGTGGTGGGCGGACTGCTCACGGCCGTCAGCGGCGACCAGCTCGGCAAGGTCATGTTCAAGCAGCAGCCCATGAAGATGGCCGCGGCCGAGGCGCTCTGGGACGGCGAGAAGTCGGCGCCCTTCTCGATATTCGCCTACGGAGACGTGGCCAAGGGGCACAACAGCGTCGAGATCTCGGTCCCCGGCGTGCTCTCCTTCCTCGCCGACAACAACGTCTCCTCGTACGTCCCCGGCATCAACGACGTGAACAAGCAGGAGCAGCAGAAGTACGGGCCCGGCGACTACCGGCCCAACATCCCGGTCACCTTCTGGGGCTTCCGCTGGATGATCGGCTTCGGGATGGCGTCCTTCGCCATCGGCGCCGTCGGCCTCTGGCTCACGCGCAGGAAGTTCCTGCTGGCACCCGGCCTGCGGACCGGTGACGACGAGGTCCCGCACCTGGTCCTCTTCCGGAACAAGGCGCTGGGCACCCGGCTGACCGGCTGGTACTGGCTCATCGCCATCTGGACCCTCGGCTTCCCGCTGATCGCCAACTCCTGGGGCTGGATCTTCACCGAGATGGGCCGCCAGCCCTGGGTCGTCTACGGCGTACTGCGCACCAGGGACGCGGTGTCCCCCGGTGTCTCCCAGGGCGAGGTCCTCACCTCGATGATCGTCTTCACGCTGCTCTACGCCGTGCTCGCGGTGATCGAGGTGCGGCTGCTCGTGAAGTACGTCAAGGCCGGACCGCCCGAGCTCACCGAGTCCGACCTCAACCCGCCCACCAGGATCGGCGGGGACGACCGCGACCCCGACCGGCCGATGGCCTTCTCGTACTGAGGCTGAGGAGACAGAGGCATGGAACTCCACGACGTCTGGTTCGTACTCATCGCCGTCCTGTGGACCGGCTACTTCTTCCTGGAGGGCTTCGACTTCGGAGTCGGCGTCCTCACCAAGCTGCTCGCCCGTGACCGCGCCGAGAAGCGGGTCCTGATCAACACGATCGGACCGGTCTGGGATGGCAACGAGGTATGGCTGCTCACCGCCGGCGGCGCGACCTTCGCGGCCTTCCCCGAGTGGTACGCCACGCTCTTCTCGGGCTTCTACCTGCCGCTGCTGATCATCCTGGTCTGTCTGATCGTGCGCGGCGTGGGCTTCGAGTACCGGGCGAAGCGGCCCGAGGAGAAGTGGCAGCGCAACTGGGAGGAGGCCATCTTCTGGACCTCGCTCGTCCCGGCGTTCCTGTGGGGCGTGGCCTTCGGCAACATCGTGCGCGGAGTGAAGATCGACGCGCACAAGGAGTACGTGGGCACCTTCTGGGACCTGCTCAACGGGTACTCGATCCTCGGCGGTCTGGTCACGCTGTTCCTGTTCACCTTCCACGGTTCGGTCTTCACCTCGCTGAAGACCGTCGGAGAGATCCGGGAGCGGTCGCGGGCGCTGGCACTGAAGCTGGGCCTGGTCACCGCCGTACTGGCGCTCGCCTTCCTGGTCTGGACGCAGGCATCGCGCGGTGACGCCAAGAGCCTGGTCGCGATGGTGATCGCGGTCGTCGCCCTGCTCGGGGCGATCGCGGCGATCAGGGCGGGCCGCGAGGGCTGGTCGTTCGCCCTGTCCGGCATCACGATCGCGGCGGCCGTGGCGATGCTCTTCCTGACGCTCTTCCCGAACGTCATGCCGTCGTCGCTGCACGACGAGTGGAACCTCACGGTCTCCAACGCCTCGTCCAGTCCGTACACGCTGAAGATCATGACCTGGTGCGCGGGCATCGCCACCCCGGTGGTGCTGCTCTACCAGAGCTGGACGTACTGGGTCTTCCGCAAGCGGATCGGCACCCAGCACATCGCCGACGCGCACTGAGCCCGCACGGAGGGTGTGTTTCACGTGAAACACACCCTCTCCCCCGGCCGCCTGACCCTGCGAGGGGATGTTTCACGTGAAACCGATCGACCCGCGACTGTTCCGCTACGCCCGGGCCACCCGTCGCTTCCTCGCTGCCGTGGTCGCTCTCGGCCTGGTCGGCGCGGGCCTGGTCATCGCCCAGGCGATGCTCATCGCCGAGATCGTGGTGGGGGCGTTCCAGGACGGCCTCGGCGCCGGGGGGCTGCGGACGCCCCTGCTGCTGCTCGGGGCGGTCGCGGTCGGACGGGGGCTGGTGTCCTGGCTCACCGAACTCGCGGCCCACCGAGCCAGCGCGGCGGTCAAGTCGGAGCTGCGCGGGCGGCTGCTGGAGCGGGCCGCGCGGCTGGGGCCGGAGTGGCTGAGCGGCCAGCGGACCGGTTCACTGGTCGCGCTCGCCACGCGCGGGGTGGACGCGCTCGACGACTACTTCGCGCGGTATCTGCCGCAGTTGGGGCTCGCCGTCGTGGTGCCCGTGGCGGTGCTCGCCAGGATCGTCACCGAGGACTGGGTGTCGGCGGCCACCATCGTCGTCACCCTGCCGCTCATCCCGCTCTTCATGGCGCTCATCGGCTGGGCGACCCAGGCCCGGACGGACCGCCAGTGGCGGCTCCTCTCCCGGCTCTCGGGGCACTTCCTGGACGTGGTCGCCGGGCTGCCGACGCTGAAGGTGTTCGGCCGGGCCAAGGCGCAGGCCGAGTCGATCCGGAAGATCACCTCCGAGTACCGCCTGGCCACGCTGAAGACCCTGCGGCTCGCGTTCCTGTCGTCGTTCGCCCTGGAGCTCCTCGCGACGCTTTCGGTGGCGCTGGTGGCCGTCGGCATCGGGATGCGCCTCGTCCACGGCGATATGGACCTCTACACCGGCCTGGTGATCCTGGTCCTCGCCCCCGAGGCGTATCTGCCGCTGCGGCAGGTGGGCGCGCAGTACCACGCGGCGGCCGAGGGGCTGGCTGCCGCAGAGGAGATCTTCGCGGTCCTGGAGACGCCGGTGTCCGACGGCGGGACGGGAGCAGTGCCGCCCGGCCCGGTCCGGATCGAGGTGGACGGGGTGACGGTCCGCCACCCGGGGCGCGGGGAGCCGTCGTTGGCCGCTGCCTCGCTGACGGTGGAGCCGGGCAGGACGGTGGCGCTGACCGGGCCGAGCGGGGTCGGGAAGTCGACCCTCCTCGGCGCGGTACTGGGGTTCGTGGCGCCGGACGAGGGGCGGATCCGGATCTCCGGCACCGATCTGGGCGCGCTGTCGCTGGAGCAGTGGCGCGAGCGGGTCGCCTGGGTGCCGCAGCGGCCGCATCTGTTCGCCGGGACGATCGCGGAGAACGTACGCCTCGCACGACCGGACGCGGACGACGCGGCGGTACAGGACGCCCTGCGGGACGCGGGTGCGCTGGAGTTCGTCACCGCGCTGCCCGCCGGCCCGGCCACCGAACTCGGCGAGGGCGGCGCGGGCCTCTCGGCCGGCCAGCGCCAGCGGCTGGCACTGGCCCGGGCGTTCCTCGCGGACCGCCCGGTGCTGCTGCTCGACGAGCCCACGGCCGCGCTGGACGGCGAGACCGAGGCGGGCATCGTCGACGCGGTACGGAGGCTGTCGGCGGGCCGCACCGTGCTGCTGGTGGTCCACCGCCCGGCCCTCCTCGCGCTCGCGGACAGCGTGGTGGAGCTGCGACCGGGCCCGGGCGGTGGAGTGGTGGCCCGGAACGCGGCGGACGGACGGGGCGACGCGGCTGCTACGACCCCCCGTATCGACGTCCCCGGCCCGGCTGCTGAGACTCCCGTCCCCGGTTCCTCCGCCCCGGCCGGCTCCCGGGACGTGCTCGCGCGGGTGCGCGCGGCCGCCGGAGGGCTGCGCGGGCGGCTCGTCCTGGCGCTGGTGCTGGGCGCCCTGGCCCTCGGGTCGGCCGTCGGCCTGATGGGCGTGTCCGGGTGGCTCATCTCGCGCGCCTCCGAGCAGCCGCCGGTGCTCTATCTGATGGTGGCCGTGACGGCGACCCGGGCGTTCGGCATCGGGCGGGCGGTGTTCCGCTACGCCGAGCGGCTGGTCTCGCACGACGCGGTCCTGCGGATGCTCGCCGAGGTGCGCGTCGCGGTGTACCGCGGCCTGGAACGGATCGCCCCGGCGGGACTGCGCTCCGCCCGGCGCGGCGATCTGCTGTCCCGGCTGGTGGCCGATGTGGACGAACTCCAGGACTACTGGCTGCGCTGGGCGCTGCCCGCCGCCGTGGCCGCGGTGGTCTCCGTGGCCGGCGTCGGATTCACCGCCTGGCTGCTGCCCGAGGCCGGGCTGGTGCTCGCGATCGGACTGCTGGTCGCCGGAGTGGCCGTGCCGATGGTCAGCGGCGCCTGCGCACGCCGCGCCGAGCGCCAACTCGCCTCCGCGCGCGGCCTCCTGGCCACACGCGTGGCCGATCTGCTCACCGGGACCGGGGAGTTGACGGTGGCCGGCGCGCTCGGCCGCCGTACGCGGGAGGTGAAGGACGCCGACTCGGTGCTCACCCGGATCGCGTCGAGGACCGCTGCCGCCACCGCGCTGGGCGGCGGTCTGTCCGCGCTGACCTGCGGACTGACCGTGGTGGCCGCCGCTCTCGTCGGGGTGCAGGCGGTCGCCGTCGGACGGCTGGACGGGGTGCGGCTCGCCGTCGTGGTCCTGGTGCCGCTGGCCGCCTTCGAGGCCGTCAGCGGGCTGCCCCTCGCCGTACAGGCGCGCCAGAGGGTCCGGCGGAGCGCGGAGCGGGTGTACGAGGTGCTGGACGCCCCCGTGCCGGTACGGGAGCCGGAGCACCCGGCCACCGCGCCCGCCTCACCCTTCCCCCTGGAGGTGCGGGCACTGGCCGCCCGCCACGAAGGACAGGCTCGGGACGCGCTGAGCGATTTCACGCTGACGCTCACCCCGGGCAGGCGGGTCGCCGTCGTCGGATCCTCCGGATCCGGCAAGACCACGCTCGCCCAGGTGCTGCTGCGCTTCCTGGACGCGCGCGAGGGCACGTACCGGATCGGCGGGACGGACGCCTCGGCGCTCGTGGGCGACGACGTCCGTCGGCTGGTCGGCCTCTGCGCCCAGGACGCGCACATCTTCGACAGCTCCGTACGCGAGAACCTGCGGCTCGCCCGTACCGGCGCGGACGAGGACGCGATGCGCGACGCCCTGGCGGCGGCCCGGCTGCTCGACTGGGTGGACTCCCTGCCCGACGGCCTCGACACCCTCGTCGGGGAGCACGGCGCCCGGCTCTCGGGCGGCCAGCGCCAGCGGCTGGCCCTGGCCCGGGCGATCCTGGCCGACTTCCCGGTGCTCGTCCTGGACGAGCCCGCCGAGCACCTGGACCTGGCGACGGCCGACGCGCTCACGGCGGATCTGCTGCGGGCGACCGAGGGCCGCACCACCGTGCTGATCACCCACCGCTTGCGCGGCCTCGACGCCGTGGACGAGGTCGTGGTCCTCTCCGAGGGCCGGGTGGTGCAGCGCGGACCGTACGACGCACTCGCCCTGGTCGACGGGGAGCTGCGGCGGATGCTGGAGCGTGAGCGCGCCGGCGACCTCCTCCAGGAGGCCCGCCCGGCCTGAGATTTTCCGTACACGGATCCGTGCCCCGTCCCGCCAGGACCGACTTTCCTCGCGAATGGGGACTAACTAGGCTCAAGGGCATGCCAGTGCCGGATCCGAAGGACCCCCAGGACGCCAGCGCCATCGAGGACACCCCGAACACCCGGGACACCGAGCACACAGAGGGCGCCGAGGATGCCGAGGACGCCGAGGACCGCGACGCGCTCGAAGCGGCGACCCTGGCCACCCGGAGCCTCCAGGGGCTGTCCACCGAGCTCACCGCGCGCGTGCCGCAGTTGCTGGAGGCGATGCGTTCCGTCGGTACCGGCCTGGAACTGCGCTCCACCCTCGACCGGATCTGTGAGACGGCCGCCGAGCTGGCCGACGCCCGGTACGCGGCGATCGGCGTCGTCGACGAGACCGGCACGGGGCTCTCCGACTTCGTGACGTACGGCGTCGGCTTCGAGGAGGCCGCCGCCATCGGGCGCCGCCCCGACGGCCACCGTGGGCTGCTCGGCCGGCTGATCGAGCACCCCGAGCCGCTGCGGCTCAAGGACCTCTCCGCCCATCCGCACGCGGCCGGGTTCCCCGCGCACCACCCGCCGATGCGGTCGTTCCTCGGGGTGCCCATCCAGGTGCAGGGTGAGGTCTTCGGCAACCTCTACCTCGCCGAGAAGAGCGCCGGGGCCGACTTCAACGACTACGACCTGCACATGGTCCGCGTGCTGGCCACCGAGGCGGGGATCGCCATCGGCAACGCCCGGCTGTACGAGGCGGCACGGCAGAGAGAACGCTGGATCGACGGATCGGTCGCCGTCACCACCGCCCTGCTCTCCGGGGGCGACGCGGACGACGCCCTGGAAGTCGTCGCCGAGCAGGCCCGCCACCTCGCGGACTCGGCGGCCGGAATCGTGCTGCTGCCCGCCGAGGAGGGCGGCCTGGAGATCGTCGCCGTCTCCACCGACGAACCCGGTCCGATGCTCGGCGTGGTGATCCCGCCGGAGAGCCCGGTGGTCGCCACGCTGCTGGAGGGCGAGGCGGTCTTCATGGACGACGCGGCGACCGACGCCAGGATGATCACCCGACTCGCCGAGCGGTACGGCCCGAGCATGATGCTTCCGCTGCACAGCGGTGGCCGCGTGCTGGGCGCCCTCGCCACCCCCCGCGCGCGAGGAGGCCGCCCGTTCAGCGAGGTGGAACGGACCCTGGCGACCCAGTTCGCCTCGCAGGCGGCGCTCGCGCTGATGATGGCGGAGGCGCAGCGCGACCGGGAGCGGCTCGCCGTGTACGAGGACCGCGACCGGATCGCCCGGGACCTCCACGACCTGGTCATCCAGCGGCTGTTCGCCACCGGGATGATGCTGGAGGGCGCTCAGCGCAAGTCGGTCGTGCCCGAGGTGCAGCGGGGCGTCGGCAAGGCCGTCGACGAGCTGGACGTGACGATCCAGGAGATCCGTACGGCGATCTTCGCCCTCCAGCAGGGACCCGCCGAGGTGCCGTCCGGACTGCGCACGCGGGTCCTGCGGGAGATCAACATGGCGGCGGTGCCGCTCGGCTTCAAGCCCGCGCACCGCTTCGTCGGCCCGGTGGACGCCCTCGTCGGCGAAGTGACCGGCAAGAACCTCATCGCGGCCCTGCGCGAGGCGCTGTCCAACGCCTTCCGCCACGCCGAGGCGTCGTCCATCGAGGTCGTCGTGGACGCCACTGTGCAGCTCCCGGACGGGAGTCCGGGCGTGCGGCTCACCGTCGCGGACAACGGAGTCGGCATGCCCGAGGGCGGCCGCCGCAGCGGGCTGCGCAACCTCCAACGGCGGGCGGAGGCGCTGGGCGGCTCCAGTACGTACGGGCCGGGCACCGGGAAGGACGGTCGCGGGACGACGGTGGTGTGGGAGGCGCCGCTTTAGGGGCGGGACACAACCTGCTCCACCCCCGCCCCCGAGGTGCCCGGAGCCGCCCTTCTTTTCGTGTCTGTACGCCAGTCGGGGGGAGCAGCCCCCGGGCCAGAGGTGTGTTTCACGTGAAACATGGCTCGGCCGCGCGACGATCCGGGCATGCGTCTCGGACCTCCGTGCAGGGCTCTCGTGCTGGTCCTGTGTGTGCTCGCCGGGCCGCTCACCTGTGCCGCCAGGGCGGCCGACGAGCCCGATGTGCCCCGTACCAGCGCGACGGTGGCACGGCTCTTCCTGGACGCCGCCCATGCGACCACCGCGTATGAGCAGGGCAGACGCGCGGCGGATGAGCAGCGGACGAAGGCCGAGCGGCTCGACCGGCTGCTCACCGACCGGCGGCGCGATCTCGTACGGCTCCATGACGACATGGGCCGGGTGGCCCGTGCGCAGTACCGGACCGGCGGGGACATCGCCTACACCGCACAGCTGTTGCTCGCGGATGATCCCGATGAGCTGATGCGCGGTCAGCGGCTGGCCTGGCAGGCCGACATGGCCGTGACCCGGCTCTACGGGAAGGCGCGACGCGCGGAAGGGCGGCTCACGTCCGCGCAGCGCCGGGCACAGGACGCCTGGCGGGATCTCGCGGACCGCAGGGACCAGTTGGAACACATCAAGAAGTCCCTCTCCGCCCGTCTGGAGGAGGCGCGCTGGGAGCTCCAGGGCGAGGCCGACCGCAGCGTCGCGGCGGGCCAGTGCCGTGGTGCCGTACGCCTGGAGGAGCCGTCGGGCTCGCGCCCCGCGCGCGCGTGGACGGCCCCCGTGGAGACGTACCGGCTGTCGGCGGGCTTCGACAGCGCGGGCGAGCACTGGGCCCGGCGGCACACGGGTCAGGACTTCGCGGTGGACATCGGTACCCCGGTACGGGCGGTCGGCGCGGGCCGGGTCGTCTCCGTGTCGTGCGGCGGCGGCTTCGGCATCGAGGTGGTCATCGGGCACCCCGGCGGCTACTACTCGCAGTACGCGCATCTGGCGGCGGCCGCGGTGGACCAGGGGGAGCGCGTGAGCACCGGGCAGTGGATCGGCCAGGCCGGAACCACCGGCAACTCGACCGGACCCCATCTGCACTTCGAGATCCGGCTCACTCCGGAGATGGGCTCGGCGGTCGATCCGGTGCGCTGGCTGAGCGAGCGCGGGGTGCCCCTGGGCAGCAACGCCGCCGAGCCGGATCCGGACGAGTCGTGACACCAGCGGACGGTCCCGGCACCTGCGGTCGGGCCGGGACACCGGCGGTCGGGCCGTGACACCGGCCGTCGGGGTCGTGGCAGCGACGCTCAGAGCGAGGCGAGGATCCGCTCGATGACGACCGCCACACCGTCGTCGTTGTTGGCGACCGTGTGACCGGAGGCGGCGGCCACGACGTCGGGGTGGGCGTTGCCCATGGCGTACGAGGTGCCCGCCCAGGTGAGCATCTCGACGTCGTTGGGCATGTCGCCGAAGGCGACGACCTCGGAGGGGAGGATGCCGCGCTCGGCGCAGCAGAGTTCGAGCGTGGACGCCTTGGAGACGCCGGGGCCGCTGATCTCCAGCAGTGCGGTCGGGCTGGACCGGGTGATCTCGGCGCGCGCGCCGACGGCCTTGCGGGCCAGGGCCAGGAAGTCGTCGGGCGGCAGCTCGGGGTGGTGGGCGAGCAGCTTGAGGATGGGCTCGGCGACCGTATCGGCGTCGTCGGCCAGCAGTTCCTCGGCGGGCGCGATGCTGCCGGCGGCGTTCATCAGCATCGGCGGATAGGCCGACTCGTGGTGGAGCCCGCCGGTCTGCTCGACGGCGAAGGAGGTGCCGGGGACGGCGGCGCGCAGGAGCTCCACGACCGCCAGGGCGGCCGCGCGCTCCAGCGGACGGACCTTGACGAACCGGTGCTCCGCGACGCCGTCGTGCAGATCGACCACGGCGGCGCCGTTGCCGCAAATGGCCAGGCCGTGGCCCTGGACGTGATCGCTGACGACGTCCAGCCAGCGGACCGGGCGGCCGGTGACGAAGAAGACCTCGATGCCCGCCTCCTCGGCGGCGGCGAGCGCCGCGACCGTACGTTCCGAGACGGACTTGTCGTCGCGCAGCAGCGTGCCGTCCAGGTCGGTCGCGATGAGCCGAGGGACGGCGGGGGCGGGATGCCCGGCGCGGGCGGGCTCGGTAGCTGAGGTCACAGACCCATTCTCCTGTACACGGGTGCACGGACGTGCGGGGGAGCGCACAGGTGAGTGTGTTCCTTGGGGCGTACAGGGCGCAGGGGGCGCATGAGGCGTTGATCCGCCCGAGCTGGGCGGTTGGCCCCATCCGGGCTGTCCCGCCGCCCTCTGTCGCTCCTCCGCGGTCCTTCCACCGCCCCTCTGCCGGGCCTGTAGACCTGTCCGGCCGCCGCCTCATCCCGTCGCGGGGCCGTCCCGGCCGCTCCGGTGAGTCGTGTGACCAACGGGTCCCCTGCGGGACGCCGGGAGTGTCAGTGGCAGCCATTAGTGTCGTAGGCATGCGTCTGAGCACTGTGATTCTTCCGGTACGCCGCTGGCACGACGGCGGTCGCGACGAGTGGCTGCGTGCCGAGGAGCTGGGCTTCCACACCGCGTACAGCTACGACCACCTGTCCTGGCGGACCTTCCGCGACCGTCCGTGGTTCGGCGCGGTGCCGACGCTGACCGCCGCTGCCGCCGCCACGACCCGGATGCGGCTCGGCACGCTGGTCACCTCGCCGAACTTCCGGCATCCGGTGACCCTCGCCAAGGAGCTGATAACCCTCGACGACGTCTCCAACGGCCGGATCACGCTCGGGATCGGCGCCGGTGGCAACGGCTTCGACGCCACCGCTCTGGGCCAGCAGGCGTGGACGCCGCGCGAGCGGGCCGACCGCTTCGCCGAGTTCGTGCCGCTGCTCGACCGCCTCCTGACCGAGGACGCGGTGACCTCCGAGGGCGCCGTGTACTCGGCGGTCGAGGCGCGCAACATCCCCGGCTGTGTGCAGCGGCCGCGGCTGCCGTTCGCCGTGGCGGCGACGGGTCCGCGCGGGCTGAAGCTGGCGGCGCGGCACGGGCAGGCGTGGGTGACCACCGGTGACCCGAAGCTCTTCGAGAGCGGTACGCCCGAGCAGTCCGTGGAGGCGATCCGCGGACAGATGAAGAAGCTCGGCGAGGCGTGCGACGACATCGGGCGCGACGTGGACGAGCTGGACAAGATCCTGCTCACCGGTTTCACGCCGGAGCCGCGGCGGGTGCTGGAGTCGCTCGACGCCTTCGTGGACTTCGCGGGCAGGCACTTCGAGCTCGGCGTGACGGAGATCGTCCTGCACGCGCCGATCCCGGACTCGGTCTTCGCGGCCGACCGGAAGGTGTTCGAGCAGATAGCCGTGGAGGGGCTGGCGCAGCTGCGCTGAGGCAGTGGTGGGGGCTGCCCGGCGACGGGCCGAGCCGGGTGCCGCCCTACCCCGCCTCTCCCCGAATCGCCACCCGTTCCCGGGGCCGTACGGCGTCCTCGGCTCAGCTCTTGGCGCGTACGCGTCGGCTCAGCCAGGGCGAGAGTGTGCCGCCGAGGACCAGTTCCTTGTACGTCTCGTCGCCCGGCAGGGGCACCACCAGCCACCACCCCGGCGGGAAGAAGCGGCCTTTGACGTACGCCAGGTCGCCGTAGACCGACCGGAGGAACGCGGGCACCGCGTCGCGCGGCACATCGTGGAACTCCACACCGTCGACCGTGATCTTCGCGTCGTCCTCCGCGAAGAGCTGCACGGTGACGGCGGGCGAGCCGCCGAGCTCGACGAAGGCCTCGTGCGGAAGGGAGCCGTCCGGGTCCTGGACGGTGAACGCCCCGGCGGAGGTGCGACGCGAGGTCCGGTCGGCGCCTATGTCGTGGGAGACCTCCACGGCGAGGTGGTGCGCGCGGGCGACCTCGTGGATCGCGGCGACGGCGCTCTCGGTGCTGGGAAGACGCGGGTGTGCCATGCCGTCGATCATCTCAGCCGGGGGCCACGGCACGGCGGTTGTCGTCGTCGGCAAGGACGCTCACTCGGGGAGGCGCAGGTACTCGGGCGGTACGGCGTCGGTGAGCCACACCCCGTTGGCGGAGATGTGGAAGACGTGGCCGTCGCGCCGCATCGCCGCCGCGTCGACGCTCAGGACGACGGGACGGCCGCGCCGCGCGCCGACCCGGGTCGCCGTCTCGCGGTCGGCGGAGAGATGGACGTGGTGGCGGGCCATGGGTCGCAGTCCCTCGGCACGGATCGCGTCCAGGCTGCGGGCCACGGTGCCGTGGTAGAGGTACGCGGGCGGTTCGGTGGCCGGGAGGCCCAGATCGACGGCGACGGTATGGCCCTGACTGGCCCGGATCCGGTCGCCCTCGACCGCGAACCGGCGCTTGTCGTTGACGGCGACCACATGGTCGAGCTCGGCGCGGGAGATGGGGAAGTGGTGCGCTGCCGCTGCCCGCAGCAGGGTGTCGATCTCGACCCAGCCATGCGGATCGAGGGTGAGCCCGAGGCGTTCGGGCTGGTGGCGCAGGTGTTTCGACAGGTACTTGGACACCTTCACGGTCCGTCTGTCGTCCGGTGTTTCGGTCATGCCGTCAGGGTGCCGGGCGGAAAGAGCCACGGCACCCGCTTTTCTCCCGTCGCCCCGACGCTGGCCCTCGCCGTCATGCCCTGAGCTGCTCCGCCGCCCAGCGGGCCCACTCCTCGTGCATCGCGCTGAGCCGCTTGCCGTACTCCAGGGCCAGGCGGCCGTGGACGGAGAGCGGATCGTCGTCCCACTCGATCGAGGCCTCCGCCTCCTCCAGGCCGGCTCGCTGGCGGGAGGAGCGCTCGGCCTCGGTCAGAAGGTACGTCCGCGCCTCCAGTGGGGTGAGAAGGCCCAGGAAGAAGACGCGCAGCAGGGAGTCGCTGCGGCGGCTGCGGGAGGGCTCGGTCTCGGTGAGCCAGTGGCGCAGCTCGGCCCGGCCGGGATCGGTGATGGCGTACTCCTTGCGGCCCCGGGGGCCCTCGGCCACCACCTCGACCAGGCCGGAGTCGGCGAGCTTTCCCAGCTCGCCGTAGACCTGGCTCTGGGTCGCCGACCAGACGTGGGAGAGCGAGGTCTCGAACAGTTTCATCAGGTCGTAGCCGCTGGCCGGACGTTCGGCCAGCAGGCCCAGGACCGCGTGACGAAGGCTCATGCCCCTCACTCTACATTCCACTCTTGACACGTCAATCGAGGAACCTCTACCTTTGACATGTCGAAGTTGGAATGTGGAGCGGGCGAGAGCCCGACGAAGGGGGACTCCCATGAACTACCTGCGCGGATTCATCCCGTGGATCGTCTTCGCCGCCGTCGGCAGCGAGCACTGGCAGTGGGGCGCGGTCGCCGCTCTCGCCACGGGAGCCTGGTTGTTCTCCGTCGACCGCAAGCGCGGTGCGACGGCCGACTCGCTGATCCTGGAGCAGTCGACGATCGCCTTCTTCGCCGTACTGAGCGTCGTGGCCTTCGCGGCGCCGGACAGCGGACTGCGGGAGTACGGCGGGGCGCTGGCCACCGGGTGGCTGGCCCTGACCGCGTGGGCGACGCTGGCCCTCCGGCGCCCCTTCACCACCGGCATAGCCAAGCGGCAGGCGCCGCGTGAGCTGTGGAACAACCCGGTGTTCCTCCGCGTCAACGTCGTGCTGACCGCCGCCTGGGCCGCCGCCTTCACCGTCACCGCCGTCGCGCTCGCCGTCGTCCACGCCGAGTCGCTGGGCAGCGCCGCCGCGATAGCCGTACAGGTCGCCGGATTCGCCTTGCCCGCCCTCTTCACGGCCAAGTATCCGGAGCACGCCCGGCGCACCGCCCGGGCCGCCAAAGTGAGCACGATCACGTCATGACGACCCTCAGTGAGGTTTGATCCACAGACACGTGCGGTTATCCACAGGGCTTGTGCCTATTCTGTGGACAACCGGGCGGCTGTGAGGGCGTCCAACGTACGCGACTGAACCTCCCGTTCGGCCGCCGCGGCGACGAAAGCGGCGACGTTCTCCGGACCGACCAACGCCTGCACCGCCCGGACGGTGTGCGCGGGCAGGGCGACCGGCCCGGGCTCGGGGGCGGCCGGGCTCACCGGGGCCGTGGCACCGAGATGGTGCTGGAGGTGCCGGGTGGCGAACAGGCGCATGGCCCGCGCCAGTTCGGCGTCCACGGTCTGCTGGGCGAGCGGGCGCAGCCGGCGCACCAGACCGGCGGCCTCCGCGGCCTCGGCGTCGGTGGGCGGCCGGTGGTCCAGATAGCGGGCGAAGACGTGCTCGGTGGTGAAGTCGAGGAAGCGGGCCGCGATGTGCTCCACCTGGCCGCGCAGCTCCCGCAGATGCCCGGAGATGGCGTCCAGGGGGACTCCCGCGGCGTGCAGCTCGGCGGCGACCGCCAGCTCCTGGGGACTGGGGACCAGGAACTCGCGGTCATTGCCGGGGATGCGTTCCAGGATCCCCAGCTCGACCGCGTCCGCGACGGCCTCGTCGTCGGGCTCACCGCCGAAGGTGGCGTCGAGATCGTCCCGGGAGATCCGGACAGCCTCCTCGTCGGTCCAGGGGCCGTTGACCTCGGCGACCAGGCCGAGGACACCGCCGAGGCCGCGGCCCGCGTCCCAGGCCTCCAGGAGTTCCTTGATGGAGGCGAGGGTGTAACCGCGGTCGAGCAGATCGGCGATCTGGCGCAGCCGGGCCAGATGGGTCTCGCCGTACACATTGGACCGGCCGCGCCGTTCGGGCCGGGGCAGCAGGCCGCGGTCCTGGTAGGCGCGGATCGTGCGGACCGTGGCGCCGCTCGCGTGCGCCAGGTCCTCGATGCGGTACTCGCAGGAGGAGGGAAGGGGGTGCGGCACCGCTGGTTGCGGCGCCGGGGCAGTGGTCTGCTGGGCCGGTATGGCGGTGGCGGCGATGGGCCCCGAGGTGCGGGGCGCCTCGCCCGCGGGGCACGGCCCCGCCGGGGCACCCGCCGTCACCGAACCGCCCGTACCGGGCCTGTTCGTCCCACCGGGCTCGTTCGTCCCACCGGGCTCGTTCGTCCCGCCCGGCCCCGTGGACCCGTCCGGCGCCGGCGGCGCGCCCCGTGCCGCCGATGGTTCTGTTGCTGGCTGCCCGGACAAAACCGTCTCCCTCTACCCCAGGGCGGCGCGGCCCACCGCACCCGCTGCCGCACGGGCCGCCGGCGAGGTCGCGAGATATTCGACGGCCTTGCGCAGGGAGCCCTCCTGCGAGGGATGGTACGACCGCCGGAAGTAGCGGGGTATGGCCGCGCCGAGCTCCTTCCAGCTGGGCAGCAGTCCGCGCCGGACCGCACGGTTGTGCTCGCGCAGCGAGTAGCGGAGACGGCCGGCCAGCTGGGGGTCGTGCCGGATCAGATAGGAGGTGCCCCATGCCCACAGCCAGAGCAGCACCGGCGCGACCACCGCCATGCCCTCCAGCCGGCGGGCGTAGCGGGGCAGGCCCTCGCCGCCGCAGTGCTGGTACATGTCGAAGGCGACGGCTCGGTGCTCGACCTCCTCGGCGCCGTGCCAGCGCAGCAGGTCGAGCATGACCGGGTCCGAGCCGGCCCGGTCGAGGGCCTCGGCGTGCAGCACCCAGTCCCCCAGGACCGCGGTGAACTGCTCGATCGCGGCGATCAGCGAGAGCCGGAAGAGCAGCCACTCCCGGGCCGGTATCGGCGCCCCGAAAGGAGGTCGCTCACCGAGGAGTCCATCGAAGAGGAAGTCGACGTGGCGAGTGTAGGCAGCGGTGTCGAGGCGCTGCTCGGCGAGGTGGTCGAGGACATGGGCGTGCTGGACGCTGTGGGTGGCCTCCTGGCCCATGAAGCCCTTGACGTCCTTGAGCAGCACGGGATCGGTGACCAGCGGAAGGGCTTCCTTGAAGACCTTCACGAACCACCGCTCGCCCGCAGGGAGGAGCAGATGCAGGACGTTGATGACATGGGTGGCGGTCGGCTCGCCCGGTATCCAGTGCAGAGGGGTCTCGTGCCAGTCGAAGGAGACCCGGCGCGGGGTGATCCCGTAGTGCTCCGGGTCCCTGCCCTCCAGGTGCTCCGTGCTCACAGCGGGGGCTCCAGCCGGGCGATGGCGCGCAGGGTGCGGGGCGCGAAGCGGGACAGGAGGTGGGCGCCGCGTGCCTCCGGCGTCACCGGCACCACGGCCTGGTTCTTCACCACCGCGCGCAGGATCGCCGTGGCGACCTTCTCCGGCGGGTAATTGCGCAGGCCGTACAGCCGGGCGGACTTCTTCTGGCGGCGCTTCTCCTCGGTCTCGTCGACCCCGGCGAAGCGGGCGGTGGAGGTGATGTTGGTGTTGACGAAGCCGGGGCAGATGGCGCTGACGCCGATGCCCTGTCCGGCGAGCTCGGCGCGCAGACACTCGCTGAGCATCAGCACCGCCGCCTTGGTGGTGGAGTAGGCGGGCAGCGCCTTGGAGGGCTGGAAGGCGGCGGCCGAGGCGGTGTTGACGATGTGGCCGCCCTGACCGCGGTCGGCCATCTGCTTGCCGAAGACGCGGCAGCCGTGGATGACGCCCCACAGATTGACGTCCAGGACCTTCTTCCAGTCCTCGGTGGTGGTGTCGAAGAACGAGCCGGAGAGGCCGACGCCGGCGTTGTTCACCAGGACGTCGACGACGCCGTACTCGGCGGCGACCTTCTCGGCGAGCTTCTCCATCGCCTGCTCGTCGCTGACGTCGACCGTCTCGGCCCACGCCTGGGGAGCACCGATGAGCCGGGACATGTCGGCGGTCCGGGCCGCCCCCTCCGCGTCCCGGTCCACGGCGACGATCCGCGCCCCGGCCTCCGCGAACGCGAAGGCGGTGGCCCGGCCGATGCCGCTGGCCGCGCCGGTGACCAGGACCAACTGGCCGCCGAAGCGGTCCGCGTACGGACCGGTGGCCACGGTGTCCTTGGCCGGGACACCGTCCTCGTTGGCGGTGACGAACTCGGTGATCCAGGCGGCCAGCCGGTCGGGGCGGGTGCGCGGGACCCAGTGCTTGGCGGGCAGCGTGCGGCGGACCAGCTGGGGCGCCCACAGCTCCAGGTCGTCATAGAGGCGCTCGGAGAGGAAGGCGTCGCCGGTCGGGGTGATCAGCTGCACCGGCGCGTGCGCGTATGCGTCGGCGCGGGGGCGGCGCAGCCGGGCCCGGACGTTGTCCCGGTAGAGCCAGGCGCCGTGCGCCGCGTCCTGGGGCAGGGACGCCGTGGGGTAGTCGCTGGTGGAGACCTTCTCCACCCGTTCGAGGAGCGCCGGCCACCGCTTGCCGAGCGGACCGCGCCAGACGATCTCCGGGAGCACGGGTGTGTGCAGCATGTACACGTACCAGGATTTGGCGCCCTGGCCGAGGAGCTGGCCCACCCGGCGCGGGGTCGGCCGGGTCATCCGGCGCTTGATCCAGTGACCGAAGTGGTCCAGGGACGGACCGGACATCGAGGTGAAGGAGGCGATCCGGCCCTCGGTGCGCTTGACCGTGACGAACTCCCAGGCCTGCACGGACCCCCAGTCGTGGCCGACCAGGTGCACCGGCCGGTCCGGGCTCACCGCGTCGGCGACCGCCAGGAAGTCGTCGGTGAGCTTCTCCAGGGTGAAGCCGCCGCGCAGCGGGACCGGAGCGGTCGAGCGGCCGTGGCCCCGTACGTCGTACAACACGACGTGGAAGCGCTCGGCCAGTTGGACGGCGACGTGGGACCACACCTCCTTGCTGTCCGGATAGCCGTGGACGAGCACCACGGTCGGCTGCTCCGGGTCGCCGAGTTCGGCGACGCACAGCTCGATCCCTCCGGTGCGCACCCAGCGCTCGCGCGCGCCCTCCATGCCGTTGTCCGTCCGCTCTCCCACGCTCACGCCGCCTTCTCCTCGGCCCAGCGCCGCACATGCGGCAGGTCGTCGTCCAGCCAGAACGCGCTCTGTTCGGGGTCCTTGGAGTCGGTGACGACCAGGATCTCCTCGAACTTCGCGCCCGTACCCCGGAATCCGAGGTGCGGCTCGACCGCCCACAGCCCCGGCCGGGGCGGGTGGTCGGAGAACTTGTAGGGGCTCCACAGCGGCGACCAGCCGTCGCGGTGGCCGTGCAGCGCGTCGCTCGCCAGGCCCTTGAGGGACTGGGTGCCGAACCCGAAGAGGTGTGGCGACCAGCGGCGCTCCTTGACCTGGTCGACCTTGTGGGCGATCACGCCGAACGGGTAGGCGCGGTGGCGGTTGGCGTAGCCCTGGCGGACCATGAGCCGGTCCACGTTCTCGTAGATCTCGCGCAGCGGCCGCCGTTCGCGGACCTCGCGCAGGATGAGCGCGCGGTGCGCCTCCAGATCCGCGAGGAGCCGGTCGTGCACCGGGTTGAGGCCCAGACAGCCCGAGTAGCCGATGTCGGCCGTGAAGCCCTTGTAGACCGGGGCCATGTCGAGGATGAACGGCATCCCCGCCTCCAGCCGCCGGTTGGTGGGGAAGAACTGGAGCGGGACGCGGAAGTTCACGAACGCCGTCCGGTCGCCGAACCAGGCGAACGGCAGATGGAACCAGTCCCTTACACCGCGCTCGCGCAGCCACTCCCGCTGCATCCGGGCCGCCTCGCGCTCTGTCACACCCGGCTTGAGCTGGGCCGCGACGGCCTCCGCGCACTCGTAGGCGAGTCGCTGCACTTCCCTGAACCCGCTGAGCCGCGCGTCGGGTTCCGTCCCTACCGCCGTTGGCATCGCGCCCACACCCCTGTCGCCGTACGCGTGCGTAACTTGACACTGATGAATGTGACAATGCCCGGCGGCTACGTCAAGGGTTCCGGCCCTGCCTGTGGACGACGGAGGCGCTGTGGACAACTCTGTCCCCCGATCGTCGGCGAGCCCCTGATGCCCGTCCCTCTTCCGTAGGGGGCACGTGGGGGGCGCGTACCTCTGGAGTCGGACATGGATCCAGCCGCCTGGTCTGACGATCGGTGTGGGCTGCGCCACTACCGTCGAAGGGTGAATGTGATCGCGACCGAAAGCCTGAGCAAGCGGTTCCCCCGGGTGACCGCGCTTGACCGGCTCTCCTTGGACATCGGGCCCGGAGTGACCGGCCTGGTGGGTGCCAACGGAGCCGGCAAGTCGACGTTGATCAAGATCCTCCTCGGCCTCTCCCCGGCCACGGAGGGCACCGCCGCGGTGCTCGGACTCGACGTGGCCACCAGTGGCGGGGCGATCCGCGAGCGCGTCGGCTACATGCCGGAGCACGACTGCCTGCCGCCCGACGTCTCGGCCACCGAGTTCGTCGTGCACATGGCGCGGATGTCGGGCCTTCCGGTGACCGCCGCCCGTGAGCGCACCGCCGACACCCTGCGCCACGTCGGCCTCTACGAGGAGCGGTACCGCCCGATCGGCGGCTACTCGACGGGTATGAAGCAGCGCGTCAAGCTGGCGCAGGCGCTCGTCCACGACCCCCAACTGGTCCTGCTGGACGAGCCGACCAACGGCCTCGACCCGGTCGGCCGCGACGAGATGCTCGGCCTGATCCGCCGCATCCACACCGACTTCGGCATCTCCGTCCTGGTCACCTCGCACCTCCTGGGCGAGCTGGAGCGCACTTGCGACCACGTGGTGGTCATCGACGGCGGCAAGCTGCTGCGGTCCAGCTCCACCAGCGACTTCACCCAGACCACCACCACCCTCGCCGTCGAGGTCACCGACTCCGACGCGCACCCGGACGGCACCGAGGCCGTGCGCGGCGCGCTCGTCGCGGCCGGGGTCACGCTCCACGCGGGCGTGGAGGAGGGCCTGCCGGGCGCCGGACACATCCTGCTGGTGGAGGCGGCGGGCGAGGAGACGTACGACGTGGTGCGCGACACCGTCGCCGGTCTCGGCCTCGGGCTCGTCCGGATGGAGCAGCGCCGCCACCACATCGCCGAGGTCTTCAAGACCCCGGCGCAGGCGGCGGACCCGGCCTCCGAGCGCGCCGCCGCTGTGTTCGATCAGCGGCCTCCCGCCGCGGGGGCGACCGCCGCCGCACAGCAGAACGGAGGCGGCACCCATGGCAGCTGAGACCGCAGGGACGCGGATGACACAGAACCAGCCGGGCCGGAACCAGCCGGGCCCGAATCAGTCGGGCCCGAACCAGCCGGCCCAGACCCAGATCCACAACATCGGCTACCGCGGCTACGACGGGCCGCGGCTGGGCCGGGCGTACGCACGGCGCTCGCTCTTCTCGCAGTCGCTGCGCGGAGCGTACGGACTGGGCCGCAGCGCCAAGTCCAAGGTGCTGCCGATGCTGCTCTTCGCGGTGATGTGCCTGCCCGCGGCCATCATGGTCGCGGTCGCCGTCGCCACCAAGGCCAACGACCTGCCGGTGGACTACACGCGCAACGCGATCCTGATGCAGGCCGTCATCGGCCTGTTCATTGCCGCGCAGGCCCCCCAGACCGTCTCGCGCGACCTGCGCTTCCGGACCGTGCCGCTGTACTTCTCGCGCCCCATCGAGCGCGTGGACTACGTGCTCGCCAAGTTCGCGGCGATGGCGTCGGCGCTGTTCGTCCTCACCGCGGCACCGCTCGTCGTGCTCTACGTCGGCGCGCTGCTCGCCAAACTCGACTTCGCGGACCAGACCAAGGGGTTCGCCCAGGGACTGGTATCCGTGGCACTGCTCTCGCTCCTGTTCGCCGGCATCGGCCTGGTCGTCTCGGCGCTCACCCCGCGCCGCGGCTTCGGCGTCGCCGCCGTCATCGCGGTACTGACCATCTCCTACGGGGCGGTCTCCGCGATCCAGGGCGTCGCCTTCGACCAGCAGTCCACCGGGGCCATCAAGTGGTTCGGGCTCTTCTCCCCCATCACGCTCATCGACGGAGTGCAGACCGCCTTCCTCGGCGCGACCTCGGCGTTCCCGGGGCGTGAGGGACCGGGCACCGGGGCAGGCGCGGTCTATCTCCTCGTCGTCCTCGCGCTGATCGCCGGCTCGTACGCCGTCCTGATGCGCCGCTATCGGAAGGTCGGGCTGTGACGACCATCGACATCGACCACACCTCGCGCTGGTTCGGCAACGTGGTGGCCGTCAACGACGTCACCATGTCGATCGGCCCCGGTGTGACCGGACTGCTCGGCCCCAACGGCGCCGGGAAGTCCACGCTCATCAACATGATGGGCGGCTTCCTCGCCCCCTCGACGGGAAGCGTGACGCTCGACGGGCGTCCCATCTGGCGCAACGAGGACGTCTACCGGCGGATCGGCATCGTCCCCGAGCGGGAGGCGATGTACGACTTCCTGACCGGCCGCGAGTTCGTCGTCGCCAACGCCGAACTGCACGGGCTCGGGGGGAAGGAGGCCCAGCGGGCGCTCGCCACGGTCGAGATGGAGTACGCGCAGGACCGCAAGATCCAGACGTACAGCAAGGGCATGCGCCAGCGCGTGAAGATGGCGTCCGCGCTGGTCCACGACCCGTCGGTGCTGCTGCTCGACGAGCCGTTCAACGGCATGGACCCGCGCCAGCGCATGCAGCTGATGGACCTGCTGCGGCGGATGGGCGCCGAGGGTCGTACGGTCCTGTTCTCCTCGCACATCCTTGAGGAGGTCGAGCAGCTCGCCGCGCACATCGAGGTGATCGTGGCCGGGCGGCACGCGGCGAGCGGTGACTTCCGCAAGATCCGCCGGCTGATGACCGACCGGCCGCACCGCTATCTGATCCGCTCCAGCGACGACCGCGCGCTCGCCGCCGCGCTGATCGCAGACCCCTCGACGGCCGGGATCGAGGTGGACCTCAAGGAGGGCGTGCTGCGCGTCCAGGCGGTCGACTTCGGGCGGTTCACGACCCTGCTCCCGCAGGTCGCGCAGGCGCACGGCATCCGTCTGCTGACGGTCTCGCCGTCCGACGAGTCGCTCGAATCCGTCTTCTCCTACCTCGTAGCGGCCTGAAAGGAGCTGTGAGCGTCATGTACAACCCCACAGTCGCCCGGCTCACCTACCGGGCCCTGCTGGGCCGCCGCCGGGCGGCCATCCTCTGCGTGCTGCCGGTGCTGCTGATCGTCATCGCGGCGGCGGTACGGTCCTTCAGCGGCGCCGACGACCAGGTCGCGGCCAACCTCCTGGGCGGCTTCGCGCTGGCCACGATGGTCCCGCTGATCGGCGTCATCGCGGGCACCGGCGCCATCGGGCCCGAGATCGACGACGGCTCGATCGTCTATCTGCTGGCCAAGCCGGTGAAACGGCCGACGATCATCTTCACCAAGCTGATCGTGGCGATCGCGGTGACCATGGTCTTCTCGGCCGTCCCCACCTTCGTCGCCGGAATGATCCTCAACGGCAACGGCCAGCAGATCGCCATCGCCTACACGGTCGCCGCGCTGGTCGCCTCGATCGCGTACGCGGCGGTCTTCCTGCTGCTCGGCACGGTCACCCGGCACGCGGTGGTCTTCGGCCTGGTCTACGCGCTGGTCTGGGAGAGCCTCTTCGGCAACCTGGTGCCGGGCGCGCGCACGCTGAGCGTCCAGCAGTGGTCGCTCGCCCTCGCGGAGCGGATCGGCACCAACGGCTTCATCACCTCGGACGTGGGCCTGCCCGCCGCGGTCGTCCTGCTGAGCGCGGTCACGGTCCTGGCGACCTGGTACGCGGGCCAGAAGCTGCGGACGCTGAAGCTGGCCGGGGAGGAGTGATCCACGCGGGCCGCTGAGATCCGGGCACGGCCGAGGTCCGGAACCGCGGCTGAGCTCCGGAACCGGCGGCTGAGGTCCGTGGCTGCGGCTGAGGTCCGGAACCGGCGGTTGAGGTCCGTGGCTGCGGCTGAGGTCCGGAACCGGTGGCTGAGGCCCGGGGCGCCGCCCGGCCGGACAGGCCCCCGGGGTGCCTCCGGCCGGGCGCCGCCCTGTTCGTCCACCCGCCTCACCGCCGCGCCTCCTCGGACCGGTCCGGGCCATCATCGAGGGATGACGACGCTTCGCGGTCCGGGCACGCGCCGGCCCCCCGAGCCGGCCCGGCCGGTGCGGGCCTGGGTGCGCTCCTCGCCGGGGACGCACCTCTGGCTGCTGGTCATCGCGATCACCAGCGTCGTCCTCGAACTCTCCAGCCGCGACCTCGGGCACTACCTGCTGCACCGCAACAGCAGCAACATCCACGAGCTCACCCAGCACCCCGCCCAGTCGCTGTTCACCAGCGCCTTCTGGATCGAGAACCCGTCCTCGTTCCTGCTCTACCTCGTCCTCTTCGAGCTCGTGCACGCGCCCGTGGAGCGCTGGATCGGCACGGTGCGGTGGGTGGCCGCGGTCGCCGGAGCGCATGTCGCGGCCACGTTGATCAGCCAGGAGATGGTGCTGTGGAGCATCCGCAACCACGAGGTGCCCAGACGGATGGTGCACGTCGTGGACATCGGGGTCAGCTACGGGCTCGCCGCGTCGGCGGGGCTGCTGGTCTACCGGCTGCCGGGGCCGTGGCGGTGGGGCTACCTCGTGTGCGTGGTCGCGTTCTTCGGCGTGCCGCTGCTGACCGGGGGCACCTACACGGACATCGGGCACGCCGTCTCGCTGGCCGTCGGGCTGGCCTGCTGGCCCCTGACCCGGGGTAAATCAGTGGCTCCGAACGGGCGTGCGGTGCACAGTGGTTGAGGGCCCCAGGGCGACCACTTCGAGCGCGCCTCGGCGCGGGTCACCTTGGGGTACGGGGATCGGTAAGGGGCGCCCACCTATGGTGGACGCCCCTTACATCCGCCGGCTTCGCGCGGTGCCCGGGCGGGCTCACGCGCCCAGCAACTGCTCCAGCACCACCGCGATCCCGTCGTCGTCGTTGGACGCCGTGATCTCGTGGGCGACGGCCTTCAGCTCGTCGTGGGCGTTGGCCATGGCCACCCCGTGCTCGGCCCAGGCGAACATCGGGATGTCGTTGGGCATGTCGCCGAACGCGATGGTGTCCGTCTTGCGGCAGCCCAGCCGGCGTGCGGCGAGCGACAGCCCCGTCGCCTTGCTCAGACCCAGCGGAAGCAGCTCCACCACGCCCTCGCCGGCCATCACCACGTCGACCAGGCTGCCGACGACCTGGCGGGCGATCCGCGCCAGCTCGTCGTCGCCGAGCCGCGGGTGCTGGATGTAGACCTTGTTCAGCGGCGCCGACCACAACGCGCCGACCTCGTCGAAGGCGACGACCGGCAGCGGGCCCTCCTGGACCCGGTAGCCGGGGCCGACCAGCACCTCGCCGTCGAGCCCGTCGCGGCTCGCGGCCAGCGCCAGCGGGCCCACCTCGGCCTCTATCTTCGACAGCGCGAGCCCCGCCAGCTGGCGGTCCAGCGTCACCGAGGTGAGCAGCCGGTGCTCGCCCGCGTGGTAGACCTGCGCGCCCTGCCCGCACACCGCGAGGCCCTGGTAGTCCAGGTCGTCCAGGATGTGCCGGGTCCAGGGCACCGCGCGGCCGGTCACCACGATGTGGGCCGCGCCCGCCGCGGTGGCCGCGGCGAGCGCCTCACGGGTGCGCCGGGAGACCGTCCCGTCGGAGCGCAGCAGCGTCCCGTCCAGATCGGTGGCGATCAGCTTGTACGGGAGGGGCTTTCCCGGGGCGGTGCTCACTTGGCGAGGGGCTCCAGCACCTCGCGGCCGCCCAGGTACGGGCGGAGCACGGCCGGGACCCGCACCGAGCCGTCGGCCTGCTGGTGGTTCTCCAGGATCGCCACGATCGTGCGCGGCACCGCGCAGAGCGTGCCGTTCAGCGTGGCCAGCGGCTGGACCTTGCTCTTGCCGTCGCTGGTGTCGCGCATGCGCACGGACAGGCGGCGGGCCTGGAAGCCGTCGCAGTTGGAGGCCGAGGTCAGCTCGCGGTACTTGCCCTGGGTGGGGATCCACGCCTCGCAGTCGTACTTGCGCGAGGCCGAGGCGCCGAGGTCACCGGTGGCGACGTCGATCACCTGGAAGGGCAGTTCGAGGCCGGTCAGCCACTGTTTCTCCCAGTCCAGGAGCCGCTTGTGCTCGTTCTCCGCGTCGTCCGGGTGGACGTACGAGAACATCTCGACCTTGTCGAACTGGTGGACGCGGAAGATGCCCCGGGTGTCCTTGCCGTACGTACCGGCCTCGCGGCGGAAGCACGGCGAGAAGCCCGCGTAGCGCAGCGGCAGCTTCTCCGCGTCGATGATCTCGTCCATGTGGTACGCGGCGAGCGGGACCTCGGAGGTGCCGACCAGGTAGTAGTCGTCCTTCTCCAGGTGGTACACGTTCTCCGCGGCCTGGCCGAGGAAGCCGGTGCCCTCCATGGCGCGCGGGCGGACCAGCGCGGGGGTGAGCATCGGGATGAAGCCGGCCTCGGTGGCCTGCGCGATCGCCGCGTTGACGAGGGCGAGCTCCAGGAGCGCGCCGACACCCGTCAGGTAGTAGAAGCGCGAGCCGGAGACCTTCGCGCCGCGCTCGACGTCGATGGCGCCGAGCGCCTCGCCGAGCTCCAGGTGGTCCTTGGGCGCGAAGCCCTCGGCCGCGAAGTCGCGGATGGTGCCGTGCGTCTCCAGGACGACGAAGTCCTCCTCGCCGCCGACCGGCACGTCCTCGTGGACGATGTTGCCGAGCTGGAGCAGGAGCTGCTTGGCCGCCTCGTCCGCCTCGTTCTGCTCGGCCTCGGCGCTCTTGACGTCGGTCTTGAGCTGCTCGGCCTTCTGCAGGAGCTCGGCGCGCTCCTCGGGCGAGGCCTTGGGGATCAGCTTGCCGAGCGCCTTCTGCTCGGAGCGCAGCTCGTCGAAGCGGACGCCGGACGACCTGCGCCGCTCGTCGGCTGAGAGCAGGGCGTCGACGAGTGCGACGTCCTCTCCACGGGCGCGCTGGGAGGCGCGAACACGGTCGGGGTCCTCACGGAGCAGGCGAAGGTCAATCACCCCTCAAGGCTACCGGTGCGGATCCCTGGCACCCCACCGGATATCCCCGCCACGTCCGCCCCGCGTGTCGGTTTGCCCGAATTGACCGTATTGAGAAATCTGGTGGAGAAATTCAGGGGTGGCCGTCAATAAAGCCCGCCCTTTCCCCTGAAAAGGGGTGCTTTACGGACTTCAGTTGACCGGACTCCCTTGCGCCCCAAGGAACTTGTCCACAGTGGGGCCCGGAGTGGAAAAGTTATCCACAGGGTGTGGGGAGTCGCTGTGGATCAGCGGCAAACCCCTCTCCCGGACCGGGTGTGCGCCCAAGGATTCCCGGTTCAACCCTCCCTTACGCACTCTTTCGGGTGGGAATTGCTCGCTCTAAAGAGTTGATCAATAGAATTGGGGTGACATCGCCCGCCCTGGTCTTCTGTGGACGGATGAGTCATCGCTAGAGGGATTTGTCGACTCTGTCCGGTTGTGTTGTCGACTTACCCACAGGTCGAGAAGAAAGCCTGTGGATAACTTTGTGGACAGTGAAAATCAGCAGGTAGGACCGGCCGTGCAGGGCTCAGGCCCGGCCGTCCTGGCTGCGCGCCAGCCACTCCGCCGCCGCCACGAACTCGGCGTCCGAGGTCCCCGGTCGCAGGGTGCGCACCTCGTCCACCGCGACGCCCGCGCGCGGGTACGAACCGAGGAAGCGCACGTTCGGGCAGATCCGCTTCAGCCCCATCAGCGCCTCGCCCACGCGCCGGTCCGAGATGTGGCCCTCGGCGTCCACCGCGAAGCAGTAGTTGCCGATGCCCTCGCCGGTCGGCCGGGACTGGATCAGCATCAGGTTGACGCCGCGTACGGCGAACTCCTGGAGCAGTTCGAGCAGCGCGCCCGGACGGTCGTCGCCCAGCCAGATCACCACCGACGTCTTGTCCGCCCCGGTCGGCGCCGCGGGCCGGGCCGGGCGGCCCACCAGGACGAACCGGGTCTCGGCGTTCTCCGCGTCGTGGATCTCGGTGACCAGCGGCTCCAGGCCGTACGTCGCCGCCGCGAACTCGCCCGCGAACGCCGCGTCGAACCGCCCCTCCTGGACCAGGCGCGCCCCGTCCGCGTTGGAGGCGGCCGACTCCCACAGCGCCTCGGGCAGATGCCCCCGCAGCCAGTTGCGCACCTGCGGCTGGGCCACCGGATGCCCGGTCACCGTCTTGATGTCGGACAGCTTCGTCCCCGGCCGCACCAGCAGCGCGAACGCGATCGGCAGCAGCACCTCGCGGTAGATCATCAAAGGCTCGCCCGAGGCCAGCTCGTCCAGGGTCGCGGTGACCCCGCCCTCCACCGAGTTCTCGATCGGCACGAGTGCGGCGGCGGCCTCCCCGTTGCGTACCGCGTCGAGCGCGGCGGGCACGGACACCATCGGCACCAGCTCACGGGTCGCCGCCTCCGGCAGCGTGCGCAGCGCGGCCTCGGTGAAGGTGCCTTCGGGACCCAGATAGGTGTATCGCGTGGCGGACATACCCGTCACCCTAATGGCCCGCCGCCCCCGGCGAGGGCCCACGAGGAGGTCAGGACTCCAGCAGGAGCTGGCCCACGTACTCGCCCGCGCGCGGACCGCCGGGGACCGCGAACAGACCGCTCGCCTCGTGCCGGATGAACGCCGACAGCGCGTCGCCCCGGTCGAGCTTGCGCTGGACGGGTACGAAGCCGCGCAGCGGGTCGGCCTGCCAGGCGATGAACAGCAGGCCCGCGTCCGGTACGCCGTCCGCCGAGATCCCGTCGTGGTACGAGAAGGCGCGCCGCAGCATCGCGGCGCCCCCGTTCTGCTCGGGGGCGGAGATCCGGGCGTGCGCGTTGTCCGGGATGACGAGCTTGCCGTCCGGGCCGAACGCGTCGAGCCGCATCGGGGTGGTCTCCGTACCCCCCGAAAGAGGGGCGCCGTCCGCCTTCCTGCGGCCGATCACCTGCTCCTGCTGGGCGAGCGGCACCTTCTCCCAGTCGTCGAGCAGCATCCTGATCCTGCGCACCACCGCGTACGAGCCGTTCGCCATCCAGGCCGGCTTCCCGCTGTCCGGGACGAAGATCCGCTTCTCGAAGTCGGGATCGGAGGGCTTGGGGTTGCCGGTCCCGTCGATCTGGCCCATCAGATTGCGGGCCGTCATCGGCTTCTTGGTGGCGCCCGGGGTGCGGTTGAAGCCGTTCATCTGCCAGCGCACCCGGGCCGCGGCCCCCGCGTCCTTCTGGAGCGCCCGCAGCGCGTGGAAGGCCACCAGGGCGTCGTCCGCGCCGATCTGCACCCACAGATCGCCGTGGGAGCGCTTGGCGTCCAGGCGGTCGGAGGAGAAGTCCGGCAGCGGGTCCAGCTCGGCCGGTCGCTGGGCCACCAGGCCCGTACGGTCGAAGAAGGTACGGCCGAAGCCGAAGGTGACGGTGAGCGAGGACGGGCCCGCGTCCAGGGCGATCCCGGTGTCCGCGCCCGTCGGCTCGCCCGCCATCAGCGCCTTCGCCGTCGCCGACCAGCGACGCAGCAGCGCGGCCGCCTCCTTGCGCCCGGCGCCGGGTGCGAGGTCGAAGGCGATCAGATGGCCGCACGCCTGAACCGGAGTGGCGATCCCCGCTTGATGTTTCACGTGAAACGCGACCTCGGCGGTGCCGACCGAGGACAGCTCGGGAGCACCCGATCCGTCCGACTCGACCGCGGCGTGGACGAGCGCGCCGCCCGTCGCGCCCAGCGCGACACCGGCCGCACCCGCCGCGCCCACCGTGCCGAGGAGGCGCCGGCGGGTCAGCGCGGAAGGCGCGCCGGCGCTCGGGGCGCTGTCGTTGATCTGGTCCGACACGGGGTCGGTCATGTGGTCGGTCATGTGATCCGTACTCAGCCGATCTTGATGTTCTTGTCGACGGTGACCTGGTCGATGTCGGACGTCCGTACCGTCACCGACACCTGCCACTCGCCGGGCATCGGGAGCTGCACACCGCTCGCGCTCCAGTGTCCCCGGGTGATGCGCTCGGGCGTGACGGGCAGCGGGCCGATCGCCTTGGCGGTCAGCGTGAACGCCACCTTCACCTCGGGCGCGTCCAGCGGCCTGGCCGCGGCGTCGTCCGTCCACACGTGCAGCTCGTTGGCACCGGTGCGGCCCGGGTCCAGGGTGAGGCGGATCGTGCCCTTGCCGTTCTTGCCGCCGGTGTCGAAGGGGATCCGGATGCTGATCGGCCGGTCCGGCACGGCCACCTGGCTGGTCGCCTGGGCGGCGGCCGCCGTCTCCTGCGTACGCCCCGGCTCGGTCGACGACAGGATCGTCGCCACCGCGAGCACCGCCACCGCGATCCCCGCCTCGGTGAGCACCGAGCGCCGCAGCCCCGAGCGCTCCGGGTCGGCGTCGCGGATGCGCTTCTCGCGCGCGACCGTGATGGCCGCCCGCTGGCGGGCCAGCTGCTGGGCGCGCTTGCGGTCGGCCGGATCCGTGGCGTCGTCCGGCACGGTCACCGGCTCGGGCTCCTCGGCGGACCGCGCCAGCTCCTCGACGACCGTGGCCGCCTCCGCCTCGGGCGCCGCGTGCTCGGTGAGCTGCCCGGTCCAGCGACGCGAGACGTACGCGGCGGACAGCAGTACGGCGACCAGCCCGCCCTTGACGAGCAGCAGCTGTCCATAGCCGGTCCCGGTCAGCGCGGACCAGGAGCCGACCTGCCGCCACGCCTGGTAGAGGCCGGTCGCCACCAGGACGGTCACGCTCCAGAAAGCGATCCGGGAGAACCGCCGCACCGCCGACCGCTCCACCGCGGGCGTCAGATGCAGCGCCACCAGGAGGGTCGCGAGTCCGCCCAGCCAGGTCGCCACGGACAGCAGGTGCAGCACCGCGACGGGCATCGCCAGCCCGGTCTGGATGCCGGTCGAGGCGTGCTCGGCGAGCGCCCAGGTGGCGGCGATGCCGGCGGCCACCACGAACCCGCCGACGGCGAGCCCGTAGGTGAGGTCCTTCTTCTCCTCGTCCTCGCGCTTGGCGAACGCCCCGAACAGTACGGAGATGAAGAGCGCGGCGGCGCTGAGCAGCAGCAGCCGGGAGCTGAGCGCGGCACCCGACTTGGTCTGGAGGACCGCCTTGAGTCCGTCCAGGTCGAAGGCGTCCGCGAGCTGTCCGGAGCCGGTGTAGGGGGTGCGCAGGAGCAGCAGCGCGATGGTGGCCGCGGTCATGGTCAGCCAGCCGCCGACGACGAGGCGCTGCACCGGGCGCACCGAGGCGCCGCGCTGCCAGCAGGCGAGGACGAACGCCCCGCCGCCGGTGAAGAGGATGAAGCCGGCGTACGCGGCGTAGCGCATGGTGTCGTACAGCCCGCCGACCAGACCGCCGCCGACGTCCGGCGAGGACAGTGAGACGGTGGTCTTGGACGGGGCGCCGATGGAGAACGTGAAGGCGCCCGCGACCGGGTGGCTGTCGGCCGAGACGGCCTGCCAGGCCACGGTGTAGGTGCCCTTGGGCAGTCCTTCGCGCAGGTTCACTCCGTACTTCACGACGGAGCCGCTGCACAGGTTGAGCAGTTCGCCGGTGTCGGCGCGCTTGCCGTTGGGGTCGAGGACCCGGATGGACTTGTTGTCCATGGCGACCTGCTCGGAGAACGTGATGTCGACGTCCTCGGGGGCGGTGGCGACCACCGACCCGTCCTTCGGGTTGGTCGCGGTGACCGCGGCGTGCGCAGAGGCGGGGGCCGCGGTCGCGAACACCGCGCCGAGCAGGGCGGCCGCGACGAGCAGCAGCCGGGCCAGGGCGGTTCCGAAGCGTGGGGCGGTGGCCGTCATCGTCTGTTCAGTCCCTCATCCCTCAGTGGTGCTTCGGGTTGTAGGTGGTTTCCTTGACCGGCAGGTCGACCTCGACCAGGCCGGCCTTCTCGAAGTGCAGCTCGATGGAGACCTTCTCGCCCTGCTTCGGCTTCTTCTTCAGACCCATGAACATGATGTGGCTGCCACCGCGTTCGAGGTCCAGCTCGCCGCCCGCGGGGACGTCGAAGGACTTCACCTCCCGCATCTTCTGGTTCTTCGTCTCGTGGATCGTGACGTCGTCGGCGAGGGGGCTGGTGACCTTGGTGAGCTTGTCGGCGGCCTTGCCCTCGTTCTTCACGACGAGGAAGCCGCCGGCCATGTCCGCGTTCAGCGGCTCCGGCATGAACGCCTGGCCGATCTTCAGGTCGGGCTCGGCGTCGGAGCTGTCCGACGAGCAGCCCGCCAGCGCCAGCCCCGCGGTGAGGGCTATGGCGGCGGCGAGGGTGGTGCGGCGGTTCACGGGTTCTCTCCAAGAATGATCTTCGGCAGGTCCTGGGTGTAGTCCTCCGCGGTGGTGGTGTCGCCGTACAGGACGTACCCCTGGTCGGTCTTCGGCGAGAAGGCGATGACCTGGGCGCCGTGCATGGACACGACCTTCCCGTCCTTGTCCTTCGTCGCCGGGTCGATACCGATGCCGATCGAGCGGGCCCCGGCCTGGATGGTCGGGAAGTCACCGGTCAGACCGATGAACGACGGGTCCTGCGCCGTGAGCCACTTGCCGAGGGAGTCGGGGGTGTCCCGCTCGGGGTCGGTGGTCACGAAGACGACCTGGAGCTTGTCCTGGTCGGCCTTGGGCAGGCGCTTCTTGGCGATGGCGATATTGCTCATCGTCAGCGGGCACACGTCGGGGCAGTGGGTGTAGCCGAAGTAGATGAGGGTCGGCCTGCCCTTGGTCCGCTCACGGAAGTCGAACTTCTTGCCCTGGGTGTCGGTCAGGACGAAGTCCGGCTTGGTGAACGGCCGGTCGAGCACGGTGCCGGCCTTCTTGCTGGTGTCGGCGGAGACATCGGTGACGGGGCTCGTGGCCTTGTCGTCGCTGCCGCCGCACGCGGTCAGGGTGAGCGCCGCCGCCACCGCGAACGCGATGGCGGACGGCACGTACTTGGTGCGCATGGGGAGAGTTTCCGGTCGCAGGGAGGGGCCTGGCGGGATCACGCGGCCCGGCGGCGCACCGCGAACGCGGCGAAGGCCACCCCGAGCACGCCGATGACGATGCCCACGATGCCCAGGGCACGCGCGGTGCTGTCGCTGTCCTTGGAGTCCGAGGCGTCCGCGGAGTTCTCGCTCTTCTTGTCGTCGTGCCCGGCCATGTCGTCCTTCTTGTCGTCGGACGCGGGCGCGGCACCGCCGTGGTGGTCGGCGGAGGCGGCGGAGAGGGTGAGCACCGGCGCCGGGTTCGCCGGCTCCTCGGCGCCCTGCTTCTGCTCCTCGATCCAGCGGACGGCCTCGCCGTTGCTGTACGTCTGGACGGCCTTGAAGACGAGCTTGTCGGTGTCGGTGGGCAGCGGGCCGACGGAGAGCGGGAACTTCTGGAAGTAACCGGACTCGATCTTGCCGCCGCTCCAGGTCACCTTGGTGACGGCCTCGTTGATCTGCTTGCCGTGCACGGTCAGCGGCTTGTCGAGCTTGGACTTGGTGACCTCGACGGTCCAGCCGGGCAGCGCCTCGGGCTGCACCGACGCCAGCGGGTGGTCGGCCGGGAAGCTGACCTCCAGCTTCACGGTCTGGGCGTTGTCGCGCTCGTTGGGCACCTTGAAGTTGACGACGGCGTAGCCGCCCTTCGCGGCCGCGCCCTCGGGCTGCACGCTGACGTGCGCGAAGGCCGGGCCGGCCAGCATCAGGACGGACGAGGCGGCGACGGCACCGGCGACGGCGAAACGGCGGGAAACGTTCATGGCTGGGACACTCCAGTCAGCAGGGAGGTGGGTGAGGACGGTCCGGCGCGCGGATGCGCGCGGACCCCGCGGACCACTCCCGGGACGGGTGTCGTCTCCGTGACGAAGCGGGCCGCGTCAGACTGCGAGGGCGTACGCCGAGGGCGGCCCGCGCCTGATCACCGAGTGCTGGAGTGCCTCCCCGGCCTTCGGCAGGGGGATGGCGAGACGGGCCGGCGGGAGGCCGGGGCCGTTGCCGGGAACCCCGGGCAGACCGGCCAGCAACGCCGTGACGAACGCGACGGCGGCCCGCAGCGAGCGGACGCAGGCCCCCTCGGCCGCGGCGGTGGCGGCCTGGGCGGAGAGCCGCGCCAGGGCGAAGAGCGCCGCCTCGCCGCGCCGCAGCAGCCAGCCCGTCAGCAGCGCGGCCAGCAGGTGGCCGAGGAGCATGGGCAGCGAGGGGAACAGTCCGGCCAGGACGCCGTGCGCCGAGGCAGAACCGGTCATTCCGGGCATAGGGGTCATGCCCGCCATGGAGCCGTGCGGAGCGGGGAGGGCCCCCGAAGGCGGGCGCAGGCCCGCTTCGGTGACGATCCGTCGCGCGTCCGAGGCCGTCAGCCGGGCCGTCGCGGCCGGGCCGCAGACCAGCTTGGCGGCGAGCCGCAGCAGCGAGACGTCCCCGGCCGGCCGGGCGGTGGCGGCGGCCGCGGTGTGCTGGCCGATGCCGAACAGGGTGTGCAGGGCGAGCTGTCCGGCGGCCAGGGCACCCGCGATGGACGGCAGCGAGCGCTCCCGGCCGGCGAGCACCGAGGCGAGCGCGAAGACCCCGAGGAACCCGGCGAGCAGCGTCCACCACGGGACGGTCGCACAGACGGCCAGGGCGTGCCCGAGCGCGGACAGCACGACGCAGACCGCGGCGAAGAGCGCGGCCCTCAGCAGCCGGAGACCGGCGCCTGCGTCGGTGTGTCGGGCGTGTCGGGCAGACATGGCGGGGCCATCATCGCACCAGCCCTCCCCGTCCCGTACGGCAGGTCCACAAGGTGCCGAATTCCTGTGATGATCACATCCGTCCCCGGCTGTCCGGAAACCGGACGGGTGAGCGAGCGCCGCGTCCATACACCGGCGACGGGAGGGCACACATCCGCCGAATGAGCGCTATCCCGTCAAGTCCGTGCTTACGGAGCGGGGGTTACGGCAATACGTAGGGGTATGTCGAGCCGCAACCAGGAGGCCGGAGCATGAGCATCTGGTGGTCACTCCATTTGCGGCGCGAGGCCGCGAGCGTTCCGCTCGCACGTCGTCTACTGCTCGGCACCATGGAGACCGCGGGCGTCGATCCGGACATCTCCTACGACCTCTCGGTCGCACTCGGCGAAGCGTGTGCGAACGCGGTCGAACACGGAGGGGACGAAGGGTCCGGCACCTCGGCGGCGTACCGGGTGACCGCGTATCTGGATGGCGAGAAATGCCGTATCGAGGTCGCCGACTCGGGGCCGGGCTTTCCCGTACGACGAGGCCGTCGCACCGCAGCACGGATGAACAGCACATTGGGCTCCACCATGGCGGAGCACGGCAGAGGGCTCTGCCTGATCGAACAGCTCGCCGACCACGTCCACTTCGGCAACCGGCCGGGCAGAGGCGCCGTGGTGAGCTTCGACAAGATCCTGAAATGGCGTGAAGGTGCCCTCCTCCACGCCTCGTGAGCACGCCCCAGAGGCGGCGGACGCGGCGCGGCCGCTCCCCGCGCACGGGGAGCGGCCGGTTTCGCCGCGGCACTCACGTATACGTAGGACGGGTGCGGGAGCGCACTCGCGCGTACTACGTACGCAGCGGGGCCCGGTGCAGCGGGGCCCCGGGCGTCAGCCCTGCTTGACGCGGGCCATCCACGCCTCGACCTCGTCGGAGCGGCGGGGCAGCGAGGCCGACAGGTTCTCGTTGCCGTCCTCGGTCACGAGGATGTCGTCCTCGATCCGCACACCGATGCCCCGGTACTCCTCGGGCACGGTCAGGTCGTCGGCCTGGAAGTACAGCCCCGGCTCGACGGTGAGGCACATACCGGGCTCCAGGTCGCCCGCGACGTACGTCTCGGTGCGCGCGGCGGCGCAGTCGTGGACGTCCATGCCGAGCATGTGGCCGGTGCCGTGTAGCGTCCAGCGGCGCTGGAGGCCCAGCTCCAGGACCTTCTCCACGTCCAGGTCGCCGCACAGGCCCCACTCGACGAGCTTCTCGGCCAGGACGCGCTGGGCGGCGTCGTGGAAGGCGCGGTAGGGGGCGCCCGGCTTCACCGCCGCGATACCGGCCTCCTGGGCCTCGTACACCGCGTCGTAGATCTTCCGCTGGAGCGGCGAGAACGTGCCGTTGATCGGCAGTGTGCGCGTCACGTCCGCGGTGTAGAGCTCGTTGGTCTCGACACCGGCGTCGAGCAGCAGCAGCTCGCCCGCGCGCACGGCGCCGTCGTTGCGCACCCAGTGCAGGGTGGTGGCGTGCGGACCGGCCGCGCAGATCGAGCCGTAGCCGATGTCGTTGCCCTCGACGCGGGCGCGCAGGAAGAACGTTCCCTCGATGTAGCGCTCGCTGGTCGCCTCGGCCTTGTCGAGCACCTTGACGACGTCCTCGAAGCCGCGCGCGGTGGCCTCGCAGGCCTTGCGCAGCTCGGCGACCTCGAAGGCGTCCTTCACCAGGCGCGCCTCCGACAGGTACACCCGCAGTTCCTCGTCGCGCTCGGCGGTGACCTTGTCCGTGAGCGCGGCCTCGATGCCGGCGTCGTGGCCGCGGACCACACGGACCGGACCGGTGGCCTCCTTGAGCGCGGCGGCCAGCTCGCGGACGTCCTTGGCCGGGATGCCGAGCAGCTGCTCGGCCTCGCTCAGCGAGTGGCGCCGGCCGACCCACAGCTCGCCCTGGCCGTCCAGCCAGAACTCGCCGTTCTCCCGGTCGGAGCGCGGCAGCAGGTAGACGGTCGCCTCGTGGCCGTCGCCCCTGGGCTCCAGGACCAGCACGCCGTCCTGGGTCTGGTCACCGGTGAGGTACGCGTACTCGGTGGAGGCGCGGAAGCTGTACTCGGTGTCGTTCGAGCGGGTCTTCAGGTTGCCCGCGGGGATCACCAGACGCTCGCCGGGGAAGCGCGCGGACAGCGCCGCGCGGCGGTCGGCGGTGTGCGCGGCCTGGGCGATCGGCTCCAGCCCGTGCAGCTCGGTGTCGGCCCAGCCGGACTTCATGTTCTCGGCCAGCTCGTCGGACACGCCCGGGTACAGGCCGTTCTTGCGCTGCTTGATCGGCTGCTCTTCCGACTCTTCCGGGGTCTCCGGGGTGAGCTGCTCGGCCACGGTCTGCCTCCACTTAGTACGACATTGGACCTCCGTCCATCGTACGGGCGGCTGGGAAGGGGTCCAGGGCCGTAGGACCTGTTACACCCCGTAGGCGGCCGCTACGCGAAACGAGCCGCCAGCAGCACCACGTCCTCGCCGCCGTCCGAGGCGTCGAGCCCGTCCGGCAGCACGGTCCGCAGCACGTGGTCGGCGATCGCGTCCGGGTCCTCGCGGGCGGCCCTCGGGACGCTCGCGGCGGCCGCGTGGAGGCGGGCGAAGGCCCGGTCCATCGGATCGCCGGTGCGGTGGAGCAGCCCGTCGGTGTACAGCAGCACCGTTTCTCCGGCCGCGGGCTGGATCTCCACGCTCGGCGCCTCCCAGCACGCGAGCATCCCCAGCGGCGCGGAGAGGGAGGTCTCCACGTACTCGGTGCGGCGCTCGCCGACGATCAGCGGCGGCGCGTGCCCGGCTCCGGCGAGCACGATCTTGCCGCGCGCGGGCTCGCAGTACGCGAAGAGCGCGGTCGCCGAACGGGCCGGCTCGGTGAGCCGCAGCAGCAGCTCCAGGTCGGAGAGGACGGCGACCGGGTCCTCGCCCTCCATCACCGCGTACGCCCGCAGGCTGGCGCGCAGCCGCCCCATCGCGGCGACGGCGCTGGGCCCCGACCCGGTGACGGAGCCGACCGCGAGGCCGAGCGCGCCCTCGGGCAGCGGCAGCGCGTCGTACCAGTCGCCGCCGCCGCGCGGGCCGGTGCGGTGGCGGGCGGCGAGCCGCACCCGGGCCACCCGGGGGAGCCGGCTGGGCAGCAGCTCCTCGGTGACGGTGGCGAGCCGGGTGCGGGCGCGGTCCAGCTCGACCAGCCGGTCGACGTGCTCGGCGGCCTGGCCCAGATAGAGCCCGATGAGGTGGCGGTGCCGCTCGGCCGGTTCGGCGGGTTCGTCGTAGAGCCAGACCACCGCGCCGAGGCGGGCGCCCGCGTCGGTCGTCAGGGGCAGCGTGTAGCTGGCCGCGTAGCCGATCCGGGTGGCGACCTCGCGGTGGCGCGGGTCGGGGGTGTGGCCGCCGGCCGCCTCGCCGACCAGGTCGGAGCCGCCGTCGGCGCCGGGCAGGCCATCGAGGATCCTGCCGTACGGGGTGGCGCTGCGCGGGACCGTCTCGATGTGGCCGAGGTCGGCGTGGGCCAGACCGAGACCGGTGGTGACGGCCGGGCCCAGTCCGTCGGCGGGCTCCAGGACGACCAGTCCGCGGCGCGCGCCGACCAGCGCGGCACCCGCCCGCAGCAGCTCGTCGAGAGCGTCGTCGAGCACGGAGGTGCGGGCGAGGCGTTCGGTCAGTTCGTGCAGGGTGGTCAGGTCGGAGACCCACCCGGCCAGCCGGTCCTGGATCGCCACGCCCGGGGCTGCGGAGGCGGTGGGGGCGGATGGGGGCAGAGGCGCGGAAGTGTGCGCGGGAGGCGGAACGGATGGATCGATTCCAGCCACTTTCGGCAGGTGCGGGGCGCTCATGGCAGTCGGCTTTCCGACCGGTCGGTTTCGCTCAATAGCATCGCAAACCCCCATGTCAATCTGCGCCGCCATCAATGCATCCAGATGTACACGCACAAGTAAGGGGATGTCCAGCATTGTCATGGCGAGATTGTTGGTGTCCAGGGGGTGTTCAACTTGGCGGAAAATTGCCCCCTATGGCCCATCTCTGGGGTCGACTGAGGGCATTCAAGAGCGCGTCATATCGAGCGGGCTGGGTACGTACTCGGTGATGGCCAGGGGCAGTTGACGGTGTCCCGGAACCCGGCGGCGGTCCAGGGCGTCTTAGCAACCGACGGCCGCGCCCCATCCCCGAGTGGCGGGGTTTTTTGCACAAGGGACAGCAAGCGCCACGCGCACGCCACCCCTCGCCATGCTTTTAATGGTCACAGCCCCCGCTCGGTCCTGACGGGTTACCCGTACCGCAGGCTCGCAGAGCTCAACGATCATGTACGCGCAGTGAAGTGATGCACACATGGTGTGATGTGGACCTCGGCGTTCAACGGAAAGGAACGAGCGCTCATGCGCGAGATCCTCGGAAGGCGACGCAGGCTCAGGTTCCGGCGCAGTGAAACGGCTGCTCGGCTTGGCGCCGCGCTGACCTGCGCGACCGAGTGGAAATGGCCCGTACTTCCAGGTGTGGGACTGACGACGGCCAAGGGCCGCGGCGACCGGGACCGCGGTTGTGCCTGTCCCGACCCCGAGTGCGCCGTCCCGGGGGCGCACCCCTTCGACCCCGGCCTCCTGGCGGCGTCGACCGACGAGCGCCTGGTGCGCTGGTGGTGGACCAACCGCCCGGCCGCCCCGGTGCTCCTCGCCACGGGCGGCAGAGCGCCGTGCGCGGTGAGCCTCCCGGCCGTCTCGGGGGCGCGGGCGCTCGCGGTCCTCGACGACATGGGCATCCGGCTCGGCCCGGTGGTGGCGACTCCCACCCGGTGGTCGCTGCTGGTCGCTCCTTACTCGCTGGAACGGCTGGGTGACCTCCTCTACTCCAAGGACTGGGTGCCCAGTTCACTCCGCTTCCACGGAGAGGGCGGCTATCTGGTGCTGCCCCCGTCCGAGACGGGCAAGGGGCAGGTGCGCTGGGAGCGGGCCCCGCTGCCGGGGTCGGCCAGGCCCTGGCTGCCGGATGTGGAGGCGGTGGTGGACGCGCTGGTCACGGCGGCGACCAGCGCACCGGACGGCGGGTCCCGGCTCGCGTACTGAGCCGGTGGCCCGGTCCGCGTACCAGGACAGCGAACAGGACGGCCGCCGAGTTCCCGTCGGGACCCGGTGTCACTCGTTCGGGTGCGAGAGCGCCCCAGTTGTACGGGAAACGGGCGCGCGGACGACCGGGCGCCCGCTTTCCGTCGCTATCTTCGGCCCACCGCAGGAATTCCTTGGGATGGGTGGGCCGCCGTGAACCTCCGCATGATCGGTATCGGGGCCGTGGTGGTGTTCGCGGTGCTGCTGCCGCTGGCGGCTTCGGCCGGCCAGGTCGAGGAGCCGGAGCCGGCGGGCACCGGGTCGGCGGGCGGCGATCCCGCCCGGTCCGACGCCACCCGTCCCGGTCCGCGCGGCCGGGCCGCGGCCGCGGCCGACTCCCCGGATGCGGGGTCCGTCTCCGAGGCCGGATCGGGGTTTCCCTCCGTGCCGGGCGACGCGAAGCCGTCCGGCCACGCGCGCGTGGCGCGGGGGCCCGTCGAACCGGCCGCCCACTGCGGGCCCGAACTCGTCTCGCCCGACGGCGTCGAGGCACAGACCTGTGTGCTGACCGAGGGGCGCGACACCTGGGCGCGCGCCTACTACCGCAACGCCACGGGCGGACGGTTGCGCTCCGTGCTCACCCTGATGGGGCCGGGCGCCCACACCGTACAGACGAACTGCGCCGTCGGCACGGGAGATCAGCCGGGTGTGTGCGAGACCCCGAGGGAACCGGCGAAGGGAAAACCTGGCGCGTACTCGGCGGTCGCGGAGTTCGCCGGAACAAGTGAGGACGCGCCTCTGCTGCTGCGTTCCGGGTCCAATGCGCCCGACGGTGGGGCGGTCAACTCCTCGGCACCCACGGCTCGTTGAGCGGTAAGCGACCACGTGGGCGCATACGGCGAACCGGAAGAGGAAATGGAAGGGCCCGGTCGCTGGCGACGGGGGATGCACCAGCGACCGGGCTCTTAGAACGGTAACAAGAGATCTGTCATTCGCAAATTCGATCTCGGTTATTCGGACACCGATTTATCTGCGACTACCGGGAGTTGTGACGCGGGTCACCTGTCCCGTGACAGGAAGGGTCACGCTCAGCTCAACGTCACCTGGCGGTTGGTGAGCCCGCCCCGCGCCCGGCGCTCCTCCGGGGTGAGCGGAGCCTCGTCCGCCAGCGCCGCCGCCAGCCGCTCGGCGAACGCGGCGGCAGGCTTCTCGCACTCCTCGGCCGTCATCGCGCTCGGCAGGTCCCAGACCGGGACGGTCAGTCCGTGCGCGCGGAAGGAGCCCACCAGGCGGGTGCCCTCGCCGAGCGAGGAGGTGCCGGCCGCGTGCAGCCGGGCGAGCGCGTCCAGAAGGCGCTCCTCCGGGTGCGGCATGACCCACCGCAGGTGGTTCTTCTCGGGCGTCTCGCACCAGTAGGACGAGTCGACCGACGTGAGCCGTACGGTCGGGATGGCGGCGGCGTTGGCGCGCTCCAGGGAGGCGGTCACCTCGGGAGTGGCGTTCTCCGTGCCTTCTTCGCCCCGCACCCAGAACTCGAACCCGCTGTGCACGGCGGGCTCGAAGGCGGCGGCCGGGTCCAGCAGGTCCTGGAGCCGGGGGCCCTGGGGGTCGACGCGCTGGGCGGCGACCGGCGTACCCGGCTCGGCCGTCAACGCGCGCGTGAGCGTGTCCGCGAGGTCGCGGCTGATGTCGCCGGACGGCGTGTCGTTCTGGAGGCCGAGCAGCACCGAGCCGTCGTCGCGGCGCAGCGCGGGCCACGCCATCGGCAGCACGGTCGCGAGCGTCACCGACGGCACGCCCTCGGGCAGGCCGTCCTTGAGGGTGAGTTCGACGGTGGCGGCGGGCACCAGCTCGCGCAGCGCGACCCAGTCGCACTCGCCCGCCAGGCCCTCGAACGGACGCTGGACCAGCTCGGTCACGGCGTGCGAGGCGGCCCGGCCGTGGCACGCCTTGTAGCGGCGGCCCGAGCCGCACGGGCAGGGCTCGCGGGCTCCGACGACCGGAATCTCGACATCAGCGCCTGCGGCGCCGGCCCCGTTCTTGCGCTGTGGCGCTGCGGCCTTCGTCTGGGGGCGCTTCTTGGCCATGGTGTGGCTCTCCCGACTGCGGTGGTGCGGTGTCGCTGGGTCGGGCGCGAGCCTAGTCGTACCGGTCGGGATACGGCGTACGGCTCGGTGCAAGTCGTCCGCGGCGGGGCGGGGACGGGGGGAACCGAGGCCTGCCCGCCGCGCTCGGATCGCTGCCTGGGGTTCGCTGCCCCGGAGCCTGGGGCCCGGGGCCTGGAGACAAGGACGCGGGACTCGCCCCCCGACCCGCCGCTCGGTCCAGCTCCCGCTCGGTCCAGCTTGTCGCCCGGTCCAGCCCGTTGCCCGGTCCAGCCCGTTGCCCGGTCCAGCTTGTTGTTCAGTCCAGCCCGTCGCTCAGTCCAGTTCGTCGAAGACGTCCGCGAACTCCAGGCTCGGCAGCGCCACGCGCGCGACGAAGTCGTCGGGGACGGGCCCGAGGCCGTTGTCGCACCCCTGCGCACGGTCGTACCCGGCGGTGATGATCACCCATACGGTGACCTCGCCGGACGCGCTGTCGCGTACGCCCCAGTCCTGGGCGAGCGCGCTGATGATGTTCAGCCCGCGGCCCCCGCGCGCGGTGACGGACGGTGTGGCCGGAATCGGCCGGGTGGGGCCGCCGCCGTCGGTCACCTCGACCGTCAGCCGCCCCGCCTTGTCGACGCGCCAGGCGGCCCGGACGTCCCCGTCGCCCACGTCCGCGCGCCCCAGCGGTCTGCCGTGCCGGCAGGCGTTGCTGAGCAGTTCGGAAAGGACCAGTACGGCATCGTCCACGACCGGCTCGGACACGCCGCTGCCGAGCAGCTGCTCCCGCATCCGGTGTCTCGCCTTGCCCACGCCCGCAGGGCCGTGGGGCACGGCCATGCTCGACGACGTGGGCACCTCCTGTGCCACCACCAACGCCACCCCCGAGACCTCCTTCACCCCACGCCAGGTGTGAATGCCCCAATGGACTGGACCGGAAACCGGCCAACCGGCGTCCGGTGACGCACTCGTCACGTCCGCACACGGACCGAACGCGCCGGTGCACTCCCTGTCACCGCCCTTCCTGGTGTGCCAGGGGAGGAGGGAGGGTACGGAAGTGGCGCTTCCAAAGGACCCGAAGCCTCCCGGAGGCCGCCTCAGAGGCGGCCCAGCTGGTGCAGCACCTGCTTGGGGCGGTTGGTGATGATGGCCTCGACCCCGAGGCGTACGCACAGTTCGACGTCCTCCGGTTCGTTCACCGTCCAGACGTGGACCTGGTGGCCCGCCGCGTGCAACCGGTCGATGTAGCCGGGGTGGTTGCGGACGATCCGCATGCCGGGGCCCGCGATCCGCGCGCCCGCGGGCAGCCGCCCGTCGCGCAGACGGGGCGACAGGAACTGCATCAGGTAGACGGTCGGGATGTCCGGCGCGGCGGCGGCGACGCGGTGCAGGGAGCGCGCGGAGAAGCTCATGATCCGTACCGGTGAGGTCTCGCCGTCCGGCGGCGGATCCGTGAGGCCGAACCGCTTCAGCAGCTGGAGCAGCCGGTCCTCGACCTGTCCGGCCCAGCGGGTGGGGTGCTTGGTCTCGATGGCGAGCTCCACGCGCCGGCCCGCGTCGGCGACGAGCGCCAGGAGGCGTTCCAGGGTGAGGACGGAGGTGAAGGACGGGTCGCCCCAGTCCGGGCTCTCCTCGCTGTCCTTCCAGGAGCCGAAGTCGAGCGCCGAGAGCTCGGAGAGCTCCAGGGCGGAGACGGCGCCGCGGCCGTTGGAGGTCCGGTTGACGCGGCGGTCGTGGACGCAGACGAGGTGGCCGTCGGCGGTGAGCCGGACATCGCACTCAAGGGCGTCCGCGCCGTCCTCGATCGCCTTCATGTACGCGGCGAGGGTGTGCTCGGGCGCGTCCTCGGAGGCGCCGCGGTGGGCCACCACCCGGACGGAGGCCCGGTGGGGCGTATGACTGTCGTGCTGCCGTGCTTGGGTCACCGCGTCATCGTGCCACTGCGGCGGGGCACAGGGGCGGCTTGCGGGTGGGAGCACGAATACACAGCTCCTGCTTACAGTGGCCTGACAGCTTGTGGGAAAAGCTGAGCGCTGACATGTGCACACGTCCGCATCGTGCGATACGCGATTGTCGGACCCCTGACGCACCATGGTCGGTGTCGCGTCCCCAGCCGAACCATACCGACCCCGAGACTGAGTGGAACCGAGGAGAGAGAGCTGTGAGCACCGAGAACGAGGGCACCGCGGCCCCGGCCGTCCCGCCTGCCCCGTCGTCAGCACCGCCCGCGCCTCCCGCCCCTCCCGTGATGTCCGAGGAGCCCGCGGCGCCGTCCCCGGCGGCCCCGTCCCCCGGGCCCGACCGTCCGGCGCCGCCGGCCACCGAGCCGCCCGCCCCCGAGCCGACGGCCACGCACGCGACGCCGGAGTCCGGTGCCGCGTACGCCGGGACGGGGGCTGGGGCTGGGATCGGCGCCGGGGCCACGCACGCGACGCCGGAGCCGAAGGGCGCGCCGGAGGCGCCGCACGGGCAGGACCCGGCCGCCGCGCACGGGGCCGCGCCCGATCCCGCCACCGCGCAACTTCCCGGCCCGGTCCCGGCCGAGCCGCCGTACGGGGCGCCCGCCGCGCATCCGCAGGCCGCGGACGGCTGGCCGACGCCCCCGCCCGCGCTGCCCGCGTACGGCGGCGCGGGCGGCGGTCCCGCCTGGGGCGCGCCCGCTCCCGAGCCGCAGCGCCCGCGCCGCCGCGGCGGTCTGATCGCCGCCGTCCTGGTGGCCGCGCTGGTCGCGGGTGGCGTCGGCGGCGCCATCGGCTACTGGGCGGCGGACCGCGAGGACGGCTCCAGTGGGTCGACGACGGTCTCGGCCTCCGACACCCCCAAGGACTTCAAGCGCGAGCCGGGCACGGTCGCGGCGGTCGCCGCGAAGGCGCTGCCGAGCGTGGTGACGATCGAGGCGCAGGGCGGTGACGGCGAGGGCGGCACCGGCACGGGCTTCGTCTACGACAGGGAAGGCCACATCGTCACCAACAACCACGTGGTGGCGTCGGCCGCCACCAGCGGCAAGGTGACGGCGACCTTCTCCAACGGCAAGAAGTACGACGCCGAGGTGGTCGGCCGCGCACAGGGCTACGACGTGGCGGTCATCAAGCTCAAGAACGCCCCCTCCAACCTGGTCCCGCTCGCCCTCGGCAACTCCGACCAGGTCGCCGTCGGCGACTCGACGATCGCCATCGGCGCGCCCTTCGGCCTCTCCAACACGGTCACCACGGGCATCATCAGCGCCAAGAACCGCCCGGTGTCCTCCAGCGACGGCGCCAACTCCAAGGCCTCGTACATGAGCGCCCTCCAGACCGACGCCTCGATCAATCCGGGCAACTCGGGCGGCCCGCTGCTCGACGCGCGCGGTGCGGTCATCGGCATCAACTCGGCCATCCAGTCGGCCGGCAGCGGCGGGTTCGGCCAGTCGCAGGCGGGCTCCATCGGCCTGGGCTTCGCGATCCCGGTCAACCAGGCGAAGAACGTGGCGGAGCAGCTCATCAAGACCGGCAAGCCGGTCTACCCGGTGATCGGCGCGACCGTCGCCATGGACCAGAAGGGCCAGGGCGCCAAGATCTCCCCGCAGGCGTCCGGCGGCAGCGCGGCCGTGGTGCCGGGCGGCCCGGCGGACAAGGCGGGCCTCAAGCCCGGTGACGTCATCACCAAGTTCGGCGACACGGTGGTCGACAGCGGCCCGACGCTGATCAGTGAGATCTGGACGCACAAGCCGGGCGACCAGGTCCAGCTCACGTACCAGCGCGACGGCAAGGAGGCGACGGTCACGGTCACCCTCGGCGAGCGCATGGGCGACAGCTGACCGCGCCGCCCGAGGGGCGAACTCGGCACCGCCCAAGGAGGCCTGGTCCATCCCCCGGCCGGGCCTCCGCACCATAAGGACCCCTCCGCTAGGCTGTAGCAGCCCCGCCGCCGGTCGGCCGGCCCGGGGCGAGGGTGGGTTGCCCGAGCGGCCTAAGGGAACGGTCTTGAAAACCGTCGTGGCAGCGATGTCACCGTGGGTTCAAATCCCACACCCACCGCGTGTGCGCGGGTCGTACGGCCCGTGAAAAGAGGTGCCCCGGACATCCGGGGCACCTCTTTTCGTCGCGGGACACCTCGTCAGGTGGGCGCCCCGGGTCGTACGGGCTGAGATGCCGGTCCAGCGTCGACGGCGGCTGGGTAAGGGGCGTCGGCCCATGGGCAGCGCCCCTTACCCATATGTGCGTACGCGATATGTACGTACGCGACCGTCGCCCCCGTCCTCAGTACGCCGTGGTCAGCCGCGCCGCTGACGCGATGGTCGCCCGGGCTTCCCGCTCGGTGAGGCCGGTCCGGACCGCGGCGGTGGTGAGGAGATCGGCCAGGGCCTCGCCGATGCCGTTCTCGTAGGCGCGGCAGGCGGCCCAGAAGAGACGGGTGTTGCGCTGGCCCTCGTGAGCGGCCAGGACGAACTGGACCAGCCCGTGGCCCCGGTCCGGGCCGTGCGCCCGGGAGTGGTGGGCGCGCGCCGGGGGCGTGAGGAGATCGAGGAGCGCGCCGGGGCAGGGGGCCGGTGCCAGATGGGCCGTGCCCGGGGCGAGCCGGTAGACGCCGTTGCTGGTCAGTGAGCCGGGGCCGACCAGATAACCGCCCGCGCCCCGCACGTCGATCCCGGGCGCCAGTCGGCTCGCGGAGTTGGGGACGACCCGGTCGGGCGGCCCCGTCAGCCAGATGTGCCGTCCCCCGCTCGGCGTGATCACGACGACGGTCTCCGGAATCGTGAACAGGTGCCGCAGGGCGAGGTGTTGCAGGGCAGCGACCGATTCGGGCGGCGGATCGGCCGTGTGCGGCATGAAGGGCGAGGGCGGTGAGGGCGGTGAAGGCCGCACCGCCCGGCGGTCGCGTTGGGGCGGGACCGAAGCCTCTTCCACCGTCCCCTCAGCCGCCCCTACGCGCGCGTCCGCGACAGCCCCCGGACCCGGACCCGGAGCGGACCCCGCAGCTGACCCCAGGACCGATCCCGCCCCCGCTCCCCCCGGAGCGTCGGCCGGCCCCGGTTCCGCGTGGCCCGGCTTCGTCGTGTCCAGGTCGATGCCGATGAGGTGGTGGGGCGGGCGGCCGCAGGCGATGCCGTACCCGGTGGCCCAGGGCGCGGCCGCGAACAGCGCGCGTACGGCCACCGGGTCCGTGGTCGCGTCGTGAACCCCGTGCCCCGGCAGCCCGCACTCGCCCCGGCAGAGCGCGGGCTGCGGCTCGCCGTGGTGCGGAGAGCGCAGCGCGGGGAGCTTCGATCGGGACAGCGGGATGACGGGGAGCCCGCGCTCGGCGACGGAGAGAGCGTGGGCGAGGGCCAGGGTGGAGGCATGCCGGTCGATGGTGGCCATGCCTTCTATGTTCGTACGAGTGTTCGAAAAAGGGAAGCGGGAATGGATCCGGGTTCGGATGAGAGCGGAGAGTGATCGAAGAGTGGTCGGGACGGGGTGGTGAAGGGATCGGCGCGTGACCGGAAATGAGGGCCTGGGCTGCGCGGACGCCGATTCGGGCGGGGCGGGTGGTGGGTCTGTGGCCTGCGGGGAACGGGTGCCCGGCATCCCGGCGGCGGCCGGGTGGCGCGGAAGTTTGGCCGAAAGTGTGCTGAAACGGTTCTCCTCCCTGCTGGGCCGGTGTGCGGCGGGGTGCGCCTGGGCCGACAAACGGCTTCCGGAGCCTTTGAAAGCAAGTTGGTGGTTTATCGACAAGTCCTCACGCTTGCGGGCGAAACGCGCCGACTGGGCTGGTTCGCCGGGGATTCGGTGGGCAACTCTGATGACGCGACGCCGCAGCAGCTTCCAGGGCGGTCGGCCAACTTCCCTGGAAAAAGCCGTACTTCTGGTTCCTGGAGGAAAAGACATGGCAAGCATCCGCACCGCCCGCGTCATCGCCGCCGCCGCCGCACTGCCTCTCGCCGTGGGGCTCTTCACCGGAGTCGCCACCGCGGACAACGGCTCCTTTGCGGACCACGGATCGAACGCGGCAGTGGCGACCATCAGCGGGAGCGGGGTCGGGCACAACAACAACGGGAACTCGTCCACCACACAGCAGCAGGCCGTGGGTTCGGGCGCCTCGAACCAGAGCAATACCGCCCAGGTGAACGGCTCCGCCTTCACGGCGATCCGTCAGGACAACGTGTCGGTCAACTTCACCAACCTCTGGTGAGCCGGGGCCCCTCGGGGTCGGGGTCAGTGGGGTGACGACTGCCCGGGTGGCGGCGCTGCGGCGCGGCTGCCCGGGCGGTCGCGCGTCCGGGGGCATGCGGCCGGGCCGGGTGAGTGCGCCTACGCGCGCGTGGATGCCCGCGCGGGTGCGGTGGGGGCGGGGGGCGCGTCAGCGCGGGCATTGACACGGGTGCCGTATCTGACGGACAGTCAGAAACCCCGACTCGTACGCGTACGTCCGGACCCCGGAGGCCGCCGCCGTGCACCTCGCCCCGACCGAACGCCAGCAACGCCTGCGTGCCGAACTCCGCTCCTACTTCCGCACCGTCATGGGGGAAGGCACGGGCAGCACGGAAGCCGCGCAGGGCGGCGACCGTGAAGACGGCGATCCTGCGGGGGCCGACCCGACCGGCCACGGTCCGACCGGCCTCGGTCCCACTGGCCTTGGTCCGGCCGGTCCCGGTCCGGCCGGTCCCGGTCCGGCCGGCCCCGGTCCCGCCGCCGACGACCCCGCGGCCCAACGCGCCCTGCTCCGCCGGATCGGCGCCGACGGGATGCTGGGGCTCGGCTGGCCCGTCGAGTACGGCGGCCAGGGGCGCGGGCCCGACGAGCAGTTCGTCTTCTTCGACGAGGCGTACCGCGCCGACGCCCCCGTCTCGATGGTCACGCTCAACACGGTCGGGCCGACGCTGATGCGCTACGGGACCGAGGAGCAGAAAGCGTTCTTCCTGCCCCGGATCCTCGCCGGCGAGCTGGTCTTCGCGATCGGGTACAGCGAGCCGGGCGCCGGGACGGACCTCGCCTCGCTGCGGACCCGGGCCGTACGGGACGGGGACGACTGGCTGATCGACGGCCAGAAGATCTTCACTTCCAACGCCCAGAACGCGGACTGGATCTGGCTCGCCTGCCGTACGGACCCGGCGGCGCCCAAGCACCGGGGCATTTCGATCATCCTCGTTCCGACCGACGCACCCGGTTTCTCCTGGACCCCGATCCACACCGTGGGCGGCCTGACGACGACGGCCACGTACTACGACGGGATCCGCGTTCCGGCCGCGAACCTGGTCGGGGAGGAGAACGGCGGGTGGGGTCTGATCACCAACCAGCTCAACCACGAGCGGGTCGCGCTCGCCGCGATCGGCATGCAGGCCGAGGCGTTCTTCGAGGCGGCGCTGCACCGCGCCCGTACCCCCGATCCGGTGACCGGTCGGCGCAGGGTTGACGCGCCGTGGGTGCGTTTCAGGATCGCCGAGACACATGCCCGGCTGGCGGCGAATCGCCTGCTCAACTGGCGTTTGGTGGGGGACGTGGGGGCCGGTTCACCGGCCCCCGGGGACGCCGCCGGGGTGAAGTTCGCGGGAACGGAATCGGCGGTCGAGACGTATCGAATGTGCCAGGAGATCTCGGGGGAGACGGCGCTGGTGCGGGGAGGGTCGCCGGGCGCCGTGGGGGACGGGGAGCTGGAGCGGATGAACCGCGCGGCGCAGATCAACACGTTCGGGGGCGGGGTGAGCGAGGTGCAGCGGGAGATCGTCGCGACGATGCGGCTCGGGATGAAGAGGGGGCGGAGGTAGATGACCGAGGACGTGTCCACGCGCTCGCCGGGGCGTATCGCGGACGGGAACGAGCGGACCGCGCACCCGGACCCGGGCGAGCGGGCCGCGCACCCGGACCCGGGCGAGCGGGCCGCGCACCCTGACACGGGTGGGCTGTACGGACGCCTCAAGGCGTACGAGGGGCGGTCGGCGGCGCGCGAGGGCGTCGGCAAGGACCTGGTCAACGAACCGATGATCAGGCACTGGTGCGAGGCGATGGGCGACACCAACCCGGCGTACCGGGGACCGGACGCGATCGCCCCGCCCACCATGCTCCAGGCCTGGACGATGGGCGGCCTCTCGGGGCACACGGACCGCTCGGGCGCCCACGACGAGCTGTTCGCGCTGCTCGACGGCGCCGGTTTCACCTCGGTGGTCGCGACCGACTGCGAACAGGAGTACCTACGGGAGCTGCGCCCGGGAGACCGGATCACCTATGACGCGGTGATCGAGACGGTCTCGGAGCAGAAGACCACGAAGCTCGGGACGGGCCACTTCGTCACCACGCGGATGGACGTCCGCGCGAACGGCGAGCTCGCGGGCACGCACCGCTTCCGGATCCTCAAGTACGCCCCGGCCCGCCGCACCCCCGAGGGGCGGCGCCCGAGACCGGTCGTCAACCGCGACAACGCCGGATTCTGGGACGGCGTCGCCGCCCACAAGCTGCTGATCCAGCGCTGCACCGGCTGCGGCGAACTGCGCTTCCCCTGGCTGCCGGGGTGCAACGGCTGCGGGGCGGCGGAATGGGACACGGTGGAGGCGAGCGGCGCCGGGACGGTGTTCTCGTACGTCGTGATGCACCACCCCCGCTTCCCCGGGTTCGCCGAGCCCGGCACGGGTGGGGCCGACGGTGACGCTCCGTACGCCGTCGGCCTGATCGAACTGGCCGAGGGCGTGCGGATGATCAGCAACGTGGTGGGCGTGCCGTACGACAAGGTGCGCATCGGGATGCCCGTGTGCCTGGAGTTCCTCCGGGTGGACGAGGACCTGGAACTGCCGGTGTTCCGAGGGGATGAGGGTGGCTGATGGACTTCACCCCCACCGAGGAGGAGGCGGCGGTCCGTGAGCTGGCCGGGGAGATCTTCGGAGACCTCTCCACCCATGAACGCCTCACCGCCGCCGGGACCGGGACGGACACCGAGCTGTGGAAGGCCCTGTGCGGTGCCGGGCTGCCCGGCGCCGTCGAGGAGACGGGGCTGCTCGGACTGGTCCTCGCGCTGGAGGAGCAGGGCCGGACGACCGCCCAGGCGCCGTTCGCGGCGAGCTGCGTCTACGGAGTCCTGGCACTGGCCGCCCACGGCTCCCCGGACCAGCGCGACCGGCTGCTCCCGTCCCTGAGGGACGGCACGGCGGTGGCGACCGGCGCCTTCCCCTCGCACGCGGCGGTGCGGGCCTCGACCGACGGCGGCCCGACGGCCGAGCTGACCGGAGTGGTGCCGGTGGTCCCCTGGCTGCGCGATGCCACACACGTCCTGGTGGCGGACGGGGACCGGGCGCTGTGGTGGATACGGACGGGAGCACCCGGGAACGTGACGGAACGGGTCGAGACGACGGCGCCCTGGTCGGCCGGCCGGCTCACGCTCTCGGGAGCCCGGGGCGAGCGGGTCGGCGGCCCGGGGCCCGGCGCCTACGAGGACGTGCTGGCGACCGCCCGTACCGCCTTCGCCGGACTCCAGACGGGGGTGTGCGCGGGGTCGCTGGCCCGTGCGGTGGAGCACACCAACACCCGTGAGCAGTTCGGGCGGCCGCTCGCCACCCTCCAGGCGGTCCAGCTGAGGGCGGCCGACGCGTACATGGACACCGAGGCGATACGGGTGACCTCGTACGAGGCGGCGTGGCGGCGCGACCAGGGACTGCCGTACCGCACGCACGCGCTCACAGCGGCCTGGTGGGCGTCCGAGGCGGGCAGAAGGGTCGTCCACGCGGGCCAGCATCTTCACGGGGGGCTCGGGGCGGACCTGGAGCACCCGGTGCACCGGCACTTCCTCTGGGGACGCCAGATCGACGCGTATCTGGGGTGTGGCGGCGAACTGCTGGAGGAGCTGGGCGGATTGCTCGCCGAGGGAGCAGAGGGATCGGAAGGATCGGAAGGCTCAGGAGAAGCGGAAGAAGACCAAGCAACCGAAGAAGCCGAAGACGCCCAAGAAGCCGAAGAGGCCCAAGGAACCGAAGAAGCCCAAGAGGCCCATGAAGCCGAAGAGGCCCGAGCAACCGAAGAAGCCCAACGAGTCGAGGGAGGGGAGGGCGCGGCATGAAGGCGGGAGACGAGCTGCCACCGCTGGAGATCCCGGTCACCCGGACCCTGATCGTCGCCGGGGCCGTGGCCTCCCGCGACTACCAGGACGTGCACCACGACGCGGTGCTCGCCCAGGAGAAGGGGTCCCCGGACATCTTCATGAACATCCTGACCACCAACGGCCTGGTCGGGCGGTACATCACCGATTACTTCGGCCCCGAGGCGCGGTTGCGCGCGGTGCGGATACGGCTGGGGGCGCCCAACCATCCGGGCGACACCATGACCTTGACCGGCACCGTCACCGCCATGGAGGACGGCACGGCCGAGGTGCGGGTGGTGGGGGCGAACCGGCTGGGCCACCACGTCACCGGGACCGTCACGGTCGCCCTCCCCCGGTCGGGGACGGGCGGCGCGGGGGAGGCGGCGGTATGAGCGTGCGGCGGGCCGACTCGCTCGGCGGGAAGGCGGCGATCGTCGGGATAGGGGCCACCGAGTTCTCCAAGGACTCGGGGCGCAGTGAGCTGAAGCTCGCCGTGGAGGCGGTGCGTGCCGCGCTGGACGACGCCGGGCTCACCCCCGAGGACGTCGACGGCATGGTCACCTTCACCATGGACACCAGCCCGGAGATCACCGTGGCGCAGGCGGCCGGCATCGGCGAGCTGTCGTTCTTCTCGCGGATCCACTACGGCGGCGGGGCCGCGTGCGCGACCGTTCAGCAGGCCGCGCTCGCGGTGGCCTCGGGGGTGGCGGAAGTGGTCGTCTGCTACCGGGCGTTCAACGAGCGGTCGGGGCGCCGGTTCGGCTCCGGGGTGCGGCACCGTGAGCCGTCCGCCGAGGGCGCGGCGCTCGGCTGGTCGCTGCCGTTCGGGCTGCTCACCCCGGCCTCCTGGGTCGCCATGGCCGCCCAGCGCTATCTGCACACGTACGGGCTGACGCCGGAGGCGTTCGGGCAGGTGGCCGTCGTCGACCGGCGCCACGCGGCGACCAACCCGGCGGCGTACTTCTACGGCAGGCCGATCACGCTCGCCGACCACGCCGCCTCACGGTGGATCGTGGAGCCGCTGCGGCTGCTGGACTGCTGCCAGGAGACGGACGGAGGCCAGGCGATTGTCGTCACCACGGCCGAGCGGGCCCGGGACCTGCGCCGCCCGCCCGCCGTGATCACCGCGGCCGCGCAGGGGGCCGGCCGCAGACAGGAGGGGATGACGAGCTTCTACCGGGACTCCCTGACCGGGCTGCCCGAGATGGGAGTGGTGGCGCGCCAGCTGTGGCGGACGTCCGGGCTGGCTCCGGCGGAGATCGACGTGGCGATCCTGTACGACCACTTCACCCCGTTCGTCCTGATGCAGCTGGAGGAGTTCGGGTTCTGCGGGGCGGGGGAGGCGGCGGACTTCGTGGCGGCGGACACATTGCCGCTGAACACGCACGGGGGACAGCTGGGCGAGGCGTATCTGCACGGGATGAACGGGATAGCGGAGGCCGTCCGGCAGGTCAGGGGGCTGGCGGTCAATCAGCTACCGGACGCCCGACGCGTGCTGGTGACGGCCGGGACGGGTGTGCCGACTTCCGGGCTGATCCTGAGCGCGGACGGCTGAACCTCCGTACACGGAAGGATGATCTCCTGCACGGACGGCTGAGACACGAGGGTGAGCGGTGGCCGACGCGAGCTGACGGCCTTTCACTCACCCTATGCGCAGCCTTACATCGATCCGGCCCTGGTATCTGGGCATCGTCACGCCACCGCTCGCCGTGGCCACCACGCTCGCCGCTCTGCTCACGCTGAGCCCGTCCGCGTCGGCGGCGCCGACACCCGACGTCCCGGCGGCCGCGACCCCGGCGGCCGCGACCCCGGCGGCCCCGGCCCCGGCGGCTCCGGCCGCGACGGCTCCGCAGACCGACGCGACTGACGCGACCGACGCAGCAGACGCGGCCGACATCGCCGCAGCCGCCTTCGTTCCGGCGGACTCGGTGGACAGCCCGGCGGTGCTGGCGCGTGCCGTGCACTACCAGGGGGCGGCGTTCGACACCTGCCAGGCACCACCGCTGGCGACGATGAAGGCCTGGCGGTCCTCGTCGTCGTACCGAGGGGTCGGCGTCTACTTCGGGGGGCGCGGCCGCGGCTGCCCCGTCCAGCACCACCTCAACCGGAGCTGGCTGACGGACGTGGACCGGATGGGCTGGCGGGTGCTGCCGATCTTCGTCGGCTCGCAGTCGCCGTGCGTACGGTCGCAGGCGAAGCGGAAGGTGCGGATGAGCGCGGACTCGGCCCCCCAGGGCCGGGCGGAGGGGAGGGAGGCGGCCGAGGCGGCCGGGAAGCTGGGCATCCAGCAGGGCAGCGCGCTCTACCTAGACATGGAGGCGTACGACGCGAACAACGCGGCGTGCGCCCGGACGACGCTGGCGTTCGTGCGGGCCTGGAACCGCGAGGTGCGCGGCCGCGGCTTCCTGCCCGGGTTCTACAGCAGCGCGGCCTCCGGGGTGCGGCACATGGAGCAGGCCCGACGCGCCGGGCAGTCCGACCTGCCGTCCGTGATGTGGTTCGCGCGATGGGGCTCGGGGCCCTCCCTGTACGGGGAGCCGACCCTGCACGCGGACGCGTGGAGCCCGCACCGGCGCATCCACCAGTACGCGGGGAACGTGACCGAGACGCACGGCGGACGGCGGCTCGTGGTGGACCGGAACACGGTGGATGCCCCGGTCGCCCGCTTCCGACCCTGAGGAGCCCAGGGACCTCCTCCACCTTCAGGAGGTCCAGCCACCCCTACCCGTACAACCTGAGAGGGACCCCGCTTCGCGACCTGGGGCCGATCCGTGGCGTAGCGGGCGCTCCTAGCGTGGAGGTATGACCACGCCTGTCTGCAACAGCGCCTCCCGGGCGGCGACGCCGTACCCGTCGTTCGCCTCGTACATGAGGGCCCGAGGCCCCGTGCTGCTGCGTACCGCACGCTCGCTGACCGCGAACCCGAGCGACGCCGAGGACCTGTTGCAGACGGCCCTCACCAAGACGTACGTCGCCTGGGACCGGATCGAGGACCACCGCGCCCTCGACGGCTATGTGCGCCGTGCGCTCCTGAACACCCGGACCTCGCAGTGGCGCAAGCGCAAGGTGGACGAGTTCGCCTGCGACGAGCTGCCCGAGCCGGAGTCGGTGCCGGAGCCCGATCCGGCCGACCAGCAGGTCCTGCACGACGCGATGTGGCGTGCCGTGATGAAGCTGCCGGACCGGCAGCGGGCGATGGTCGTGCTGCGGTACTACGAGGACCTCAGCGAGGCGCAGACCGCCGAGGTCCTCGGGGTCTCGGTCGGCACGGTGAAGAGCGCGGTCTCGCGGGCGCTGGGCAAGCTCCGCGAGGACCCGGAGCTCGCCCCCGTCCGCTGACCGGAACCCGGGCCACCGACAGCGGGCGCGGGGGCCCGCATACCGCGTGACCTTGGTCTCGTGGGTGATTCCTTACCTCCGGGTAGTGACATACCGCGCGGTACGTGAGCAGAATCGGCACACCCTTATCGCCACGTGGCGCACCGTAGCGCCCCCGGGAGGCCGCCGTGCTGAGCACCATGCAGGACGTACCGCTGCTGATCTCGCGGATCCTGACCCACGGGTCGACGATCCACGGCAAGTCGCAGGTCACGACCTGGACCGGCGAGGCGGAGCCACGGCGCCGCAGTTTCGCCGAGATCGGCGTCCGGGCCGCGCAGCTGGCGCACGGCCTGCGCGAGCTCGGGGTCGAGGACGGTCAGGCGACCGCCACCCTGATGTGGAACAACGCCGAGCACGTCGAGGCGTACCTCGCGATCCCCTCCATGGGCGCGGTCCTGCACACGCTGAACCTGCGGCTCCCGGCCGAGCAGCTGATCTGGATCGTCAACCACGCGGCCGACCGCGTGGTCATCGTCAACGGATCGCTGCTGCCACTGCTCGCCCCGCTGCTGCCGCATCTGCCGACCGTCGAGCACATCGTGGTCGCCGGGCCCGGCGACCGTTCGCTGCTCGACGACATCGACGGCGCGGGGCCGCAGGTGCACGAGTACGAGGAGCTGCTCGCGGGCCGCCCGACCTCGTACGACTGGCCGCGACTGGACGAGCGCACCGCCGCCGCCATGTGCTACACCTCCGGCACCACCGGCGACCCCAAGGGCATCGTGTATTCGCACCGGTCGGTCTATCTGCACTCGATGCAGGTCAACATGGCCGAGTCGATGGGGCTCACCGACAAGGACACGACCCTGGTCGTGGTGCCGCAGTTCCATGTGAACGCCTGGGGGCTGCCGCACGCGACCTTCATGACCGGCGTCAACATGCTGATGCCGGACCGCTTCCTCCAGCCCGCTCCGCTCGCCGAGATGATCGAGCGCGAGAAGCCCACCCACGCCGCCGCCGTACCGACCATCTGGCAGGGCCTGCTCGCCGAGGTCACCGCGCGCCCCAAGGACCTCTCCTCGATGGTGAGGGTGACCATCGGCGGCGCCGCCTGTCCGCCCTCGCTGATGGAGGCGTACGACAAGCTGGGTGTCCGGCTCTGCCACGCGTGGGGCATGACCGAGACCTCGCCGCTGGGCACCATGGCCAACCCGCCGGCCGGTCTCTCGGCCGAGGAGGAGTGGCCCTACCGGGTCACCCAGGGCCGCTTCCCGGCGGGCGTCGAGGCGCGGCTGACCGGTCCCGGCGGGGAAATCCTGCCCTGGGACAACGAGTCGGCCGGTGAACTGGAGGTCCGGGGCACCTGGATCGCGGGCGCGTACTACGGCGGCGCGGGCGGCGAGGACTTCCGGCCCGCCGACAAGTTCAGCGAGGACGGCTGGCTGAAGACCGGCGACGTCGGTGTGATCAGCCCGGACGGCTATCTGACGCTCACCGACCGCGCCAAGGACGTCATCAAGTCGGGCGGGGAGTGGATCTCCTCGGTCGATCTGGAGAACGCCCTGATGGCGCACCCCGAGGTCGCCGAGGCCGCGGTCGTCGCCGTCCCCGACGAGAAGTGGGGCGAGCGCCCGCTGGCCACGGTCGTCCTGAAGCCGGGGGCGAGCGCCGACTACGCGGCCCTCAAGGACTTCCTCGCCCGGTCGGTCGCCAAGTGGCAGCTGCCGGAGCGGTGGACGATCGTCGAGTCGGTGCCGAAGACGAGCGTGGGGAAGTTCGACAAGAAGGTGATCCGCAAGCAGTACGCGGACGGGGAGCTGGACATCACCGAGCTGCGCTGACACGGCGGCCGGCGAGCGAGCCGGCCCAGGGGGCATGTTTCACGTGAAACATGCCCCCTGAGCGGCCCGGTGAGTCCCCGGGGAGTCCCAGCGAATCCCAGCGACTCCCAGGGAGCTCCGGTGAGTCGCGAGGGTCCGGGTGGTGAGCCCCGGTGAGGCGGAACGCGGCGGGGG